>NZ_JBBCRA010000010.1:0-201 GCF_037149655.1 Microbacterium sp. USHLN272 | reverse complement strand
CCCCGCCGCCTGGTGCGAGATCCACCACGTCACAGAACACTCCCGCGGCGGACCCACCCACACCGACAACGGCGTCACCCTCTGCTGGCACCACCACCGCACCCTCGACACCTCCGGCTGGGAGATACGTATGCACAACGGCACACCCCACGTCCGCGGACCCGCCTGGTGGGACCCCCACCAACGCTGGCGAACACCCCG
>NZ_JBBCRA010000009.1:0-647 GCF_037149655.1 Microbacterium sp. USHLN272 | reverse complement strand
GTGGGTGGGTCCGCCGCGGGAGTGTTCTGTGACGTGGTGGATCTCGCACCAGGCGGCGGGGACGTGGCAGCCGGGGATGAGGCACTCGCGGTCACGGAGGGTGATCGCGCGACGTTGGTGGGCGGTGAACACCCGGTCGGTGGAGTCGATGCCGATGATGCGCCCGGTGGGGTCGGAGGTGACGCGTTGAATGCTGCCACCGCACGCCGTATGCCGGGCGGTGGTCAGCGACACCGGGGCGTCGATGCCGTCGACGTGCGCCCATCCCCGCCCGGACGCGTAGTCCTCCGCAGTCACGGACACGACGAGGGTCGGGGCGGCACCGCCGAGGGAGGGCATGTCACTGTGGCGGGCGGCGATCCCGAGTACGGCAGCGAGGGCATCGTGCTGCTTCTGCGCCCGGGACCGCCCATCGACCATGCCGCTGGGATCACCCGACGGGAGGGCGTCGTCGGACGGCAGTGCGTCGCCGTCGAGCCGGGGAAGCGGTTCACCGAGCAGGGCGTCATCGACCGAGCCCATCGTCGCTCGCTCAGCGGATGGGACGAACCGCACCCCACTGGCCATGCCCGCATCCGGGAGCGGGGTCGCGGGGACGGGCGGCCCGTCGACTTTCGGGTTCAGGTACGCGTCCCAGATGCGTTGCA
>NZ_JBBCRA010000008.1:0-846 GCF_037149655.1 Microbacterium sp. USHLN272 | reverse complement strand
GCGGTTGTACCCACCTTCACGGCGCGGGGCACCACCGTCGCGGTTGTACCCACCTTCACGGCGCGGGGCACCACCGTCGCGGTTGTACCCACCTTCACGGCGCGGGGCACCGCCATCGCGACGAGGAGAACCACCATCACGGTTGTAACCGCCCTCACGACGCGGAGCAGAACCACCATCGCGGTTGTAGCCACCCTCGCGACGCGGCGCGGAGCCACCGTCGCGGTTGTAGCCACCCTCGCGACGCGGCGCGGAGCCACCGTCGCGGTTGTAGCCACCTTCACGGCGCGGAGCACCACCCTCACGGTTGTAGCCACCCTCACGACGCGGAGCAGAACCACCGTCGCGGTTATAGCCGCCCTCACGACGCGGAGCAGAACCACCATCGCGGTTATAGCCGCCCTCACGACGCGGAGCAGAACCACCATCGCGGTTATAGCCACCCTCGCGGCGCGGAGCACCACCATCACGGTTGTAGCCACCCTCACGACGGGGCGCGGAGCCACCGTCGCGGTTGTAGCCACCCTCGCGACGCGGAGCAGCACCACCATCGCGGTTATAGCCGCCCTCGCGGCGCTGGCCGCCTTCGCGATAGTTCGGTCGTCCGCCGGAAGGGCGCTCGTTGCGGGCTCCGCGGTCGTTGTCGCGACGCGGGCGGCGCTGGTCGTCTTCCGGCATGATGATTCCTATCCCTGTAAACGCAAAATGGCCACCCAGCATTGGGTGGCCATTTTACTTAAAAGAAGTCCGGCGGTGTCCTACTCTCCCACAGGGTCCCCCCTGCAGTACCATCGGCGCTGTGAGGCTTAGCTTCCGGGTTCGGAATGTAACCGGGCGTTTCCCTCA
>NZ_JBBCRA010000007.1:0-5541 GCF_037149655.1 Microbacterium sp. USHLN272 | reverse complement strand
CTTAAAAGAAGTCCGGCGGTGTCCTACTCTCCCACAGGGTCCCCCCTGCAGTACCATCGGCGCTGTGAGGCTTAGCTTCCGGGTTCGGAATGTAACCGGGCGTTTCCCTCACGCTATGGCCGCCGAAACACTATTGATGTTTCAATCAAACACATAACAAAGTCATTGTTGTTATGCGGTTCTCGACCGTACATCGAGAACCACTCAGTGGACGCGTAGCACCAACAAACGGTGTGTTATCAAGTCATCGGCTTATTAGTACCAGTCAGCTGCATGCATTACTGCACTTCCACATCTGGCCTATCAACCCAGTAGTCTGGCTGGGAGCCTCTCACCCGAAGGTATGGAAATCTCATCTTGAGGCCGGCTTCCCGCTTAGATGCTTTCAGCGGTTATCCATCCCGAACGTAGCTAATCAGCGGTGCTCCTGGCGGAACAACTGACACACCAGAGGTTCGTCCAACCCGGTCCTCTCGTACTAGGGTCAGATCCTCTCAAATTTCCTACGCGCGCAGCGGATAGGGACCGAACTGTCTCACGACGTTCTAAACCCAGCTCGCGTACCGCTTTAATGGGCGAACAGCCCAACCCTTGGGACCTACTCCAGCCCCAGGATGCGACGAGCCGACATCGAGGTGCCAAACCATGCCGTCGATATGGACTCTTGGGCAAGATCAGCCTGTTATCCCCGAGGTACCTTTTATCCGTTGAGCGACAGCGCTTCCACAAGCCACTGCCGGATCACTAGTCCCGACTTTCGTCCCTGCTCGACCTGTCAGTCTCACAGTCAAGCTCCCTTGTGCACTTACACTCGACACCTGATTACCAACCAGGTTGAGGGAACCTTTGGGCGCCTCCGTTACTTTTTGGGAGGCAACCGCCCCAGTTAAACTACCCACCAGGCACTGTCCCTGAACCGGATTACGGTTCGAAGTTAGATATCCAGAGTGACCAGAGTGGTATTTCAACAATGACTCCACATGAACTGGCGTCCATGCTTCAAAGTCTCCCACCTATCCTACACAAGCCACACCGAACACCAATACCAAGCTGTAGTAAAGGTCACGGGGTCTTTCCGTCCTGCTGCGCGTAACGAGCATCTTTACTCGTAATGCAATTTCGCCGAGTTCGCGGTTGAGACAGTTGGGAAGTCGTTACGCCATTCGTGCAGGTCGGAACTTACCCGACAAGGAATTTCGCTACCTTAGGATGGTTATAGTTACCACCGCCGTTTACTGGGGCTTAAATTCTCAGCTTCGCCTTGCGGCTAACCGGTCCTCTTAACCTTCCAGCACCGGGCAGGCGTCAGTCCGTATACATCGTCTTGCGACTTGGCACGGACCTGTGTTTTTAGTAAACAGTCGCTACCCACTAGTCTCTGCGGCCTCCAAACGCTTTCGGAGCAAGTCCTAATACGTCGAAGGCCCCCCTTCTCCCGAAGTTACGGGGGCATTTTGCCGAGTTCCTTAACCACGATTCTCTCGATCTCCTTGGTATTCTCTACCTGACCACCTGAGTCGGTTTGGGGTACGGGCGGCTAGAACCTCGCGTCGATGCTTTTCTTGGCAGCATAGGATCATCCACTTTTTATCCGCATCGTGTCTCAGCCTATGTGAACGGCGGATTTGCCTACCGTTCGGCCTACGCACTTGCACCAGGACAACCATCGCCTGGCTTGGACTACCTTCCTGCGTCACACCTGTTAATACGCTAACCGCACCAGAATGGGGTCGTGCGCTAGGCCCAACGCTTCACCCCGAAGGGATCCGTCAGTGGGATTCAGACACTTAGCACTACTGGATTAGCTTGGGCGGTTCTTCGCCGGTACGGGAATATCAACCCGTTGTCCATCGACTACGCCTGTCGGCCTCGCCTTAGGTCCCGACTTACCCAGGGAAGATTAGCTTGACCCTGGAACCCTTGGTCTTTCGGAGGACGTGTTTCTCACACGTCTTTCGCTACTCATGCCTGCATTCTCACTCGTGTAGCCTCCACGGCTGGTTTACACCGCCGCTTCGCTGGCCACACGACGCTCTCCTACCCATCAACACGGCTGGACCACGAAGGCCTACCAATAATGTCAATGCCACAACTTCGGTGGCGTGCTTGAGCCCCGTTACATTGTCGGCGCGGAATCACTTGACCAGTGAGCTATTACGCACTCTTTCAAGGGTGGCTGCTTCTAAGCCAACCTCCTGGTTGTCAAGGCAACTCCACATCCTTTCCCACTTAGCACGCGCTTTGGGACCTTAGTTGGTGGTCTGGGTTGTTTCCCTCTCGACTATGAAGCTTATCCCCCACAGTCTCACTGCTGCGCTCTCACTTACCGGCATTCGGAGTTTGGCTGACGTCAGTAACCTTGTAGGGCCCATCGGCCATCCAGTAGCTCTACCTCCGGCAAGAAACACGCAACGCTGCACCTAAATGCATTTCGGAGAGAACCAGCTATCACGAAGTTTGATTGGCCTTTCACCCCTATCCACAGCTCATCCCCTCAGTTTTCAACCTAAGTGGGTTCGGTCCTCCACGACGTCTTACCGTCGCTTCAACCTGGCCATGGATAGATCACTTCGCTTCGGGTCTAGGACATGCGACTGAATCGCCCTATTCAGACTCGCTTTCGCTACGGCTACCCCACACGGGTTAACCTCGCCACATATCGCTAACTCGCAGGCTCATTCTTCAAAAGGCACGCTGTCACAGCTACTAAGGCTGCTCCAACGGTTTGTAAGCAAACGGTTTCAGGTACTATTTCACTCCCCTCCCGGGGTACTTTTCACCTTTCCCTCACGGTACTTGTCCGCTATCGGTCATCTGGGAGTATTTAGGCTTATCAGGTGGTCCTGACAGATTCACACGGGATTTCACGGGCCCCGTGCTACTTGGGATACTCTTCGCGCCAAGAGAGGCATTTCGACTACGGGGTTGGCACCCTCTATGACCGGCCTTTCAAGACCGTTCGTCTATACCTTCTTGTAACGCCGCCACCTCGGCAGAGATGACTGAAAAGTCCCACAACCCCCAACGTGCAACGCCTGCCGGCTATCACACACGCTAGGTTTAGCCTGATCCGGTTTCGCTCGCCACTACTAACGGAATCGCGGTTGCTTTCTCTTCCTGTGGGTACTGAGATGTTTCACTTCCCCACGTTCCCTCTACCCGCCCTATATATTCAGGCGGGAGTCACTAGGTCGGCACGCCGCCCAGCGGGGTTTCCCCATTCGGACACCCTCGGATCAAAACTTGCTTATCAGTTCCCCGAGGCTTATCGCAGATTGCTACGTCCTTCTTCGGCTCCAGATGCCAAGGCATCCACCGTTTGCTCTTAAAGACTTGAAATCACATGAGTTTGAATCAGAATCGACACCAGGCCCGAAAGCCTGGCATGAAATTGACTAATGATCTTTAAGATCATCTTGTGCAACCAGCTCGAAAGCCGGCTGCAAGATGCTCGCGTCCACTGTGTAGTTCTCAAAGTACGGGCGGTACCCCATCCAGCAACCCCACACGGGGGAAACCAGAAGAGGCCCAGAGTAACCAAATGCTTCCAACCCGAAGGTCAAAGCGCATCCGGTCCCTCAGGACCCAACAGCGTGCAGGCACCGATCCCCTCACCCCACTCTTTCCAACAACCGAAGTTGCGTACTCGACCAGAGATCAGATCTCGATGCCATGTCAAATGTTCCACCCATGAGCTCCCAGCGAAGAACATGTGCCTTCGATCTGGGTTCTGGACTCCGAAGAGTCAGATGCTCCTTAGAAAGGAGGTGATCCAGCCGCACCTTCCGGTACGGCTACCTTGTTACGACTTAGTCCTAATTACCGATCCCACCTTCGACGGCTCCCTCCACAAGGGTTAGGCCACCGGCTTCAGGTGTTACCGACTTTCATGACTTGACGGGCGGTGTGTACAAGACCCGGGAACGTATTCACCGCAGCGTTGCTGATCTGCGATTACTAGCGACTCCGACTTCATGAGGTCGAGTTGCAGACCTCAATCCGAACTGGGACCGGCTTTTTGGGATTCGCTCCACCTCGCGGTATTGCAGCCCTTTGTACCGGCCATTGTAGCATGCGTGAAGCCCAAGACATAAGGGGCATGATGATTTGACGTCATCCCCACCTTCCTCCGAGTTGACCCCGGCAGTATCCCATGAGTTCCCACCATTACGTGCTGGCAACATAGAACGAGGGTTGCGCTCGTTGCGGGACTTAACCCAACATCTCACGACACGAGCTGACGACAACCATGCACCACCTGTTTACGAGTGTCCAAAGAGTTGACCATTTCTGGCCCGTTCTCGTATATGTCAAGCCTTGGTAAGGTTCTTCGCGTTGCATCGAATTAATCCGCATGCTCCGCCGCTTGTGCGGGTCCCCGTCAATTCCTTTGAGTTTTAGCCTTGCGGCCGTACTCCCCAGGCGGGGAACTTAATGCGTTAGCTGCGTCACGGAATCCGTGGAATGGACCCCACAACTAGTTCCCAACGTTTACGGGGTGGACTACCAGGGTATCTAAGCCTGTTTGCTCCCCACCCTTTCGCTCCTCAGCGTCAGTTACGGCCCAGAGATCTGCCTTCGCCATCGGTGTTCCTCCTGATATCTGCGCATTCCACCGCTACACCAGGAATTCCAATCTCCCCTACCGCACTCTAGTCTGCCCGTACCCACTGCAGGCCGGAGGTTGAGCCTCCGGATTTCACAGCAGACGCGACAAACCGCCTACGAGCTCTTTACGCCCAATAATTCCGGATAACGCTTGCGCCCTACGTATTACCGCGGCTGCTGGCACGTAGTTAGCCGGCGCTTTTTCTGCAGGTACCGTCACTTTCGCTTCTTCCCTGCTAAAAGAGGTTTACAACCCGAAGGCCGTCATCCCTCACGCGGCGTTGCTGCATCAGGCTTCCGCCCATTGTGCAATATTCCCCACTGCTGCCTCCCGTAGGAGTCTGGGCCGTGTCTCAGTCCCAGTGTGGCCGGTCACCCTCTCAGGCCGGCTACCCGTCGACGCCTTGGTGAGCCATTACCTCACCAACAAGCTGATAGGCCGCGAGCCCATCCCCAACCGAAATTCTTTCCAGACGCAGACCATGCGGTCACGTCACATATCCAGTATTAGACGCCGTTTCCAGCGCTTATCCCAGAGTCAGGGGCAGGTTGCTCACGTGTTACTCACCCGTTCGCCACTGATCCACAGAGCAAGCTCTGCTTCACCGTTCGACTTGCATGTGTTAAGCACGCCGCCAGCGTTCATCCTGAGCCAGGATCAAACTCTCCGTAAAAAAGAAATGCATACCACCCGGGGAAAAACCGGGAAGCAGCGAGTTTGATGCTGACCAAAGAGACAAATTCATTGCTGACTTCATCCGTTGCCAACCCCACAAGGAGGTTGGTCTTTGATCCAAAGGAATCTCATCCAGCCGAAGCTGAATCGAGGTTATTTGGCATTTGACAAGTGCACGCTGTTGAGTTCTCAAGGATCGGATGCTCCCACGACCCAGTCATCACAACCAGGCCCGAAGGGCAACTTCTCTATCTTAC
>NZ_JBBCRA010000006.1:0-11740 GCF_037149655.1 Microbacterium sp. USHLN272 | reverse complement strand
CGGATGGGACGAACCGCACCCCACTGGCCATGCCCGCATCCGGGAGCGGGGTCGCGGGGACGGGCGGCCCGTCGACTTTCGGGTTCAGGTACGCGTCCCAGATGCGTTGCAATTGCCCCGCCGTCTCGGGCAGCAGCGACCCGCGGATCGGGATCACCCCGTCCTTCACCCGCCCGAGCACGATCCCCCGGGCGCGCATCGCCTGCTCTTCGGCAGGTTCCGCACCGTCCGGGTCGAGGTAGGTCACGATCACCCGCGACAACAACTTCACGTCTTCCGGCGTCGCCGGCGGGCCCGCATCCGCGCCGGCATCCGCGTCAGCTCCATCGACAGCAACGAGGCCCCGAGCGTACTCCGCCAGCTCGGCGTCCGCCCGTAACCGGTCCGCTGACCCGATCCGTGCCCCGGCCTGCTCCACGGGCCCGGTCGCGGCCAGTAGCCCCGCGACCCCGACGGCCCCGTTCAGCAGCGCTTCCCGCATGGCGGGCCACCGGGCGGGCAGCAACGCTCCGGAGGAGAAGTCCAGCTCCCGCCGGACGATCTTTCCGGCCTTCACGACCCGTGCCGCCCCGGCCGCGTCCGTACGCAACACCCGTTGGACGAGTTCGTTCATCGTCCGGCATCCGAACCGTCCGCAGAACGCCAATTCCCCTGATCCCGCCGGGCGTTGATCGACCGATCCCACCGTCTCCACGATGACCGCATCCACCCGCCGAGCGACCTCACCCGCGGCCCGGAGCACCTGCATCTTCTCCGCATCCGACAACCCTGCCAGTACGTCCGCGCGCAGCACCGCGGCCAGGTCGGCGGCGACCCCGTCCAGGACTTCGGCGGTGCTGTTCATACGTCCCAGTCCACCAGTAGCCACCGACATTCCGACACGAAAACCCCAGGCCACAGCCAGTATCAACGCGAACGGTGGAGAACTCCGAACAACACGGCAGCGGTGCAGAACGAGTGCACACGGGGCGGGGCCCTTCGACAAGCTCAGAGACCCAGTTCGCGCGGCAATGCCGCGGCCCTTCGTCTCGCTCCGCTCGCTCAGGAACCGGGAACACACGCGAGGCGGAACGCTTCAAAGCTCAGACCCCAGCGGCGACGGAGGCGTGGCCCGGCACCTCGCCGCGCTCATCCGGCACCCGGATGGCGCGCGGGACCCTCGTCCGGCTCGGGCACCGGTGGCAGAGGGAGCCCGGGTGCGAGCACGACACCATCCGCGGGTACGCTCGAAGGACGCCCGTCTGCAGGAAGGCCCTCCATGCCCGTCACTCCGGTCGCCCTCGCCCACGCCGAGGACCTCGCCGACTTCGTCGCCGCTTCCCCCTCGAGCTATCACGCCGCGACCGCGGTCGCCCGCCGCCTCGAGGACTCGGGCTTCACGCGCCTGAACGAGGAGGATGCCTGGCCCGCACAGCCCGGCGGTCGCTTCGTCGTGGTGCGCGACGGCGCGACGATCGCCTGGGTGGTGCCGACGGATGCCTCGCCCACCACACCCGTGCACGTCTTCGGCGCGCATACGGATTCCCCCGGTTTCAAGCTCAAGCCGCAGCCGACGACCGGTACCCGCGGCTGGCTGCAGGCCGCCGTCGAGGTGTACGGCGGACCTCTCCTGAACTCCTGGCTCGACCGTGAGCTGCGGCTCGCCGGGCGCCTGGCGCTGACCGGCGGCCGCGTCGTGCTCGCCGACACCGGCGCGCTGCTGCGCCTGCCGCAGTTGGCCATCCACCTCGACCGCACCGCGAACAGCGGGCTCGCTCTCGACAAGCAGGTCGAGACGCAGCCGGTCTGGGGTCTCGGCGACCCGAGCGAGGCCGACGTGCTCGGCGAGCTCGCGGCATCCGCCGGTGTCGACGCCGCCGATATCCGCGGCTACGACGTCGTGATCGCCGACACCGCTCGCGGCGCCGTGTTCGGCAAGGACGACGCCTTCTTCGCCTCGGGTCGCCTCGACGACCTCGCCTCGGTGCACGCGGGCGTCGTCGCCCTCGCCGCGCACGAGGCCGAGGCGGGCGCCCCGATCGCGGTGCTCGCGGCCTTCGATCACGAGGAGCTCGGGTCGAACTCGCGCTCCGGCGCCGCCGGCCCCTTCCTCGAAGACATCCTGGGGCGCATCTCCGACGGGCTGGGGGCGGATGCCTCGGAGCGCCGCCGCGCCTTCGCATCGTCGTGGTGCCTGTCGAGCGACGTCGGCCACTCGGTGCACCCGAACTACGTCGGCAAGCACGACCCCGTCGTGCAGCCGGTGCTCGGATCGGGTCCGATCCTCAAGCTCAACGCCAACCAGCGGTACGCGACGGATGCTCTCGGCGCCGCCGCCTGGCACGCCTGGTGCGAGCGGGCCGGCGTGCCGACGCAGGAGTTCGTGTCGAACAACGGGGTGCCGTGCGGCTCGACGATCGGACCGATCACGGCGACCCGCCTCGGCATCCGCACGGTCGACGTCGGCATCCCGATCCTGTCGATGCACTCCGCGCGCGAGCTCGCCGGCGTCTCGGACCTGCACGATCTCGCCCGCACCGCCGAGGCGTTCTTCCGGTCCTGACCGGGTCCTGAGCCGGGTCTCGACCCCGCCTTGACCCCTGCCCTGATCCGGCGTCGTTCGTCGTATTCGCCCCGATGTCGGCGCACGGTGCCAGGATGAGGGGATGACGCAGAACCCGCCCGGCCTCATCGAGCGCGCCGGCATCGAGATCATCCCCGAGTCCGAACGCACCGCGAAGCCGCGCGACCTGTTCTGGCCGTGGTTCGCGGCGAACGTGTCGGTCTTCGGCATGTCGTACGGATCGTTCGTGCTCGGCTTCGGCATCTCGTTCTGGCAGGCGACGATCGTCTCGGTCGTGGGCATCGTGGTGTCGTTCCTGCTGTGCGGGCTCATCGCGATCGCCGGCAAGCGCGGATCGGCGCCGACCATGGTGCTCTCGCGCGCGGCGTTCGGGGTGCACGGGCAGAAGGTGCCCGGCATCGTGTCGTGGCTGACGTCGATCGGCTGGGAGACGTTCCTCGCCATCATGGCCGTGCTCGCGACCGCCACCGTCATCACGCAGCTCGGCGGCGACGGCGACAGCATCGCCGTCAAGATCACGGCGACCGTCATCGTCGCGGCGCTCATCGTGGGCGCCTCGGTGCTCGGCTACCACGCCATCATGAAGATGCAGTCGGTGCTCACCTGGCTCACCGGCGCCGTGACGATCCTCTACGTCATCCTCGCCGCGCCCAGCATCGATCTCGAGGCGGTGCTCGCGCGTCCGGACGGCGGCATCGGACAGGTGATCGGCGCCCTCGTCATGGTGATGACCGGTTTCGGACTCGGCTGGATCAACATCGCCGCCGACTGGTCGCGCTACCAGAAGCGCACGGCATCCGACGGGGCGATCGTCGCGTGGAACACGATCGGCGGATCTGTCGCTCCCGTGATCCTGGTGGTGTTCGGTCTGCTGCTCGCGGGGTCCAACGACGATCTCTTCGCCGCCGTGCAGGCCGACCCGATCGGCGCCCTCGCGACCATCCTCCCACTGTGGGTGCTCGTGCCATTCCTGCTCACCGCCGTGCTCGCCCTCGTCTCGGGCGCGGTGCTCGGCATCTACTCCTCGGGCCTCACACTGCTCAGCCTCGGCATCCGCATCCCCCGCCCCTCGGCCGCCGCGATCGACGGCGTCATCCTGACGATCGGCACGATCTTCGTCGTGTTCTTCGCGACCGACTTCCTCGGCCCGTTCCAGAGCTTCCTCATCACGCTCGGTGTTCCGCTGGCGTCGTGGGCGGGCATCCTCATCGCCGACATCCTGCGCCGCCGCAAGGACTACGACGAAAAGGCGCTCTTCGACGCGAAGGGTCGCTACGGCGCCTGGGACTGGACCTCGATCGGCACGATGGTCGTCACGAGCGTGATCGGGTGGGGGCTCGTCCTCAACGGCTTCGCCGAAGATGCCCCGTGGAACAACTGGCAGGGCTACCTGCTCTTCCTCGTTGGGGGCACCGAGGGCGACTTCGCGTACGCGAACCTCGGCGTCTTCTTCGCGCTCGTGCTCTCGTTCCTCGTGACGTACGTCGCGCGCGCGGGCAAGATCCGGCGGCAGGAGGCGTGAGCGCCTCGGCGGGCGCGACGTCGCCGGCGGAAACCGGAACGGCAGCACCCGAGACCGAGCAGTCGTGGTTGGTCGTGATCGATCCGCAGGCGATCTTCGCGGCACCGGATTCCGCCTGGGGGTCGCCGTTCTTCGCCGAGGCGTTGCCCCGTATCCGGGCTCTCGCGGAATCCTTCGGCGAGCGCGTGCTCGTGACGCGATGGATGCCGACGGCCGATCGCGCGACCTCGTGGGGTGACTACTTCGCCGCCTGGCCGTTCGCCGATCAGCCGCCGACCGACCCGTTGTTCGCTCTCGTGCCCGAAGCCTCCGCCCTGTCGCCGCTGCCGACGCTCGACCTGCCGACGTTCGGCAAGTGGGGCGCCGACATCGAGCGGATCGTCGGACGCGGAGCGCACATCGTGCTGGCCGGCGTCTCCACGGACTGCTGCGTGATCTCGACGGCGCTGGCCGCCGCGGATGCCGGGGCCCACGTCACCGTCGCGGCCGATGCCTGCGCGGGGTCGACCGCCGAGAACCACGCCGCCGCCGTTCAGGTGATGGGCCTCTACCCGCCGCAGATCACCATCAGCGACACGGCGACGGTGCTCGCGGGGCGCTGAACCCGGGGCGCTGAACCCGGAACACCGAACCCGGGGCGCTGAACCCGGAACGCCGACACCGGAACGCCGACACTTGAACGCCGGCACCTGAACGCCGAACGCCGAACGCCGAAGGCCGAAGGCGGAGCTTTGAGCCCGAGATCAGGAGCTCCGTCAGGCGGATGCCCGCACGGCTGCCGCGATGTCGGCCGGTGATCCGCGCCAGGGGGCTCCGTGCCCGGGAAGCACCCACGAAGCCGAGACCCCGGCGAGCCGGTCGAGGGAGGCGAGCGCCTCGGCCGGCTCATCCGTGAACGGGGCGGGCTGCGCACCGACCTGCCCGGTGAGCACGTGCCGGGTGGTGAGCGCGTCGCCGACGAAGACGGCCTCGACGAGGGGAACGTGCACGGCGATGCTGCCGGGCGAGTGCCCCGGCATCCCGATCACGACGGGCGAGCCGGGCAGGTCGAGCACGTCTCCGTCGCCGACCTCGCGCACCTCCGCGACGTGGTGCGTGCGGAAGGCGTTCTTGCGCAGCCCGTAGCCGAGGAACCCGAGCATCGGCCCGATCCGAGCCGGCCCCATCGCGGTCTTCGGTTTCTCGCCCGTGCGCACGCGGTGCGCATCGGCGGCATGGATGAGCACGGGCACCCCGACCTCACGCCGCAGTCGTTCAGCGAAGCCGATGTGGTCGCTGTCGCCGTGGGTGAGCACGACGCCGCGGATGTCGCTGAGCGGGCGCCCGATCTCGGCGAGAGTGCGCTGCAGATCGCGCCAGTGTCCGGGGAGTCCGGCGTCGACGAGCGTGATGCCCTCGGGCGTTTCGATCAGGTACGAGGCGACGATGTCGTTGCCGAGGCGGTGGAGGTGCGGGGCGAGCAGCATGGCGGGGTCCTTTCTGGACGGGTGCGATCGGCGGACGATTGCGAAAGCTACGATACGTAGCTATCATGGCTACTGTCAATAGCCATGAAGGAGGCGCCCGTGCCGGCACCCGAACGCACCTCGACCGAGGCCATCGTCGCCGCCGGTCGCGCGATCCTCGAGGAATCGGGGCCGGCGAGCCTCACGATGCAGGCCGTCGCCACCCGCGTCGGCGTGCGCGCCCCCTCGCTCTACAAACGCGTGCGCGATCGCGATGCCCTCCTCACCGCGGTGGCCGAGGCCGCGATCGACGAGCTCGGCTCGCGTCTCGCCGACTCCGCCTCCGGCACCGGCACCGGCACCGACACCGACACCGACACCGACAACTCAGGTACCGACCTCACGAGCCTCGCCGAGGTCTACCGCGCCTTCGCGCACGAGCACCCCGAGAGCTTCCGGCTGATGTTCACGGCATCCGCTCCCGTCGACGCGCTGCACCGCGCGTCGGAGCCCGTGCTGCGCGCCGCCGCCGCGCTCGTCGGCGAGGCGGATGCCCTCGACGCCGCGCGCCTGTTCACCGCCTGGGCGACGGGATTCCTGCAGATGGAGCTGTCGGGGGCGTTCCGGCTCGGCGGCGACGTCGGCCAGGCCTTCGACTACGGGCTGCGCCGGCTCCTCGCGGGGCTGACCACCTGACCGCCTGACCGCCTGAAAGCCCGCAGGCCCGACCGCCCGCAGCGACGGCTCAGACCGCGACGCCGTCCTTCCACACGCGTGCCACGAGCGGCACGCCGGGGCGATACGCGAGGTGGATGCGGGTCGGCGCGTCGAGCAGCACGAGGTCGGCCCGCGCCCCCGGAGCGACGATCCCGATGTCGTCGCGGCGCAACGCCCGGGCACCGCCGGCCGTCGCGGCCCACACGGCCTCCGCCGGGGTCATGCCCATGTCGCGCACGGCCACCGCGATGCAGAACGGCATCGACGACGTGAAGCTCGATCCGGGGTTGGTGTCGCACGCGAGCGCGACCGTGACGCCGGCGTCGATGAGGCGGCGCGCATCGGGGTACGGCTGGCGGGTCGAGAACTCGACGCCCGGCAGCAGGGTGAGCACGGTGTCGGATGCCGCGAGCAGCGCGACGTCCTCGTCGGTCAGGTAGGTGCCGTGGTCGACGGATGCCGCGCCCAGCTCGACCGCGAGCGCGACGCCCTCCCCCGGTCCGAGCTGGCTGGCGTGCACCCGCGGCGCCAAGCCCCGGGCGATCCCGGCCTCGAGCACGCGGCGCGACTGCGCGACGGTGAAGGCCCCGGTCTCGCAGAACACGTCGATCCACCGCGCGTGCGGGGCGCAGGCGTCGAGCATGGGGCCGATCACGAGGTCGACGTACTCGTCGCCGCGGTCGGCGTACTCGGCCGGCACGACGTGCGCGCCGAGGAAGGTCACCTCGGGCGTGACCTCGGCGGCGAGACGCACGAGACGCTCCTCGTCGGCGACGCTCAGCCCGTACCCGCTCTTGATCTCGACGGTCGTCGTGCCCTGCGCGAGCATCTCGTCGAGGAACCCGCGCACTCGCGCACGCAGCTCGTCGTCGGTCGCCGCGCGGGTGGCCGCCACGGTCGATCGGATGCCGCCGGCCGCGTACTTGCGTCCCGCCATCCGCTCCTCGAACTCGACGGCCCGGTCACCCCCGAACACCAGGTGGCTGTGGCTGTCGACGAACCCGGGGATCACCGCCCGCCCCGCGGCATCCACGATCTCATCGGCGGGCGGGGCATCCGCCGCTGCCCCCACCCACGCGATCCGGTCGCCGTCGATGAGGACGGCCGCCTCGTGCAGCGTGCCCACCGAATCGCCGCTGTCCGAGGCCCCTGAGCCCACCGATGGGCCCGTCCCCGGAGCGTTCGTCGTCAACTCGCCGATGTTCGTGAGGAGCGTCGTCATGGCGTCAGCCTTTCAGATTCGAGAAGTGCAGCTCAGAGCATCGGGATGTTCAGGCCGCGCTCGCGCGCCACCTCACGGGCGTGTTCGTAGCCCGCGTCCACGTGCCGCATCACACCGGTGCCGGGGTCGTTGGTGAGCACGCGCTCGAGCTTCTGCGCGGCGAGATCGGTGCCGTCGGCGACCGTCACCTGACCGGCGTGGAGCGAACGACCGATACCGACGCCTCCGCCGTGGTGGAGCGACACCCACGAGGCACCCGAGGAGGTGTTCAGCAGCGCGTTGAGCAGCGGCCAGTCGGCGATCGCATCGGAGCCGTCCTTCATCGCCTCGGTCTCGCGGTAGGGAGAGGCCACGGAGCCCGAGTCGAGGTGGTCGCGCCCGATCACGATGGGCGCCGAGAGCTCGCCCGAGGCGACCATCTCGTTGAACCGCAGCCCGGCGAGGTGGCGCTCCTTGTATCCGAGCCAGCAGATGCGGGCGGGCAGCCCTTCGAAGTGCACCTTCTCGCCGGCCTTCTCGAGCCAGCGGTGCAGCGCGGTGTCGTCGGGGAACAGCTCGGCGATCGCCCGATCGGTCTTGGCGATGTCCTCGGGGTCGCCCGAGAGCGCCGCCCAGCGGAAGGGTCCGCGCCCCTCCTCGAACTGCGGGCGGATGTAGGCCGGCACGAATCCCGGGAACGCGAACGCGCGGTCGAAACCGCCGAGTTCCGCCTCCCGACGGATCGAGTTGCCGTAGTCGAAGACCGCGGCTCCGGCGTCCTGGAACGCGACCATCGCGGCGACGTGCGCCGCCATCGACTCCCGCGACCGCCGCGTGAACTCCTCGGCATCGCGCTCGGCCTCCGCCTTCCACTCGGCCACGTCGACGCCGATGGGCAGGTAGGCGAGCGGGTCGTGCGCGCTGGTCTGATCCGTCACGATGTCGATCGGCACACCACGGCGGTGCAGCTCGGGGAACACCTCGGCGGCGTTGCCCACGACACCCACCGAGAGCGCCTCCCCGGCATCCTTCGCCGCGAGGACGCGGGCCACGGCGGCGTCGAGATCGGTCGTGTACTCGTCGAGGTACCCGTGCTCGACGCGGCGGGCGAGGCGAGACTCGTCGACGTCGACGATCAGCACCACGCCGTCGTTCATCGTCACCGCGAGCGGCTGCGCGCCGCCCATGCCGCCGGCACCGCCGGTGAGGGTGAGGGTGCCGCGCAGCGAGTCGCGGCCGAGCGAGCGGGCCACGGCCGCGAACGTCTCGTAGGTCCCCTGCAGGATGCCCTGCGTGCCGATGTAGATCCACGAGCCGGCCGTCATCTGGCCGTACATGAGCAGACCCAGTTCCTCGAGCCGGCGGAACTCGGGCCACGTCGCCCAGTCGCCCACGAGGTTCGAGTTGGCGATGAGCACGCGCGGCGCCCACTCGTGCGTGCGGAAGACCCCCACCGGCTTGCCCGACTGCACGAGCAGCGTCTCGTCGGGCTCGAGCTCGTCGAGGGTGCGCACGATCGCGTCGTACGCCTCCCAGCTGCGGGCGGCGCGGCCCGTGCCGCCGTAGACGACCAGGCTCTCGGGGTGCTCCGCCACCTCGGGGTCGAGGTTGTTCATCAGCATCCGCTTGGCGGCTTCGGCGCCCCAGCTCTTGGCGGTGCGCTGATTGCCGCGTGCCGCGCGCACGGTGCGCGTCGTGTCGGTGAGGGTGGGCTTCTGGTCAGTCATTCGCGTGCTCCTGTGCGATGCGGGCGACGGCGCCGGACTGCACGAGCGCGGTCACGGCCTCCATGTCGGGAGAGAGGAATCGGTCGGGCCCGGGGCCGGCGGCGACCGTGCGCACGAGGTCGCGCACGGCACCGGTGGCCGGTCCTGCGTGGAGGGGGGCGCGCAGATCGAGGGCGCGGGCACCGGTGAGGATCTCGATCGCGAGCACCCGACCGAGGCCGTCGATGGCGCGGCGCAGCTTGCGCGCGGCCGCCCAGCCCATCGAGACGTGGTCCTCCTGCATCGCCGACGAGGGGATCGAATCGACGGATGCCGGAACCGCGAGCCGCTTCAGCTCCGACACGATGCCGGCCGCGGCGTACTGCGCGATCATGAGGCCCGAGTCGACGCCGACCTCATCGGCGAGGAACGGCGGAAGACCGTGGTTGCGCGCCGGATCCAGCGCCCGGTCGGTACGCCGCTCCGACACCGAGGCGACGTCGGCGACCGAGATCGCGAGGAAGTCGAGCACGGCGGCGACCGGCGCCCCGTGGAAGTTGCCGTTCGACTCGATCCGCCCGTCGACCGTGATGACCGGGTTGTCGATGACGCTGGCGAGCTCACGGCCGGCGATCGTCGCCGCGTAGCCCGCGGTGTCGCGCGCGGCGCCGTGGACCTGCGGCGAGCAGCGCAGCGAGTACGCGTCCTGCACCCGGCCGTCCTCCGGGCCCTTGTGGCTGTGCACGATGGGCGAGTCACCGAGGAACGCGCGCAGGTGCGACGCCGAGACGCCCTGTCCCGTCTGCGGACGCAGCGCCATGAGATCGGCGGCGAAGACGGCATCCGTGCCCAACTGCGACTCGATCGACATGGCCGCGGCGATGTCGGCGGTGAGGAGCAGACCCTCGAGGTCGTGGAGCGCGAGCACCAGCATCCCGAGCATCCCGTCGGTGCCGTTGATGAGGGCGAGTCCCTCCTTCTCGACGAGGGTCACCGGCTCGATGCCGGCGGCCGCCAGCGCCTCGGATGCCGGGACCAGCGCACCGTCGGGGGCGCGCACGTCGCCCTCGCCCATCGCCGCCAGTGCGATGTGGGCGAGCGGGGCGAGGTCGCCCGAGCAGCCGAGCGATCCGTACTCGCGCACGACCGGCACGATCCCCGCGTTGAGCAGCGCGGCGTAGGTCTCGACGACGACGGGGCGCACGCCGGTGCGGCCCGAGGCGAGCGTCTGCAGTCGCAACAGCTGGAGGCCGCGCACGACCTCGGCTTCGACCTCGGCACCCGTTCCTGCCGCGTGCGAGCGGATGAGGCTGGCCTGCAGCTGCAAGCGACGGTCGGGAGCGATGAACGTGGTGGCGAGTGCGCCGAACCCGGTCGAGACACCGTAGTGCGGATGCGGATCGGCAGCCAGCCCGTCGATCACGGCGCGGGTCTCGGCGACGCGAGCGAGCGCGTCGGGGGAGATCACGACGGGGGCGCCATGGCGGGCGACGGCGACGACATCGGCGGGAGCCAGCGGGGCGGCGCCGACGAGCACGGGGGCGAGTTCACTCATGTCTCGATTCCACACCCGAGGGGTCGCCCGCGACAGCGGATCATGACATCCTGTGTCTGTGATCCCAGACAGTTCGGATGCCGTAGCCGACGCTCCCCTCCAGGTGCCGGCGGCCGAGCACACCCTGCGGATCCTCCGGTATCTGGCCGGACGGCCCGCCCCGGTCGCCGCGTCGGCGATCGCACGCGAACTCGCGCTCCCGCGGTCGACCGTCTACCACCTGCTCCGCACCCTGGCGTTGCACGGCTTCGTGGTGCACCTGCGCGAGGACCGCCGCTGGGGCCTCGGCACCTCCGCGTTCGAGCTCGCCGGCGGCTACGCCCGACAGCAGCCGCTCGCCCGGCTGGGGCGTCCGCTCGTAGCAGCCCTCTCGGACCGCCTGGGCGAGAGCGCGCACCTCGCCGTGATGAGCGGGGGCGACGTGCTGTACATCGTCGAAGAGCGCGCGCCGCGGCGGCCGGCACTCGTCACGGACGTCGGCGTGCGGCTTCCCGCGCATCTCACCGCGAGCGGACGGGCCATGCTGGCCGCGCTCCCCCGTGAGCAGGTGCGCGCACTGTATCCGAGCGCCTCGGCCTTCCCCGACCGCACCGGCGTCGGTCCGCGGAACCCCCGCGAGCTCCGCGAGGTGCTCCGCGAAGTGCGCACGCGCGGATATGCGACCGAAGACAGCGAGGTCGCCGACGGCCTGCGCTCCGTCGGCGCCGTGGTGCGCGATCACAACGGGTGGCCGGTGGCCGCGGTCGCCGTCACCTGGGCAGGGAACGACGTCACGGAGACTCAACTGGCGGATGCGGTACGTAGCACTGCCTCGGTACTCGAGGCGCGCCTCGCGCACTGATCACGCGCACACTGAACATGCGCGCGTGCACATGCCCGTAAAACGAAAAAGAGCCACCCAGCGTTGGGTGGCTCTTTTTCTTAAAAGAAGTCCGGCGGTGTCCTACTCTCCCACAGGGTCCCCCCTGCAGTACCATCGGCGCTGTGAGGCTTAGCTTCCGGGTTCGGAATGTAACCGGGCGTTTCCCTCA
>NZ_JBBCRA010000005.1:0-29119 GCF_037149655.1 Microbacterium sp. USHLN272 | reverse complement strand
ATCGAGGTTATTTGGCATTTGACAAGTGCACGCTGTTGAGTTCTCAAGGATCGGATGCTCCCACGACCCAGTCATCACAACCAGGCCCGAAGGGCAACTTCTCTATCTTACTGATCTCGTTCCTGTTGTCAAATCGCGTTTCGGCGACTTGCTCATCGGAATGAGGCAGTTCCTTCATCCAGAACACTCAGAAGAGTTGATGTGGATTCGGGGGGTGGTTCTCCGCTTGAGGGGGGTGAGGCTCTCGGCCTTTCCGCTTCCCTGTGGGGCGAACAGGTAATAACTTACGTGGATTCCGGGGGTCGGGCAAATCCGGCCCGTCGGCCGGGCGTGTCGTCCCGATTTTCCGCGGAACGCCGGTCACCAGGCGGTCCACGCCGCCCAGAGCCGCGCGTAGGGTCCCGGCGTCTCGACGAGGTCGGCGTGCGTTCCCGACTGCACGATCCGCCCGTCCTCCATCACCAGGATGCGGTCGGCCGTCACCGCCTGGGTGAGCCGGTGCGCGATCACGATCCCCGTGCGCGCACCGATCGCCCGGGCCGCCGCGTCGTCGAGTATCTCGGCGTCGGCCGACCCCGCCTCCGCCGTCGCCTCATCGAGGATCACGACCGAGGCATCCGACAGCGCCACCCGCACCAGCGCCAGGTGCTGCGCCTGCCCCGGGGTGAGCGGATGCCCCGACTCCCCCACCGGGGTGTCGAGCCCCTCGGGCAGGCGGTGGATCCAATGCGCGTCCAGCGCGTCGATGACCGCGAGCACCCGCTCCTCGTCGGCATCCGCGAACAGCCCCAGGTCGTCACGCACCGTGCCCGCGAACACATGGGGCTCCTGGCTCAGCATGATCACGGCATCCTGCAGGTCGTGCGGGTGCCACTCCCCGATCGCGCGGCCATCGTGGCGGACGTCTCCCCCGCCCACGGGGAGCGCACCCGCGAGCACGCGGGCGAGCGTCGTCTTGCCCGCACCGCTCGCCCCGACCACCGCGATCCTCTCGCCCGCCGATGCGCGCAGTGAGACACCGGCGAGGTCGTCACGATCGGGACGATGTCCGAAGCGCAGCCCCTCGACGTCGATCGCTCCGCGACGGGCGGGCCTCTCCTGCATACGCGGCGCGGGAGAGGGGAGGCCGATCACTCCGAACAGGCGTGCGAGGCTGGCGCCGGCATCCTGCAGGTCGTCGATCCGGTAGAGCAGGCTGCTCATCGGTCCGAAGAGCCCGAGGAAGTAGAGCGCGGCGGCGGTCGCGGCGCCCAGCTCGACCAGACCGCCCGCGACGAGGAAGTACCCCGTCACCAGGACGGCCGCGAGCCCCAGGAACTCGGCCCCGTTGAGGAAGACGTTGAAGTCGTTGCGCACCCGCGTCGCGCGCACCTCGAGCCCGATCGCCTGCTCGCTGGCCTCGGCGATCCCGGCCAGGTGCCTCTCCTCGGTGCGCAGCGCGACGACGGTGTCGACCCCGCGCACCGCCTCGATCGTGCGCTGCCCCCGCTCGGCCACCACCGTGCGATGCGCGCGATAGATCGGAGCGGACCGGCGCAGGAACCAGCGCAGCGCGAAGAACTGCACCGGCGCGGCGCACAGGGCCGCCAGTGCGAAGCGCGCGTCGAGCGCCCCCATGCCGATCAGGCTCAGCACGATCCCGAAGACCGCGGTCAGGAAGGCGGGCAACGCCTCTTCGACGACCTCACCCACCGCACGCACGTCGCCCGAGAGCCGCGCGACCAGATCGCCGGTTCCCGCCGCCTCGATCCGCGACGTCGGTTGGGCGAGCGCGGTGCGGAACGCCGACTCGCGCACCTCGCGGATCGTGCCCTGCCCCAGCCGGGCCAGCAGCACGCGCCCCACCCACGTGAGCACGGCCGCCGATACCACGGATGCCGCGAGCACCAGTCCGAGGGGCAGCAGCCCTCTGCCGCCCGCCACGATGTGGTCGACCATGAGCCCGATCACCCACGGGGCGACGAGCGCTGCCCCGACGCCGGCGAACAGGGTCACGAGCGCGAGGAGCACGAGACCCCGTCGATGCCCGAGCGCCGTGAGGAGTCCGCGCGCGGTGTCGCGGCGGCTCGCGACCGGCAGCTTCTCGTCGCTCATGCGTCGCCCCTCCGGTCGCGGTCGTCGCGCGGATCGGGATCGTCCCGCGGATCGGGATCGTTCCGCGGATCGCGGTCGTCCCGCGGATCGCGGTCGTCTCGCGGATCGCGGTCGTCCCGCGGATCGCGGTCGTCCCTCAGATCGTGCGCGCGCGCGCACGCCGCGAGCAGCGAGGCGCGGTCGGTGAGCAGCAGGATCGTGCGCCCGTCACGGGCGAGGCCCTCGGCGACCTGCGCCTCGGTGATCGGATCGATCGCGGTGGTCGGCTCGTGCAGCACGAGCAGGGGCTGCGGTTGGTGCAGGGCCCGCGCGAGCAGAAGGCGCTGACGCTGACCGCCCGAGAGCCGAAGGCCGCGCTCGCCCACGCGCTCGTCGAGACCGTCGGGCAGCCGGCGCAGCACCTCGTCGAACGCGGATGCCTCGAGGTGCGCGGCGTCGATCGGATCGGCGATGTTCTCGGCCGCCGTGCCGCTGAACACCGCGGCGTCGTGCGGCGGGGCGAACACCCGGGATCGGAGACCCTCGGCATCGAGGCGGGCGGCATCCGTTCCGGTCAGCAGCAGCTCGCCGACCTCGGGCTCGCGCTGTCCGCCGAACAGACGCGCGAGATCGGCGATCCGCGCGGGGTCTGCGCGAATCCCCGTGAGCTCGCCCGCGCGGATCTCGATCGGCCGCCCGTCGACATCGAGGCGCGCGACCACTCCGCCCGCGACCACTCCGCCCACGACCACTCCGCCCGCGGCCACTCCACCTGCAGCCGCGGCGACGGCGTCCGTCACCGGCATCCGCTCGGCGGCATCTGCTCCCGCCTCGGTGGCATCCGCTGACGCTTCGGCGGCATCCGCTCCCGCTTCGGCGGCATCCATTCCCGCTTCGGCGGTGAACTCGGCGATGCGCGTCGCCGACCCGTGCTTGCTCGCGATCTGCGCCGGCAGATACCCGAGCGCCTGCAGAGGTCCGCGGATCGTCTGCGCGAGCCCCATCGCCGTGACGAATCCGCCGACCGTGATCGTGCCCTCCAGCGCGAGCCAGCCGCCGAGCATCGCGATGCCGGTGAATGCGAGACCGCTCACCAGCAGGTTCAGTGCCGTGAGACCGGCCGTCGCCTTCTCGGCGCGATAGGCGGCCTCGGCCGCGACCGCGCTCTCGGCGACGTAGCGCTCGGCCGCTCGGGGAGCCCCGCCCAGGGCGCCGAGCACGCGCAGGCCGGTCGCGAAGTCGGTGCTCACTGCGTCAAGCCGCGCGGCCTGTTTCTGCGCCGCGTATCCGCGACGGCGCAGGCCCCCGCTCACGGCGTGCACGACGAACGCCTGCACGAGCGTGCCGATCACGACGGCGATCGCGAGCGGCCAGGCGATGACGAGCAGCGTGATGCACGCGACGAGCACCGCCGTCGCCGCGGCCGCCTGCTCGGCGATCACCCAGAAGAACCCGGCCGTCTGCCCGGCATCCGACGAGGAGATCGTCAGCACCTCGCCGGCCGGACGGCGCACGCGACGGCGCAGCGCGAGCCCGAGCACCCCCTGCCGCAGCGCGTGCTCGCCGCGCGCGTAGACGACGGTGGCGGAGCGATCACCCACCTGCCACGCGCAGATCAGTACCGCGAACACGGCGACGAGGAAAGCCAGCGCCCACCCGAGCGCGACCGGGTCGTGCGGAGCGATGGCCCGGTCGATCACGACGCCCACCGCGACGGGCACCATGACCTCGGCGAGTTGATGCCCGCAGAAACCCGCGATCGACAGCGCCGCGCGCACCCGACGCCCGCGCCCCCACACTCCCTCGCGGAACGCCCCTCCCACGGTCGTCGGAGCAGGATTCGGCGCGAGGTTCGGCGCAGGGCGGGGCATCGGGACTCCAGGAATCGGGGG
The DNA here is from genome assembly GCF_037149655.1 of Microbacterium sp. USHLN272. Classification (NCBI taxonomy): domain Bacteria; kingdom Bacillati; phylum Actinomycetota; class Actinomycetes; order Micrococcales; family Microbacteriaceae; genus Microbacterium; species Microbacterium sp. USHLN272. The sequence continues at coordinate 25,154 of NZ_JBBCRA010000005.1, read as the reverse complement.
CCCTCTTCACGCTAGCGAGGGCGGGTGTCGCCCAGCGGACAAGTGCTGTCGACCACCGGACCGGTTCGCGGGGCCGGGGATTCGCGCCTCGGTCACGGCGTCGATCCGGGCGTGCGTCGTCGCACGGAGTACTGCCACACTGGTGCGCGGAGAGGGAGTCCCATGAGCGCGCACGACCACGAATCAGAACCGGCACGACCCGCGAAGGCGCGTCGTCCGTGGCGGCGGACGAAGATCGCCGTCGCCTGCGTCGTCGGGGTGGCCGCGGTCGTGGCGATCGTCGGCTCGCTCACTCCGTGGCCGTCGGCCATGATCATCCGCGCCGTGTTCACCAAGGGCGGTGACGAGACAGCGGCGGAGATGGAGAAGCACGTGCCCGACGTCGAGCTCACCGAGCAGCTCGACGTCGCCTACGGGGACCGGGGTGCCGACACGACCCTGGACGTCTTCTCCCCGGCATCCGCCACCGGCCCGCTGCCCACGGTCGTCTGGATCCACGGCGGCGCCTGGATCTCGGGCGCGAAGGAGAACGTCGATCCGTACCTGCGCATCCTCGCCGCCGAGGGCTACACGACGATCGGCGTGAACTACACGATCGGCCCCGAGGGCGTGTACCCGCTCGCGGTGAACCAGCTCAACGAGGCGCTCGCCTACATCGACGAGCATGCCGCCGAGCTGGGCGTCGATCCCACGCGGATCGTGCTCGCCGGGGACTCCGCCGGTGCCCAGCTCGCCAGTCAGATGGCCACGCTCATCACGAGTCCCGACTACGCCGAGATCATGGACATCACGCCGTCGATCGAGGCCTCGCAACTGGTCGCGACCGTGCTCAACTGCGGCGTCTACGATCTGTCGGCGCTCGCGCAGCTCGACGGGATCGCCGGCTGGGGCTTCAAGTCGGCGATGTGGGCGTACTCCGGCACCAAGACCTGGGCCGAGGACTCGACGGGCGCGACGATGTCGACCGTGGACTGGGTGACCGCGGACTTCCCCGCGACCTACATCTCGGGCGGCAACGGTGACGGCCTCACCTGGCTGCAGTCGATCCCGATGGCGAAGCGCCTCGACGAGGTGGGGGTCGAGGTGACGACGCTCTTCTGGCCGGCACCGCACGAGCCGGCGCTCCCCCACGAGTACCAGTTCCACCTCGACCTGCCGGATGCCCGGACCGCCCTGCAGAAGACCATCGACTTCCTGGACGCGCACACGAGTAGATGAGGCGCGCTGTCAGGCCATGGTGTCGAGGATGCCGACGAGGTCTTCGAAGGTCGTGAGCGGGTTGAGGATCGCGAAGCGCGTGTTCGGGCGGCCCTTGTGCGAGCTCGGCACGACGAAGGCGCGCTGCGAGTCGAGCAGGGCGGCCGACCAGCGGTCGTAGTCGGCGCGTTCCCAGCCGTCACGCTCGAACACGACGACCGACAGCTGCGGATCGCGCACGAGCCGGAGCCCGGGGCGTGCCGCGATCTCGTCGGCGATGCGGCGGGTGAGCGCCATCGTCGCCCCGACCGCGTCGCGGTAGGACGTGACGCCGTAGGTCGCGAGCGAGAACCAGAGCGGCAGGCCGCGGGGGCGCCGGGTGAGCTGGATCGAGTAGTCGGACGGGCTGAAGTCGTCGCCGTCGGTGAGCGTATCGAGGTACTCGGCGTGCTGGGTGTGCGCGCGGCGTCCCGCCTCGGGATCGCGGTAGATCAGGGCGCAGCAGTCGAACGGCGCGAACAGCCACTTGTGCGGATCGACGATCACCGAGTCCGCGCGCTCCACCCCGGCGAAGATGTGCCGCGCCTCGGGCGACAGCATCGCGGTGAGTCCGTACGCGCCGTCGATGTGCAGCCAGAACTCGAACTCGTCCTTCAGCGCCGCGATGCCGGCGATGTCGTCGACGATGCCGAAGTTCGTCGATCCCCCGGTCGCGACGACCGCGCAGATCTCGTCACCGTGTTCGGCGAGGGCGTCGCGCACGGCATCCGCGCGGAGCACGCCGTCGTCGCCCGCCGGCACGAGCAGCACGTCGGCATCCATCACCCGCGCGGCCGATTTGTTCGAGGAGTGCGCCTCGACGCTGCAGACGATCTTCCACCGCGACGGGAGCTGCTTGCCCGCGTCGAGGAGGCGCGCCTTGGCGGCCTCGCGCGCGGCGACCAGCGCCGACAGGTTGCCGATCGTGCCGCCCTGCACGAAGACCCCGCCCGCGGTGTCGGGAAGCCCGAACTCCTTCGCCAGGAACGAGAGCACCTCGTTCTCGGCGTGCACGGCGCCCGCTCCCTCGAGCCAGCTGCCGCCGTAGAGACCGGATGCCGACACCACCAGGTCGAACGCGATCGCCGCCATGGTCGGCGCGGTGGGGATGAACGACAGGTACAGCGGATGACTCGTGGTCAGGCACGCCGGCGCGAGGATGTGCTCGAACACGCTGAGTGCCCGGTTGGCCCCCAGTCCCGCGTCGGTGATCGTGGCCCCGACGAGCCGGTTGAGCTCGGCCTCGCTCTGCGGCTTGTCGAGCGGCACGTCGGCCGCCAGCATCCGCCGTCGGGAGTAGTCGAGCACCGCGTCGACGATGGCCGTCGACTCGGCCGAGGCGGCGTGCATGCGCACAGCATCCATGGGGCGTTCCTTACTTCGCGGAGGAGGGAGCGGACGCCGGGGCGTCGAGCGGGTTCGGGGTGAGCGTGTTCGGTGTGAGGTGACTCGGGGCATCGCCGCGCGGATCGAGCACGACGGCGAGCGTGCGCCGGGCGAGGGCGGCGCGATCGTGCGGCGCCCACTTCACCAACGAGTGCGCGTTCATGCCGTCGATCATCGCGAGCAGCAGCCAGGCGGCCGTCTCGGTGCGGGTCGCCGAGATCTCGCCCGAGGCGGCGGCACGGGAGAGATGCGCCTCGAGGGCGCTCTGCCAGAGGTCCATCTCGGAGCGCACGCGCGCGGCGAGCGCCTCGTTGCGCGCCCCCAGTGCCCACGCCTGCACCCACACGAGGGTGACGTCGTCGCGACGGCCGTCGAGCAGCGTCTCGGTCATGTGCAGCAGGTTGTCGCGCACGGTCGCGCCGGGGTCGAACGACGCCATCACCTCGTCGCGCTCGGCCGCCACGATCTCGCCGAAGACATCGGCGAGGAAGGCGTCCATGCCCGGGCGGTAGTGCGCGACGAGAGCCGGGGTGACACCCACGCGGGCGGCGACGGCACGGAGGGTGAGAGCCTCCAGCCCGCTCTCGCGGGCGAGCCCGACGGCACCCTCGAGGATCGAGCGGTCGCGCTCTTCGGGAGGGAGGCGCCGGGGGCCGGAGACTCTTGACGTCGTGTTCATCACGGGTTACCGTAGCACCTGTTGATCGCATGTTCAATAACCACTCCACCGCGAGGAGACACCGATGGCCTGGCGCATGCCCGCAGAGACCGCACGCCACGATCGCACCTGGATGGCCTTCCCCGTCGAGGGCCAGACGCTCGGCGAGAGCGCGGCCGAGCGCGACGAGGGGTACGCGACGTGGACGGCGGTGGCGCACGCGGTCGCCGAGTTCGAGCCGGTCACGATGCTGGTCGATCCGCGCGAGCTCGCGCGGGCGAGACGGATGCTGGGAGCGGGTGTCGAGATCGTGGAGGCACCGGTCGACGAGTTCTGGATGCGCGACTCCGGGCCGACCTTCGTGATCGACGACGAACGTCCCGAGGCGCTCGGCGCGGTCGACTGGATCTTCAACGGCTGGGGCGACCCGGAGTGGGCCGACTGGGCGGCGGCCGCGCAGCACGCCCGCATCATCGCACGCGGCGTCGACGCCGAGCTCGTGAGCTCGACCCTCGTGAACGAGGGCGGCGGGATCCACGTCGACGGCCAGGGCACCGTGCTGCTCACCGAGACCGTGCAGCTCGACCCGCGCCGCAATCCCTACGCCGACCGGCAGCGCGTCGAGGCCGAGATGCTGCGCACGATCGGGGCGACCAAGGCGGTCTGGCTGCCGCGCGGCCTCACTCGCGACTACGACGACTTCGGCACCAACGGGCATGTCGACATCGTGGCGACGATCGTCTCGCCCGGGCGCCTGCTGCTGCACGCGCAGAACGATCCCGCGCACCCCGACCACGCGGTGACGCGCGAGCTGCGGGCGCACCTCGCCGAGCAGACGGATGCCGCCGGCCGCAGCTTCGAGGTGATCGATCTCCCCGCGCCCTCCACGCTGCGCGATGACGAGGGCTTCGTGGACTGGAGCTACGTCAACCATCTCGTGACGAACGACGGCGTGGTCGCCTGCGGGTTCGGAGACGAACGGGCGGACGCCGTGGCGCGCGAGATCCTCGCCGAGGCCTATCCCGGCCGACGCGTCGTGACCGTCGATGCACGACCGCTGTTCGACCGCGGGGGCGGCATCCACTGCATCACCCAGCAGCAGCCGGCGCTCGGGCAGTTCTCACCCACGGGCGCACTCGCATGATCGATGTCGTCGAGGCGTCGATCGCCGACCTGCGGCGCGCCCTCGACGCGGGAGCGGCGACGGCGGTCGACCTCGTCGACGCCTATCTCGCCCGCATCGACGCCTATGACGGCCCGGGCACGCCCACCGCACTGAACGCGGTCGTCGTGCGCAACCCGGAGGCCCGCGCCGAGGCGGCGGCATCCGACGAGCGCCGGGCGCGCGGCGAGACCCTCGGCCCGCTCGACGGCATCCCCTACACGGCCAAGGACAGCTACCTCGTGCAGGGGCTCACCGCCGCCGCCGGCAGCCCGGCCTTCGCGCGGCTCGTCGCCCAGCGCGACGCGTTCACCATCGAGCGGCTGCGGGCCGGCGGGGCCATCTGCCTCGGACTCACCAACATGCCGCCGATGGCGAACGGCGGCATGCAGCGCGGGGTCTACGGACGCGCCGAGAGTCCGTACAGCGCGCAATGGCTCACCGCGCCCTTCGCCTCCGGATCGTCGAACGGCTCGGGCACCGCTACCGCGGCGAGCTTCGCCGCCTTCGGTCTGGCCGAGGAGACCTGGTCGAGCGGTCGAGGTCCGGCGACGAACAACGCCCTCTGCGCGTACACGCCCTCGCGCGGCGTGATCTCGGTGCGCGGCAACTGGCCCCTCGTACCCACGATGGACGTCGTCGTGCCGCACGCTCGCACGATGGCCGATCTGCTCGAGGTGCTCGACGTCATCGTCGCCGACGACGCCGAGACGCGCGGAGACTTCTGGCGCACGCAGCCGTGGGTGCCGATCCCGGCCGCCTCCGCGGTGCGTCCCGCCTCCTATCCGGCGCTCGCCGCGACCGGCACGCTCGCCGCGACCGGCACGCCCCCTTCCGACCGCGCGAACCCCCTCGCCGGCATCCGGATCGGCATCCCCCGCATGTACATCGACGCCGATCCCGACGCGGGCACCGCCGCGCACCCCGGGGTCGGCGGGCCGACCGGTCGGCGCATCGACACCCGCCCCTCGGTCCTCACTCGCTGGGCGGCAGCGCGCCGCGACCTCGAGGCGGCGGGGGCGACCGTGGTCGAGGTCGACTTCCCCGTGGTGTCGAACTACGAGGGCGACCGCCCCGGCGCCCCGACGATCGCGACGCGCGGGCTCGTCTCGCCCGCCTACCTGCACCGCGAGATCGTCGATCTCTCGGCGTGGGCGTGGGAGGACTTCCTGCGGGCCAACGGCGACCCCGCCCTCGACTCACTGACCGGCATCGACGGGTCCACGATCTTCCCGCACCCGGACGGCGCGCTGCCCGACCGCTATACCGGCTTCGACGACGACATCGCCGAGTACCCCGACTGGGTGCGGGCGCATCCCGGCACCGGCCCCGACGACATGCCCGAGCTGCCCGAGGGTCTCCGCGGGCTCGAGGAGACCCGGCGCCGCGATCTCGAGCAGTGGATGGACGGCCTCGGCCTCGACGCCGTCGTCTTCCCCGCCGTCGCCGACCTCGGCGCCGCCGACATGGACGTCGACCCGGCATCCGCCGACCTCGGCTGGCGCAACGGAACCTGGATCGCGAACGGCAACCTCGCCATCCGTCACCTCGGCATCCCGACCGTCACGGTGCCGATGGGGCTCCTCGACGACATCGGCATGCCGATCGGACTCACCTTCGTCGGCCGCGCCTACGACGACGCGCGCCTGCTGCGGCTCGCGGCGGCGTTCGAGGCATCCGGAGCACCCGGCGAGCGCCGCACGCCCCCGCCGCGCACGCCCGCACTCTGAACGGCGGGCCACCGCAGGAGATAGAGGATCCCCTCACTCCCAGGTGTGCACCGGCTCCCCGGCCCGGGCGAGCTCAAGGTAGTCGCCGAGCATGCCGTGCAGCGCCTCCGCCCGGGTCTGCCCCGCGCGCTCCCGCGCCGCGACGCTGCCCCGCTGCCAGGTCGCCCCGTTGCGCCCGGTCACGCAGCGCTGCTCGATGATGCCGAGGTACCGATCGCGTGCCGCCGGGTCGACACCGTACGCGTCGAGCCCCTCGGCGGCCATCGGCAGCAGTCGCCGCAGCACGAGCTCGCGCGCGCCGACCCAGCCCACCTCGGGCCAGTAGAGTCGCGCCTCGATCCCGTCGCGCGCGCCCGCCCGCAGGTTCTCGGCCGCGGCATCGAAGCTCATCTGCGTCCACAGCGGACGATCCGCCTCGGCGAGCGTGCGCACGAGACCGTAGTAGAAGGCCGTGTCGGCGAGCACGTCCACGACCGTCGGCCCCGCGGGCAGCACGCGGTTCTCGACACGCAGGTGGGCGGTGCCGTCGACCGTGTCGTAGATGGGTCGGTTCCAGCGGTACACCGTGCCGTTGTGCATGCGCAGCTCGGCGAGGGAGGGCGCGCGGCCGGCGGCGAGTTCCGCGAAGGGGTCCTCGTCGGTGACGGCCGGCAGCAGCGCCGGGAAGTACCGCGAGTTCTCCTCGAAGAGGTCGAAGATCGAGGTGACCCAGCGCTCCCCGAACCACACGCGCGGGCGCACGCCCTGATTCTTCAGCTCCTGCGAGCGGGTGTCGGTGGCCTGCTCGAACATCGGGATGCGGGTCTCGTGCCATAGGGCGCGTCCCGCGAAGAACGGGGAGTTGGCGGCGAGCGCGACCTGCACCCCGGCCATGGCCTGCGCCGCGTTCCAGTACGGCGCGAAGGAGTCCGGCTCGACCTGCAGGTGCAACTGCACCGAGGTGCAGGCGGCCTCGGGAAGGATCGTGTCGGTCACGATGTCGAGGCTCTCGCGGGGGCGGCCCGGCAGCGGTACGCCGTCCAGCTTCAGCTCGATGTCCTCCCCGCGCGCGGCGAGCACCTGCTGGCCGAGCAGGCTGTAGCGCGGATCCTCCGAGATCCAGCGCTCGGTGAAGTGGTGCTCGTCGAGGGTGGGCAGCATCCCGATCATCGCGATCGCATTGCCGGTCGCCGCCTGCACCCGGGCATCCGCCTCGTCGATGGCGTTGCGCAGCGACGTCTCGAGATCGCGCGTGCGCCCTCCGCCGATCGGGCGCGGCGCGACGTTGACCTCGATGTTGAACCGGCCGAGTTCGGTCTGGAACGCGGGGCTGGCGATCGCTTCCAGCGCCGCTTCGTTGGCCATGGCCGGATCCCCGGCGCGATCGACGAGGTTGAGCTCGATCTCGAGGCCGAGTTGAGGCAACGCTCCGTCGAAGCGTCCATCGGCGAGCATCTCGGCGAGCGCGTCGAGGCACTGCTCGGTCTTGGCGCGGAACTTCGTACGGTCCTGGCGCGTGAAACTGCGCGCGTCGATGCGGTCACCCATCCCTCGACGGTAGCGGCCGTACGCGAATCACCCCGACCCCTTGACATTTCATCATTGTGACGAACGGCACATTCGTTATATGTTTGCCCCATGAGCGTCGAGAGCCCGAATCCCGAGAGCACCCCGGCCACGCAGGCCACCCCCGCCGAGAACGCCACCGCCGCGAACACGCGTGCGCTCGAGGGCGGGATCGTGACCGACCTCGAAGGCAAGATGACCTACGGGTCGTACCTCGGGCTCGACCAGCTGCTCACGGCGCAGCGCCCGGTGAGCACCCCCGAGCACCACGACGAGATGCTGTTCATCATCCAGCACCAGACCACCGAGCTGTGGCTCAAGCAGCTGCTGCACGAGCTCTCGTCGGCGCGTGAACTGCTCGCCCGCGACGACCTGCGCGAGGCCCTCAAGCGCATTGCCCGCGTCAAGCGCATCCAGGACGTCATGACCCAGCAGTGGGCGGTGCTCGCGACCCTCACCCCCACCGAGTACGCGCAGTTCCGCGGCGCGTTGGGCAACTCCTCGGGCTTCCAGTCGGTGCAGTACCGTGCGGTCGAGTTCGCCCTCGGCAACAAGAACGAGAAGATGCTGGGCGTCTTCCGCGATCACCCCGCCAACCTCGCACTGCTCACCGCCGAGTGGGAGAAGCCGACCCTGTACGACGAGTTCCTGCGCTTCGCCGCCCGCCGTGGGCTGCCGATCCCCGCCGAGATCCTCGACCGCGATGTGCGGGAGCCCTACCGGATGACGCCCGAGCTCGTGCCCGCGATCCGCGAGATCTACCAGGACCCGAGCCGGTACTGGGATCTCTACGAGGCGTGCGAAGACCTCGTCGACCTCGAGGACAACTTCCAGTTCTGGCGTTTCCGCCATCTCAAGACCGTGGCCCGCACGATCGGCATGAAGGTCGGCACCGGCGGCTCCAGCGGCGTCGGTTTCCTGCAGCGCGCGCTCGATCTGACGTTTTTCCCCGAGCTCTACGCCGTGCGCACCGAGATCGGCAGTTGATGAGGGCGACGACCTTCTTCGACGGCGAGGAATGGCGCGAGGGCGTGATCGAGACGTCGGGCGATCGGATGCTCGTGCGCGATGCGACCCCGGCCGACCACCTCCCCCGCCTCGACGGCGTCGTGACGGGCGGGTTCACCGACCACCACGTGCACCTGCAGCTCGTCGACCCCTCGGGACTCGCCGCCTCGACGCTCGGCCGCGTCATCGACCTCGGGGCGAACGTGACCGAGATCGCACGGCTCGGCGAGACGCTCGCCCCCGTGCGTCTCGACTACGCCGGCGCCTTCCTCACGGCCCCGGGCGGCTACCCCTCCGACCGCGCGTGGGCCCCGGCGGGTTCGGTGCGCGAGATCAACGACGCGGCGCAGGCCGCCGAGGCGGTGGACGAGATGGCGGATGCCGGTGCCCGGTGCCTCAAGGTCGCCAGCAACACGACCGCGGGCCCGGTGTTCGGCGACGAGCTCATCCGCACGATCGTCGACCTCGCGCGGACCCACGGCCTCGCCGTCACCGCTCACGCGGAGGGACCGGGCGAGGCGCAGCGCCTCGCCCGACTCGGCGTCGCGCGCCTCGCGCATGCTCCCTTCACCGAGGTGCTCGACGACGACGAGATCGCCGCGCAGGCGGCATCCGTCGCGTGGATCTCGACGCTCGCCGTGCACGACGACGCGACCCGCGCGGTCGCGGTCGGGAACGTGCGACGCTTCCACGCCGCCGGGGGCGCGGTGCTCTACGGCACCGACATGGGCAACGGCCCGACACCCGTCGGTCTGAACCCGGGCGAGATCGCGGCGCTCCGCGACGCCGGTCTCGACGACGCCGCCCTGCTGCGGGCGCTGGCACCGCTCGACCCGCGCGACCCCGGCGCCCGACCGCTCGTCATCCCCGGAGCGCCCGGCACCTCCCCCGACCCGCTCCTCGCCCGCCCCCTCCTCCCCGAAGACCTGAAGGTGTGACATGACCGACCTCCACGACTCCGCCGTTCTCGACTCCGCCCTTCTCGAGCACGCCCGCGCCCTCGACGCCGCCGATCCGCTCGCGGCGCACCTCGACGCCTTCGCCGATGCCCCGGGCGTCGACGCCTACCTCGACGGGAACTCGCTCGGCCGCCCCCTGCGCGACATCCCCGAGCGGCTCGCGGCCTTCGTGCGCGAGGACTGGGGCACGCGCCTCATCCGGTCGTGGGACGAGCAGTGGATGGCACTGCCGATGGAGCTCGGCGACCGCATCGGCCGCGTCGCGCTGGGCGCGGCATCCGGTCAGACCGTCGTCGCCGACTCGACCAGCGTGCTCATCTACAAACTGATGCGCGCCGCGGCCGCCGCCGACCCGACCCGCACCGAGCTCGTGATCGAGGCGGGCAACTTCCCCACCGACCGATTCCTCGCCGAGGGCGTCGCCGCCGAGACGGGTATGACGCTGCGCTGGATCGAGCCCGACCCCGTGCTCGGCGTGAGCGTCGCCGACGTCGTCGCCGTCGTGTCGGAGCGCACCGCGCTCGTCTCGCTCAGCCACGTCGACTACCGCTCCGGCGCGCTGGCCGACATGCCCGCGATCACGGATGCCGTGCACGCCTCGGGCGCGCTCATGATGTGGGACCTCTGCCACTCGGCGGGCGTCGTTCCGATGCACCTCGACGCGTGGGGCGTCGACATGGCGGTCGGCTGCACCTACAAGTACCTGAACGGCGGCCCCGGCTCACCGGCATTCGCCTATCTCAACCGTGCGCACCAGGGCACGCTGCGCCAGCCGATCCAGGGCTGGTGGAGCGCCGCCGACATCTTCGCCATGGGGCCGGAGTACGTGCCCGCCGGCGACATCCGGCAGCTGCTCAGCGGCACGCCGCCGGTCACCTCGATGCTGGCGATGCAGGGGATGCTCGACCTGATCGAGGAGTCCGGCATCGATGCGGTGCGCGCGAAGTCCCGCTCGCTGACCGACCTCGCGGTGCGCGCGTTCGACGAGCAGCTCGCCCCGCTCGGGGTGCGGCTGCTCAGCCCGCGCGACGCCGACCTGCGCGGCGGGCACGTCACGATCGGGCACCCCGACTTCCGGGAGGTCACGCAGAAGCTCTGGGCGGAGGGCGTCATCCCCGACTTCCGGTTCCCCGACGGCATCCGCCTGGGCCTGTCCCCGCTGAGCACCTCGCACATCGAGACCGTGACCGGCGTGCTGGCGGTGCGCGACGCGCTGCGCGCATGACGGTGACGGCGGAGGGCGCGGGGGTGGCGGCATCCGTCGTCGACGACATCGACGCGCGCCCCGGCAGCACGGCGTCACTGCTGCGCACGGTCGTGGGCCTGTTCCTGCGGCCGCTCGGCTGGATCTCGACGGCCGATCTCGTCTCGCTCGCCGGTGATCTCGGGATCGAAGCCGCGCAGGCCCGCACCGGCATCGCGCGCCTCAAGCAGAAGGGCCTGCTGCTGGCCGAGCGGCGCGACGCCGTCGGGTACCGCCTGAACCCGGCCGCTCTGGCGATGCTGCAGCGCGGCGATCGGCGCATCTTCGCGATGCGGCAGATGACGGATGCCGATCCCTGGTGCCTCGTGTCGTTCTCGATCCCCGAGACCGAGCGGGCGGTGCGGCATCAGCTGCGCCGTCGCCTGCACTGGATCGGCGCGGGGGTCGTGTCCTCCGCCCTGTGGGTCTGCCCCGGGCACCTGCAGGACGAGGTGCGGCAGATCGTCGACGAGGTCGGGGCGCGGGCGTGGGTCACACTCTTCCCCGCCGGGATGCCGGTGACGGATCGCACGCCGGCCGAATCGGCGGCATCCTGGTGGGATCTCGACGCGCTCGCCGACGAGCACCGCCGGTTCCAGGAGTCGCTCACGACGCTGCCCGCCGAGCCCTTCGCCGCGTACGTCCACCTGCTCGACCGCTGGCGCACGCTCCCCTACCTCGACCCGGGTCTGCCCCCGTCGATGCTGCCCGCCGACTGGCCGGGCACCCGCAGCTTCGCCGAGTTCGCCTGGCTGTCGGACACGCTCGAGGGCCCGGCCATGGCGCACGTGCGCGCGGTCACCGGGGGCTGACGGAGGGTCTCGCACGAGACGGGCTCAGCGCCCCGGCGACTCCGGCGGCGGGGCCGTCGTCCCGCGCACGACCAGTCGGGTCGGCAGGGTCACGTGGAGCTCGTCGAGCTGCTCGCCGGCGAGCAGCGAGAACACCATCTCGGCCGCGACCGAGCCGAGTCGGCGCATCGGCTGCTGGATCGTCGTCAGCGGCTGTGCGCGGCGCGATGCCTCGGGCACGTCGTCGAAGCCGATCACGGAGAGGTCCTCGGGCACCCGGATGCCCATCTCGCGGGCGACGTCGATCACGGCGATCGCCGAGAGGTCGTTCGCGGCGAACACGGCCGTCGGCCGATCCGGGCCGGCGAGCAGCACGCGCGCCGAGTCCCGGGTGGTCTGCCACTCGTAGAGGCCGGGACGGATGAGGTCGGGGTCGACGGGCAGGCCGGCATCGCGAAGCGCGCGTCGATAGCCGGCGTCGCGCAGGCCCGCGGAGCGCAGGTCGGGGCGCCCGCCGAGGAAGCTGATGCGACGGTGACCGAGCTCGAGCAGATGACGCGTCGCGGTCAGTGCGCCGCCGAAGCTGTCGGACTCGACCGTCGGCAGATCGGCGCGGCCGGTGTGCGGGTCGACGGCGACCACCGGGATCTCCGTGGCGGCGTTCACGATCGTCGGCGTCACCATGATCGCGGCGTCGATGAGGGTGCCGGAGAGGCGGCTCAGCGATCGGCGCTCCCACCCCTCCCCCGCGCCCTGATGCGACCCGCTGTAGGCGAGCAGGTCGAACGCCGTGTCGTGCACCGCGGCGCCGACGCCCTTGAGGATCTCGGCGCTGAAGGGCTCGAAGTCGGCGAGCAGCACCCCGATCACGCCGGTGCGCCGCGCGCGCATGCTGCTGGCCACGAGGCTCGATTCGTAGCCGAGTTCGCGCACCGCGTCGAGCACACGACGCACCGTGGCGTCGGCGATGCCGTACCGGCCGTTCACGGCCTTCGACACGGTCGAGACCGAGACTCCCGCCGCCTTCGCGACGTCGTGGATCGTGGTCCGCCCGCTCATGAGCGCCCATCGTATCCGCACAGGTCGGGCTTTCGGAAACTGTTTTCGAAAACGTTTGACGCCCATCATCTCCGGCAAGAGACTGCTCTGCGACGCGGTCTCACCCTGCTGCCGCGAGCGTCCGCATCGGTGCGGATGCACACACTCTCGATGAGGAGAACGATCACATGAACAGCAGAAGGCACTCCCTCGCCGCCGCGGCGGCACTGACCGCCGTCGGCGCGCTCGTCCTGAGCGGATGCACCGGCGGCACCCCCGACGGCGGCGACGGCGACGGCTCGTCGATGACCCTGTGGCACAACTCGACCACCGGCCCCGGCGTCGAGTTCTGGGAGAAGACGGTCGCCGACTTCGAGGAGGCCAACCCCGGCGTCTCGATCACCGTCCAGTCGATCCAGAACGAAGATCTCGACGGCAAGCTCCAGACCGCGCTCAACTCCGGCGATGCGCCCGACATCTTCCTGCAGCGCGGAGGCGGCAAGATGGCCGCGATGGTCAAGGCCGGTCAGCTCAAGGACCTCACCGGTTCGCTGTCGGATGCCGTGACCGACGAGATCCCCGCCGCCGCGTTCTCGGCCAGCAGTCTCGACGACAAGATCTACGCGATGCCCGTCGCCGTGCTGCCCGGCGGACTGTTCTACAGCCAGGACCTCTTCGACGAGGCCGGCATCACCGAGAACCCCACGACGCTGTCCGAGCTCGAGGACGCGACGGCCGCGCTGCGCACCGCCGGCATCGAACCCATCGCGCTCGGCGCGAAGGACGCCTGGCCCGCCGCGCACTGGTACTACTGGATGGCCCTGCGCGAGTGCAGCGCCGACACGCTGGCGAAGGCCGCCGACGAGATGAACTTCGACGACGACTGCTGGGTGCGCGCGGGCGAGGATCTCGAGGCCTTCGCCGCGACCGAGCCGTTCAACTCCGGATTCCTCACGACCACGGCCCAGCAGGGCGCGGGCAGCTCGGCCGGACTCATCGCGAACCACCAGGCCGGCATGGAGCTGATGGGCGCCTGGAACCCCGGCGTCATCGGCTCCCTCACGCCCGACCAGCAGCCGCTCGCCGACCTCGCCTGGTTCCCGTTCCCCGAGATCGAGGGCGGCGAGGGCGAGCCCGGTTCGATGATGGGCGGCGTCGACGGGTACTCGTGCTCGGTCGATGCTCCGGACGCCTGCGTCGATTTCCTGAACTACCTCGGGTCGGCCGAGGTGCAGACCGCCTACTACACCGCGTTCAACGCCCCGCCGGTGAACACGGTGGCGCAGCAGGCCGTGACCGAGCCGTATCTGCAGTCGATCCTCGAGGCCTACAACGCCGCGCCGTACGCGTCGCAGTGGCTCGACACCGTCTACGGCCAGAACGTCGGCAACGCCCTCAACGTCGCCGTCGTCGACATGCTCGCGGGTCAGGGATCACCGGAAGACATCGTCAAGGCTGTCCAGGATGCCGCTGCGAAGGCGTGAGGCGGCCGCCCGGCTGGAAGTGATCCTTCTGGCCGGGCCCGCCCTGGTCGTCTTCCTCGCCTTCGTCATCTTCCCCGTGCTGATGGCCGCCTACTACGGCTTCTTCAGCTGGCAGGGATACGGGGCTCCCACCGACTTCGTGGGTCTGAAGAACTATCTGACGATCCTGCAGGACCCGCTGTTCCACGACGCCCTGGCGCACAACGGCTTCATCCTGGTGATGTCGCTCGTGCTGCAGGGCCCGGCCGCGATCCTGCTCGCACTGCTGCTCAACCGGCGCATGCGCGGGCAGTCGCTGATCCGCGTGCTCATCTTCATCCCCTACGTGATCTCCGAGGTCGTCGTCGGCACCGGATGGAGCCTGATGCTCCAGACCAGCGGCGCCTTCAACGCCCTGCTCGAGAACGCGGGTCTCGGGTGGCTGGCGGCGGACTGGCTGTCGAATCCCGACATCGCGATCTGGACGCTGATGGTCATCATCACCTGGAAGTACGTGGGGTTCGCCGTGATCCTCTTCCTCGCGGGCCTCCAGGGGATTCCCGAGGAGCTGCACGAGGCGGCCGCGATCGACGGGGCCTCGTACTGGCAGATCCAGTGGCGCATCACGCTGCCGCTGCTCGCCCCGACGCTGCGCATCTGGGCCTTCCTGTCGATCATCGGCTCGCTGCAGCTGTTCGATCTCGTCTACATCATCTGGGGGCAGTACATCGCCTCGACCGCCGGCACCTCGACCATGGCCACGTACATGGTCGGCGAGGGCCGCAACGCCGGCAACTTCGGCTACGGCAACGCCGTCGCCGTCGTGCTGTTCCTGATCTCGCTCGTGGTCGCCCTCATCTATCAGCGCGCCGTGCTCAAGCGCGACACCGAGGGCGCCCTCACCGGGCCCGCCTCCGCGAAGAAGAAGAGGAAGAACCGATGACCGCCACCTCGCTGCTCGTGACGCAGCGTCCCGGGCGCACCGGGCGCTCCGCCCGTCCCCGCCTGCCCTGGGCGCACCCGACCGTGTACTTCGTGGCGCTGATCGTCGTCGGGCTCATGCTCGCCCCGATCGCGTACATCGTCATCGGCGGCTTCCGTACGAACGCGCAGATCACGACCGACCCCTCCGGTCTCCCGCAGCCGTGGGTGTTCTCGAACTACCTCGACGTGATCACCGGAGGGATCTTCTGGCGTCAGGTGCTGAACTCGACGATCGTCGCGGTCGCCACCACCGCCGGGGTGGTCGCGCTGGGACTCATGGCCGCCTACGTGCTGGCCCGCTACCGGTTCGCCGGTCGCGGCGTGCTCTACGCCTTCTTCGCGGCGGGGCTCATGTTCCCGTTGACGGTCGCGATCACGCCGTTGTACATCGTGGTGCGCAACCTCGGCCTGATGAACTCCCTCGGGGGCGTGATCCTCCCGCAGATCGCCTTCGCCCTGCCCACCACGATCATCATCCTCGTGCCGTTCCTCCGGGCGATCCCCGACGAGATCCAGGAGGCCGCCTTCATCGACGGCTGCAGCCGCATCGGCTTCTTCTGGCGCATGGTGCTGCCGCTGTCTCTGCCGGGGGTCATCACCACCGGCATCCTGGCGTTCATCGGCAGCTGGAACGGCTACCTGCTGCCGCTGTTCATCCTCAACGACGCCTCGGCGTTCACCCTCCCGCTCGGCGTGCAGTCGTTCTCGTCGCAGTATTCGGTCGACACGGCCAAAGTGCTCGCGTTCACGTCGCTGTCGATGATCCCCGCGCTCATCTTCTTCAGTCTGTTCGAGCGTCGCATCGTGGGCGGGCTGACCGGTGCCGTCAAGGGCTGAACGCGCCATCGGCGCCCCATCGCACTCCGTACGGAAAGAGATCATCGTGTCACACGACACCACTGCGCGCTCGACGCCCACCGCGTCGACGCAGACCCCGCGCCCGCCCCTCTCGCCGCGCGTCGCCGCGCTCCTCGCCGAGATGACCCTCGATGAGAAGCAGGCACAGCTGGTCGGCTTCTGGGTCGACCAGGGAGACGAGGTCGTCGCCCCGATGGCCGGCGAGAAGAAGACCTCGACGCGCTACGAAGAGGCCACCGCGCACGGCATCGGCCACCTCACGCGCGTCTACGGCACCCGCCCCGTCGACCCCGGCGAGCGCGCCGCATGGCTGTGGTCGGAGCAGGCCCGCCTGCAGCGCGAGACCCGCCTCGGCATTCCCGCGCTCGTGCACGAGGAGTGCCTGACCGGCCTCGCGGCATGGCAGGCGGCGACGTATCCGACGCCACTCGCCTGGGGAGCGTCGTTCGACCCGGCGCTCGTGGAGCGGGTGGGCGCGGCGATCGGCTCGTCGATGCGCACGCTCGGCATCCACCAGGGGCTGGCCCCCGTGCTCGACGTCGTGCGCGATCCGCGGTGGGGGCGCGTCGACGAGTGCATCGCCGAGGACCCCCTGGTCGTCGGCGTGATCGGCACCGCCTACGTGCGCGGCATGCAGTCGCAGGGCGTGCACGCGACGCTCAAGCACTTCGTGGGGTACTCGGCGTCGCGCGCCGGGCGCAACCACGCTCCGGTGCACGCCGGTGGGCGCGAGATCGAGGACGTGCTGCTGCCGCCGTTCGAGATGGCCGTGCGCGAGGGCGGAGTGCGCAGCGTCATGAACTCGTACACCGACATCGACGGCATCCCGGTGGCGGCCGACGCGCACTACCTCGACGACATCCTGCGCGAGCGGTGGGGGTTCGACGGTGTGGTGGTGTCGGACTACTTCGCCGTCGACTTCCTGCGCTCGATGCACCGCATCGCCGCCGACTCGTCCGAGGCCGCGGCTCTGGCCCTCACCGCCGGCATCGACGTCGAGCTCCCCTCGCCCGACGCGTACACCACGCTCGCGGCGCAGGTGCGCCAGGGCACGCTCGCCGAAGAGCTGCTCGATCGCGCGGTCGGTCGTGTGCTCGCGCAGAAGGAGGAGCTCGGGCTGCTCGACGCCGACTTCACCACCGCTCCGCCGACGGCCGTCGATCTCGACTCCCCCGCGCACCGCGCTCTCGCCCGCGAGCTCGCGGAGGAGTCGATCGTGCTGCTGAGCAACGACGGCATCCTGCCCCTGGTCGCGGACCCCACCAGGCGCATCGCCGTGATCGGCCCCAATGCCGACAGCACCGAGGCGCTGATGGGCTGCTACTCCTTCGTCAACCACGTGCTCGCCCACCACCCCACGACGCCCGCCGGCATCGCCCTGCCGACGGTGCTCGAGGCCCTGCGCGCCGAGCTGCCGGACGCGACCGTCACGCACGCGGTCGGCGGCGCCGCCGAAGGCGACGACCGCAGCGGGATCGCGGATGCCGTCGCCACCGCGCGAGCCGCGGATCTCGCCGTGGTCGTCGTGGGCGACCGCGCGGGGCTGTTCGGCCGCGGAACGGTCGGCGAGGGCAACGACGTCGACACCCTCGATCTGCCGGGCGTGCAGCGGGAACTCGTCGAGGCGATCGTCGAGACCGGCACGCCCGTGGTGCTCGTCGCCATGACGGGTCGCCCCTACGCCCTGGACTGGGCGCTGCCGACGCGTGCGACGCCGGGCGGAGCATCCGCGGGTCTCGGTGCCGTGAACTCCCCCGCGGCGGCCCGCGTCTCGGAGGAGGCCCCGGCCGCGCGCCGGCCGGCTGCGGTGCTGCAGACGTTCTTCCCCGGCGAGGAGGGCGCCCCCGCGCTCGCACGCCTGCTCACCGGACGCGTCGACCCGTCGGGGCGTCTGCCCGTCTCCCTGCCGCGTTCCGCCGGAGCGCAGCCTTACTCGTACCTGCACCCCGTGCTCGGCGGACGCACCGACATCACGAGCGTCGACCCCACACCCGTTCGCCCCTTCGGGTTCGGACTCGGCTACACGTCGTTCACGCACACGGCGATCGAGGCCGATGCGACGGTCGTCGCCGGCGCCTCGTTCCGCGTCGCGGTCGAGGTGAACAACGTCGGAGGACGTGACGGCGTCGACGTCGTGCAGCTCTACGCGCACGACGAGGTCGCGAGCGTCGTGCGCCCCGTGGCTCAGCTGATCGGATTCGAGCGGATCGGGCTGGCCGCCGGTGAGAGCAGGCGCGTCACGTTCGACGTGCCCACCGAGCGCCTCGCCTTCACCGGGCGCGACGGCGTGCGCCGGGTCGAGCCCGGGCGGATCCGTCTCTGGGTCGGCGAGGCGTGCGACCACGAGGAGGCCGTGACGACCATCGAGATCGTCACGGCCCCCTGAGCGGGGGTGCCCTTCCACAGGCTCAGGGACCCCGCTCGGACAGCGGGTCGCTGAGCCTGTCGAAGCGTCCCCGCACGAGACTCCCTCAGGCGTCGAGGCCGGCGAGGAAGGCGCGCACGTGCTCGCCCAGCTTCACGATGCGCAGATCGCGGGCGAGCTCGCGGTCGAAGCCCTCGTAGGCGAGCGGGGGCAGCCGGCGCACGTTCTCGGAGCATCCGAAGTTCGCGCACACCAGGGTGCCGATCGTGTCGCCCTTGCGACCGGCCGGCCCGGCCTTGCGCGCGGTGAACAGCTGCACGTCGTTGCGGAGCGTGACGTCCTCGCACCACGAGCACTGGGCGCGGGCGATCACGCGCTGCTCGGCCTGCTGCAGCAGGGCGCCGGTGAACTCGCCGTCCACCTCGGTGATCACGTAGGCGCGACGCGGCGCCTTGGGGTCGACCCAGCCGAGATAGTCGATCCGGTCGAAATCGATGTCGGCGAAACCGGCGGGCAGGTTCAGGTCGGAGACCTCTTTGCGGGAGGCGTTGCGGAAGGAGGCGCGGATGGCGCGCTCGTCGATGGGACGCATGGGAGTGGATGCTTTCGTCTGATGCTCGCCGCGGAAGGACGAGTCGAGAAGTGGAGGTGGAGGGAACGATGAAGCACCGGAGACGGCATCCGCCTCCGGCCGATCGTCAGCCTCTGCCCGCGGCGCTGTGCGCGCCTGCGGCTCCTGCCTGCGCCACCCGGACGCTTCTCGACAACATCACCCGGCGAGCCTACACCCGCCCCGGCGGCGTGGGCCGGGAACGCGGTGGAACGCGACGAAGGCCCGCCCCGTCGTGACGGGGCGGGCCTTCGAACGTGCGCGGGTCAGGCCGTGAGCGTGGGGATCTCGTAGCGGCGCGGGGTGCCGAAGCGGTGCGCCGAGACCGACACGGCCTGCTCGCGCAGGTACGGGAGCATCTCGATGCGACCGGCGGTGAGGACCGGCTGGCCGTAGACGGCGACGGCCGGGGAGCCGCCGGTGCGGGCCGCGGTGTCGGCCATGCTGCCTCCGACGAGACGGATGCGTCCGCCGGTCTGCGCGAGGCGAGCGGCGCGGGCGGTCCAGGCGGTGCCGTTCTCGACCGCGATCGTGACGCCGGCGGCGCGCAGCCACGACGACACGGATGCCGGGAGGTCGGCCGCCGCGCTCACCGTGAGCGCGGCTCCCGTGCGGAGTCCGGCCGCGAGGGCGCGGATCGCGTGCACGGTCGTCGCGTCCTCGATGCGCACCGTGACGGGCACGGCGTCGTAGCGCAGGGCGTTCTGCTCGGTCTCGAGACCGGTCGCGTCGACCACGGCGCCGAACTCCGCGGCCCATGCGACCACGTCGGTCGACAGCGCGCCGGCGAGCCAGGCCGCATCCTCGCCCGAGAGGTCGCCGGCGGCGACGAGCGCGGCCTTCGACAGGGCATCGGTGGGGGCATCCGCGGCGATCGGGGCGTCGACCCAGTCGGACAGGCCGATGAGGTAGCTCGGGCCACCCGCCTTGGTGCCGGCGCCGACGGCGGCCTTCTTCCAGCCGCCGAAGGGCTGACGCTGCACGATGGCGCCGGTGGTGCCGCGGTTGACGTAGAGGTTTCCGGCCTGCACGGTCGCGAGCCACTGAGCGACCTCGTCCTCGTCGAGCGAGTGCAGACCCGAGGTGAGACCGTAGTCGATCGCGTTGACGAGGGCCGTGGCCTCCTCGAGCGTCTTCGCCGTCATGATGCCGAGCACCGGTCCGAAGTACTCCGTGAGATGGAACGGGCTGCCGGCCGCGACACCCGAACGGATGCCGGGGCGCCAGTACTGCCCCTCGTCGTCGAGCTTCTGGGGCTTCATGACCCAGTTCTCCCCGGGCTCGAGCGTGGTGAGGGCGTGGAGCAGCTTGCCCTCGGCGGGTGCGATGAGCGGTCCGATGCGGCTGGAGCCGTCGCTGGGGGCGCCGACCTTGTAGGAGCCGACGGCGTCGACGAGCTGGCGGCGGAATCGCTCGCTCTCGGCGACCGTGCCCACGAGGATCACGAGCGAGGCGGCCGAGCACTTCTGGCCCGCGTGACCGAACGCCGAGTAGGCGACGTCCTTCGCGGCGAGGTCGAGGTCGGCGCTGGGGGTGACGATGATCGCGTTCTTGCCGCTGGTCTCGGCGAGCAGGGGCAGGTCGGGGCGGAAGCTGCGGAACAGCTCGGCCGTCTCGTATCCGCCGGTGAGGATGACGCGCTCGACGGCGGGGTGGCTGATCAGCTGCGTGCCGAGCTCGCGCTCCTCGAGCTGCACGTACTGCAGCACCTCGCGGGGCACTCCGGCCTCCCACAGCGCCTCGACCATGACCGCGCCGGATCGGGCGGCCTGGGCGGCGGGCTTGATCACGACCGGGGAGCCGGCCGCGAGGGCGGCGAGCGTCGATCCGGCGGGGATCGCGACGGGGAAGTTCCACGGCGGGGTGACCACGGTCAGCCCGACGGGACGGTGCTCCGCGCCCGCGATGTTCTCGGCGCGCTTCGCGCTCTCGGCGTAGTAGTGCGCGAAGTCGATGGCCTCCGACACCTCGGGGTCGCCCTGCTCGAGCACCTTGCCGGCCTCCGAGCCCATGACCTCGAGCAGATCGGCGCGACGGGCTTCGAGCACATCGCCCGCACGGTGCAGGATCTCGGCACGACCGGCGGCGCCGAGCGCACGCCAGGCATGGCCTGCGGCGACGGCCTCGGCGATCACGGTGTCGAGGGCCGCGGCATCCGACAGCGTGTGCGTGCGCACGGTCTCGTCGCCGAGCGTCGACGACTCCATGCGCGAGCGGATGCCGTCGCCCCACGCGCGGTTCGCGGCGAGGCTCGGGTCGGTGTCGGGGGTGTTCTCGAAGCCGTCGCGCGGGGCGGCGGGCGCTGCCTGCGTGCGGTCCTGCACGCGGTTCGAGCCGGGGACCTCGGTCGGCATCGACGCGATCGAGGCGAGGAAGCGGTCGCGCTCACGGGCGAAGAGCGCGGGCTGCTCGTCGAGGTCGAACACGGCCGACATGAAGTTGTCGGTCGACGCACCCTCTTCGAGGCGGCGGATCAGGTACGCGATCGCGACGTCGAACTCGGCCGGGTGCACGACCGGCGTGTAGAGCAGCAGCGAGCCGACGGTGCGGCGCACGACGGTGGCCTGCGCGGATGCCATGCCGAGAAGCATCTCGAACTCGATCCCGTCGGTGGCGCCGCGCCGGTTCGCGAGCAGCCAGGCGAGGGCGATGTCGAAGAGGTTGTGACCGGCGATGCCGATGCGCACGTTGCCGATGCGGTCGGGGTGCAGGGCGTAGTCGAGCACGGCCTTGTACGAGGCATCCGATGCCTCCTTGCTGTGCCAGGTGGCGAGCGGCCAGTCGTGCGACTCGGCGTCGACGCGCTCCATGGGCAGGTTCGCGCCCTTGACGACGCGCACCTTGATCGGCGCACCGCCGGAGGCCGTGCGGGCCGCCGACCACTCCTGCAGGCGGATCATCGCACCGAGGGCGTCGGGCAGGTACGCCTGCAGCACGATGCCGGCCTCGAGCGAGCGGAACTCCTCGCGCTCGAGGATCGTCGTGAAGACCGCGATCGTGAGGTCGAGGTCCTTGAACTCCTCCATGTCGAGGTTGATGAACTTGCCGCGCTTCACCGCGATGCGGTACAGCGGCGCGAGGGCGTCGACGGCGTGCGCGACCGCGTCGTCGAAGGCCCAGGGGCTGTGCGGGGCGACGGTGGAGGAGACCTTGATCGAGACGTAGTCGACGTCGCTGCGCTCGAGCAGGCGACGGGTGCCGTCGAGGCGGCGCGCGGCCTCCTCCTCGCCGAGGATCGCCTCGCCGAGCAGGTTGACGTTGAGGTGCACGCCGTCGGTCGACTTGATGCGCGTGATGGCCTTGCCGAGCTTCGCGTCGGTGGCGTCGACGATGAGGTGGCGCACCATGCCGCGGAGCACCCGGCGGCTGATCGGCACGACGACGCCGGGGAACGCGGGGGCGAGTGCGCCGCCGAGCTTGATGAGCCCGCGCAGCGCGCCGGGCAGGAATGCCGGAGTGAGCGGCACGAGATCGCGGAGGTTGGCGGCCGCGACCCTGAGGTCTTCGGGGCGCACGACGCCGTCGACGAAGCCGACCGTGAAGTCGAGGCCGTTCGGGTCGCTCAGCACACCGGCGAGGCGCTTGGCGGCGGTGTCGGCCGGCACCTCGCGGCTCTCGACGAGCCAGCGCTGGACGAGCGCGACCGCGTCGTCGGCGAGGGCGGCGAGCTCTGCGCTGCCGGTCGGGGCGGCCTCGGCCGGGGCCGTCTCGGGAGTGGTCTGCGTCATCGGGGGTCCTCTTCGTCTGAGCTCGTACGCCGAGCACGCGCGCGGGTGGGTGCGACTCTCAGTGTGGGGCGCGGCATCCGTTATGAAAAGCGAATGTTTACGATGGGTACTGTTCGATGTCTTCGATGCTTTCGGGAGGTCTCCGTGTTCGAGCTGCGCCGCCTGCGCCTGCTGCACGAGTTGCACCTGCGCGGCACTATCGCCGATGTCGCCACGGCTCTGTCGTTCAGCCCCTCGACGGTGTCGCAGCAGCTCGCGCAGCTCGAGCGCGAGGCCGGGGTCGCTCTGCTCGAACCCGACGGCCGGCGGGTGCGCCTCACCGCGCGCGGCCGCCTGCTCGCCGCGCACGCCGCGCGCGCGCTCGAACTCGACGAGGCCGCCCGCGCCGAACTGTCGGAGGAGGCGCCGGCGCAGGTGCGCATCGCCGTCATGCCCACGGCCGCGGAGGCGCTCGTGCCCCCGGCACTCACGCTGCTGGCCGAACGGATGCCGGGGCTCCGCCTCGAGATGGTGGAGTTGCCGCCCGAGATCGCGCTCTTCGAGTTGCAGGCCCGGGCGTTCGACCTAGTCGTCGCCGAGCAGTACCCCGGCCACACGCGGGAGATCGCCGACGGGATCGACCGCACATTGCTCGGCGTCGATCCGATCCGACTGGCCGTGCCCCGCGGGGATGCCGCGCACGGGCTGGAGGACCTGCGCGATCGGGCGTGGGTGCTCGAGCCTCAGGGCGCCGCGGTGCGGCGATGGGCCGTGCAGCAGTGCCGGGCCGCGGGGTTCGAGCCCGACGTGCGCTTCGAGGCCACGGATCTCGTGTCGCACGCCCGGCTCGTCGCCGCCGGTCATGCCGTCGCGATGCTGCCCGATCTCGTGTGGACCGGAGGGCGGACGACCGTGAGCCTGCGGGAGCTGCCCGGGTCGCCCGTGCGCGAGATCTTCGCCGCCACCCGCGCGTCGTCGCGCGACGATGCGGCGATCACAGCGGTGCGCGACGCGCTGGCCGATGCGCTGTCCGCCCACGAACCGCGCTGACGGCGGGGCTGACGGCGGGGGCTGCGCCCGGTTGCCGGGCCCGGTTGCTGGGCCCGGTTGCTGGGCGGGGGCGGGCGCTGGGCTGGTGCTGGGCTGGCGGGCACTGGGCTGGCGGGCGGGCTTGGCTCCCACGACGCGAGCGAGCAGCGAGATGGAGCGCCGTGCTCGACGCTGGGCCCATGGACTTTTCGAGGCGACCGTGCCGTTCACGCTCCGATTCCTGAGCGAGCGCAGCGAGACGAAGGGCCGCACCCCTGTCGCTGTTGGGTCCCTGAGCTTGCCGAAGGGTCCCGCCCCGCCCCGCCCCTGTCGCTGCTGGGTCCCTGAGCTTGCCGAAGGGCCCCGCCCATGTGCACTCGTTCTGCACCGGTGCCGTGTTGCCCCGAGTTCTCCACCATTCACGTGGATACTCGCTTTGGCCTGGGGTTTTCGTGTCGGAATGTCGGTGGCTACTGGTGGACTGGGACGCATGAACAGCACCGCCGAAGTCCTGGACCGGGTCGCCGCCGACCTGGCCGCGGTGCTGCGCGCGGACGCGCTGGCGGGGCTGACGGATGCCGAGAAGATGCAGGTGCTCCGGGCCGCGGGTGAGGTCGCCCGTCGGGTGGATGCGGTCATCGTGGAGACGGTCGGATCGGTCGATCAACGCCCGGCGGGATCAGGGGAATTGGCGTTCTGCGGACGGTTCGGATGCCGGACGATGAACGAACTCGTCCAACGGGTGCTGCGTACGGACGCGGCGGGGGCGGCACGGGTCGTGAAAGCCGGAAAGATCGTCCGGCGGGAGCTGGACTTCTCCTCCGGAGCGATGCTGCCCGCCCGATGGCCCGCGATGCGGGAAGCGCTGCTGAACGGGGCCGTCGGGGTCGCGGGGCTGCTCGCGGCGACCGGACCTGTCGAGCAAGCGGGCGTCCGGATCGGTGTGGCGGACCGGTTGCATGCGGATGCCGAACTGGCCGAGTACGCGCGCGGGCTCGTCGCCGTCGAGAGTGCGGATGGGGCCGCGGACACCGATGCCGATGGATGCGGCGACGCCAATGCCGGCCCTGGCCGCGGGCTCGAAGCAGGCCCACCTGCTACGCCCGAAGATCTCAAGCTCCTGTCGCGGGTGATCGTGACCTACCTCGACCCGGACGGTGCGGAACCCGCGGAAGAGCAGGCGATGCGCGCCCGGGGGATCGTGCTCGGGCGGGTGAAGGACGGGGTGATCCCGATCCGCGGGTCGCTGCTGCCCGAGACGGCGGGGCAGCTGCAACGCATCTGGGACGCGTACCTGAACCCGAAAGTCGACGGGCCGCCCGTCCCCGCGACCCCGCTCCCGGATGCGGGCATGGCCAGTGGGGTGCGGTTCGTCCCATCCG
>NZ_JBBCRA010000004.1:0-116591 GCF_037149655.1 Microbacterium sp. USHLN272 | reverse complement strand
AGACCCCGCGCACGCTGCTCGCGACGCTTCCGACCGGATCGTTCCCCGGCGTCGTCATCGCGCCGAGTCCGATGAGCCTAACGAGCACCCTCACTCCGGCGCGTGCGCCTCGAGGAATTCGTACACATCGGTCGTGTCGACGCCCGGGAACGATCCGGTCGGAAGCGTCGCGAGCAGCGTGCGCGGGGTCTTCACGTTCGGCCAGGAGTTGTCGCGCCAGCGCTCCTCGAGCTCGGCCGGGGCTCGACGGCAGCACACCTCGACCGAATGCTTCGAGACTCCGCGGTGGGGAGTGTCGCGTCCGACGAACCACTTGGTGTCGTCGAAGCGCACGCCCACGCTCACCGAGTGCAGCCCCTCGCTCGAGGCCTCGACCCTGGCCGTGCACCAGTAGGTGCCGTTGCCGGTGTCGGTGTACTGGTAGTAGGGATTGAAGCGGTCGTCCTCGTCGAACACCACCCGGCTGGTCCACCTGCGGCAGCACATCTGCCCTTCGATCGCCCCGAGGCGGTCGGCGGGGAAGTTCACGTCGTCGTTCTCGTACGCCTTCGTGATCGTGCCCGACTCGTGCACCTTGAGGAAGTGCACGGGGATGCCGAGGTGCCGCGTCGCGAGGTTCGTGAAGCGGTGCGCGGCCGTCTCGTACGAGACGGAGTAGGTGTCGCGCAGATCTTCGATCGAGATCGCCCGTCGCGCCTTCGCGTCGCGGAGCGCCGGGACGACGTGCGCCTCGGGGATCAGCAGCGCACCGGTGAGGTAGTTGGTCTCGACCCGCTGGCGCAGGAACTCGGCGTAGCTGCGCGGCTCGGAGTGCCCGAGGATGCGGCTCGACAGCGCCTGCAGCACCGCGGTGCGGGCGTCGCCCTTGGCCGGCACGCTGCTCGACAGGTACAGGCGCCCGTGCGCGAGATCGGCGACGCTGCGGGTGGTCTGCGGCAGATCAGGCGCGTAGTGCAGGGTGAAGCCGAGATAGGCGGCGATCTCGGATGCCGTGCGCTGAGTGAGAGGGCCGCCCGGGTGGCCGACCGCGTCGAGGATCTCGGCGGCCTTCTGCTCGAGGTCGGCGAAGTGGTTGTCCTGCCGGCGCATGAGGTGACGCAGTTCGACGTTCGCCCGCCGGGCCTCCTCCGGCGTCGCTGCCCGCTCGTCACGGAGTCGGTCGATCTCGCCGTGCAGCGCGAGCAGGGCGGTGAGCGCCTCGGTCGGCATCGACTTCGCGATACGGAAGGGCTCGATGCCGAGCGCCTGGAACGTCTGCCCCTTCATCGCGCGTTCGAGCGCGATCTCGATCGCACTGCGCTCGTCGAGCGGCTCGCCCTCGAGCAGAGCGTCGAGCGTCACCCCGAGGGCGCGCGCGATCGCCTGGAGCTGCGACAGCTTCGCCTCGCGCTTGCCCGTCTCGATCATCGACAGCTGACTCGGCGCACGATCGACCGCGGAGGCGAGGTCGTCGAGGGTCATCCCCCGCGCGGTGCGCAGACGGCGGATACGCCGCCCGATCGTGAGGGCGTCGGTCTCTTCTGCGGTTCCCGCCGGGGTCCCTGAGCCGGTCGAAGGGTCCATGACGGCGATTCTGTCACAGAAACAGAATTTCGACCGATCTTCACAGGGAACCCCGTCATCGAAGCATCCGTTCTTCACCCACAGTTGATCACACGCCACCCGGCACCGCCGCCGGATCGACCGAAGGAGACACCATGACGACGCACGCACCCCGCCCCGCAGGTCTGCGAGCCGGCGACCAGGTCCAGACCGCCGCCGAGCTCCAGGAGATCTGGGACACCGATCCCCGCTGGGACGGCGTCGAGCGCACCTACACCGCCGCCGACGTCATCCGCATCCGAGGGTCCATCCGCGAGGAGTCGACGCTCGCCCACCGCGGCGCCGAGAACCTCTGGAACCTGCTCCACACCGAGGACTACATCCGCGCACTCGGGGCCTACACCGGCGGCCAGGCCGTGCAGCAGGTGCGCGCCGGGCTCAAGGCGATCTACCTCTCGGGCTGGCAGGTCGCCGCCGACGGCAACCTCGCGGGCCAGACCTACCCCGACCAGTCGCTGTACCCGGCGAACTCGGTGCCGGCCGTCGTGCGCCGCATCAACAACGCGCTGCTGCGTCAGGACCAGCTCGAGCACGCCGAGGCCGCGGCGGGCGAAGGAGAGATCACGCAGGACTGGCTCGCCCCGATCGTCGCCGACGCCGAGGCCGGATTCGGCGGACCGCTCAACGCCTACGAACTCGCTCAGTCGCTGATCCAGGCCGGCGCCGCCGCGATCCACTGGGAGGACCAACTCGCGAGCGAGAAGAAGTGCGGCCACCTCGGCGGCAAGGTGCTCGTGCCCACCCAGCAGCACATCCGCACGCTGAACGCGGCGCGGCTCGCGGCCGACGTCGCGGGCGTCCCGACCGTCATCATCGCCCGAACGGATGCCCTCGCCGCCGACCTGCTCACCAGCGACGTCGACGAGCGCGACCAGGCGTTCACCACCGGCGAGCGCACGCCCGAGGGCTTCTACCGCGTGACGCCGGGCATCGACGCGGTCATCAGCCGCGGCCTGGCCTTCGCCCCCTACGCCGACCTGCTCTGGGTCGAGACGGGCGAGCCCGACATCGAGCTGGCGCGCGCCTTCGCCGCGGCGGTCCACGCCGAGTTCCCGGGCAAGCTGCTCGCCTACAACTGCTCACCCAGCTTCAACTGGAAGCGCCACCTGTCGGATGCCGAGATCGCGACGTTCCAGCAGGAGCTGGCCGACCTCGGCTACAAGTTCCAATTCATCACGCTGGCCGGCTTCCACGCCCTGAACTACTCCATGTTCGACCTCGCCCGCGGCTACGCCGATCGCGCCATGAGCGCGTACGTCGAGCTGCAGGAGGCCGAGTTCGCCGCCGAGGCCGACGGCTACACCGCCACCAAGCACCAGCGCGAGGCGGGCACCGGCTACTTCGACGTGATCTCCACGGCGCTCAACCCCGACAGCGCCACTCTCGCCCTCGCCGGCTCCACCGAGACCGCGCAGTTCCACTGACCCTCCCTCTTCACCGGGTTGCTGAGCCTGTCGAAGCACCCCACGAGACAAGGACCCATCATGACCATCACACCCCCCACCCCGACCCTGCAGGGTCCGGCGATCGAGATCACCGGTACGCTGCACGACCGCTACGACGAGATCCTCACGCCCGCGGCGATCGCTTTCCTCACCGAACTGCACCACCGGTTCGCGTCGCGCCGCCACGACCGGCTGGCCGACCGCATGCGCCGCCGCTTCGAGATCGGCAACGGGCACGACCCGCACTTCCGGGCCGACACGGCGCACATCCGCGACGACGCCTCGTGGCGCGTCGCCGGTGCCGGACCCGGCCTCGAGGACCGTCGCGTCGAGATCACCGGACCGACCGATCCGAAGATGACGATCAACGCCCTCAACTCGGGCGCGCGGGTCTGGCTCGCCGACCAGGAGGATGCCACGAGCCCCACCTGGAGGAACGTCGTCGAGGGCCAGCTGTCGCTGCGCGATGCGATCCGCGGCGAGCTGTCGTTCACGTCCCCCGAGGGCAAGGAGTACAGCGTCACCGCCGAGCGCACGCCGACCATCGTGATGCGTCCGCGCGGCTGGCACCTGCCCGAGAAGCACATCGCCTTCATCGACCGCGCGGGGCGCCGCACCGCGGCATCCGGATCGCTGGTCGACTTCGGCCTCTACTTCCTGCACAACGCGCAGGCGCTGATCGAGGCGGGACGCGGCCCGTACTTCTACATCGCGAAGCTCGAGTCGAGCGACGAGGCGAAGCTGTGGGACGACGTGTTCTCGTTCAGCGAGGAGTACATCGGTCTCCCCCACGGCACGATCCGCGCCACGGTGCTGATCGAGACCCTGCCGGCGGCGTTCGAGATGGACGAGATCCTCTACGAGCTGCGCGACCACTGCGCGGGCCTCAACGCCGGACGCTGGGACTACATCTTCTCGATCATCAAGAACTACCGGGGTCGCGGCGCCCGCTTCGTGCTGCCCGACCGCAGCGAGGTCACGATGACGGTGCCGTTCATGCGGGCGTACACCGAGCTGCTCGTGCAGACGTGCCACAAGCGCGGAGCATTCGCGATCGGCGGCATGAGCGCCTCGATCCCCAACCGCCGCGACCCCGAGGCCACGGCGCGCGCGATCGAGAAGGTCGCGGCCGACAAGAAGCGCGAGGCCGGCGACGGCTTCGACGGCACCTGGGTGGCGCACCCGGATCTCATCCCGACCGCGCAGGCCGAGTTCGACGCGGTGCTCGGCGACCGGCCCAACCAGGTCGAGCGGCAGCGCGACGACGTGCATGTGCAGGCATCCGATCTGATCGACCTGCACATCGGCCGACCGATCACGGCGAAGGGCGTGCGCGACAACGTGTCGGTCGCGATCCGCTACCTCGAGGCCTGGCTGCGGGGACTGGGCGCGGTGGCGATCGACAATCTCATGGAGGATGCCGCGACCGCCGAGATCAGCCGCTCGCAGGTGTGGCAGTGGATCCACCAGGACCGCACCACCGAGGACGGCACGGCGATCACCGCCGAGTACGTCGAGGAGCTCATCTCCGCCGTGCTGCGCGAGGCGACCCGCAGTGCCGACGACCGGTTCGACGACGCCGCGGAGATCTTCCGCGAGGTCGCGCTGCGCGAGGAGTTCCCCACCTTCCTGACGCTGGGCGCCTACGCCCGGTACCTCGACTGACGTCCTGACCGTGAGGAAGAGCGGATGCCGCGGCTGAACCGGCCGCGGCATCCGCTCTCGGGCGTAGCCTGAAGACATGACCGAGTTCTGGGGCGACATCGCGAGCGAGTTCCTGCACCTGTACCCGAACGGCGGGCGCCTGCTCGCGGTGGCGGGGGCGGATGCCGAGCGCTCGCGCCGCGCGGCCGACGATCTCGCCGCGGCGCTGACCGCGGCGGGACAGCGCGTCGAGCGGGCGCACTCCCCTGCCGGTGACGAGGACGCGCTGCGCACCGATGTGATCGCGCCGTTCCGCACCGACCGCAGCGACCGCGTGCTCGTCGTCTCGGGACCGGCCTCGCTCGTGAGCGCGAGCGCCCGCGGCCTCTGGAACTTCGCGATCTGGCAGCTCGCGGGCGACGAACAGCCGCACACCGCGGCATCCGTCATCGTCGACGTCACCGACCCGGATGCCCCGACCCGCCGCTTCGCGGACTACTGCGCCCTGCCCAGCGCCTTCGGCGCCTGACGTGAAAGCTCGCGCAGCGGATCAGGTGAACGACGCGGCGACCGAGTTGCGGTGGTAGTCGAACACGATGCTGGTGCGCGTGGAGGCGACGCTGCTCTGGGCCGAGAGGTGCTCCAGCACGAACTCGCGCATCTCCGAGGAGTCCGCCACCGCGATGTGCAGCAGGAAGTCGTCGTCACCGCCCAGGAAGAACACCTGGATCACCTGCGGCAGCGCGCGCACCCGGTCGGCGAACTCGACGATGCTCTCGCGGCGGGCGCTCGGGCGCAGGCTCACACCGATGATGGCCTGGAGGCCGGCGCCCAGCATCCGCTCGTCCACGCTCGCGTGGAACCCCGTGATCACGCCGCGCTCGATCAGCGAGCGCAACCGCGCGTGCGCCGTCGACGGGGCGACGCCGAGCGTGCCGGCGAGCTCGGCGTTGGTCATGCGGCCGTCCTCCGCGAGCAGCGCGACGATGCGCTGGTCGACCGGGTCGAGCGCGGGAGCCCGAAGAGTGTTCGGTCGATCCGGGGTCGTAGAGGTCTCCATGCGAATCATTATTCAGGATTCGGACGATTCGCGAATGATCTTCGTGGAATCTGTTGTCCTGCCGATGTTTCTGCGATCCTGTTCTGCAATAACCGCCCCTGAGCAGTGGAGTATCGATGAAGATCGGCGTGCCGACCGAGGTCAAGAACAACGAGAACCGCGTCGCGCTCACCCCCGCGGGCGCGGACCGTCTCGTCCACGAGGGACACCGCGTGCTCGTGCAGTCCGGCGCCGGACTCGGGTCGCGCATCGATGACGACGCCTACCGCGCCGTCGGCGCCGAGATCGTCGACACCGCCGCCGAGGCCTGGGGCGGGGCCGACCTCCTCCTCAAGGTCAAGGAGCCGATCGCGCAGGAGTACGGTTTCCTGCGCCCCGACCTCACCCTCTTCACGTACCTGCACCTCGCGGCCGACCGCCCGCTGACCGAGGCGCTCGTCGCCGCCGGCACCACCGCCGTCGCCTACGAGACCGTGCAGCTGCCCGACCGCAGCCTGCCGCTGCTGGTGCCCATGAGTGAGATCGCCGGCCGCCTGTCGGTGACGATGGGCTCGTACTCCCTGCTGCGCTCGAACGGTGGCCGCGGACTTCTGCTCGGCGGCATCGCGGGCACCCCGCGCGCCAAGACGGTCGTGATCGGCGGCGGCGTCGCGGGCGAGCACGCCGCAGCGAACGCCCTGGGCCTGGGCTCGCAGGTCACGGTCTTCGACATCTCGCTGCCGCGCCTGCGCGACCTCGAGCACCGCTACGGCGGCGCGCTCCAGACCCGCGCGTCGAGCCGCTACGACATCGCCGAGGAGCTCGCGACCGCCGACCTCGTGATCGGTTCGGTGCTCATCCCGGGCGCGGCCGCTCCCAAGCTCGTGACCGACGACATGGTGGCCGGCATGAAAGCCGGCTCGGTGCTCGTCGACATCGCGATCGACCAGGGCGGATGCTTCGAGGGTTCGCGCCCCACGACCCACGACGACCCCACCTTCGCGGTGCACGACTCGATCTACTACTGCGTCGCCAACATGCCCGGGGCCGTTCCCGAGACCGCGACCCGCGCGCTCACGAACGCGACCCTCCCCTACGTCTCGGCGATCGCCGGGAAGGGCTGGGCGCAGGCATCCGCCGACGACGCATCGCTCGCGAAGGGCCTGAACGTGCAGGGCGGGCGCATCACCCTCGACGCGGTCGCCCGCGCGCACGGCCTCTGAGCCTCCTCCACTCTCGTGAGGGGTCACGACACGCCCTCCGCGCACGCCTCGACGGGGCGTGTTGCGACCTCTCACCGGGTTCCCCCGTGGCAAGAACGCACGATCTTGCTCGCGTCGCGGCCCGCACAACGCCCGCGCCCCCGAGTACGCTCGTAATCGTGACCGAACGCGCTCCTCTCTCCCGCAAACTGTCCGCGATCGCCGAGTCCGCGACCCTCAAGGTCGACGCGAAGGCCAAGGCGCTGAAGGCGGAGGGCAAGCCCGTCATCTCGTATGCCGCTGGCGAGCCCGACTTCGCGACGCCGCAGTTCATCGTGGATGCCGCGGCCGAGGCCCTGGCCGACCCCGCGAGCTACCGCTACACGCCCGCCGCCGGCCTCCCGGCGCTGCGCGAGGCGATCGCAGCGAAGACGCTGCGCGACTCGGGTCTCGAGGTCTCGCCGAGCCAGGTGCTCGTGACCAACGGCGGCAAGCAGTCGGTCTACCAGGCGTTCCAGACCGTGGTGAACCCCGGCGACGAGGTGCTGCTGCCGGCGCCGTACTGGACCACGTACCCCGAGGCGATCCGTCTCGCCGACGGCACGCCCGTCGAGGTGTTCGCGGGTGCCGACCAGGACTACAAAATCACGGTCGCGCAGCTCGAGGCCGCCCGCACCCCGCGCACGACCGCGCTCGTCTTCGTGTCGCCGTCGAACCCCACCGGGTCGGTGTACACCGCCGAGGAGACGAAGGCGATCGGCGAGTGGGCCCTCGAGCACGGCATCTGGGTGATCAGCGACGAGATCTACCAGAACCTCACGTACGAGGGAACCGCGGCGGTCTCGATCGTCGAGGCGGTCCCCGAGGTCGCCGGCCAGACGATCCTCGTCAACGGCGTCGCGAAGACCTACGCCATGACGGGCTGGCGCGTGGGCTGGATGGTCGGCCCGGCCGACGCGATCAAGATCGCCGGCAACCTGCAGTCGCACCTGACGAGCAACGTCAACAACGTCGCACAGAAGGCCGCGATCGCCGCACTCAACGGACCGCAGACCGAGGCCGGGCAGATGCGCGAAGCCTTCGACCGCCGTCGCCGGCTCATCGTCTCGGAGCTCTCGAAGATCGAGGGCGTCGTCGTGCCGAACCCCCTCGGCGCCTTCTACGTGTACCCCGATGTGCAGGGGCTCCTCGGCCGCACCTGGGGCGGCGTCACGCCGACCACGTCGCTCGAGCTCGCCGACCTCATCCTCGAGCAGGCCGAGGTCGCGGTCGTCCCGGGCGAGGCCTTCGGCCCGAGCGGCTACCTGCGCCTGTCGTACGCGCTCGGCGACGACGCGCTGCTCGAAGGCATCCAGCGCCTGCAGCGCCTGTTCGCCTCCTGAGGCATCCGGGTGTCACCCGGAGGAGCCTCACTCCTCCGGGTGGTACCCGATCAACCAGCGGATGCCGTAGCGATCCACGAGCGACCCGTCGACGTCACCCCACGGGCGGGTGGTCAAGGGCGAGATGACCCGACCCTCTGCGGCGAGCGCGTCGAACCAGCGCGTGAGGGTGCCGGCATCCGCCGTTCCCAGCAGCGAGAAGAACATCCCGCCCATCTGCACCGCGTCGTCGTCGGCCCCGGCATCCGCCCCGGCGAGCTCGACGACCCCGCGCAGCATGCCGTGCCCGATCGCGTCGGCCGGGCCGTCGTGGCGACCGAGCTCGGCGTAGTCGAAGAGCTGGAGTTCGCCACCGAAGATGCCCTGGTAGTGAGCGAAGGCCTCCGCGGCGTTGCCGGGGAAGAGGAGGTAGGGGATGAGTCCGCTCATCCCGCGAGTGTACTGCGGTAGCGTCGCGGCTTGCCCTCGCCGAGGTCGATCACCCGCGCCACGGCGGTGACCTCGACCGGCACCGCCAGCAGCGCGGCGAGCGCCGCCTCGATCGCCGCGGCGTCTCCCCCGGCGATCGTCGCGTGCACGACCCCGTCGTCACCCTGCACGACCGACCACCCCTCGGCGCCGTGCGCCTGCAGGTGCTGGGTGAGGTCGACGCTGGCGACGAGCGCCCCGTCGCCCGCGCGGAAACGGGTGTTCTCCCGCCCCTCGAGGTCGGCGATCCCCACCGCGCCGTCGGGCAGCCGCACGAGCCGCCCGTAGTCGCCGGTGCGGTAGCGCACCAGGGGCAGCAACGGGTTCTCCCCCGCGGTCACCGTGATCTCGCCGACCTCTCCGTCGGGCACCGCGACGTCGCGCCGCGGATCGAGCACCTCGACGAGGACCCGACGATCGAGCACCCGGAACGCGCCGTCGTCGGCGCGCGCGGCGATCGGCCGGGTCTCGTGCAGCCCGTAGACGTCGATCACGGGGCACCCGAACGCATGCTCCAACCGCGCGCGCAGCGGGGCCGACAACGCCATCGCCCCCGAGAAGATCACCGAGGGATGCAGCACCCCGTCGAGCCCCGCATCGACGAGCTCGGCGAGGCTGGTCGGGTGCCCGCTCAGGATCTGCGGGTCGGCGTCGGCGAGGAACCGTCGTCGGGCGTCGGCATCCGGCCACGCCGACACGTGCAGGTTGAGCCGGGCCATCGCGCGGTGGGCGAAGCTGCTGATCACCGAGACGTAGGTGAACGCCTGGCGTTGGAAGACGAGGTTCGCGACCGCCATCCGCTCACCGTCGTCGCTGACGGTCGCGCCCTGCTGTGCGGCGAGCGCGCGCAGCAGGTGGAACCCGCGTGCGACCTCCTCGACGTCGTCGGGGATCAGCAGGGCGGCACCGGTCGACCCCGAGCTCGTACCGTGCAGCATCCGTCCGAGGTCGGCGTCGAGCGGCACGTGCGCACCGAGGTCGGCGACGAGGTCGCTGCGGCGGGTGGTCGGGTAGTCGGCGAGCGCGGCATCCGCAGGCATCGCGCGATGCCTCAGCGTGCGGCGAACCGCGGCCAGGTGATCGGCGAGCCATCCATCCGTCGGGAGCGGATGCCGTACCCGCTCGACCTGCGCGGCGCTCAGCCGGTCACCGGTCGCGTGCGTCCACTGCGGGGCGTCGGGATGCCGTCGCCACCGGGTGAGGCGGGCGGCCCCCGCATCGTCGAGGGTCGGCCAGCGCTCGGCATCCGTGAGCACCGCTGCCGCCCCGGGTGCGTACTCGGCGAGTGCGAGCGGATCGATGGCGTCGGGGTCGTCGGGAACGCCGACCCCCTCGGCGTCACTCACTGGAGTACCGGGCCGCCGCCTCCTTGCGACGCGCCTCCTGCAGCTTGCGGGCGATCTCGGCGCGATGCCGGTGCCCCTCGTAGGCGTCCGCAAGCGCCTTGTCGCGGGCGAGGGAATCGACCGCGGCGAGCAGCGACGAGGCGGTCTGCGCGTCTTCCCCGTCCGGCAGGTATCCGCGCCAGAGCAGGAACGTGCGCGCCGCCTCGATGCGCCGCTCGTCGTCGGAGATCCAGCTCAGCGGGTCGGACACGGGGGCGAGCCGCAGTGCGAGCGCATCGACCGCGAGGGCAGCGCCGCCCCCTCCCACCGGGGAGGAGAACGGGGCGACGAGTTCTTCACTCGCGACGATCCAGAGCGCGATCGCCGCTCCCCGGCGCACGCGCTCATCGCCGGCGAAGCGCACGCAGGCCGGCGCCATCCCGAGCACGTCACCCGCGAGCGCGCGCACGGAGACGCGGTCGTCGAGGAACATCTGCGGCACCGCCGAGAGCCGGGCGGCGATCGCGTCGAGTGCGGGGCCCGGGCGGGCGCGCGTCCACGCCTCCTGCTCCCCGCCGGACCGCTCGCTCCAGGCCGCGAGCAGCTCTTCCGTCGACGCCTGCTCGTTCTCCGCCCGCTCAGCCTCAGCCATGCAGTCGCTCCGCGAGGGCGGCGCAGGCCGCGGGGGCATCGTCCATGCTCGACAGGTACACCACGTCGTACCCGTCGCGCCGGGCGAGGTCGGAGACGCGGTGGAGTCGGTCCATGAGCACGAGCGTACCCGTGGTGAGCTTCTCCCTCACCGCCCGGGCGACGCCCGCGAAGGGCTCGTTCCCGACGCCGAACATCGACACGAGCCCGTCGTCGGAGAGCACCACGACATGGCGCTGCACCTCCTCGGTCACGCGCGGGAGAGCCGCGTAGCGGGAGCCGTACAGATCGAGCGGGAACGAAGTGCCGCCGCCGAAGAACACGCAGAGGGCGCCGACGATCTCGGCGGGGTCGCGGCTGGCGCGCTCCATGCCCGCGACTTGCCCGGCGGCGGAGAAACTGGTCACGCGCACGCGCCCGCCGCCGCGGAGCACCGACAGCGCGAGGATCGTGCCGGCCAGCACGGCCGGAGACCCGGCGCGGGGGTTGCGCATCGACCCGGACGAGTCGATGTAGAGGTCGATCTCGATGCTCGTCTCGCGCACGACCGGGTCGTCGTCCAGTTCCGAGCGGCGCCGCGTGGTCACCCCGGGGATGACCCGACCGCCGCGCAGGGTGGCGGCCCAGTCGATGTCGCCGATCGCGTCTCCGGTCTCCCACAGTTCGAGCGGCCCGGGGAGCCCTCCCGCGGGCTGCGCCGGCGCGCGCCGCGTGTAGGGGCGCACCCGACTCGCGGCCTCGGTGCGGTACCAGGCCGCGAGCACCTCGGCCTGATCGAGGTCGGAGTAGAGCCCCAGCGTGCGGGCGACGTCGAGGCGCTGTCCGGGCTGCGACGACGCGTCGTCGTCAGGCTCCACCGCCTCCGCCGCCCCCGGATGCGCCGGGAGGTCGCCGCGCAGACGCTGATCCGCGAGGATGCGGCCGAGTTCCTCGGCGCTCGGCCCCTTCTCGTCCGCCGCGCAGCCGACCCCGCCGACGGTGGGCACCTCGCGCGCGGCATCCTGCCGTTCGGCGATGTAGGGCGCCGCGATCACCCCGAACCGCACCGCACCCGACACCGGGTCGGCGCCGAACGTGCGCACCGCATCGGCGACCAGCGCGGCATCGACGACGGGATTCGTCGTGCGCGCGCCGGCGAGCTCGGCGGCGATGCGCGCGCTCTCGGCCTTGCGCTCGCGCAGGATGCGCTCCTTCTCGCGATGCCTCTCGGCGATCGTGTCGAGCGGCGGCAGCTGTTCGTGCGCGACGGCGGGCGGCGGGGCGGGCGGGGCGTCGATCGCGCAGAGCGTGCCGGCCGGCAGCCGCCACAGGATCTCGTAGGCGCGGCAGTACACCCACCACAGCCGATCGGCGCTGCCCGCGGGGGCGGGGTACAGCACACGACCGAGACGGATGATCCCCGGCTCGCCCGCGGCATCCGCCTCGGCCCGCTGCAACTGCGCGAGCCGGGTGTTGACGAGCAGATCGTTCCAGAGGTTGGCGAGCAGGCCGATATCGGATGCCGCGGGTGCGCGCGACGAGACCGCGGCGAGCGCGCGTGCCATCTGATGCCGCACCTTCAGCCCGTCGATCCGGGTGCTCGGGGCGAGCACGTGGTGTCCGACCTCATGCGCCAGCATGCTCCAGAGCTCGTCGGCGAGGCCGCGGCCCGCGAGGTAGTCGGGGTCGATCGAGACGGACGGTGGGAAGGTGAACCAGGCGGGCGCCCCGGCTTTCGCGTGCGCACCGGGCAGCACGATCGGGTCGTTCAGTCGTACACCCCACAGCGAGAGCGCGCGCTCCCAGGCCGCGCGCACGGTCTCGTCGACCGCTGCGCGGGGAACCTTTCCCGTCCTCACGCGGCGTCTCGCACGTGCACCCAGGCGAGGTGGGTGTCGGGCCCGATGACGACGCTCACGCCGTCGGTTGCGGGTGCGGAGGCCGCAGCTTCGGGCTCGACGGATGCCGTGAGCCGGGCGCCCCATACGTCGGCGTCGAGACGCCACCACTCCCCCGCGACGAGGATCGCGAACGCTCCGGCATCCGCGAGGCGCACGACCCGGTCCGGCGGACGGATCCACGCGCCGCCGACGCCGCGGAACCCTCCGGTCGCGAGCACGTAACCGCGCTCGTCCGCACGCCCGGGCCACCAGAACCGGTCGGTGCGCTGCCGGCGCAGGAATGCTTCGAGCAGGTCGATGCCGATCCCGAGGGTCGCGGCGGCCGCGCGCCGCTCGTCCGCCGGCTCGATGCGTTCGAGCCGGGTCAGGGCGTCGTCGCGCAGAGCCAGGGCGCCGGACCGCCACGCCGCGATCGCGACGAGGTCGAGGGCGCGCTCGCGACCGGCCGCCGCATCCGCATCCTCCGCGAGTCCCGCCGCGAGCGCTCGGACGAACAGCCCCACCTCGCCGTGCGCACGGCGCACTCCCTCGATCGCAGCGGCGATGTCGAGTCCCCCGGCCGTCAGGTCGGGCGGCGAGGCGGGCGGGAAGGAGTCCCGCGCATTCGCGAGCTGCAGCGGGCGGCGGATCACCCGCGGGTCTCCTGCCAGCGGGCGAACGCGGTGTAGCGCTGGTGCAGGTACTTGAGCGCGATCACGTCGTCGAAGTCGCGGCCGTAGAGCTTGCCGACGCCGGCGATGCGGCGAAGCTGCGCTTCGATCGCGGTGATCCGGCGCGAGACGTCGAGGGCCGACACACCGTCGAGTCCTCGGTCGAGTTCGCCGAGGAGGGCGGCCACCGGGTCGTCGGCATCGCGGCCGAGCATGTCGTACTGGCGGCACGACTGCACGAACAGGTCGTTCAGCCAGCTCACGGTGTCGGTGGCGAGTTCGCGCTCGGCACCCACGTCGAAGCGCGGGTGGGTGTCGTTGGGCAGCAGTTTTCCCCGCAGCACGAAGGGCAGGATCGCGGCGATGTCGGCGAGCTCGACGGCATCCGCTCCCCGGAACCAGGCCATCGCCTTCGCGTACAGGATGAGGGTCTGCAGCGCGCGCACCGAGAGGCCGTTGCGCGTCTGGGCGCCGAGGTCGACCTCGAGGTCGGCGCCGCTGTTCGCCTCGATGACCTCGCCGACGCTGCCGCCCGCGGTCGTCACGACGTCTTTCGTGCGGTACTCGAAACGGCGTCCGCCGTGCTGCACGAACTCGAAGTGGCTGAGGAAGAACCGCAGGCGGTGGCGCACGCCGTCGGGGATCGGCACGGCGCGGATCAGGGCGCGCATCCGCTCCTGTTCGGCCGCATCGAAGCGCAGTTCCGTCGGCACGTGCTCCTCGGGCTTCTCCCCCGCCTCGACCCGCGTGATGAGCTCGTCGAGGAAGCGGCTGTTGAAGCCGGCGGCCTGCACCGTGACGTCCATGCGGTCTCGAAGCGCCTGGATCACCGGGAACGTTCCGCCACCCGCGTCGTCGTTCGCGGTGAAGAACCAGCTCTCGACGCCACCGTTCGGTGCGGTGCGCCGCATCTGGTCATGGCTCTCGACGTACCCCTCGGCGACCATCGTCAGCAGCGCCGACTGCGTCTTGGTGGGTATGCGGTTGTACTCGTCGATGATCTTCACCGGGAGGCCGAGCCAGTCGCGCCACGCGATGCGGATGTCGCTGAGCTTCTCGGCCTCGACGAGGTCGCGCGGCAGCGGGATGCCCACGAGGTCGCTCACCGTGAGCTGCGGCTGCCCCTGCTGCACGGCCCGGCGCACGTCGTCGGCCCCGGTGCCGGCGAGCACGCCCATGAGCACGGCGACCGTCGTCTTGCCGCGCCCCGGCCCGCCGATCAGGAGGCACTTGCCGCCGACCGCGAACGTGAGCAGTGGCAGCAGCACGTTCGACGAGAAGGATGCCTGAGTGGGCAACGAGACCTTGGCATCGGCGTCGCCGAGCGCGATCGAGAGCGGGTCGCCGTGCGAGAACTCGATGTCGTAGTACGGGGAGATGACGGCCCGATTGACCATCCAGTAGTAGGCCTGGCGCAGCTTCTCGTCGAGGGGCACCGCGGTCGCCGCCGCTGCCGGGCGGAAGAGCTCCTCGGCGGTCATCTGCCCGACGCCGTGATCGGCTCCCGGGTTGGTGGGCGATGCGGACACGCGGCTCCAGCGATCGGACATGCGATCATCCTACGGGCGGCGGCTCAGGGTCTCCCGTCGCCCTCTCCGGTCCGACCGCCCGCCCCGTGCGCGTCCGCGCGGTTCGTTGCCGACTCGTGCGCAGCCGCGCCGTACGCAGCCGACCCGTGCGCGGCCGCGCGCTGCAGGGCGCGCTGCTCGTCCATCGGGCGCGCCTCGAGCGGGATCGCGAAGCTGAGGTGCGCGGCCAGCAGCGGTTCGAGAGCGGATGCCGCGGCCTGCACGCGCGCCGGCACGTCGCCGCGCACCTCGAGCCAGGGCACCGGCTGCGCGGCGAGGACATCGCGGAAGCGCTGCTGCATGTCGTGGCGGATGTGCTCGCCGTCGCGCATGCCGTCCTGTTCGAACGGGATCTCGTCGCCCGTGAGCACGTAGAGGAGGGGGCGGTGGCCGTCGGCGGCGCGGTGCAGGCGCTCGGCGACCGTGCCGACGTAGCGCTCGTGCCAGAGCGCGGTCGCGAGCACATCGGTGTCGCACACCAGCACCGGGCGCGGCACACGGCGCAGCGCCCGCTCCTCGATGGCGATCTGCCGGTCGACGATGAGGTCGAACTCGTCGCTGCGCCAGGGGGCCTCGAGCCCGCCCTCGCGCACCTCGGAGTGCTCCCGCCCGTACTCGGGCACCCACAGCGTGCCGAGGTGCGCGGCCAGCGCCTCGGCGAGCGTCGTCGACCCGGTCGACTCGGCGCCGAGCACCACGACCCGGGGAGTGAGCGACGCCCGCACGGCCGGCGCGAGCTCGTGCCAGAGCGCCGCGGGGTCGGCGCGGATCGCCGTGCCCGACACCGGGTTGATCCGTCGACCCTCGTCGATGCGGACCCAGTGGGCCCCGAGGCGCTGCGCGAGTTCTCCGCCGTACGCGTCGCACGAGTAGACGGTGTCGACGGGTCCGTCGAGCAGCGACTCGATCACGGCGAGGTGCTCGCGCCACGCGGCATCCGATCCGAAGTCCACCGGGGCGTCGTCCATCGCCGCCACGACCCGCGCGCCGGGGTGCGATTCACGGATCCAGTCGGCGCGCGTCTCGAGCGGGATCGATTCGACGGATGCTCCGAGCACCTGCACGGTGACGCGCTCGCTGCGCCGTTCGGCCTCGCGGATGAGGTGCGAATGCCCGCTGTGGAACGGATAGAACTTGCCGATCACGAGCCCGTGGCCCTCACGGCGCGGTGCGGCGGCCGTCACGCGGGCGCCTCGACGCGTTCGCGCTCCCGCTCGTCGGCCGCCACTCGGCGCCACGAGGTGAAGCCGAACACGCACAGGCCGATGAAGAGCAGGTACAGCGCGGCGATGACCCACAGCCCGGTGACGATCGAGATGCCGATGATCACGACGTCGACGCCGATCCAGACGAACCAGTTCTGGATCCACTTGCGGTTGAGCATGTACTGCGCGACGAGGCTCGCCGAGGTGGTGAGCGCATCCGCGACCGCGACCTCCGAGTCGGTGAACGACGTGAGCACCCACACCAGCACAGCGGCACCGGCGATCCCCGCGAGCACCAGCCACGGCACCGCCCGGCGCGGAGTGCTCGCGATGTAGGTGCGACTCTGTTCCTCACCCCGCGTCCACCGCCACCAGCCGTGCACGCCCATCACGAGGTAGACCGCCTGCAGGCCGGCGGCGGCGTAGACACCCGCGCCGAGGAAGACGACGAAGAGCACGACGTTGTTGGCGATGCCGATCGGATACGTCCACACGTTGCGGAGCCCCGCCAGGAGCACGCAGACCGCGCCGGTCACGAAACCGAGCACCTGCTGCCACTCGGCGATCAGCCAGTCGAGCACGACGGGCCTAGAGCTCGACGCCGACGAGAACCGGCTCGGGCTGCAGCACGAGACCGAACTCGCTGTGCACCCGGCTCTGGATGAAGCGCGCGAGCTCGGCGACCTCCGCGGCGGTCGCGCCGCCCCGGTTCGTGAGG
The DNA here is from genome assembly GCF_037149655.1 of Microbacterium sp. USHLN272. Taxonomy (NCBI): domain Bacteria; kingdom Bacillati; phylum Actinomycetota; class Actinomycetes; order Micrococcales; family Microbacteriaceae; genus Microbacterium; species Microbacterium sp. USHLN272. The sequence continues at coordinate 99,812 of NZ_JBBCRA010000004.1, read as the reverse complement.
GCGAGCGCGTGCTTGGTCGACACCGAGGCGCGCGAACGCGGCAGCTTGAATCCCTTGCGGATGCCGGCCTGCTCGATGAGCCACGCGGCGCTGACCTTGACGTCGGCCGCTTCGCGCGCCGGTGCCGGGATCAGACCTCCGTAGGACGCGAGCGGGATGACGGTGACGGTGTCGAGATCCGGTGAGACCGGCCAGCGCGGACACTCCGGCGGGAGGGCGCGGGCGACGGACTCCGTGACGATCGCGTTCTGGAAGAACGATCCGACGCCGTGCGTGTCGGGATCGACCCGGTCCCACAGCATCCCCTTCGAGGCGCGCGTGGCGAGGATGCGCTCGCGCACCCACGACAGCGGGACGGGGGCGTCGTCGCCGAGGGTCAGCGCCCGGCGCAGCTGCTCACCGCGCACGATGCGCTCCCGCGCGACCAGCAGATCGACCGTGATCGACAGGATCACGGCCCGCCGCTCGGGCTCGCTGCCGTAGTGGTGCTTGAGCACCGAGGTGCGGAACCCGAGGCCCAGCTCGGAGGCGGGGACCGTCGAGATCTCACCGGTCGCCGCGTCGATCAGCTCGACCTCGACCAGGGTCTCCTGGATCTCCTGCCCGTACGCCCCGATGTTCTGCACGGGAGCGGCCCCGACGGTGCCGGGGATGCCGCTCATCGCCTCGAGCCCGGCGTAGCCGTGTTCGACCGCGTACGCGACGAGTTCGTCCCACCCGTGGCCCGCCTGGGCGCGCAGCCGGATGCGGCCCTCGTGCGGCGAGGGCAGCTCGTCGATGCCGCGGGTGAGCACCCGGATGACGGTGCCCTCGAACTGCTCGTCGCCGACGAAGAGGTTCGAGCCTCCGCCGAGCACGAACCACTCGTCGCCGCGCGACCATGTCTCGCGGAGCGCGCTGACGAGCCCCTCGGCGGTCGTGGCGTCGAGCATCCGCTCGGGCGCACCGCCCGTGGCGATCGTGGTGAGCGCGGAAAGCGGGATCGGCGTGATCTCGTGCACCTCGGGGTCGCCCATCAGACCGCGATGCGCAGCTGCGCCTTGACGAGCACGGTGGCCTCGCCGAAGGTGACCTTGAGGTCGACCCGCGCGGCCGTCTCGTCGACGGCGCCGATCGTGGCCAGCACGTTCACGTCGGCACCGTGCTCGGGGTCGACGACGACGGGCTTCGTGAAGCGCACGCCGTAGTCGAGGATGCGGGTCTGCGGGTCGAGGGCCGCGACGACCACCGACGAGGCGATCCCCATCGTGAGCATGCCGTGCGCGAGCACGCCGGGCAGCCCGACGGAGGCGGCGACGTCGTCGCGGTAGTGGATGGGGTTGAAGTCGCCGGAGGCCCCGGCGTAACGGACGAGCGACTCGCGCGTCAGGTGCACGGTGCGCTCGGCGATCACGTCTCCGATCGAGTACGCCATCACTCCCCCTCTCCGACCAGCAGCACGCTGGTCGCGGTCACGACATGGGCACCTGCGGCATCCGTGATCTCGGCCTCGCTCGTGATGAGCGCGTTGCCGGCCATCATGCGGATGCCGGTGACCCGCAGTTGCGCGCTGAGCTCGTCACCCGCGACGATCGGCCGCGTGTACGCGAAGCGCTGCTCGGCGTGGATCGTGCGCGCCAGCACGATGCCCGAGTCCTCGGCGCCCAGGAGCTGCTGGAGCGTGAGGTCCTGGATGACCATCGGGAACGTCGGGGGCGCGACCACGTCCGCGAAGCCGGCCGCGCGGGCCGCCTCGACGTCGGTGTGCTGCGGAGCATCGGCGAAGACGGCGCGGGCGAACTCGCGCACCTTCTCACGACCGACGAGGTACGGGGGCGTCGGCGGGAACTCCCGGCCGACCAGTTCTGGGTTCACTGGCACCCCTCGATCCTATCGAGGGTCGCCGACAGCCGCCCCGCCCGCCGGCGCGGTCAGTCCTTCTTCTTGTTGCCCCGGATCGCCTTGAGCGCCATCTGCACCGCGATCACGACGAGATATGCCGCGAAGAGGATGTTGCCCGTGCCGGGATCGATCAGCGTCGCGAGCCAGGCGCCGAGCGCGGTCGTGGTGCAGGCGGCGACGCCGATGAGAGCGGCGGCGAGCAGATCGACGTTGCGGTTGCGGAGGTTGCCGAACGTGCCGGAGACCGCGGTGGGGATCATCATGAGGAGCGACGTGCCCTTGGCGACGAGGTCGCTCGTGCCGAAGGCGAGCATGAGCACCGGAACGACGATCACACCCCCGCCCACGCCGATGAGGCCCGCGAGCACACCGGTGCCCACGCCGACGACGACGAGCGCGATGCCCGAGATCCAGGTGAGGTCGAAGGGCGCATCCCGCGAGGGGATCACGAGGAAGAGGCTCACGATCACGACGAGGAGGAAACCCACGAAGCCCCAGCGCAGGGCGGTCTGCGAGATGCGCGGCAGCAGGCGGGTGCCGATCTGGGCGCCGACGACGGCGCCCGCGGCGAGGATCAGGGCGGGGACCCATGCGACGGACCCCGAGGCGGCGTACGAGATCACACCGACGGCGGCGGTGGGGACGATCGCGGCGAGCGAGGTACCGGCCGCGAGGCGCTGATCGAAGTGCAGGAACAGCACAAGCAGCGGGACGATCACCGTGCCGCCGCCGACCCCGAAGAGTCCGGAGAGGAGGCCGGCGAGCAGGCCGATCCCGATGAACGTCGTATAGGCCCGCGGTCCGCGGAACGGTCTCGTGGCCGCGTCGTTCACGTCTCTCCTTCTCACGCGGCCCTGGACGTGGCCGCACCGTCCGCCAGCCTACTCCCGCGCGGGGCGTGCGCCGGACTCGAGGCTCTGCGTCAGTTGTGCGACCTGCGCGCGCAGCTCGCGCACTTCGGCGAGCACCGCGGCCTCGCCGTGACCGCCGACGGTCACCTCGTGGACAGGGGCCTCGCCGTTGCGGACGCGGTCCTCGTCGAGGCCCTGCATCGCGTCGACGATCACCGCGATGAACAGGTTGAGGACCGTGAGCGCGCTGATCAGCACGAAGGGCACGAAGAACGCCGGCGCCCAGGGGATCTCGGCGCTCACCGTCCGCGCGATCGCGCTCCAGGAGTCGAGCGTCATGATCTGGAAGAGCGAGAAGAGCGACGCCCCCATGTCACCGAAGTACTCGGGGAAGCGCGCCCCGAACAGCATCGTCGACATCACCGCACCGACGTAGAACACGATCACCAGCAGCGCCGCGATGGAGACGATGCCGGGCACCGCGCGCACGAGCGCGTCGACGACACGACGCAGCGAAGGGATCACCGAGATCAGACGCAGCACCCGCAGCACCCGCAGCGCCCGCAGCACCGCGAAGCCGTCGGCGCCCGGGATCAGGGCCACGCCGATCACCAGGAAGTCGAACACGTTCCACGCGTTGCGGAAGAACCCCAGGCGTTCGGCGTACAGCTTGAGCGCGATCTCGATCAGAAAGATGCCGAGGCAGATCTTGTCGAGCACGTGCAGCAGCCCGCCGAACGACTCCGTCACCGCCGGGGAGGTCTCCAACCCGAGGATCATGGCGTTGACGAGGATGACGACGATGATGAAGGTCTGCATCGGCGACGAGAGCACGAAGCGTCCCACCGCCGCTCGCGAGTGCCAGGCGTCCGCTCGCTCGACGGAATCCTTTCATGCCGTCCGCCGTACACGCGAAGAAGCCCGCCACCTCAGAGGTGACGGGCTTCTCTCGAGTCGAGTGATTACTCGGACTTCTCCTCGGCGGCAGGCGCCTCGGTGGTGTCTTCGGCGGCGGGAGCCTCCTCGGCGGGAGCCTCCTCGACGACCTCGGCGGTCTCCTCGGCGGGAGCCTCCTCGACCGGCTTCTCCGCCTGGGGGGCGGCCGCGGCCTTCTTGGTCGACTTCGCCTTCGGCGTGACGGGCTCGAGGACGAGCTCGATCACGGCCATGGGAGCGTTGTCGCCCTTGCGGTTGCCGACCTTGGTGATGCGCGTGTAGCCACCCTCGCGGTCAGCGACCAGCGGAGCGATCTCGGTGAAGAGCGTGTGCACGACTTCCTTGTCACCGATGACCGAGAGCACGCGACGGCGTGCGTGCAGGTCTCCGCGCTTGGCGAAGGTGATGAGACGCTCGGCGAGCGGACGCAGGCGCTTGGCCTTCGTCTCGGTCGTCTTGATCGACTTGTGGGTGTACAGCGCAGCGGCGAGGTTGGCAAGCAGCAGGCGCTCGTGGGCGGGGCCGCCTCCGAGGCGGGGACCCTTAGTGGGCTTGGGCATAATCGTCTAACTCCTGGTCAGAAAGGTCGGGTATCAGAAGGACTCGTCTTCGCTGCCGCCGTAGAAGTGGGCGCCGTCGAAACCGGGCACCGAATCCTTGAGCGACAGACCGAGCGAGATGAGCTTGTCGCGCACCTCGTCGACCGACTTCTGGCCGAAATTGCGGATGTTCATGAGCTGCGTCTCCGACAGGGCGACGAGCTCGGAAACGGTGTTGATGCCCTCACGCTTCAGGCAGTTGTACGAGCGGACCGACAGGTCGAGGTCCTCGATCGGCATCGACAGCTCGCTGGAGTTCACAGCCTCCACCGGCGCCGGGCCGATCTCGATGCCCTCGGCCTCGACGTTCAGCTCGCGAGCGAGACCGAACAGCTCGGTGAGCGTCTTGGCAGCCGAAGCGACGGCGTCGCGGGGGCTGATCGAGTTCTTCGTCTCGACGTCCAGGACGAGCTTGTCGAAGTCGGTGCGCTCCCCGGCACGGGTCGCGTCGACGCGGTAGCTCACCTTGAGGACCGGCGAGTAGATCGAGTCGATCGGGATCTGACCGGCCTCGGCGTACTCGTTGCGGTTCTGCGTCGCCGAGACGTAGCCACGGCCACGCTCGATCGTGAGCTCGAGCTCGAACTTCGCGGTGTCGTTGAGCGTCGCGATGACGAGCTCGGGGTTGTGCACCTCGACACCGGCCGGAGCCGAGATGTCAGCGGCGGTCACTTCGCCCGCACCGGTCTTGCGCAGGTACGCGGTGATGGGCTCGTCGCGCTCCGAGGAGACGACCAGCTGCTTGATGTTGAGGATGATCTCGGTGACATCCTCCTTCACACCGGGGATCGTGCTGAACTCGTGCAGCACGCCGTCGAGACGGACGCTGGTGACAGCGGCACCGGGGATCGACGACAGCAGGCTGCGACGCAGCGCGTTGCCGATCGTGTATCCGAAGCCGGGCTCCAGAGGCTCGATGATGAACCGGCTCCGGTTCTCGACGATCTTTTCCTCGGTGAGTGTGGGACGCTGTGCAATGAGCACTCTGTGTTCCTTTCGATCACATGACCGCTATATGACATGTGGTGGGTGAGGTCTTGAGTTGTGGAAGTCGATGCCCGCGAACGGGCGGGCGAGCCGCTCGGCCCCGACCGCTCAGAGAACGGGACGGGGCGAGCGGCTCGCGAGCCGGATCAGACGCGGCGACGCTTCGGCGGGCGGCATCCGTTGTGCGCCTGCGGGGTGACGTCCTGGATCGAGCCCACCTCGAGGCCGGCGGCCTGGAGCGAGCGGATCGCGGTCTCGCGGCCGGAGCCCGGACCCTTGACGAGGACGTCGACCTTCTTGACGCCGTGCTCGGCGGCCTGGCGGGCAGCCGACTCGGCTGCCATGCCGGCGGCGTACGGGGTCGACTTGCGCGAGCCCTTGAAGCCCACGCCACCCGACGATGCCCACGCGATGACGGCGCCGGACGGGTCGGTGATCGAGACGATCGTGTTGTTGAACGTCGACTTGATGTGGGCCTGGCCCAGCGCGATGTTCTTCTTTTCCTTGCGGCGCGGCTTGCGCGCGGCGGCCTTGGGTGCAGCCATGAAAGTGTTCTCCTAGTCCCTGGGGCCGCGCTTAGCGGGCCTTCTTCTTGCCGGCGACGGTGCGCTTCGGGCCCTTGCGGGTACGGGCGTTGGTCTTGGTGCGCTGACCGCGGACCGGGAGACCACGACGGTGGCGGATGCCCTCGTAGGAGCCGATCTCGACCTTGCGGCGGATGTCTGCGGCGACCTCACGGCGGAGGTCACCCTCCACCTTGTAGTTGCCTTCGATGTGGTCGCGGAGGGCGATCAGCTGGTCGTCGCTGAGGTCCTTCACGCGGATGCTCTCATCGATGTCGGTCGCCTTGAGGATCTCGACCGAGCGGGTACGGCCGACGCCGTAGATGTAGGTAAGGGCGATCACCACGCGCTTGTCGCGCGGGATGTCAACGCCGGCAAGACGTGCCATGCGGTTCTCCTGGGTGTTGTGGAGGTGTGGAACAGGATCGGTGCCCGGGCCTCCGCCCCGAGGTGTCCCCCACTCGCGTGGGATCTGATCCTGCCGTTCGTGTATTCAGTTGTGTCAGATCAGAAGAGTGATCAGCCCTGGCGCTGCTTGTGGCGCGGGTTGCTCTTGCAGATCACCATGACGCGGCCGTGGCGGCGGATCACCTTGCAGTGATCGCAGATGGGCTTGACGCTGGGGTTGACCTTCATGATGTTTCCTGTTCGCTGTCTTCGTACCGCCCCGCTGCGGGGCAGGCCGTTACTTCTCGACCGATCAGCGGTAGCGGTAGACGATACGGCCGCGGGTGAGGTCGTAGGGGCTGAGCTCCACGACCACGCGGTCCTCGGGGATGATACGGATGTAGTTCTGCCGCATCTTGCCGGAGATCGTTGCCAGGACCTTGTGTCCGTTGCTGAGCTCAACGCGGAACATCGCGTTGGGAAGAGCCTCGGAGATCACGCCCTCGATCTCGATGACACCGTCTTTCTTAGCCATAGCCTCGCTGACGCTTCTGCAGACCGGTCGATCTGCGGTGGGTGATTGGTTTGCTGGTGCTGCGCCGACGGACACGCCGAATCAGTGCGCAAGGCACCAAAGATCTATGTTAGACGACGCGGGGGCATCCGGCAACCTGAGCCGGAAGCATCCGCGCGTCGCCCGCCGTGCACGAGATGAGGGCGGCCCCGCGACGGGACCGCCCTCGTCGTGATGCTGATCCGCTCAGGGCAGGATCTGCGCGAAGCGCGACTGGATGTCGGCGTTCTCGATGCGCTCACCGTTGATCTCGACGGTGGGCGTGCCCTGGATCTCGTGCTGGTTCGTCTGGTCGCGAACGAAGTTCATGTAGGTGCCGTCCGCGATGCAGTCGGCTGCCGCACCCGCCCCGACCTGCTCGGCGTAGGACGCGAGCTCTTCGTCGGTGTAGCCGGCGGTGTTCTCCTGCGGCTGGTTGGTGAACATGAAGTTGAAGAAGTCGAGGAACGAGTCCGGCGCGTTCTCGGCGACGCAGTACGCGGCGCCCGCGGCACGGGTCGAGTACTTCGTGTTCTGCGAGTACCGGTCGAGGATCGAGATCGGGTGGATGTTCAGCGTGATGTCATCGCTCGCGGCGGCGGACTGGAGCTGCTCGCCGTACGCGTCTTCGAAGTCGCCGCAGATGGGGCACATGAAGTCGACGAAGACGTCGACCTCGTCATCGCCGCCACCGAAGCTGATCGCGCCGGTCTCCTGGTTGACGTTGCCACCCTCGGGGGCGACGCCGGGGGCCGTGGCCTGGTTGTTCAGGAACACCACGAGCCCGCCGAGGACGACCAGCACGACGACGACTGCTGCGGACACCCCGATCGCGAACCAGTTGGTGTTGCTCTTCGCCGCTGCCATTGTCTTCCGTTTCTCTCGGTCTCGCCGCAGTTATTGCGGACGCAAGTACCCTGTGATCTTCCTGCATCAGCCTATGGGGTTCGTGTGAGGCGAACCTTGCCTGCAGTTCACGCTTGCGTAACGGATGCCGGGGGCAGCCGATGAGACGAGAGGGACCCGGGAGCGTCAGGCGACGGGAACCGGCGTCACGCCGAAGGGCGCGAGCCCCGCTGCGCCGCCGTCGGGGGCGGTGAGCACCCAGAGCCCGTTCTCGTGCACGGCGACGCTGTGCTCCCAGTGCGAGCCGTCCGAGCCGTCGACGGTCGAGACGGTCCAGTCGTCGTCCTCGATGAACGTCTCCTCGCCGCCCGCGGTCACCATCGGCTCGATCGCGAGCACGAGGCCCGGCTTCACCTCGGCTCCGGGGTCGGGCGTGCGGTAGTTGAAGACGCTCGGCGCCTCGTGCATCTTGCGGCCGATGCCATGGCCGACGTACTCGCGCAGGATGCCGTAGGTCTCCCCCGACACGGCGGAGGGGCCCTGGGCCTCGATGTACCCCTGGATCGCGGCGCCCACGTCACCGAGATGCGAGGCGGTCGCCATCGCGGCGATGCCGGCCCACATGGACCCTTCCGTCACGCGCGAGAGCTCCTCGCGATTCGCGACGACGTCCGGTCCCGTCTCGTCGGGCACGACGACGGTGATCGCACTGTCGCCGTTCCACCCCTGGTACTGCGCACCGCAGTCGACCGAGACGATGTCGCCGGGCTGCAGCACCAGATCGCCGGGGATGCCGTGCACGACCTGCTCGTTGACCGAGACGCAGATCGTGTGGTGGTAACCGCGCACGAGTTGGAAGTTCGATTCCGCGCCGCGAGCGAGGATCACGCGATTCGCCTCGGCGTCGAGCTCGAGCGTCGTCACCCCGGGGCGGATCAGCGGACGGACGGCGTCGAGCGCCGCCGCCGTGATCAGCCCGGGCTCGACCATCGATCGGAGCTGGGCCGGGGTCTTGTAGATCGACCGGCGGAACATCTCGGAGCCGCTCAGACGGCGACGCGCAGACCGCGTGCGTCGAGCGCGGCGACGATGCGCTCCGTGATCTCGTCGAGCGAGCCGACGCCGTCGATACGGTCGACGATGCCCTTCTCGCTGTAGACGTCGATGATCGGAGCGGTCTCTCGCTCGTAGATGTCGAGCCGGTGGGCGATCGCCTCTTCGGTGTCGTCGGAGCGCCCCTGCTCGATCGCACGGAGGCTCAGACGCGAGATGCTCTCGTCGCGCGGCACGTCGAGGAGGATCACGGCGTCGAGAGACTCGCCACGTCCCGCGAGGAACTCCTCGAGGTGGCCGACCTGAGCCGTGTTGCGCGGATACCCGTCGAGGAGGAAGCCGTTCGCGGCGTCGTCCTGCGCCAGACGATCGCGCACGATCTCGCCCGTCAGCTCGTCGGGGACCAGGTCGCCACGGTCGAGGATCGCGGTCACCTTCTGTCCGAGTTCCGTGCCGCCCTTGATGTTGGCGCGGAAGATGTCGCCCGTCGAGACGACGGGGATGCCGAAGGTCTCGGCGATGCGCACACCCTGCGTGCCCTTGCCGGAGCCCTGCGGGCCGACGATCAGGAGACGTGCGGATGCCGTCATCGGAGGAGCCCTTCGTAGTGACGCTGCTGCAGCTGGGCGTCGATCTGCTTGACCGTCTCGAGACCCACACCGACGATGATGAGGATCGACGCGCCACCGAACGGGAAGTTCTGGTTGGCGCCGACCGTCGCCAGGGCGATCAGCGGGATGAGGGCGATCAGACCCAGGTAGATCGAGCCCGGCAGCGTGATGCGCGTCAGGACGTAGTCGAGGTACTCGGCGGTCGGACGACCCGCGCGGATGCCGGGGATGAAACCGCCGTACTTCTTCATGTTGTCGGCGACCTCGACCGGGTTGAACGTGATCGCGACGTAGAAGTAGGTGAAGCCGATGATGAGCAGGAAGTACGCCGCCATGTAGATCGGGTGGTTGCCCGTGGTGAAGTACGTGCTGATCCAGGTGACCCACGCGGCGGGCGTCGAGCCGTCCTGCGGGGTGTTGAACTGCGCGATGAGCGCGGGGATGTACAGCAGCGACGAGGCGAAGATGACCGGGATCACACCCGCCATGTTGACCTTGATCGGGATGTAGGTATTCGTGCCGCCGTAGGTACGGCGTCCGACCATCCGCTTGGCGTACTGCACCGGGATGCGCCGCTGCGACTGCTCGACGAACACGACGAGACCCATGACGATGATTCCGACGAGCAGCACGAGCAGGAAGACCTCGAAGCCCTTCGTCTGCCAGATGAGGCTCATCGCGCCGGGGAAGGTCGCGGCGATCGAGGTGAAGATGAGGAGCGACATGCCGTTGCCGACGCCGCGCTCGGTGACGAGCTCGGCGAACCACATGATGAGGCCGGTACCGGCGGTCATCGCCATGATGATGAGCAGCTGTGCCCACCAGACGTCGTTCGTGAGCAGGTTCTGGCAGGCCGCGAGATCGGTCGTGCCGAACAGCTGGCCGCTGCGCGCGACGGTGACGAGAGTCGTCGACTGCAGCAGCGCGAGGGCGATGGTGAGGTAACGCGTGTACTGGGTGAGGCGGGCCTGGCCGGCCTGGCCCTCCTTGTGCAGCGCCTCGAAGTGCGGGATGACCACGCGCAGGAGCTGCGTGATGATCGTCGCGGTGATGTAGGGCATGACACCCAGCGCGAAGATCGACAGCTGCAGGAGTGCGCCACCCGAGAAGAGGTTGACCAGACCGAGAAGACCCTCGGTCCCGTTGTTGGCCGCGAGGCACTCCTCGACGTTCGGGAAATTCACGAACGGAGCGGGAACGTTGGAGCCGAGTCGGTAGATGGCGATGATGGCCAGGGTGAAACCGATCTTCCGACGCAGGTCGGGAGTGCGGAAGATCCGCGCGATGGCGCTAAACAAGAACGTGCCTCCTGAAAGGGGTTGCCGCGACCGATGGGCGGCTGAAAGACCAGAGTAACCTAAACGCGGTTCTCGGCATCCATGTGCACAGAAGGGGCCGGAGAATCTCCGACCCCTTCCCTGCTGTGGTTACTTGACGGAACCGCCCGCAGCCACGATCTTCTGCTCGGCAGAACCCGAGACCTTGTCGACCGCGACGGTGAGCTTCACGGCGATGTCGCCGTTGCCCAGAACCTTGACCTTCTCGTTCTTCCGAACCGCACCCTTGGCGACCAGGTCGCTGATGGTGACGTCTCCACCCTGGGGGTAGAGCTCCGCGAGCTTCTCCAGGTTCACGACCTGGTACTCGACGCGGAACGGGTTCTTGAACCCGCGCAGCTTCGGGGTGCGCATGTGCAGCGGCATCTGCCCACCCTCGAAACCGACGCGAACGGTGTTGCGAGCCTTGGTGCCCTTGGTTCCACGACCGGCGGTCTTACCCTTCGAGCCCTCACCACGGCCGACGCGAGTCTTGGCGGTGTTGGATCCGGGGACGGGACGCAGGTGGTGCACCTTCAGCACGCCGGGACGCGATGCCGGAGCATCCGCCTTCGGCGCAGCCTTCTTGGCAGCGGGCTTCTTGGCGGGAGCCTCAGCCTTGGCGTCGGCCGCAGCGGTCTTGGCCGGAGCCTTCTTCGCGGCGGGCTTCTTCTCGGCGGCGGCCTTGGGGGCTGCAGCCTTCTTCGTGGCTTTCTCGGCCTCGACGGCCTCGTTCTTCTCAGCCATTAGTCGATCTCCTCAACCTTGACGAGGTGTGCGACGGTCTTGACGTAACCGCGCGTCTGCGCGTCGTCGGGGCGGACGGTGGTGTCACCGATCCGCTTGAGACCGAGGCTGCGCAGCGTGTCGCGCTGGTTCTGCTTCTCGCTCACCTTGGACTTGATCTGCGTGACCTTGAGCCGGGCGGCCATCAGGCACCTACCTTCTGTGCGGCGATGGCCTCGGCCTCGGCGCGGACAAGACGCGCCGGTGCCACCTGGTCGAACTCGAGGCCACGACGCGCGGCGACCGCACGGGGCTCCTCGAGCTGCTTCAGGGCGGCGACGGTCGCGTGCACGATGTTGATCGTGTTCGACGAACCGAGCGACTTCGACAGGACGTCGTGGATGCCGGCGCACTCGAGCACGGCGCGGACGGGACCACCGGCGATAACTCCGGTACCGGCGGCAGCCGGACGCAGCAGCACGACACCGGCCGCAGCCTCACCCTGCACGGGGTGCGGGATGGTGCTGCCGACGCGCGGGACGCGGAAGAAGTTGCGCTTGGCCTCTTCGACACCCTTCGAGATCGCCAGAGGGACCTCACGGGCCTTGCCGTAGCCGACGCCCACCAGACCGTTGCCGTCACCGACGACCACGAGAGCGGTGAAGCTGAAGCGACGACCACCCTTCACGACCTTCGAGACGCGGTTGATGGTGACGACGCGCTCCAGGAACTGGTTGTCACCACGGTCGCGCGAGTTGCGGTCGCGGCCACCCTGGTTGCGGTCACCGCGGCCACCGCGACGACCGTCGCGCTGGTCGCGAGTCGGCTCTGCCTGCGTGGTGCCGGCGGCCGTCTCGGAAGTGGCAGCAGCCGCTTCGGTCACTTCGTTCTCCTTGTTGTCACTCACAGTGCCAGACCCCCTTCGCGGGCGCCATCGGCGATGGCGGCGACACGACCGGCGTAGCGGTTACCGCCACGGTCGAACACTGCCTCGGAAACGCCGGCGGCCTTCGCACGCTCGGCGACGAGCTCGCCGACCTTGCGGGCCTTGGCGGTCTTGTCACCCTCGAAGCCGCGCAGGTCGGTCTCGAGCGTCGATGCCGACGCGACGGTGTGACCCTTGCTGTCGTCGACCAGCTGGACGAAGACGTGGCGGGCCGAACGGTTGACGACGAGGCGCGGACGCACCTCGGTGCCGACGACCTTCTTGCGAAGGCGGGCGTGACGACGCGCGCGGGCGTCGGACTTTGACTTGAGAGCCATGGTTACTTACCACTCTTTCCGGCCTTGCGACGCACGTTCTCGCCGGCGTAGCGGACGCCCTTGCCCTTGTAGGGCTCCGGCTTACGGATCTTGCGGATGTTGGCAGCTGCCTCGCCGACAGCCTGCTTGTCGATACCGCTGACGGTGAGCTTGTTCGTGCCCTCGACCGTGAGCGTGATCCCCGCCGGCGGGTCGATCAGGACCGGGTGCGAGAAGCCGAGAGCGAACTCGACCGAGCCGCCCTTCTGCTGGACGCGGTAACCGGTGCCGACGACCTCGAGACCCTTGGTGTAGCCCTGGGTCACGCCGATGATGTTGTTGTTGATGAGCGTGCGGGTCAGGCCGTGAAGCGACCGGGACTCGCGCTCGTCGTCGGGACGGGTGACCAGAACCTGGTTCTCCTCGACCGCGACCTCGATGGGGCTGGCCACCGTGAGGGTGAGTTCACCCTTGGGGCCCTTCACCGCGACCTCGCGGCCGGTGACCGAAACGGTCACGCCCGCGGGAACGTCGATGGGAAGTCGTCCAATACGCGACATTTCGAATTACCACACGTAGGCGAGAACTTCTCCGCCCACGCCCTTCTGCTCTGCCTGACGGTCGGTGAGGAGACCGGAGGAGGTGGACAGGATGGCCACGCCGAGGCCGCCGAGGACGCGCGGGAGCTCGGTGGACTTCGCGTAGACGCGGAGGCCGGGCTTCGACACGCGCTTGATGCCGGCGATCGACCGCTCGCGGTTCGGGCCGTACTTCAGCGTCAGCGTGAGGTTCTGACCCACGCGGGCGTCCGAGGTCTCCCAAGCGGAGATGTAACCCTCCTGCTGGAGGATCTCGGCGATGTGCGTCTTGAGCTTGCTCGACGGCAGGGTCACGGAATCGTGGTGCGCCGAGTTCGCGTTACGCAGACGGGTCAGCAGATCTGCGACCGGGTCTGTCATTGTCATTGTTGTTTTCCTTTGTTCATGAGGTTCCGGCTGCCGTTACACGACAGACGGCCTGCGATGACACGCAATCTTCAATTGTACGCACACATCGACGGGCTCAGTGACACATGACCACTGAGCCCGTCGAGGGTGTTACGCCTGTGCGTCTTCCGAGCGGAACGGGAAGCCGAGGTGGCGGAGCAGTGCCCGACCCTCGTCATCCGTCTTCGCGGTGGTGACGACGGTGATGTCGAAACCGCGAACCCGGTCGATCTTGTCCTGATCGATCTCGTGGAACACGCTCTGCTCCTGGAGACCGAAGGTGTAGTTGCCGTTGCCGTCGAACTGCTTGGCCGAGAGACCGCGGAAGTCGCGGATACGGGGCAGTGCGAGCGAGACGAGGCGGTCCACGAACTCCCACGCGCGGTCACCGCGGAGGGTGACGTGCGCGCCGATGGCCTGGCCCTCGCGCAGCTTGAACTGCGCGATGGACTTGCGGGCCTTCGTGACGATCGGCTTCTGGCCGGTGATCTTGGTGAGATCGTCGACCGCGCCGTCGATCACCTTGCTGTCGCGAGCTGCCTCGCCGACACCGGTGTTCACGACGACCTTGACCAGTCCGGGGATCTGCATGACGTTGGCGTAGCCGAACTCGTCCTGCAGAGCCTTCTTGATCTCGGCGTTGTACTTCGCCTTCAGGCGGGGCTGGATCTTGCCAGCCACCGCGGCGTCGGTGGTTGCCATCAGAGGTCCTTACCTGACTTCTTCGCGAACCGCACGCGGACGGTGCGCTTCACGCCGTCCTTCGTCTGCTCCTCGACCCGGTGGCCGACCTTGGTCGGCTTCTTGGTCGAAGGGTCGACGAGTGCGACGTTCGAGATGTGGATGGGAGCCTCGACGGTCTCGAGGCCACCGGTCTTGGTGCCACGCTGCGTCTGGCCGACGCGGGTGTGCTTGGTGACGTAGTTCACGCCCTCGACGATGATGCGGTTGCGCTCGGCAAGGATCTCGAGGACCTTGCCCTGCTTGCCGCGGTCTCCGCCGCGCTCGGGCTTGGCGCCCGTGATGACCTGAACGAGGTCACCCTTCTTGATCTTCGCCATGACTTAGATAACCTCCGGCGCCAGCGAGACGATCTTCATGAACTTCTTGTCACGAAGCTCACGGCCGACCGGTCCGAAGATACGGGTGCCGCGGGGCTCCCCGTCGTTCTTCAGGATGACGGCGGCGTTCTCGTCGAACTTGATGTACGAGCCGTCGGGACGGCGCGTGGACTTGACGGTGCGGACGATGACCGCCTTGACGACGTCGCCCTTCTTGACGTTGCCGCCCGGGATCGCGTCCTTGACCGTCGCGACGATGGTGTCGCCCACGCCGGCGTAGCGGCGCTTCGAGCCACCGAGCACGCGGATCGTGAGCAGCTCCTTGGCGCCGGTGTTGTCGGCGACCTTGAGGCGGGACTCCTGCTGAATCACTTGGCCTTCTCCAGAATCTCCACCAGACGCCAGCGCTTCGTGGCGCTGAGCGGGCGGGTCTCGTTGATCAGGACCAGGTCGCCGATGCCGGCGGTGTTCGCCTCATCGTGCGCCTTGACCTTCGAGGTGCGGCGGATGACCTTGCCGTAAAGCGGGTGCTTCACGCGGTCCTCGACCTCGACCACGATGGTCTTGTCCATCTTGTCGCTGACGACGTAGCCACGACGCGACTTGCGGTACCCACGGGCATCCGCATCGCGCACATCGTGAGCAGCGTGCTCAGCCTCGACGGCGGCTTCCTTCTTGGTGGCCATCACTCAGCCTCTTCCTTCACGGCGTCGTCGGCGGCATCCGCCTTCTTCGCCTTCGACTTGGACGCCTTCTTGGCCGGAGCCTCGACCGGAGCGGGCGTCGCACGGATGCCCAGCTCGCGCTCGCGGATCACGGTGTAGAGGCGCGCGATGTCGCGCTTGACGGCGCGGATGCGGCCGTGGCTCTCCAGCTGGCCGGTGGCCGACTGGAAACGGAGGTTGAACAGCTCCTCCTTGGCCTTGCGCAGCTCCTCAACGAGGCGCTGGTCTTCGAACGTGTCGAGCTCTGCCGGAGCGAGCTCCTTGGTGCCGATCGCCATTACGCGTCGCCCTCCTCGCGCTTGATGATGCGTGCCTTCAGCGGCAGCTTGTGAATGGCTCGCGTGAGTGCCTCACGGGCGAGCTGCTCGTCGACACCGGCGACCTCGAAGAGGACGCGACCCGGCTTGACGTTGGCGACCCACCACTCGGGGGAACCCTTACCGGAACCCATGCGGGTCTCGGCAGGCTTCTTCGTGAGCGGACGGTCGGGGTAGATGTTGATCCACACCTTTCCACCACGCTTGATGTGACGGGTCATCGCGATACGAGCGGACTCGATCTGACGGTTCGTCACGTAAGCGGGCGTGAGGGCCTGGATGCCGAAGTCACCGAAGGAGACCTTCGTGCCACCGGTGGCCTGACCCGAGCGACCCGGGTGGTGCTGCTTGCGGAACTTGACCTTACGGGGAATAAGCATCAGGCAGACGCTCCTTCTGCAACAGGTGCCTCGTTGCGCGGGGCACGGCGGCGGTCGCCACCACGGTCGTCACGACGAGCCTTGGGTGCGTTGGCCTGCTCGCGAGCGAGCTCCTTCGCGGTCAGGTCGCCCTTGTAGATCCAGACCTTGACGCCGATGCGGCCGAAGGTGGTCTTGGCCTCGTAGAAGCCGTAGTCGATGTTCGCACGGAGCGTGTGCAGCGGCACACGACCCTCGCGGTAGAACTCCGACCGGCTCATCTCCGCGCCGCCGAGGCGGCCGGAGACCTGGATGCGGATGCCCTTGGCACCGGCGCGCTGGGCGCCCTGCAGGCCCTTGCGCATCGCGCGGCGGAAGGCCACACGTGCGGAGAGCTGCTCGGCGATTCCCTGTGCGACCAGCTGAGCGTCGGCCTCGGGGTTCTTGACCTCGAGGATGTTCAGCTGGATCTGCTTGCCGCTGAGCTTCTCGAGGTCGCCGCGGATGCGCTCGGCCTCGGCGCCACGACGACCGATCACGATGCCCGGACGGGCGGTGTGGATGTCGACGCGGACGCGGTCACGGGTGCGCTCGATCTCGATGTTCGAGACACCGGCGCGGTCGAGCTGCGTCTTCAGCAGGTTGCGGATCTTGATGTCCTCGGCGACGTAGTCGGCGTAACGCTGACCCGGCTTCGTCGAGTCCGAGAACCAGCGCGACACGTGGTCCGTGGTGATGCCGAGACGGAAGCCGTACGGGTTTACCTTCTGTCCCATTACTTGCTCGCCTTCTTGTTGCTGTCACCGGCAGCGGGCGCAGCCGCCTCCGGCGTCGAGAGCACGACCGTGATGTGGCTCGTGCGCTTCTTGATCTGGAAAGCGCGACCCTGTGCACGGGGCTGGAAACGCTTGAGCGTCGTGCCCTCGTCGACGTACGCGTTGGCCACGTACAGGTCCTGCTCGTCGAGGTACTCGCCGTCGCGATCCGCCTTCACCTGTGCGTTGGCCATGGCCGACGCGACAAGCTTGTAGATCGGCTCACTGGCGCTCTGCTGTGCGAACTTGAGGATCGCGAGAGCTTCCTGGGCCTGCTTGCCCTTGATGAGCGCGACGACACGACGAGCCTTCTGCGGGGTCACGCGGATGTGCTTCACGCGTGCGATCGATTCGACCATTAGCGGCGCCGCCCCTTCTTGTCGTCCTTCTCGTGGCCGCGGAAGGTGCGGGTGGGCGCGAACTCGCCCAGCTTGTGACCGACCATGGTCTCGGAGACGAACACAGGGATGTGCTTGCGTCCGTCGTGGACCGCGATCGTGTGACCCAGCATGGCCGGGATGATCATGGACCGGCGGGACCAGGTCTTGATGACGTTCTTGGTGCCGGCTTCGTTCTGCACGACCACCTTGCGAAGCAGGTGCTCGTCGACGAAGGGGCCCTTCTTAAGACTGCGAGGCATCTTCTCTTACTCCTACTTGCGCTTCTTGCCGGCGTTACGACGACGCACGATGTACTTGTCGCTTTCCTTGTTGGCGTGACGGGTGCGACCCTCAGCCTGACCCCACGGGGAGACCGGGTGACGACCACCGGAGGTCTTACCCTCACCACCACCGTGCGGGTGGTCGACCGGGTTCATGGCGACACCACGCACGGTCGGGCGAACGCCCTTCCAGCGCATACGGCCGGCCTTGCCCCAGTTGATGTTCGACTGCTCGGCGTTGCCGACCTCGCCGATGGTCGCGCGGCAGCGCGCATCGACGTTGCGGATCTCGCCCGAGGGCAGACGCAGCTGGGCGTAGGGGCCGTCCTTGGCGACGAGACGGACGGATGCTCCGGCCGAACGCGCCATCTTCGCGCCGCCGCCGGGGCGGAGCTCGATCGCGTGGATGACGGTACCCGTCGGGATGTTCTTCAGCGGGAGGTTGTTTCCCGGCTTGATGTCGGCACCCGCGCCGGACTCGATGATGTCGCCCTGCTTCAGCTTCGCCGGAGCGAGGATGTAGCGCTTCTCACCGTCGAAGTAGTGCAGCAGCGCGATGCGAGCCGTGCGGTTGGGGTCGTACTCGATGTGAGCGACCTTGGCGTTCACGCCGTCCTTGTCATTGCGACGGAAGTCGATGACGCGGTACTGGCGCTTGTGGCCACCACCGATGTGACGGGTCGTGATGCGCCCCTGGTTGTTACGACCACCGGTCTTCGAGAGCGGGCGCAGCAGCGACTTCTCCGGCGTCGATCGGGTGATCTCGGCGAAGTCAGCCACCGACGAGCCGCGACGGCCCGGGGTCGTGGGCTTGTACTTGCGAATTGCCATGATTGTCCTTATCCCCCGGATCAGCCGATTGCCGTGAAGATGTCGATGGTGCCCGACTTCAGGGTCACGATGGCGCGCTTGGTGTCCTTGCGCTTGCCGGTGCCGAAGCGGGTGCGACGGGCCTTGCCGACGCGGTTGAGCGTGTTGACGGACGCGACCTTGACGCCGAAGATCTTCTCGATGGCGAGCTTGATCTCGGTCTTCGAAGCACGCGGGTCGACGAGGAAGGTGTACTTGCCCTCATCGATCAGGCCGTAGCTCTTCTCGGACACGACCGGCTTCAGGATGACGTCGCGCGGGTCCTTGTTCAGGGCCGTCTGGAGAACAGATGCCTGCTCGCTCATGCGGAGACCTCCTGGTTGGCGCCGGACTTGGAGGCGATGAAGCCTTCGAGCGCGGCCTGGGTGAAGACGATGTCGTCGGAGACGAGCACGTCGTAGGCGTTGAGCTGGTCGAACGACAGCAGGTGCACGTGACCGAGGTTGCGCAGGCTCTTGAGCGCGAGCTCGTCGCCGCGCTCGATGACGACCAGCACGTTCTTGGACGTGGCGACCTGGCCGAGGAAGCCCGCGGCTGCCTTGGTCGAGGGCGAGCCCTCGGAGCCGAAGCTGTCGATCGCGTGCAGGCGGTCGCCGCGGAAGCGGTCGCTGAGCGCACCCAGGAGGGCGGCGGCGATCATCTTCTTGGGCGTGCGCTGCGAGTAGTCGCGCGGCTTGGGGCCGTGCACGATGCCACCACCGGTCATGTGCGGCGCGCGGATGGAACCCTGACGGGCGTTACCCGTGCCCTTCTGCTTGAAGGGCTTGCGGCCGGCACCGGAGACCTCACCGCGACGCTTGGTCGAGTGGGTTCCCTGGCGAGCCGCCGCGAGCTGCGCGACGACGACCTGGTGGATCAGCGGAATGTTCGTCTTGACGTCGAACAGCGCGGCGGGAAGCTCGATCGAGCCTGCCTTCTTGCCGTCTGCCTTGAGGACGTCGAGCGCGAGAGTCGAGTCAGCCATGATCAGGCACCCTTCACTGCGTTGCGGACGTAGACGATGCGGCCACGAGCACCGGGGACGGCGCCCTTGACGAGCATCAGACCCTTCTCGATGTCGATGGCGTGCACCGTGAGGTTGAGGACGGTCACGCGCTCGCCACCCATACGGCCGGCCATGCGCATGCCCTTGAAGACGCGGCTCGGGGTCGACGATGCGCCGATGGAGCCGGGCTTGCGGTGGTTGCGGTGCGAACCGTGCGATGCCGAGACGCCCTTGAAGTTGTGACGCTTCATGACACCGGCGAAGCCCTTGCCCTTGCTCGTGCCGACGACGTCGACGAGCTGGCCGGCCTCGAACGTGCCGTCGACCGTGAGCTCCTGACCGAGTGAGTAGTCAGCAGCATCCGCGGTGCGGATCTCGGTGACGTGGCGGCGCGGCGTGACGCCGGCGGCCTCGAAGTGAGCCGTGAGGGGCTTGTTCACCTTGCGGGGGTCGATCTGGCCGTACGCGATCTGCACGGCGTTGTAGCCGTCCTTCTCGGGGGTACGAACCTGGGTGACCACGTTCGGTGCGAGCTCGATGACGGTGACGGGGACGAGCTTGCCGCTCTCGTTCCACACCTGGGTCATGCCGAGCTTCGTGCCGAGCATGCCCTTGGAAATCTTTGCGTTGATGTCAGCCATGTCGAACCTCAGAGCTTGATCTCGATGTTGACATCGGCCGGGAGGTCGAGACGCATCAGCGAGTCGACGGCCTTGGGCGTCGGGTCGACGATGTCGATCAGACGCTTGTGGGTGCGCATCTCGAAGTGCTCGCGGCTGTCCTTGTACTTGTGGGGCGACCGGATGACGCACACGACGTTCTTCTCGGTCGGAAGCGGCACGGGGCCGACGACGGTCGCGCCCGCACGGGTCACGGTGTCGACGATCTTGCGTGCCGACGAGTCGATGACCTCGTGGTCATACGACTTCAGGCGAATGCGGATTTTCTGTCCCGCCATTGTCTGCTCACTCTCTTTAAGCGTCTTACCGGCCTGAACCCGGTGGCTCAGGGGCATTGGACGCACGTCGGCGCTGTTCACGCCTCGGCACTCGAACGACTCCGGGGAATCGCTCTGCGCACCACTGTTCTGCTGTCATCCCGACCTCCGCCGCGCACGGCGAAGACCTCGAAAGGAAGGTGTCGGGGTTGTGTGTTCTGCTACCCGCGGCCTAGAACCCTGCGCCTCTCAGAGGAGGCACCGTCTATGCACTGCCCTGGCAGTGATTCGGCGCACGCTGAGCGCACCGAAATGTCGAACCTGTCTATTCTGCCACGGGGTATTTCACTTGTGCAAACCCGGGCGTGTCGCGCCGCCGCCGAAGCCTCAGCCGCGAGGTGAGAACGGGGCGAGGCATCCCCATGCCTCGCCCCGTTCGGGGAGGGCGTTCAGTGCGAGGGGGCACACCGAACGCGAGGAATCCGGCGTGAAGGGACGCCGAGATCCTCGATCGAGGGCACGGCGATGACGCCGCCGTGCAGGCGGGGTGACGAAGGCGCGCAGCGAGTGCGCACGTCGCAAGATGATCCCCAAGATCGCATTCCCCAGTTGAACGCGGACGAGCCGCGTGCTTCAGGAGTCCGGACCCCTCCGGGCTCCCCGACCGCCCTATCCCCAGTGCGGTCGGCTCCAGTCTACGCATCCGCGGGTCTCCACGCGAGCATCCGCCGGAATATCGCAGCGCACGACGGAGGGCGGTGACCTCCTCCCGGAGATCACCGCCCTCGGAGCGATCGACTACTGGTTGCCGACCTGCTTGTCGGCCGCGTCGCGGATCTCGTCGATCTTCTCGGACGCACCCGGAGCGATCTTCTTGGCGAAGTCGGCGACGCCGTCGAGGACCTTGTCGCTGATGTCCTCGGCCTGTTCGCTCTTCACGGCCTCGGCGATCTTGTCCTTGTTCTGCTCGACGAAGTCCTTGCCCTTGTTGACGGCGTCCTCGATACCCATGTGCGTCCCCTACTGGTCATGTGCTCCGGATCGGTTCCGGGCACCCTCATTCTGCATGCACGGACGCGCCGGCGGAAGAGCGTCGACGCGCGGCGACGAACAGTCCTCCCGACACCATCATCAGCAGGGCGACCGCGAGCAGCCCCCAGGCCATCTCGGCACCGGTCGTGGCGAGCGGATCCGCGGCGGCGACATCGACCGTCGCCTCGTCGGTCAGCACGGCATCCTCTGTCTGCTCGCTGGGCGAGGTGACCGTGACGACGTTGGTGACCGACGGGTACGCGGCTTCGCCGACGTTCACGCGCAGCGCGAGGGTGATCTCCTCGTCGACCGCGAGGCCGTCCTCGAGCGTCCAGGTCACGACCTGGCCGTCGACCTGCACTCCCTCATCGGGAGATCCGGCGAACGAGAGCCCGGCGGGCAGCACGTCCGTCACGGTGATCGGCCCCGGGTCGGCAGTGGGACCGTCGTTGCGCACGACGATCTCGTACGACCCGGCCTTGCCGACCTGGAACTCCCCGACCGCGGTCTTGCTCACGACCAGCGCGGCCATCGGCGGCACCGTGACGACGTCCGACGCGCGGTTGTCGTCGGGGGTGCGGTCGGGGTGCTCCTCCGTGATCTCGGCGGCGGAGACATCCGCCACGTTCACGACCTCGGAGTAGGCCGCGACGAGCACGCGGGTGCTCACGCCCAGGACGGATGCCGTCTCGCCCGGGGCGAGGGTCAGCGCGTAGCGCGCGACCACACGGGTCCCGGCCGTCGCGTCCTCCGCATCGACCAGTTCGATGCTCTCGATCGACCAGTCGGTTCCGACCTCGTCGCCGACGGTCGTCGTGACCTCGAGCCCGGCGGGCACGACGTCGGTCACGACGACATCCGTCGCCTCGGACGGACCGGCGTTGCGGACCTCGAGAGCGAACGCGAGCTCGTCGCCGATGCGCACGGCGGCTGCGTCGTGGGTCTTCGTGATCGAGAGATCCACCTCGCGAGCGATCGTGAGGTCGGCGGAGTCACCGTCGTTCTCGGGGTTCGAGTCCGGGGTGCCCGACGACACGGATGCCGTATTGGTGAGCACCGTATCGTGCGCGACCGACGGGTCGACAGCGGCCTCGAACTCGATCGAGGGCGCAGCGGCGCCGTTCACGAGGCCCGCGTCCGCCGGCAGCATCGTGAAGGTCACGGTCTGCGGATCGGCGTCGTCGGCCTGCGCGGACCACGCCTCGACGGCGGCACCGGTCAGACCGGTGAAACGGATGCCGGAGGGCAGCGCGTCCGTGACCGTGATCGGCCCGACCGCATCGCTCGGTCCGGCGTTCTCGACCTCGATCCGGTAGCGCACGCTCTCCCCCGCGACCGCGGAGGTGATCTCGGCGCCCTCGGCGTCGACCGCCGTCTTGACGAGGCCGAGGTCGGCATCCGTGGTGACGTCGATGGCGGCGTCGTCGCTGTCGGAGTGCGGCGAGGTGCTGCGGCTGTCGGTCCACGACAGGTTCGCCGTGTTCGTCAGCGCGGTGCCGGTGGGCACGTTCGACTCGATGAGGGCGACGACCGTGATCGTGCTCTCCCCCAGCGGGTGACCGCGACGGATGCAGCTCTGGGCGTCCTCGTCGCACGTCCAGCCCTCTCCCGCGATCGAGACGGGGGCGAGGCCGGCCGGCAGCACGTCGGTGAGGAAGGCGTCCGCGACGGACGGCCCCTCGTTGTCGACCGTGATGGTGTACTCGACCTCGGTGCCGGCGATCCACGGACCGTCGGCGACGTCCTTCTGCACCGTCATCTCCGCGAGGGTGACGATGTCGATCTCGGCCTCGCCGTGGTTGTTCGCGGGGTCGAAGTCGTCGGGGCCCGTCACGTCGGCCTCGTTCACCAGGGTCTGCGGGCGAACGTCTGCGGCCACGTCGGCGGTGACGACGATCTCGATGGTCGATCCGACCTCGAGGGTCTGCTCCTCGGTCAGCGCCGTCCACGAGATCGCGCGGCCGTTCTCCGACACCGTGGGGGTGGCGGCGTCTGCCTCGGCTCCCGCGATCGAGATGGTCGACGAGCTGTACGTGAGACCTGCCGGGAGCTGATCGCTGATCGTGATCGGCGCGCTCGAGAAGCTCGGCCCCTGGTTCGTCACCGTCAGCAGGAATCGCGTCTGCGTGCCCGCGGTCACCTCCGGGGTCTCCCCCTCGGCGACGGCGACGCCCTCGGCATCCATCGCCTGCTTGATGATCGCGAGATCCGCGACGCGGTCGGAGTCCGTCGTGTCGCCGTCGCGCGGCTCGTTGGTGGCGTTGGTCGCCGATGCGGTCGCCCAGTTCTCGACGACCGAACCGGGCGCGAGCGCGGCGTCGATGTCGTAGGTCACGACGAACGCGCGGGTGTTGTCGCCCGCGGCCGCCGGCACGGTGCCGTCGACGGTGAACGTGTCGTGGGTGCCGGGGCCCGCGACGCGGGTCCAGGTGCCCGTCACGTCCTCGACGGATGCGAAGGCGAGCATGCTCGGCACCTCGTCCTCGACGCTGACGTCGCGGGCATCAGCCGGTCCGTTGTTCGTCACGACGACGCGGTAGCTCACCGTCTCACCGGCGACGACGACGGGCAGCGGCCCGCCGAACTGCGCGGCGTCCTTCCAGACTCCCTGGTCGTTGACGACGCGCGTCTTGGTGATGGCGAGGGTCGTCGCATCCCCCGGAGAGACGGTGACATCGTCGGAGTTGTTGGTGGTGGTCGGATCGGTGGTCGCCCCCGGGGTGACGGTCGCCTCGTTGACGATATCGCCGTCGTCGGGCGTCCACGATGCGAGCACGGTACCGGTCAGCGAGAGATCCTGCGCGGGACCGACCGCGAGCTGGGTGCCCGTGAACGTCCAGGTGATCGTGTCACCGGCGGTGGCGGGCCAGCCGTCGGATGCCGAGGCGGTCCACGCCGTCAGCCCCGCTGACGGGTCGGCCACGCCGGTGATCCCCTCCGGGATCGTGTCGGTCACGGTGATCCTGTCGCCCGCCGTCGACGCCGACACCGAGGGGCCGTTGTTGCGCACCGCGATGCTCCACGTGATCGAGCGTCCGGCGGTCACCTCGGCGGTGTTCACCGTCTTCTCGATAGCGAGATCGGCAGCGCTCGAGATGGGCTTCGTGGCCGTGGCCGCGTTGTCCTTCGCGATGTCGGCCGGCAGCTCGTACGTGCGGCCGGTGACGTCGGCGGTGTTCGTCGCAGTACCCGTGGCGGGTGCCTGGATATTCACGTCGGCGACCAGCTCGATGCGATCCGTGCCGTCGGACCTCAGAGTCGTCGTGTTCGCCCCGACGACGAACGGCGACTCGGGCGTACCCAGCCCGGTGAGGCTGAGCGCCGACCCGACGGTGTCTGCGTCACCGCTGTAGTACCGCGCGGTGAACGAGCCCATGGTGACACCGGCCGGAAGGTCGGCCACGTCGGTCACGCGGAACGGCCCGTTCGCGGCATCCGGCCGCTGGTTCGTGATGGTGATGAGCCACTGCGGCTGCGTGTAGGCGGCGCGACCGTCGGCCGCCGGACGCGCGGTGTCGCCCGCGGTCCATGCACCGTTCGCGTCCCCGCCGCGGGCCGTCTTGACGATCTTCAGGTCGGCGCGCGCGATCTGCGCGTCGGCCTGGGCGTTCGCGCCGACGTAGACGCCGTTGCCATTGCGGGTGGTCACTCCGCTGGTATCCGTGGCCGAACCCGTGAGCGTGTTGACGTGCTTGACCGTGAGGCCGGAACCGGCGGTCTTCACGGCATCAGCCAGAGGCTTCGCCGAGAAGGAGACCAGGACGGTCCGCTGGTCGACGGGTGCAGCACTTCCGGGCAGCAGGGCTGAGCCGGTCGCCGATCCGATGGTCCAGGTGAGAACCTGATGGTCACCCTCCTTCGTGATGACGAGCTCATCCCGACCGGTGACGGGCTTCCCGTCGATGCTCACGCGCGGAGCGACGGCCGCGTCGTATTCCCAGTTCATCGGCAGCGTGTCGATCAATGTCACCGTCTGCGCGGCGCCGGCGCCGGTGTTGCGCGCCTGCAGAGTCCAGCCGAAGGACTCGCCGACGAAGGCCTGCGTCCCGTTGCTCGCGCGCTTCTCGAGCTGGATGCTCGGGAACAGCGGCGTGATGGTCGCGTCACTGGTCGAGGCGGCGATGGTCGTCGCGACACCGGGTACGCGCCCGGTTCCCGGCACGTACTTCCACCCGCCGGCGGAAGCCGACGAGTACTCCACCACTCGGGCCGTGTTCTTGTAGCCCTTGGCCGTGAGGCCGTCCGCCGCCACGAAGGTCCCCACGTAGACGAGCTCGCGACTGTTGGCGCCGCTGTTGCTGACCGGTCCTTCGATGGTCCAGCGGATCGTGCCGCCGCGGCCGGCCTCGATGCCTTCGCGGTCGACGAAGGAGAAGGAGGGGCCGGACAGTGCTGCCTGAGTGGTGTCAACGCGCACGCCGGAAGGAACGACGTCTTCGATGATCGTGCCGTAGGCCGCCGACGCTCCGCTGTTCGTCGCGGTCACCCGGTACGTGAACGACTGGTCGGGATTGCCGTTCGCCGTGGTGGCGTAAGTGTTCGCGCCCGTTCGGGTCACCTGCTTGGCGACGGTCACCCGCGGGTTGAGGATGGTCACGCTCGCCGTGGCCGTCGGCGTGCGACGGTCGCCCTCGGCGGTCGACCCGTCGACCTTGCTCCACGCGAAGGTCGCCGAGTTGACCAACGACGCTGTCTTCGCGTCCGTGGTCAGCTTCGCCTTGTACGTCACCGTGATGGTGCGCTGAGCGCCCTGGGCCAGAACGTCGTTCGGGGCGATCACCCATGTCAGGGTGTCGGCGCTCGTGAGCTGCGGACCGCTGACGGTCGGGGTGCTCGCGCCACTCTGTCCCGCCCACACCTCGGTGTGCGCGGCGTCGGGGAGGAAGGCCACGCCGACGGGCAGCGTGTCGGTGAGCGTCACGTCGTAGAAGTTGGTGTTCGCCGGGAGCGTCGTGGTCACGGTGTAGGTGACCTCGTCACCGATCACGGCAGAGGTCGGGCTGACCGTCTTCTTGATCGACGCCTCCGGCATCTTGACGGTGGCCTTCGCGGTGGCCGTGTAGGTTCCGCGACGGTCGGTGGTGTCGGCGTCCGACCCGACCTCGGTGGGCAGCGAGTAGCCCGTGAGTTCGGCGTGGTTGGTGAACTCCGATCCTCCGCCGGCGGCGGCCTGAACCTTGGCGGTGTAGGTCAGGGTCGGCGCGTCGCCGGTGCCGAAGATCTCGGGGATGGTCCAGCGGATGAGCTTTCCTGCGCCCTCTCCCGCGTCGATCGCGCCATCCGTCGTCATCGCACAGGTGTCGACGACCTCGGCCTCGCCCACCGACGCCTTCAGCGTCGCCGCATCGGGAGTGATCTCGGCCGGAACGCAGTCCAGGACCACGGCTTCGTACAACGCCGGCGCTCCGGCGGCATTCGACGCGGTGAGGGTGTAGACGACCTCGCCGTCGGCACCGACCTCGGTCCTGTTCGACGTCTTGGTGAGCGCCGGAGACGGAGCGATGAACGAGACGTTCGCGTTCGCGGTCACCGGGCGCTCGGTCGTCGGCGACGCGGCGTTCGGGTCGAAGAAGCTCAGCGTGGCTGTGTTCGTGAGCGTCGCGGGAGCCGTGATCCTCGGTGCGCCGCTGTTGACCGGGTTGGCGTCGTGCGCCTTCACCCAGACCGTGATCTGCACGCGGAAGGTCTCGTCAGCTTGCGAGCCGTTCGTGTAGGAGCTCGGGAACGTGAGCACGCCGTACGTGCCGGCCGCCGTGTCGCGATCCGCCGTGCGGAACGTGTCGACCGCATCCTCGGGCACGATCGGTTCGTCGTCGGGGCCGAAGAACTTCGCCTCGACGAAGTCGTACTTCACGCCGGCACCACCGCTGCTCAGCGTTCCGCCGTCGGAGAGCACCGCGCCGCGGATGGTCGTGCGCGCCGGGATCGTGGTCGAGTACTCGAACGTCACGTACTCGCCCTGGACGATCTGTCCGTCACCGTTGCGCGGCCCGTCGCCGAGATCGGTCGAACCGGCCGGAGTGCCGGTGACCGGGCCCACCTCGGTCGACAGCCGCACCTTCTTCACGGCCACGTCGGGCAGGTGCACCTCGGCGGTGTCGACGGTGTCGATGTCGGATGCGGCGACCTCGCCGTCCTGCGGCGTGCGGTTCGTGAGCTGCTGACCACCGGCATCCGCCTGCGGTACGACGGTCGTCGTCTTCGTCGCGGAGTTCTCGATGCCGTAGCTCACGATGCCGGCCGTGTTCACGTAACTCTGCGTGAGCTGCGCGGGTGCGCCTCCGTCGACGACGCCGGCGGGAACCGTGAGGGTGTAGCCGAGCGACAGCCCGCGCACGACCTCGGGCGCGGCATTCGCACCGGGGGTGGCGGCGGTGGTGCCGGGCACCGATGCGCCGACCGTCCAGACGATCACCGAGCGGCCCACGAAGGCCGGGGTGAGGGCGATGCCGTTCGGCAGCTGTCCGCTGTCGTAGGCGACGGCCTCCACGTCATCCGTCGCCGTGTAGGGCGAGGCGGGTGCGGTGGCAGCACCGTCGTAGAGCGAGGCGGTGAAGTTCGCGACATCCGCCTTCTTCACTCCGGCGGGCAGCACGTCCCACACGACGTAGTCGGTGGTCGCGTTCTGCGGTGCCTTCACATCGATGCGGTAGTCGACGGTGTCGCCCTGCACCACCTGGCGCGCGTTCGCACGGCCCGCGAAGGGGGTATCGGTGCTCGCGCCCTTGACCGCGCTGACGGTCTTCGTCAGCGTCGAACCCCAGTCGAGGTCGATACCGGCATCGTCGCGGCGGAACGCGACCTCGCCCTTGACGTTGATCTGCTGGTACTTCGCCAGGTTCTTCGGGCTGTCGACCTCTTCGCGCGAGGCGGACTGCGCCTGCACCTCGCCGCGGACATAAAGGGTCACCTTGCTGCCCGCGGGCATGAAGCGATGGTCGCTCCCCGCGCGGTTCCTGGAGCCGAACTCCCAGGTGAGCGAATCCGCCGTCGTCGCCGGTTCGGGGATGAACGCGGTCGGGAAATCTCCGGCGTCGCGGGCGACCGGCGCGGTCGTCGGCGCGAGGCCGGGGAAGTCCGAGTATCCGTAGAGGACTTCGCGGAGCTCGACGCCCTCCGGGAGGTAGTCGGTCAGCTCGGCGTTGCGCGTGTCGATGCCCGTGGCGAACTCCACCTGGAGGCGGTATCACACGGTGTCACCGGGCGAGAAGGCCTGCGTGGCATCCTTCACCCACGACGCCCCGTTCGGGGTGAACGCGGCGCCGCGCTCGAGGACCTCCTTCGTGAGACGCGTCTCCCACGATCCGATGGTGGCCGACGAGTCGTCCGACACGTAACGGGTGCCGCCGACCTTCGCGAGCAGTGCGGGGTCGGCGGAGATCGCCGCGATCGGCTCGGTCTGCGCGGTCACGGTCACCGTGTTCACGAAGCTGTCGCCCGAGCTCGTTCCGCCGCCTGCGCCCGTGTAGTTCGGGCGCTGCATGGCCGAGTACTGCGCCGTGCGGGTTCCGCCCGCCGCGAGGTCGTCCATCGCGAAGACCACCGTGTAGGAGCCGTTCGCCGAGTTGTAGTCCATCGACACCACGGTGAGGTCGGGCGACAGCACCGCGCCGCCGACCGCGGCCGGGTAGCTGCACGCCTCGCCGACGATCATGCCGTTCCACTGCTGCTGCGTGATCGTGCCGCCGTCGATCGACAGCTTCACGTCGCCTTGCTGCGCAGGGAGCGCCGGGCACAGCCCGTTGGGGATGACATCGGTGAGGAGGATGCTGCTCGCATCGACGTACTCGCTGACGTCGACCTGCACCGAGTAGACGGCGACCGTACCGGTCGTGAAGCTGTCGCCGGTGTCGACGCTCTTCAGCACGCGCACGTCGACAGCTTCGATGGTCTCGTCGTCGCGGTCGGAACTCGCGCGCAGCGACTCGTCGTTCGCGAACACCGGCCCCTGATAGATGCCGGTGGTCGAAGCGACGTTGCGCATCGTCTGAGCCGTCGTCGGCGCCTCCGTGTCGCCGTGGCGCGTCGAGGCGCCCGTGTTGTTGTCGAGGTTCGCCGCCTGCGCTCCGCCGGCCGGCGTCGGGGCCGCGCCCTCCGGCCACATCGTGTTGGCGAAGAGCGGGACGACGGCCCGGTACTGCAGCGTGCGCTGCTCCCCGGCTTCGAGATCACCGATCGCCCAAGTGACCTTCGTGTACACGCCTGCACCCGAGAGGCCGAGCGCGAGCGCCTGCGCCTCGGTCAGCGAGACGGTCTCGACCGTCTCGCTGACGATCGCTCCACCCGCCAGGCGGGGAGCGGTCGGGTATTCCGCCCCGGGGACGGAGTTGTCGGCGTCCGTACCGGATCCCAGGTACTCCAGGCCGGCCGGCAGGTAGTCGGTGACCGTCACGCCGAGCGTCGCCGCGCGCTTCGTGTTCTCCACCTTGACGGTGTACACGGTGGGTTCGTTGTGAGCGCCGCGGAGGCGCTCCATCTCGGCGCTCGGCTCATCCTTGATGATGCGCAGTGCCTTCACCGGCACCTCGTCCGAGGCGACGAGGGACGCGGCGGTGTGGTCTCCCGTGCGCGCCACGCTGGTCGTGCCGTCGAACGTCGGGATCTTCGCGGGATCGTCGCTCGTGAACGCACGGATCGAGAAGGCGACTTTGCCCCCGACGGGGTAGGTCGCCTCATCCGGGGTGATGGAGATGGTCGAACGGACCGTTCCGCCCTGCGGGAGATCGTCGACGTTCGACCAGACCCAGACCTGCTGACCCTCGGGAACCGCACAGGCGAATGGCGTGGCGGACCCCGCGGGAGCCGCGACCAGACCCAGCGTCGTGCAGTCGGCGTTGCCGGTCTGCGCGGTGCGCGTGCGGTTGGGGAGCACCTCACCGGCGCCGTAGACCTTCGCTGCGGGCAGACCCTCCACGCGGGCGAGCGAGACGGATGCCGGGGCGATCGCCAGGAAGCTCAGGTTGAACTGCTTGCCGCCGTCGGTGTTCGAGGCGGCGACGGTGAACTCGACGTCCTCTCCCGCGAGGACGAAGTCCTTGCCGGCCGGAGCGACGTTCGTCACCGTCACCGACGGCACGAATGTGTTGGCCGATGCCATCTGAGCCGAAATACCGGCGACGAACGCCCCGGCGATCACGGAGACGATGGCGGTGATCGCCGTCAGCTTCCGGGCGTGCTGCTGCTTCTGCGGACGCGCGTTCGAACGCATGGTGATACTCCCCTTTATCCCGCGCGCCACTCCCCGGCGCGCAGGCTCTCCCCGATACAGGCAGGCGCACGCAGATCAGCGGCTCAGGGAAGCTTCGGGTTTCCCTGGCCGCTGCAGCGCCGGCTCGACCTAGGGCTCGAACACATGCCTGCTTTGCCATGCTTTCGCATAGCGGTATTCACCATATCCAACACTTCGTGTTTTATTCAACTGGATAGGTGAACGAGTTTGGGATACCGGATTCTCGGGTGTCCGGGCAACACACAAAAGGGGCCGGACCCGAAGGTCCGACCCCTTGTGCAGGAAGCAGATGCTTACTTGATGATCTTCGTGACCGTACCAGCGCCGACGGTACGTCCACCCTCACGGATGGCGAAGCCGAGGCCCTCTTCCATGGCGATCGGCTGGATCAGCTCGACCGTCACGTCGGTGGTGTCGCCGGGCATGACCATCTCGGTGCCCTCCGGCAGCGTGATGACGCCGGTGACGTCGGTGGTGCGGAAGTAGAACTGCGGGCGGTAGTTCGTGTAGAACGGGTTGTGACGGCCACCCTCGTCCTTCGACAGGATGTACGCGGTGCCCGCGAAGTCGGTGTGCGGCGTGACCGAACCCGGCTTCACGATGACCTGGCCGCGCTCGACGTCCTCACGCTTCGTACCACGGAGGAGGAGACCGCAGTTCTCGCCGGCCCATGCCTCGTCGAGCTGCTTGTGGAACATCTCGATACCCGTGACCGTGGTCTTGACGGTCGGACGCAGTCCGACGATCTCGACCTCGGAGTTGATGGCCAGGGTGCCACGCTCGGCGCGACCCGTGACGACGGTTCCACGACCGGTGATCGTGAAGACGTCCTCGACGGGCATCAGGAACGGCTTGTCCTTGTCGCGCACCGGGTCGGGCACGTTCTCGTCGACGGCCTCCATGAGGTCGAGGATCGACTGAACCCACTTCTCGTCGCCCTCGAGGGCCTTGAGAGCGGAGACGCGGACGACAGGAGCGTCCTCGGCGAAGCCCTGCGAGGCGAGCAGCTCGGAGACCTCGAGCTCGACGAGCTCCAGGATCTCCTCGTCGTCGACCATGTCGGACTTGTTCAGCGCGACGAGCAGGTACGGAACGCCGACCTGCTTGGCGAGCAGAACGTGCTCACGCGTCTGAGCCATCGGGCCGTCGGTGGCGGCGACCACGAGGATCGCGCCGTCCATCTGAGCCGCACCGGTGATCATGTTCTTGACGTAGTCGGCGTGGCCGGGGGCGTCAACGTGCGCGTAGTGGCGCTTCGGGGTCTCGTACTCGATGTGCGAGATGTTGATGGTGATACCACGCTGGCGCTCTTCCGGCGCCGAGTCGATGGAAGCGAAGTCGCGCTGCACGTTGGTGTCAGACGGGAACTTGTCAGCAAGCACCTTCGAGATCGCTGCGGAGAGCGTGGTCTTGCCGTGGTCAACGTGACCGATGGTTCCGATGTTGACGTGCGGCTTGGTCCGCTCGAACTTGGCCTTAGCCACTGGGTCCTCCTCAGGACGTCGTGTAGAGGGTGCCGGGCACTGGATTGCGACCGGTTCTCTACGGGTGTGAATCTCAGTTTAGTAGAGAGGGAATGTGAAGTTGTAGGGGACCTGGGAGCCGGGCCGGAACCCGGCTCCCAGAAGTTGTTACTCGCCCGCGGTCTTCTGGACGATCTCGTCGGCCACGTTGCGGGGAACCTCAGCGTAGCTGTGGAACTCCATCGAGTAGACCGCGCGACCCGAGGTCTTCGAGCGCAGGTCGCCGATGTAACCGAACATCTCGGACAGCGGCACTTGGGCACGGACGACCTTGACGCCGGCGGCGTCCTCCATCGACTGGATCTGGCCACGACGCGAGTTCAGGTCACCGATGACGTCGCCCATGTACTCCTCGGGAGTACGGACCTCGACGGCCATCAGCGGCTCGAGGAGAGCCGGGCTGGCGCGGCGAGCCGCTTCCTTGAAGCCCATGGAGCCGGCGATCTTGAACGCCATCTCCGAGGAGTCGACGTCGTGCGCGGCACCATCGACGATGGTCGCCTTGACGCCGACCATCGGGTAGCCCGCGAGGACTCCGACGTTCATGGCGTCCTGGAAACCGGCGTCGATCGAGCCGATGTACTCGCGCGGGATGCGTCCACCGGTGACGGCGTTGACGAACTCGTAGGTGTTCTCGGAGTCCAGGTCCATCGGCTCGATGGTGAACTGGATCTTCGCGAACTGACCCGAACCACCGGTCTGCTTCTTGTGCGTGTAGTCGTGCTTCTCGACGGCCTTGCGGATCGTCTCGCGGTACGCGACCTGGGGCTTTCCGACGTTGGCCTCGACGTTGAACTCGCGCTTCATGCGATCGACGAGGATGTCGAGGTGCAGCTCGCCCATTCCCTTGATGGTCGTCTGACCGGTCTCGGGGTTGAGCTCGGTGCGGAAGGTCGGGTCCTCTTCAGCGAGCTTCTGGATGGCGACACCCAGCTTCTCCTGGTCGGCCTTGGTCTTCGGCTCGATGGCGACCTCGATCACGGGCTCCGGGAACGTCATCGACTCGAGGACGACCGGGGAGGCCGGGTCGGTCAGGGTGTCACCGGTGGTGGTGTCCTTCAGACCGATGACGGCGTAGATGTTGCCCGCGGTGACCGAGGGGACCGGGATCTCCTTGTTGGCGTGCATCTGGAAGATCTTTCCGATGCGCTCCTTCTTGCCCTTGGTCGAGTTGATGACCGCGGAGCCCGACTCGAGCGAACCCGAGTAGACGCGCACGTAGGTCAGACGACCGAAGAACGGGTGCACCGCGACCTTGAACGCCAGCGCGGCGAACGGGTCGTTGGCGTCGGGGTGACGCTCGATGATCTTCTCGGGGTCCTTGGGGTCGTGCGCCTCGATCGAGCCCACGTCGAGCGGGTTCGGGAGGAAGTCGACGACCGCGTCCAGCATCGGCTGCACGCCGCGGTTCTTGAACGCCGAGCCGCAGAGCACCGGGTAGATCTCCGAGGCGACCGTCATCTTGCGGATGGCGCCCTTGATCTCGGCGACCGTGAGCTCCTCGCCACCGAAGAACTTCTCGAGGAGTGCGTCGTCGCTCTCGGCGACGGTCTCGAGCAGCTGCTGGCGGTAGGAGTCGGCCTTCTCCTTGAGGTCGGCCGGGATCTCCTGGATCTCGTAGGAGGCGCCCATGGTCACATCACCCTTGGCGTCACCCGCCCACACCAGTGCGCGCATCTCGATGAGGTCGACGACACCGATGAAGTCGCTCTCCGCGCCGATGGGCAGCTGGATGACCAGCGGCTTGGCGCCGAGGCGGTTGATGATCGTGTCGACCGTGAAGTAGAAGTCGGCGCCGAGCTTGTCCATCTTGTTGACGAAGCAGATGCGCGGGACGTTGTACTTGTCGGCCTGACGCCACACGGTCTCGGACTGGGGCTCGACGCCCTCCTTGCCGTCGAAGACGGCGACGGCACCGTCGAGGACGCGGAGCGAGCGCTCCACCTCGACCGTGAAGTCCACGTGACCGGGGGTGTCGATGATGTTGATCTGGTTCTTGTTCCAGTAGCAGGTCACGGCGGCAGACGTGATCGTGATGCCGCGCTCCTTCTCCTGTTCCATCCAGTCGGTGGTCGAAGCACCGTCGTGGGTCTCGCCCAGCTTGTGGTTGACACCCGTGTAGAACAGGATGCGCTCAGTCGTGGTGGTCTTGCCAGCATCGATGTGCGCCATGATGCCGATGTTGCGGACCTTGCTCAGGTCGGTGAGCACGTCTTGTGCCACGGGAGTGTCCTTATCTTTTCTGGCAGTCGTACTGCGAAGAGGGGGTGCCCGCCCCCGACGGATGGCCGGGGGCGGGCGGAGCTGTTTACCAGCGGTAGTGAGCGAACGCGCGGTTCGACTCGGCCATCTTGTGGGTGTCTTCGCGGCGCTTGACCGCGGCACCCAGGCCGTTCGAGGCGTCGAGGATCTCGTTCTGGAGACGCTCGGTCATCGTCTTCTCACGACGACCCTTGGCGTAGCTGACGAGCCAGCGCAGCGCGAGGGTGTTCGCGCGGTGCGGCTTGACCTCGACCGGCACCTGGTAGGTCGAGCCACCGACGCGGCGGCTGCGGACCTCGAGGGTGGGGCGGACGTTGTCGAGCGCCTTCTTGAGCGTGGCGACGGCATCCTGACCGTTCTTCGCCTCGACGCCGCGGAGGGCGCCGTAGACGATCGACTCGGCCAGCGACTTCTTGCCGTCGACGAGGATCTTGTTCACCAGCGAGGTGACGATCGGAGCGCCGTAGACCGGGTCGTTGACGACGGGGCGCTTGGGGGCGGGACCCTTACGAGGCATCTAACTCAACCCTTCTTCGCGCCGTAGCGGGAACGAGCCTGCTTACGGTTCTTGACGGCCTGGGTGTCCAGGGCGCCACGGACGATCTTGTAACGCACACCGGGGAGGTCCTTGACACGACCGCCACGGACGAGCACCAGCGAGTGCTCCTGGAGGTTGTGGCCCTCACCGGGGATGTACGCGGTGACCTCGGTGCCGTTGCGGAGCTTCACACGGGCGACCTTGCGCATCGCCGAGTTCGGCTTCTTCGGGGTGGTGGTGTAGACGCGGGTGCAGACCCCGGCCTGCTGCGGGTTCGACTTGAGCGCCGGTGCCTTGGTCTTGGTGACCTTGGGCGAGCGACCCTTGCGAACCAACTGCTGAATGGTTGGCACGTTCTCTCCTCATAATGCTGCACGGTGACAGCGTGATGGGTTTCACATCATGACCCACCGGCACGTCCGAACGGACGCGCTTTTGGTGTGGTGGGTATGCCGTGGGGGCGGACCGGCCATGGGGCCGGCGCCCAGCGCGCACGTCGAGACGTGCACACACCTGACCAAGTGTAATGGCGCGTAACCTGCCGGTCAAATGACCGCGGGCTCCCCGCGCGGATGCCGTCGCTAGCTCGGGTCGGCGTCGAAGGGCGAGTCGAGCGACTGGGTCAGCTCGGCGAGGAGCGCCTCGATCTGCGGCTCGATGTGCTGCGCGATCGCGGCCTGGATCGGCAGACGGTGCCGCAGCAGCAGACCGCAGATCTCACGGCCGACCATGTTGGCGTACTCATCGGCCAGACCGACCTCCTGGCGCAGCGCCACCTTCGCCTCCTCGGTCAACGGCGGCAGGGGCGGCAGCGTCTCGGCCGCGTCGTCGGCGAGGCCGGCGATCGTGAAGAGGAACGGCGCGCCCGGAACCGGATCGGGATCGAGCGGCAACCCGTCGAACTCGGGGTCGAGGTCTTCGGCCGGGCGGTAGCTGCGCGCGCGGTTGCGGGCGGCCTGCTGATCGAGTTCGCGCTGCAGCATCGGCAGGTTGCGGGCGGTGTAGTCGGCGACCGCGTGATCGACGATCGTCTTCAACCGCGTCGAGAGCCCGTGCTGCACGCCGTGCGGCACGTTCGCTCCGATCCCCGCGGCGGAGAGCAGCGGGGAGCCGAGGCACCGGCGGCACGGCGCGATCCGACCGCGATGGGTCGCCGGCTCCCAGCGCGGCACCCAGCGCAACCAGGCCTCGACGGCCTGGTCGACCTGCGTCTCCAACGAGCGCTCCACCCCACCAGGGTACGCGCGAGCGGGCGCTCCGCGGCGACACGCCGGGAGAGCGGCGCGTCACCGCCGCTCATCACTCCGCGTCTTCGTCGCGTTCCCAGGGCCAGCGCGGATGCCGTGCGCGGGTGCGCCGCAGGGCGATGCCGGCCCAGGCGCCGATCGCGGCGGCCAGGAGCAGCACGGCACTCGCTCCCCCGCGCACCAGGTCGCCGGCGACCGCCGTCGCGAGCAGCGCGCTCCCGGCGACGCTCGCCACGGCGATCCAGACCGCGGCCAGATGCACGAGCGCCGTCGCCACCGCGATCACGAGCGCCGAGAAGAACGACGGCCCGGGGCGACGGACGACCGACCAGAGCAGGAGGGCGAAGGCGAGCACGGCCGCGGCCATGCCGCCGATGCCCGGCCACTGCCCCAGCCCCGGCGTCGCGATGATGTCGCTGTCGGTGAGGACGCTCACTGCACCGAGCCCGAAGATCGCCAGCGCGAAGAAGCCGATGGTGGCGAAGACCACCGCCAGGACAGGCGAAACCCCCGCGGACTCGGGTCCACGGGGGTTCGGCATCGGCGTGTGCGCCATTACCTCGACAGCGTCGGGCCGGCCTCGAGGGTGCGCTCGTACTCGCGCTGCGCCTCGAGGTTCAGCTCGGTCTTGCGGGCACCGCTGCGGGCGACCCAGGCGCCGAACCAGATGGTGAGTTCGCGGGCGAACACGAACGCGACGATCGCGAGCGGGGCGAGGAGCTGACCGCCGATGAGGTCGGCGCCCTCGGAAGCGGTGAGCGTCCAGAACTGCGCCTGGAAGAGCTGTCCGAGAAGGTGACCGCCGTATGCGATCGCGCCGACGATGATGCCGAAGACGACCCAGAGGCCCCAGCGACCGCGGTTGATGATCGCGCCGAGCAGCCAGAAACCGAGGAAGAAGACCGCGACCGGCACCCAGTATCCCGCGGTCTGCAGCGGTGCGAGAGCGGCCTGCCCGATGTTGCTGCCGTCGACGTCGCCCGCGAGCGCGCCCAGCCCGAGCGTGGCGCCCAAGTAGAGCACGGCGAAGGCGAGCGTGGCGAGGAGTCCGATCGCGCCGGCCGTTCCACGGTTGCCGCGGTCGCGCGGCGGCTCGGGAGCCTGGACGAAGATCGGCTGCGGCTGCGAGGGAGCGGCTGCGGCGAACGCCGGCTCCGAGGGGACGATGGTGGTCTCGGCGTCGGCACGCGAGGAGTAAGCGGTGTCGGCGACCGTCGGCGTCTCGTCGACGTACGCGGTGGGCGCGGCGATCACCTCGGTGGCCTCGGCGCCGTAAACGGGCTCGCGGCGCTCGACCGGAGCCGAGAACGTGCCCGGGTGATCGCGCTCCGCGGCCTCGAAGGCCGCGAGATCGGGGTCGACGGCCGGAGCGGCGGTCGCGGCATCCGTCGTCACGGGCTCGGACACGGCGGCACCGGAAGCGGCGTCGCTGTGGATGGCGGCGTCACCGTGGGCGGCGTCGTCACGGATCGCGGCGTTGTCGCCGGCGGGCACGTCGGCACCGGCCGCGGCGGCGGCGTCGAGACCCTCGTTCGCGCTGTCGAGGACGTCGTTGACGTCCTTCGGCCGCTCGGGCTGGGGAACCTCGGGGTCACTCATGGGGTGCGCCTCTCATCGGAAGTGTGCAGTGCGAGGGTACCGCCGCCCGCGGACGCGCTCCGGGAGGCGTGCCGACGTGTCGGCATTCACCCTCCGGGGCGTTCGGGAAGCGACGGTCCCGCTCAGGGGAAAATCGATCGCAACGTGTCGCCGGCGAACGCGGCGAGCACGGGCATCATCGGCAGGGAGAGCCAGATCAACCCGGCGACGACACCGGCGCAGACCACTCCCGCGAACCAGCTCATCGCCAGGTTGCGTCCACCGACTCGTGCCATGCCTTCACGCTACGACCGAAGTATCGGTTGCGAGCGGAGCAACGCCGAGACGCCCGCGTGTCGCCGGGCCACGGGCGCGAGGGGCGCGGGTTGCGCACTCTCGGTACACTCCCTGTATGGCTGACAGTTCCTTTGACATCGTCTCGAAAGTGGATCACCAGGAGGCCGAGAACGCCCTGAACCAGGCCCGCAAGGAGATCGAGCAGCGCTACGACTTCAAGGGCACGGGCGCGTCGATCGCCTGGAGCGGCGAGCAGATCCTCATCATCGCCGGCACCGAGGAGCGCGCGAAGGCCGTGCTCGACGTGTTCCAGTCCAAGCTCATCAAGCGCGGCATCTCGCTGAAGAGCCTCGACTCCGGCGACCCGTTTGCCAGCGGCAAGGAGTTCCGCATCGTCTCGACGCTCAAGGACGGCATCTCCTCGGAGAACGCGAAGAAGATCAACAAGATCATCCGCGACGAGGGCCCCAAGGGCGTCAAGAGCCAGATCCAGGGCGACGAGCTGCGCGTGCAGTCGAAGAGTCGCGACGACCTCCAGTCGGTGATCGCCCTCCTCAAGGGCTCCGACCTCGACGTCGACCTGCAGTTCATCAACTACCGGTGACCGCGTCGTCACCCGTTCGTGAAGCCCCGCCCCGGCGGGGCTTCACGCGTTTCCGGAGGCCGCTTCCCCGAGGTCGTACACCCACTCGTTGATCTCGAGCGACGCTCCGCGGAACTCCTCGACGAGCGATCCGACCTGGGCGAATCCCGCGCGACGGCACACGGCGTTCGATGCGGCGTTGTCGACGCCAGGGAAGGCCGTGAGCATCCGCCGCGCCCCCGCCTCGGCCCGCGCCTGGGCGACGACCAGCGCGACCGCACGTGCGGCGATCCCGCGACCCTGCGCCTCGGGCAGCACGAACCACCCCGTCTCCCACGCGTCGGCGTCGCGCCAGCGAACCGGCCAGAAGCCGATCGACCCGACCGGAAGCCCACCCTCGAGGATCACCGACATGTGCGCCTCGCCCGAGGCGTTCAGGCGCAGGTAGCGCGCGTGGCGCTCCTCGACCTGGGCATCGGTCTCGGAGCCGTTCAGGTGCGACGTCATCGCGGGCGCATTGGCCCGGTGCAGGAGCGGCAGGTCGCCGGAACCCCAGGGGCGCAGAGTGAGCTCGTCCATCCCCGGAGCTTTCCACGGACCACGGACACGCACCAGAGCGACGCATCACCGCGGCATCAGCGCAGGCCAGCCGCAAGAACTCCGCAAGAACGATAGGCACGGCAGCCCCACAGGTGCATGATGTAGTTTCCTGCGGGAGCGTATGGGGCGCTCGCGTAGCACAGCAGAACCGAAGACAGCAGGAAGCACGACAGCAGGCGCACCGCGCGACCGGGAGGCGCGACGCCGGCGGTGGTGAACCGACGAACTTACTGGGGGTAAGTCGATGAGCAGCATCGAAACCACACACATCGGCGAAGGAAAACAGCTCCTCGCAGACGAGGTGTTCCACCACATCGGCCAGCAGATCATCGACGGGGTGATGGAGCCGGGCCACCGCATCCGCGACGTCACCGTCGCCGACGAGCTCCACGTCTCACGCACGCCCGTTCGCGAGGCCCTGCAGCGCCTCGAGCGTCTGGGACTGGTCACGATGTATCCGAGCCGCTACACCGAGGTCACCCTCGTCACGCCCGAGATCGTGCTCGGCACGCTCGAGTTCGCCGGCTACCAGGCGGGCGTCTCGGCGCGCATGGGCGTGCCCAAACTGACCGAGGTCGAGCGCGCCTACCTGGCGGGACTCGTCGAGCGGCTGCACACCACGCTCGATGATGCCGCGAAGACGTCCGAGGGCCGGTGGGCGGTCTTCTCGTACCTCACGCACCGCGCGGGCAACCCCCAGCACAGCGCCCTCGTCAACGACTCGAGCATCGCGCTGTTCCGCAACCTCCGCAACTGGGTGGTGCCCGTCGAAGACCGCGCGCACATGACGCAGGTCTACGCCGACTTCCGCGATGCGGTGGAACGGGGAGACGGCGACGACGCCGAGCGTCTCGCCCGCGCCATGTACTACGTCTGACGCCAGCGGGGCGGACCGTCGCCCGCGTCACCCGGCGGCTCGCCACCCTCTCACCCAGCGGTCGAGCCGCCGATACGCGTCCTCGCGCGCGTCGTGCGCCGAGAGGAACACGTCGTGCAGCGCACCGTCGATCCGCTCGACGGTGACCGACGGCCCGAGGCGCAGCGCGGCGCGGGCGATGTCCTCGACGACGAGCACGGTATCCGCCCGCGTGAGCTCGTCGGACCACCGCGTCGGCGACGCGAACCGCGCCGACAGCAGCACGCACACCGGTGCCGTGATCGACAACCCCGCCGCGACCGTGCGGTGGCCGCTGAGGATCGCGTGCAACCAGCCGGCGTGCACCGCCATGGTCTGCTGCGGGCGCCAGCGGAGGTCGACCTCCATCGGGTCGTCGGGATCGGCCACCGCCTCCTGCGCCCGACTGTAAAAGCCGAGATCGATCTGCGGTGCGGCATCGAGCGGGCGCAGCCGCGCCTGCAGCTCGACCATCGGCGCGATCGCCGCTCGCGCCGCCGCGAACTGGAACTCCAACCACGGACTGTTGAGGATCACGGCATCCGCCATCCCCGGATGCCGTGACGCCCAGAGGCTCAGCGTCAGCCCGCCCGTCGAGTGTCCGAGCAGCACGAGGCGACGAGGCGACGCCTCGGCATCCGCTCCCCGGCCCATCGCGTCGAGCGCCGCGGCGATGTCCTCGTCGTAGGTCGCGAGATCGGTCACGTACCCGGGCGTCTGCCCGTCGCGCAGGCTGCGCCCGTACTTGCGCAGATCCAGCGCGAAGAACCGCGCGCCGCGCGAGGTCCAGAACCGTGCGAGGCGCTTCTGGAAGAAGTAGTCCGACCAGCCGTGCACGTAGAGCACGTCGACATCGTGCAGGAGCGGCATCCGTCCCCGCACGCGCTCCCACCACCCGACGGATGCCGGCAGCGCGCGCACCAGGGTCGCGACGACCGGGCCCTGGTCGTCGTCGGCGAGCGGCAGCGTCAGCTGCTCGAACTCGTCGCCGAGGACGTCGGGGATCCAGTGCACGGAGCCGGTGTCAGCCATGCGGCCAGGCTATCCGAGGGCGACTCACTCCCCGCGGGAGACGCGCACCATCTCGTCACGCGGCACGACCTTGACGCGCGCCCGCTCGTGCGGAGCACCCAGGGCGATCTCGTGCTCGTCGAGGCGGTGCCAGCCGTCGAGATCGGTCCACTTCACGTCGCGCTCCTCGAGCAGCGCCGGGATGGCCTCCTCCGAGGGGTCCTCCGGGTGCCACCACGAGCCCTGGTCGTTGATGATGTGACGCACGGTCTCCATCGCGTCGGACTTGGTGTGGCCGATGAGCCCGACCGGTCCGCGCTTGATCCAGCCGGTCGCGTAGATGCCGGGAACCTTCTCGTTCGAGTCCTTCGCGAGCACCTGCCCCTCGCGGTTCGGGATCACGCCGTGCTTCTTGTCGAAGGGCACGCCGGGCAGCGGCGAGCCGAAGTAGCCGATCGCGCGGTACAGCGCCTGGATCGGCAGCTCGCGCATCTCGCCGGTGCCGATCGCGCCGCCCTGCCCGTCGGGCTGGGTGCGCTCGTAGACGAGCGCCGCGACG
Source organism: Microbacterium sp. USHLN272 (assembly GCF_037149655.1). Taxonomy (NCBI): domain Bacteria; kingdom Bacillati; phylum Actinomycetota; class Actinomycetes; order Micrococcales; family Microbacteriaceae; genus Microbacterium; species Microbacterium sp. USHLN272. The sequence goes on along the minus strand of NZ_JBBCRA010000004.1, from coordinate 58,191 downwards.
CGGCCGCTGTCGTCGGTGCGCACCTCGACCGGGCGCGCCCAGAAGTGCAGGTGCAGGCGACGGGATGCCGTTCCGCCGGCGTTGTTGACCGAGTCGAGCTTGCGCCACGACTGCAGGATGCGGTCGATGACCATGACCTGCTTGTTGCTCGCGACGGCATCCTTGGCGGCGTCGTCGTAGTCGAAGTCCTCGTCGTAGACCACCATGTCGACGTCGCGCAGCTCGCCGAGTTCGCGCAGCTCGAGCGGGGTGAACTTCACCTGCGCCGGGCCCCGGCGTCCGAAGACGTGCACGTCGGTGACCGCGCTGGACTTCATGCCCTCGTAGACGTTCTCGGGCACCTCGGTGACGAGCAGGTCCTCGGCGTGCTTGGCGAGCATGCGCGACACGTCGAGCGCGACGTTGCCGTTGCCGAGCACGGCGACGGATGCCGCGTCGAGCGGCCACTCGCGCGGCACGTCGGGGTGCCCGTCGAACCAGCTGACGTAGTCGGCCGCACCGTAGGAGGCGACCGCGTCGATGCCGGGGATGTCGAGAGAGGTGTCGCGGATCGCGCCGGTCGCGAAGATCACGGCGTTGTAGTGCTTCTTGAGGTCGTCGAGGGTGATGTCCTCGCCGAAGCGCACGTTGCCGAACAGGCGGATGTCCCCGCGGTCGAGCACATCGCGCAGCGCGTTGATGATGCCCTTGATGCGGGGGTGATCGGGGGCGACGCCGTAGCGGACCAGTCCATAGGGCGCCGGCAGCTGCTCGAACAGGTCGATCGAGACGTCGAACTTGCGCTCGGCCTTCAGCAGCAGGTCGGCCGCGTAGATCCCGGCGGGTCCTGCACCGACGATGGCCAGTCTGAGCTTGGTCATGGAGGTCCTTTCGTATGCCGTCGCGTGAGCCGCACAGCCGCGCCCGTCCGGACGCGGCGCCGGTCAGCTGGAGCGTTCGGCGAGGGTCTCGGCGAAGCGCGTCAGCGCCTCGCGCACGGTGCCCCGGGGCAGCGGTGCGAGCGCGGAGATCGCGTCGCGCGTCCACGTCAGGGCGAGATCGAGGGTCTTCTGCGTCGCCGCGTGGTCGCGCAGCTCGGCGAGCGGTCCGTCGAGGATCGCGGGGTCCTCACCGTCGGCGATGCGCACGACTCCCGCGTCGATGCGGGCGGCGAGGTCGGCGGCATCCGCGTCGTCCTGCGCCTTCAGCAGCAGGTACGGCATGGTGGGCACGCCCGCGCGCAGGTCGGTGCCGGGGACCTTGCCGGTGTCCTCCGGCTTGGCCGACAGGTCGATGACGTCGTCGAGCAGCTGGAACGCCACGCCGATCTTCTCGCCGTAGACCCGCAGCGGCTCCTCGTACTCGCTCGGCGCGTTCGAGAAGATCACCCCGCCCTGCGTCGCGGCGGCGATCAGCGAGCCGGTCTTGTCGGCGAGCACCTGGATGTAGAAGTCGATGGGGTCGTCGTCGGGCTGCGCGCCGAGCGTCTCGTGCATCTGCCCCAGGACGAGGCGCTCGAACGTGTCTGCCTGCAGGCGGATCGCCCGCTCGCCGAGACGCGACATGAGCTGGCTGGCCCGCGAGAAGAGGATGTCACCGGTGAGGATGGCGATGTTGTTGCCCCACACGGCGTGTGCGGCGGGAACCCCGCGGCGGCGGTCGGCTCCGTCCATGACGTCGTCGTGGTAGAGCGAGCCGAGGTGCGTGATCTCGAGCGCCTTGGCGACGTCGATCACCTTCTCGGTGTTGCCGTCGCCGAGCTGGGCGGCGAGGAGCGTCAGCACCGGACGGATGCGCTTGCCCCCGGCCTCGTACAGGTACCGGCTCGCGGCGTCGGCGAGGGGATCGGCGACGCGCACGTCTTCGGCCAATCCGGTCTCGACGAGCTCGAGCCCGTCTTCGATCGCGCGCGCGACGCGCCGCGCAGCAGGACCGATGAAGACACGGTCGCTGAAACCCAGACGGCTCGCCAGTCGCGATCCCGGGGCTACGGGGCTCGAAGTCACGTTGTCAGCCTACCGTCGTCTCAGGCGGGCTTTCGCGCCCGGTGCAGGGCGACGATCCCGAAGGTGAGGTTGCGGTACGCGACGTCGATCCAGCCGGCCTCGCGGATCCACTCGGCCAGGCGCTTCTGGTCGGGCCAGGCCGCGATCGACTCGTTGAGGTAGTCGTAGGCTTCGCCGTTGGTGCCGGCGACGCGGGCGACGCGCGGCAGCACCTGCGCGTTGTAGAAGCGGTAGGCGCCGCGGAAGAGCGGAGCGGGGGGCGTGGAGAACTCGTTGATCACGAGACGCCCGCCCGGCTGGGTGACGCGGAACAGCTCGCGCAGCGCCTTCTTCGGGTCGTTGACGTTGCGCAGCGCGTACGACATGGTGACGGCGTCGAACTCGTCGTCGCCGAACGGCAGCGCGGTGGCATCGGCCTGCACGAAGGAGAGGTTGCGCATCGATCCGTGGCGGCGCTCGCCCTCGGCGAGCATGCCCGGCGAGAAGTCGGCGGCGACCACCCGGGCGCCGCTGCGGGCGAGGGATGCCGACGACGACGCCGTGCCCGCCCCCAGATCGAGGATGCGCTCCCCCGGCTTCGGCGCGACGGCGCGCGTCGTCGCCGCTCGCCACAGCACGTCGTTGCCGAAGGTCATGGCGGTGTTCGTGCGGTCGTACCCGGCCGCCACCTGGTCGAACATGCCGCTGACGCGCGCGGGGTCCTTGCCGAGATCGGCGCGGTTGGGCTCGCTGCGGGGGTCGTTCGAGGTCACCGGATCAGTCTAGGCGTCGGGTCTGTGCGCATTCTGCGGGTTGACAGGTTCGAACCCGTGCAGGTCGAACGACTCGAGCAGGTCGAGCCATCGATCCGCCGTCGCATCGTCGAAGGGCGCGACCCGGGCACGCACCCGCTCCTCGAGGTCGAGCGCCAGCGCCTCCAGCCGCGCCATGATCTCGGGCGGATACCCGTAGCGCGCGCTGTGCTCTGCCCACTCGTCGCGGTCGTCGACCCAGGTGCCGCGCTCGCCCTCGACGCGCACGACGTCGAGATCCATGTCGATGCCGGTCGCGAGCAGCGGATCGTCGCTCCAGTGCACGTCCCAACCGAGATCGACGTAGATGCGCATGCCCTTCGAATGCCCCCGGTTCACCGTCAGGGCGAAGTCGCCCTGGTGGGGGATCAGGGTCACGTTCGGGCCGCCGGCGAGGTAGTCCCGCCCCGGACGACTGCTGCGCCATCCGGCGGGCTGCCCCACCCAGTCACCCCAGGCATCCGCCCCGAGGTACACGCTCTCGTGGCGCCAGTGCGGAGACCCGTCCCACTTTCGCCACTGCACGATCATCGGGGTTCCCACGGCGGGACGGGCATCGCTCATGCGCTCAGCCTAGAACGCAGAGATTAGGCTGGAGCCGTGAGCAGCGCGCTGGTCGTGGAGACCCGAGAGATCGATCCGGTCGAAGACCTCCTGGCATCCGCCTCCCCCTCCCGCCCCCTCGCCTGGCTGCGCCGCGGCGACGGCATCGTGGCCGCCGGCGAGCCCCTGCGCGAGCTGCGTGCCTCGGCCGGAGCGAACGGCCTGCGCAGCGCCGCCCTCGCCACCGCCTGGCGCCGCCTCGCCTCCACCGCGCGCATCGACGACCCGGTCGACCTGCCCGGCACCGGGCTCGTCGCCTTCGGCGCACTCGCGTTCGACGAGCGCTCGTCGAGCGACAGCGTGCTGGTCATCCCCTCGCAGGTGATCGGACGCCACGGCGACCGGTTCTGGCGCACGACCATCGGATACGCCGACGAGAACGCGGATGCCGCCGCCCCGAGCACCGTCGCGGATCACCCGTACGGACCGCACTGGGCCGGCACCGTCGGCCCCGGTGCGCAGACGCCCCAGGGCTACCAGGACTCGGTGCGCCAGGCGCTCGGCCGGATCGCCGCAGGTGAGCTGAGCAAGGTCGTGCTCGCGCGCGACCTCACCGGCAGCATCCCCGCAGGCTCCGACCTGCGCCGTCTCGTGCGCGCGCTGTCGACCGGATACCCCGACACCTGGGCGTTCGCGGTCGACGGATTGATCGGCGCGAGCCCCGAGACCCTCGTCACGGTGCACGAGCGCACGGTCACCGCGCGCGTGCTCGCGGGCACCGCGGGTCGCGGAGCGGATGCCGACGCCGACACCGCCGTCTCGGCCGCCCTCGCTTCGAGCACCAAGGACCTCGACGAACATCAGTACGCGGTGCAGAGCGTGCTCGCCTCGCTGCGCCCGCACACCCGGGCGCTGGCGGCGAGCGAGCAGCCGTTCCTGCTGAAGCTGCCGAACCTGTTCCACCTCGCGACCGACGTGGAGGGCGAGCTGGCGGAGGGCGAATCGGCGCTCGACCTGGTCGGGGCGCTGCATCCGACCGCGGCCGTGGCCGGCACCCCGACGACGATCGCCATCGGCGTGATCCGCGAGCTGGAGCCCTTCGACCGCGGACGCTACGCGGGCCCGGTCGGATGGGTGGATGCCGCGGGCAACGGCGAGTGGGCGATCGCGCTGCGCTGCGCTCAGTTCACCGCGACCGACGACGACATCGCCGTGACCGCTTATGCGGGCGCGGGCATCGTCGCAGGCTCCGACCCCGAGTCGGAGCTGCTCGAGACCCGGGTGAAGTTCCGCCCGCTGGTCGACGCCCTGGCCTGAACGGGCCTCAGCGCCGCCCGCGGGGCTCAACTCGCGGCGAGCCGCTTCTTCTCGACCTCGACGTCGAAGTCGGCGACCGGCCACTGCGGGTCGATGTCCTCCAGCGCCGCGAGCAGCAGTTCCTGCACCGCGAGGCGCGCGTACCATTTGCGGTTCGCGGGTACGACGTGCCAGGGCGCGATCTCGGTCGAGGTGCGCTCGAACACCGTCTGATACGCCCGCATGTACTCGGGCCAGACGAGCCGCTCGTCGACGTCCCCGGGGTTGTACTTCCAGTGCTTGTCGGGGCGCTCGAGACGTTCCATGAGCCGCGACTTCTGCTCTTCGGGCGAGATGTGCAGCATGACCTTCACGATGCGGATGCCGGAGGCCGCGGCATCCGCCTCGAACGCGTTGATCGCGTCGTAGCGCCGCTCGATCTCCTCGGGCGGCGCGAGGGCACGCACGCGCCCGATCAGCACGTCCTCGTAGTGCGAGCGATCGAAGACGCCGATGAACCCGGGCTCGGGCAGCCGCTTCTCGATGCGCCAGAGGAAGTCGTGCGCGCGCTCCTCGTCGGTCGGGGCCTTGAACGCCGCGAGCGAGACGCCCTGCGGGTCGACCCCGCCCACGACGTGCCGCACGATGCCGCCCTTGCCCGCCGAGTCCATGGCCTGCAGCACGAGCAGCACGGCATCCGTCGCGGTACCGGTGCGACTCTCGGCGAACAGGCGCTCCTGCAGATCTTTGAGCGCGACCAGTCCCTCGGCGAGGTCGCGGGCGCCGTCGGCTTTGTGCCCGTGATAGCCGGGCGTGCTCTCGGCATCGACGTCGTCGAGACGGAAGCCGTCGCCGACGCGGAGGGTCTCGGTCCACTGGTGAGCGTTCATCTGCTCATGATGGCCGAGTCGCGGGCTTCCGCGCACGTCTCGATCTGCACCGATCGGTGGGAAATGTCGGTCACCGGGCGGCAGAACCGACGTTTCGCACCGGTCGGTGGGCATGGGCAGCGAGCGGTGGGGCTCTGCGGGCGAGACACTCCGCGGCGAGACGCTCCGCGGGCGCCTAACCTCAGCGCGCGAGCGGAACCTCGATGAGTTGACGGCCGCCGACGGGGCGGGTGAGCACCTGGTCGAGCGCGGTGCGGGTCGTCACGCGCTGGTATTCCCAGCCGTAGGCGAGGGCGAGGTGCTCGAGGCGCACCTGGTGCGGCGTGTAGAACGCGCGGTCGAGGTCGGCGGCCGGGGCGACCTGCGCCACCTCGAGTCCGTCGAAGATCGTGCCCCCGCCGTCGTTTCCGACGATGACCTGCAGACGCGGCTCGGTCTCGTCGGGCGGCAGCAACAGTGCTCCCACATCGTGCAGCAGAGTGAGGTCGCCGAGCAGCACCCGGGTCACGCCCGGCGCTCCCCCCGCCTGGCTCGCGAGGGCGATGCCGGTCGCGGTCGCGATCGTGCCGTCGATGCCCGCGAGCCCGCGGTTGGCGTGCACGGGGATCTTCTTGCCACCGAGCACCGTGTCGGCCACGCGCACGAGACGCGACGACCCGAACACGAGCCGGTCGTGCGGCCACGTCGCCCGCCACACCGCATCGACCAGCAGTTCGCGGTCGAGGGGTCGCCGCACGGCTTCGAGCTCGGCCTTGACGGCGTCGCGTCGGGTCGCGGAGTCGGCGGACGCCAGGCCGTCGTGATCCGGAGCCCGCTCGCTGAGGTCGACGGCCTGCGCGGCGGACGCCTCGAGCCAGGCTCCGAGCCAGGTCCGATCGGCGACACGGTCGTCATCGTTCGACGGCGCGGCGACGACGACGGATGCCGCGGGCCGCGAGCGGTGGTTCAGGTCGAGCTCCTCGCCGCCATGCCGCACCGCGATGACCTCGACCTCGGGCCGTGCGAGGAGCCCCGCGACCTCGCGGCTGAGGGTGGGATGCCCGAGCACGACCGCACGCTCGACGGCGCCGCCGAGATCCGCGCGGCGCAGCAGTGCGCGATAGCCGTGCACGAGATGACGGCCGAAGCGGGCACCCGACACGATCTCGGCGATCAGCGGCCACGACCCGGCGTGGGCGATCTCCTCGGCATCAGGCCCGGCATCCGCTCCGGCGATCACGACCGTGCGGGGTCCGCGCGCGAGCACGACGGCCTCGCCCCGTGCGGGCATCGGAGCTGCGCCGGGAGTGACGGGGGTGACGACCGGTTCGCCCGACAGCGGCTCGCGCGCGGGCAGGTTCAGATGCACGGGGCCCGCGACTCCGGGAAGGCCGTGCGGGGCGTCCGCGCCGAGCGCGAGCGCGACCGCGCGGACGGCGAGGCCCGACCAGTCGTCCCCGGACCCCGACTCACCGGGAACCGGAGCGTCGACGCCCTCACGCACCCAGGGTGCGAACATGCCGGGCTGGGTCGTCGCCTGGTTGGCGCCGATTCCGCGCAGCTCGGGCGGACGATCGGCGGTCAGCAGCAGCAGCGGGACTCCGGCGTGGAACGCCTCCATCGCGGCCGGCAGCAGGTTGGCGGCCGCCGTGCCCGAGGTGCACAGCACCGCCGCCGGTACGCCGGTCTCGCGGGCGAGCCCGAGAGCTGTGAAGCCGGCCACCCGCTCGTCGATGCGCACGTGCACGCGCAGGTCGCCGGTGTCGGCCAGACGCACCGCGGCGAGCGCGAGCGCCTGGGAGCGCGAACCGGGCGAGAGCACGAGGTCGCGCACGCCGTGGGCGACCAGATCGGCGAGGAGGGATGCCGCGGCATCCGTCGCCGGCGACGCGGCCGGACGCGGAAGGGTCACGGGCGGGGCTCGGGCGTCGCCCCGGGAGTGGAGCCGCTGTCGTTGTCGCCGTCGATCTGCGCCTCGTTCGCGGCATCCGTCTCGGCATCGAGGCGTGCGAGTTCTTCTTCGAGACGAGCGATGCGGGCGTCCTGCTCGGTCTTGCTGATGCCGCGCAGGAACATCGGGTCGTCGTCGGGGGCGATCACGCGCGCGGGACCGGGGTCGTTCTTGCGGCGTCGGCCGATCACGAACCAGAGGACCCCGCCGATGACGGGGAGGAGCACGACGATCAGGATCCAGATGCCCTTGCGCACACCACGGTGCCGCGTCGCCGGCTGCACTGCGCAGTCGACGATGCTGAACACCCAGAACACGGCGGCCAGGAAGCCGCCGATGATCAGTAGTCTCGCCACCCCTCCAGTGTAAGCGGGTCGACGGACACGTGGCCCGGCGGGTGCAGAGGACCGCTTGTTAGACTTCGCGCACCATGACGTCGACCCGGTCGCTGACCACCCTCTTCACCGCGCTGGGCCTCGCCCTGCTGCTGGTCGTGGGCGCCTGGTCGACCTCGCACGGCGAGGCCGATGTGCACGCGTCGCTCTGCCTGGCGTCGGGGGCCTCCGCGTCGGATGCCGGAGCCGGAGCGTCGCACCACGAGGAGGTCGCACCGGTCGATGCCTCCTCCTCGCACACCGCGGTGGCGGGCTTCGTCGTGCTCTGGTTCCTCGCACTCCTCGTGCTGCTCGTGCGGATGCTGCGGCGCGGCCCCGGCATCCGGCTCCCGCGTGCGAGCCTCGCCGTCGCCGCGCCACGCGCCGGTCCCCGCCCGTCGCGCACCGCCCTCACCCTCACCGAGCTCTCGATCTCCCGCACCTGAGCGACGACGCGTCGATCCGGCCGCTGCCCGCGGCATCCTCGTCCGTCGTTCCTCTTTCGCTCGTGTCTGGAGACACCCATGTTCGCCACACCCTCTCGCCCCCCTCAGAAGCCCCGCCTGACCACGCCCGTCAAGGCGACCCTCATCGCTCTCGCCGTCGCCGTCGTGCTCGCGATCGCCGGCATCGTCTACGCCATCACCCAGCAGGCGCCCGCGCCCGACGTCGCCGAAGACGGCACCCTGCAGACCACCCGGGCAGACTCGCACGTGCTCGACGACGGCGGGACGGATGCCGTGACCGTCGTCGAGTTCCTCGACTTCGAGTGCGAGGCGTGCGGCGCCTTCTACCCGATCGTCGAAGACCTGCGTGCGCAGTACGACGGCGAGATCACCTACGTGGTGCGGTACTTCCCGCTGCCCGGTCACATCAACTCGACACAGGCGGCTCTGGCGGCCGAGGCGGCGGCGCAGCAGGATCGCTTCGAGGACATGTACCACCGACTGTTCGAGACCCAGCAGGAGTGGAGTCACGCGACGGGCGAGACGCCCGCGGTGTTCCGCGCGATGGCCGAATCCCTCGGGCTCGACATGGCGGCCTACGACGCGGCGATCGCCGACCCCGCGACGCTCGCCCGGATCCAGGCCGACAAGACCGACGGCGAGTCGCTCGGCATCACCAGCACTCCGTCGTTCTTCGTCGACGGCACGTACGTGCAGCTGCAGGAATGGGACGACCTGGAGGAGGCCGTCACCCGGGCCGTCGAGGGCTGACGGTCCGGACCGGCGGCCAGAGCGAGCCCACCACCTTCGCTACGCTCGCTCGCATGGACATCTCCTCCGCTCTCACGGTCACCCACAACGCCCGCAGCCTCGAGGGGATCGCCACCTCCGACGGCGCGGTGATCGCCCCCGGCATCCTGTTCCGATCGGATGCCCTGGCGAGCCTGACCGACGAAGGCCTGCGGGCGCTGGCCGACCTCGGCATCGGCACGGTGATCGATCTGCGCACCGACGCCGAGCGCACCCGCGCCGCGGACCTGCTGCCCGACGACGGCAGCGTGACGCTCGTGCCGCTGTCGGTGCAGGGCGGGGCGATGGACGAGATGGTGCAGAAGCTGCTGCCCGCGAGCGGGCAGCACGCGCTGACGGACGAGCAGATGGCGGCGGTGCTCGATCAGGTGCCGACGCTGGAGGACCTGTACGTCGCCATCCTGGCCGCGAGCGCTCCGCAGTTCGCGACCGTGGCGCGCGCGGTGCTCGATGCCGCGGGCACCGACCGGCCGGGCGTGCTGTTCCACTGCACGGCGGGCAAGGACCGCACGGGCCTGGCCGCGGCGATCCTGCTGTCGGTCGCCGGGGTGCCGCGCGAGGCGATCGTCGAGGACTACACGCAGACCGGCACGAACCTCGCGCGCGGCTTCGCCGCCTCGCTCACGCAGCTCATCACCGCGATCGGGGTGCCGCTGACGCCGCGCCTGCGCACGCTCGCCACCGAGTCACCGGCTCCGGCGATCGAGGCCGCGCTGGACTGGATCACCACCGAGCACGGCGGCGCGACGGGGTACCTGCGCAGCGGTGGGATGACCGACGACGAGATCGCCGGTCTTCGTCGGGTGCTCCGGGGAGAGTAAGCCTCCCCGAAGGACCTATCCGAAGTCGACCCGGAGGATGCGGTCGTCGCCATCCCGAGGATCGCCGCGACCGTCGGTGTTGTTCGTGAGCACCCAGACCGATCCGTCGGGGGCGGCGACCGCATCGCGCAGGCGTCCGTACTCGCCGCGCTGCTCGCCGCCGTGCAGCTCGAACGCCGTTCCGGTGTCGGCGAGCGGAACGATCCGCAGACGTTCGCCCCGCAGGTTCGCGATCACGATCTCATCCGCCGCCACCGCGATACCGCTCGGACTCGCGGTCGACGGCGACCACTGCTGCACCGGGTCGACGAAGCCCTCGCGGTCGGCGATGCCCTCGACGGTCGGCCACCCGTAGTTCTCGCCCGCGACGATCACGTTGAGCTCGTCCCAGGTGTCCTGCCCGAACTCGCTCGCGTACATCGTGCCGTCCTCGGCCCAGGCGATGCCCTGCGGGTTCCGGTGGCCGAGCGTGTAGACCGCCGAGCCCGGGATCGGGTTGTCGTCGGGAACGGCGCCCTCGGGGGTGAGCCGGAGGATCTTGCCCGACAGCGCGTCGGGGTCCTGCGCGCTCTCGCGATCGCCGGCGTCGCCGGTCGTGGCGTACAGCATCCCGTCGGGGCCGAAGGCGATGCGGCCGCCGTTGTGGTTGCCGGCCGCCGGGATGCCGTCGATCACCGTCGCGGCATCTCCCAGCGAGAGCGCGCCCGGGTCGCCGAGCAGATCGCGGCGCTCGATGCGGTTCTCGGGCGCTCCGCCGTCGCCGGCGTCGGCCGTGAGGTACGTGTAGAGCTGATCCTCGTGCACGGCGATGCCGAGGAGCCCGCCCTCACCGCCCGCCCGCACTCCCTCGATGCGGCCCACCTCGCGCGCGCCACCCGTCGCCGTGATCTCGACGATCCGTGCGCTGTCGCGCTCGCTCACCAGCGCCGTCTCTCCGTGGAAGGCGATGGACCAGGGCGCGTCGAGTCCCGAGGCGACGACGGACGTGAGGATCGTCGCGGCCTCGGACTCGGCCGACTCCGGTGTCGGGACCGGGGTCGGGGATGCGCATCCGGCCAGCGCGACGGCAGACACGACCAGGAGGGCGGTGGCGGTCCGGCGCGAGAGGAGCATGTCTCCCATCCAACCCTCTCGCGTCAGATGGAGGAAGACCCGGAGGGGCGCTGATCGCTACGCTGAGCGCATGCACGCAGAGCCGAACGCCTCGTCGACACCCGTGCGGTCCTCGGCGCTCTCCGTCGTGAGACGGATGCCGGCGACGTTGACGTTCATCGCGCTGATCCTCGTCGTCGGCGTGGTGTGGCAGGGACTCTGGACCCCCTTCGAGAAGTCCGCGCTGTTCGAGACCGTCGCCTACGGGCTCCCCAATCTCGCCGACGGCAAGTGGTGGACGCCGCTGACCGGCACGTTCTTCGTGAACGAACCGTGGGTGTACATCTTCACGATCTCGGGCTTCTGGGGCATGGCGTACCTCGAGTACCGTCGCGGGTCTCGCGTCGCCCTCGCCTACTACGCGATCGGGCAGCTGTTCGCGATCTTCGCCACCGCCCTCCTGCTGTTCGTGCTCTCGCAGTTCCCGTGGGCGTGGGCGACGGCCCAGGCGCAGGCGCTCGACGTCGGGGCATCCGGCGGCACCATGGCGTGCATCGCGGCGGCCGTCGGCCTGTTCCGCCCGCCGTGGCGCGTGCGCGGCTGGTTGATCCTGCTCGGCTTCGTGTTCGTCGCCATGCTGTTCTGGGGCAAGGTCGCCGACCTCGAGCACCTGCTCGCCGTGCTGCTGATCCTGGTGGTCGACCGCTCGCTGCGCGTACGACGCACGACGGTGCGCGAGCAGCGGCTCATCGCGGTGATGGCGATCCTCGTGCTCGGCGCGGTCGAGATCATCACGACCCTGGTGCCCACCGACGGACCGTTCGGCCCCACCGATCCGGCCTCGGGCGGTTTCATCGACCTGGCGATCGACCTGGTCGTGATCCTCGTGCTCGTGAACGGCTTGCGTCGCGGACGCCGCTGGTCGTGGGTGCTCGCCGTGCTCCTCGGCATCTTCAACGTGCTGATCGCCGCCCTCGTGCTGACGCTCATCATCCTCACGAGTCAGGCCGAGCTCGACATCCGCTGGGACGGCGAGACCGAGCTCGCGCTCGCCAACGGGTTCCTCTGGGTCGTCGTGCTCGTCTACCTCGTGTGGGTGCGGCGCGCGTTCCGCGCCAAACGGCGCTCGCCCCTCGGCATCCTGCCCACGCCGACCGTCGACGACGTCAAGGCCGATCTGCGCGCGCACGGCGGCGGCACGCTGTCGTGGATGACGACCTGGGAGGGCAACAGCTACGCCCGGGTGGCCGGAGGCGTGGTCGCGTACCAGCGCCGCAACGGAGTCGCCCTCGCGCTCGCCGACCCGATCGGCCCCGCGGATGCGCGGGCCGACGCGGCCGGGGAATTCATCCGCACGGCCGAGCAGGCCGGCCTCGTTCCGTGCTTCTTCAGTGCGGATGCCGCGACCCTCGCCGCCGTGCCGTCGACGTGGCGCAGCATCGTCGTCGCCGACGACACGATCGTCGATCTGCCGGGACTGGAGTTCACGGGCAAGCAGTGGGCATCGGTGCGCACCTCGCTGAACCGAGCGGGTCGCGAAGACATGACGTTCCGGATGACGCGGCTCGGCGACGAGTCGTGGGGCGTGAAGCAGCAGCTGCGCGCGATCTCGGAGGCGTGGGTCGGCGACAAGGATCTGCCCGAGATGCGCTTCACCCTCGGCACGCTCGAGGAGGCCGAGGACCCGGAGGTGCGGATCGCCCTGGCACTCGCGCCCAACGGCGACGTCGACGGCTTCCTGTCGTGGCTGCCGGTGTACGGCGCGGGCGGCCGGGTGCGCGGCTGGACCCTCGATCTGATGCGCCGACGCGAGGGCGGGTTCGCACCCGTGATGGAGTACCTGATCGGCGCCTCGGCGAAGCAGTTCTCCGAGGAGGGCGCCGAGATCATGTCGCTCTCGGGAGCGCCGCTCGCCCACGACTATCCGCCGGACGCCGGGATGATCGCCGCGTTGAGTGACCGCCTCGCCGACGCCCTCGAACCGGTGTACGGCTTCGGTTCGCTGCACCGCTTCAAGCAGAAGTTCCACCCCCGCTACGAGACCATGTACCTGCTGTTCCGCGACGAGAGCGACCTCACCCGGATCGGTGGCGCGCTGACCCGGGCGTTCCTGCCCGATGCGACGCTGCGGCAGTTCGCCGGGGCGGGGCTGGAGCTCGTGCGGGGCGGCAAGGACTAACCCGGCGCCGGTCCGGCGCTCCTCGGGAGCGCCCGATGCCGACCCCGCGCGCGGCTAACGTCGGGCGTCCGATTCGTCAACCCGGTCGACCTCTCCCCTCTCGTTTCCTAGCGTCGTGTGGACCGACGACCGATGAAGGAGAAGTCATGAGCGAACACACGCTGACCGAGATCCTGCAGGGTTCGGGGCCCTGGACCACCGCCTACGTCGACGGCACGGGCGAGCTGCCGCAGGTCGAGGAGGGAGCCCGCCACCAGGCCGTGCGCGACCAGCTGATCGACGAGGTCGGAGCACCGGAAGACGACGCCGCGGCCATCGAGACCGCCCTCGGCCAGCGCAACGGACTGCCGAGTCCGTCGGCCCGCGTCGTGATCGCCCGCGACGGAGAGACGGTGCTCGATCGCAGCTTCATCGGAGCGCGCCTCGGCCCGGAGCGCCTCGAGCACGGCGCCCTGCCGTCGATCCTCCCCCTCCTGCGCCACACGGCGTCGGAGACCCGCTACCTCGTCGTCGAGACGAGCCGCGACGGCGCCGACATCCGCCTCGAGACCTCGGGACGCGGCGGCAGCGAGCGCGAGACCGAGATCGAGGGCGACACCGACGAGATCTCGAAGGTGCGCACGGGCGGCCTGGGAGACGCGAAGTACCAGAACTACGTCGAGAACGTCTGGAAGCAGAACCAGAAGGATGTCGCGGCCGCACTGAGCGCACTCATCCGCGAGGAGCGGCCCGCGTTCGTCGCGGTGTCGGGCGATGTGCGCGCACGACAGCTGCTGGCCGAGGAGCTCACGGGCGACGAGCGCGCGCTGCTCGTCGACGTCGATGCGAACACCCGGGCCGACGGTGCCGATCGCACGGCGCTCGACGACACGATCGCCCGCGAGATCGACGAGCGCCGCCGTCGGGAGATCGCCGACGTGCGCGACCGTGCAGCCGCCGACGACGGCTCGGGTGGTGCCGAAGGCTTCCCGGCGGTCATCGAGGCTCTGCAGCAGGCCCGCGTCGACACTCTCGTGCTCGACGGGCGCCTGCTCGACGACGAGCGCACGCTGATCGCTCTCGACGGCCCGCCGTGGGTGGTGACCGACGTGGCGCAGCGCCTGAACACGCAGGTGCTGGGAAGCATCCGCGCCGCCGAGGCGCTCGCGCGCGCCGCCCTGCTCACCGACGCCCGCGTGCTGATCGAGGACGACGAGTACGAGGCGTCAGACGACCGCCGCGAGGAGCGCCCCGTGCGCGAGCCGATCGCCTCGCTGCGGTGGGCGGATGCCGGGGCGGACGCCGATCCGAGCTGACGCGCACCGCACGCCGCATACGAAGAGAGGACGCGGACCCGATCGTGGGCCCGCGTCCTCTCTTCGTGTGCGGTGTGGCGTCGCTTCCGCGGATCAGGCGCGGAAGAACGGGATCGCCAGGGCGGGCCGGTGCACGACCCGCTCGGAGATCACCGTTCCGCGGATGAGGGTGACCAGGCAGTAGATCCCGATTCCGATGATGAGCAACCCGGGGACGGCGATCCAGCCCGAGGGGTCGCCGCCGTCGCTGTAGCCGTACTCGTCGTACGAGCGCGGCCGCGCCGTCCCGACGCCGATCGTGATGAGGAGGACGAAGAGCACGATGAGGTACAGCACGTAGCTGAGTGCCCAGTTCGCCGCCCAGCGCGCGTTCTCACGCACGATCGGATGCGGCGAGCGCATCGCGGACGACCGCTGCACGATCCCGACGATCGCGGCGACGATCGCACCGACGTACGGGATGTACACGAGGAACAGCAGTGCCCAATAGCGACGACCGCTGATCGGCGGGTAGCCGTAGGGGGCGTAGCCGGGGGCCGGATAACCGGGAGCGGGGTAGCCGGTCGGAGCCTGGCCGTACGGCGGTTGAGCAGGCGCCTGGCCGTACGCGGGCTGCCCCGGGTACGGCGCCGGAGCCTGACCGTACGGCGGCTGCGCCGGAGCCTGACCGTACGGCGGCTGCGCCGGAGCCTGACCGTACGGCGGCTGCGCCGGGAGCGAGTATCCGGCGGGCGGCTGGTAGCCCGCCGGCGGCTGAGGCGCGGCGGGAGGTTCGGGCGGCTGGACGGCGTCGTTCTCTTCGGTCATCTGTCACTCCCAAGGTCGGAACCGCGCTCCCCCTGAGCGGGCCAGCGACCATCATCGCAGAGACCGCGCGCACCCGCCGACAGCTGTGGACGGGTCAGACGTCGCGCGGCCGCTGACGCAGCTGCTTCACATCGGTGCGGCGCTGCTTGGCCTTCAGCCGCCGCTCCTTCGATCCACGACTGGGCTTCGTCGGGCGTCGGGGAGGCGCAGGCGGGCGGATGGCCTCGGCGACGAGCGCGGCCAGCCGCTCCCGCGCCGCCTCGCGGTTTCGCAGTTGCGCCCGGTGCTCGGATGCCGCGATCGTGAGCACGCCGTTCACCAGCCGGCCGGCCAGCCTCTCGAGGATCCGCTCCCGCTGCACCGGGGAGAGCTGCGCGGAGTTCACGGCATCCCACACCAACTCCACGCGGGAGTCCGCCGTGTTCACGCCCTGCCCGCCCGGCCCCGAGGAGCGGGAGAACCGCCACGACAGCTCGGACTCGGGGATCGTGAGACCCGACGAGACCCGGAGGCCGGGGCGAGCAGAGGTGGACATGGCATCCATCATCCCCCGATCGGCGTCATCCCGCGATCGGCGCGGGAGCAGCGGCATCCTGCTCGTCGATCCGCTCACCGAGCGCGCCGGCCGCCTCCTTCTTCGCGGTGTTGGCGATGTGCGCGCGGCCGACGACGATCGCGGCGACGCCCATGAGCGCGACGCCCAGCCAGTAGGGCGCGGCGTGGCTGATGCCGGCGTAGAGCGCGGCGGCGATGAGCGGGGCGAGCGTGCCCATCGCGGCGTTGAGCGACTGCGTCACGCCCCCCAGCCAGCCCTGCTCGTCATCGCCCACGGCGTTCGACATCGCGCCGTCCATCGCGGCGGTCGCGGCGCCCTGGCCTGCGGCGAGCATCAGCGCACCGACGATGAACACCCAGGGCTGCGCGAGCACGGACGCGACGATCGCGAGACCGGTGAGACCGATCGCCTGGGCGACGATTCCGCTGACGATCACGCCGCGCTCGCCGATACGGGGCAGCAGGATGCCCAGCAGCACACCCTGGATGAGGATGTCGATGATGCCGACGGCCGCGGTGAGCAGCCCGATCTGCGTGGGTCCCCACTGGATCGAGTCGAGGGCGAGCACGCTGAAGTTGTTGACGAAGAACCCGAACGGCAGGGCGAGCAGCGCGAAGCCGATGAGGAGTCCGCGCAGCTCGCGGCGGGCGAAGGCATTGCGGAAGACGGCGAACGGTTGCACGTCGCGGGCCGCGATGCGCGCGATGCGGTTCTCGGGCGCGAGGCTCTCGGGCAGCAGGAACATGCTGAGGATCGCGATCGTCAGGCCGACGGCGGCGGTCACGAAGACGGGCAGCTGCAGGCTGACCGCGGCGAGGAGTCCCCCGACCGCCGGGCCCACCATCATGCCGATGCCCGAGAGGGCACCGAGCAGACCGAAGCGCTGTGCGCGCTTCTCGGGCGGGGTGATGTCTGCGAGGTAGGCGAAGAGTGCGGGCAGATCGCCGGCGGTCAGCCCCTGGATGACGCGCGCGAGCACGAGCACCCACAGCGCGCCGCCGATCCCGAACAGCGCCATCGAGAGCGCGGCTCCGAAGGCGGCGGCGATGATGACGGGCCTCCGACCGAAGCGGTCGGAGAGGCGGCCGAGGAACGGGGCGACGAGGAAGGCGCACAGGCCGTTGATCGCCTCGAGCACCCCGACCCAGATGGCGAGGTCGCTCTCGTGCGACACGTACTGCAGCACGACGAAGGGGAGCACGGGAAGGACGACCGTCATGCCGATGACGGTGAGCATCGTCAGGACGATGAGCATGATCCAGGCGCGGTTCGTGGAGCGCGCGGAGAGGAGAGAGGGTGAAGTCATACCGAAAGTGTATCCATACCAGTTTTGGTGTCAAGCCAGTTTTGGATCGAGTTCGCGATAGGGTGGAGGCATGACCGGAACGAACCCCCTCGGCCGGCGGGAGCGCAAGAAGGCGGCGACCCGCAAGAACATCTCGGATGTCGCGACGATGATGTTCCTCGAACGCGGATTCGACGACGTCAGCATCCGCGAGATCGCCGACGCGGCCGATGTCTCGCCCACCACCGTCTTCGCGCACTTCCCGCAGAAGGAGGCGCTCGTCTTCGACGAGGACGACGAGCAGCGCGACCGCCTCGTGGGCGCCGTGCGCGACCGTGCGGACGGCAGCACGATCAACCGCGCGATCCGCGACTTCTACGCCGCCGAGATCGGCGCGAACCTCGACGAGCACGGCGAGGACGTCGCGCGCATCTTCCTGCGATTCCTCAACGAGACCCCGGCGCTGCGCGACTACGCCGCCAAGATGTGGCTGCGCCACGAGGACGCGCTGGCGGATGCGATCGCCGACGAGCTCGGCCTCGACGCCCCGACGCCCGAGATCCGCGTCTACGCACGTTTCGTGCTGCAGCTGCAGCTACTCATCACCGACAGCGACGACCAGCTCGCCACCCTCGACGCCGGGTTCGTCGTGCTCGAGCACGGATGGGGCCGGGTCGAGCAGCGCCTTGTGGGCTCGGCGCACGACCCTCGATAGTGGAGACGGAAGGGAGTCCCGCATGACGCACCACGCCGCCCACATCCGCGCGTTCTCCGAGAGCGCCGACTTCGACTTCGAGATCCGCAGCGTCCTCGGCGCGAGCGTGGAGGGCGCCGCGGAACCGGGCGAGGTCCTCGCCGCCGTCGCCGGCATCCGCAACGGCGAGCACGAGGCCTGGTTCGACGCCTGGAAGGGTCTGGCCGACCGCACGGTCGCCACGGCATCCGCGAGCGCGGAGGCGGGGCACCCGGTGAGCGCGGCATCCGCCTACCTGCGCGCCTCGGCGTACTACGGGGTCGCGGTCAACGCGGCGAGCGCACTCGCCGACCCGGATGCGATGGCACCGACGTTCGCGAAGCAGGAGGCCGCCTGGCGCGGATTCGTGACGCACACCTCGACCGTGGTCGACGACGTCACGATCCCGTGCGGCGGCGGGACCCTGCCCGGATGGTTCTTCCGCCCCGCGCCGGCACCGGAGGGCGCGACGCCCCCGACGCTGGTGGCCGTCAACGGCAGCGACGGCTCGCGCGCCTCCCTCTACGCGGCCGCCGTCGCGCCCGCCCTGCGCCGCGGATACAACGTGCTCGTCTTCGACGGTCCCGGCCAGCAGTCGGAGCTCTTCGAGAAGGACGTGCCGTTCCGCCCCGACTGGGAGCACGTGCTCACCCCGGTCTTCGACACGGTCGCCCGCCTCGACGGCGTGGATGCGATGCGCATCGCGGTCTACGGCATCAGCCAGGGCAGCTACTGGGTGGCGCGCGCCCTCGCCTTCGAGGACCGTTTCGCCGCTGCGATCACCGACCCCGGGCTCGTCGACGTCTCGACCTCGTGGACCGGGCACCTCCCGCACGGGCTGCTGAAGCTGCTCGACGAGGGGCAGGTCGAGAAGTTCGACCGCGAGATGGAGCTCGGCCTCAAGCTCTCCCCCGAGACCGCGCGCACCTGGCGCTTCCGCGCACGCCCCTACGGCACGCGAGGCTACGGCGAGACGATCCAGGCCGTGCGTCAGTACTCGGTCGCCGACATCGCCGCCGAGATCACGACCCCGCTGCTGATCCTCTCCCCCGAGAACGAGCAGTTCTGGCCCGGCCAGGCCGACCGGCTCGCCGCACTGACGCCCGGCGTGTCGACGGTCGTGCGCTTCACCGAGGCGGAGGGCGCCGATGGGCATTGCCAGCCGCTCGGCCGCACGATCACGGCGCAGCGGATGTTCGACTGGTTGGACGAGCGGCTCGGGTGACGCCCACCCGACAATCTGTTACCTTGGGTAATGATTACCTGAGGTAAGGATATATCGGATGCTTCTGCTCGACCGCCTGCTCCTGATCGCCGACCTGTTCGAACGCGACATGGCGCGCGCGTTCGCGGGCACCGCGCTGTCGAGCGCGCGCATGGCCGTGCTGTGGACCGTGCATCACGCGGGCCCCGTGCCGCAGCAGGCGGTCGCCGAGGCCCTGCACGTCTCTGCGCGGAACGTCAGCGCGCTCGTGGATGCCCTCGAAAGCGCCGGCTACGTGCGGCGCGCGACGCACCCCACCGACCGGCGGGCGGTCCTCATCGAACTCACCGATACGGGCGCGCACCTCATGGAGACCACGACGCGGGAGCACCGCGAGCTGAGCGCCGTGCTGCTCGACGCCGTCGACGCCGATGACCGACCCGCTCTCGAACGCGGACTCGACGCCATCAGCGACCGGTTGGCGGCACTGATGGCCGAGGCATCCGAAACCGAGGACGACCGTGACTGAGGCGCTGCACCGTATCGGCTCGATCGCCCGGCGCGCCCTCGTCGTCGAACTGCGCATCTACGAGAGCATCGGCCGCGCGATCGCCCGCCGCCCGGCGATCCCCGCCGGGGCGACCGGGTTCCGCTACCACCAGCCGGTGCAGACCATCCTGATCGTCTTCATCGTGCTGTCGGCCGTGGAGATCCCGATCATCGATCTCATCGTGCACCCCTGGCCTGCCGTGCGGATCTTCTTCCTCGTGCTGGGGATCTGGGGACTCACCTGGATGATCGGGCTGCTCTGCGGCTTCTTCACCCGCCCCCTCGCCGTCGGACCGGACGGCATCCTCGTGCGCGAAGGTCTCGAGGTCTCGATCGCTCTCCCCTGGGACGACATCGCCTCGGTCGCCCGCGTCCGCGTCGTCGACGAGCCGAAGTCGCCGCGTCTCACACTCGACGCCGGGCGGAGCGTCCTCTCGCTGCGCATGCAGGACGAGACGAACGTCGAGGTCGAGCTCGAACGCCCGCTGCGCGTGACCCTGCCCGGTCGGCGTCCGAAGGGCGGCGCGCACGACATCGAGGTGGTGCGACTGTGGGTCGACGATCCGGACGGCTTCCTCAGCGCCGTGCGCGTGTGCATCCCCTGAGCATCGGCGACCACGCGACGGGGGCCGCGAATCGGGAGAAGTGGACGCGACGGCGGGAGTCGAACCCGCAACGCCATCAGATATGAGCTGAGGCCCGGGACCGCCCGGATCGCCGCGATGGCACTGAGGTTACCCGGCCGTGATCGTCAAAGCGAGGACATTCCTCGAAGTGACACTCGACTACTTCGTATGACGTCATCAAGGCACGACGTCAGCGCCGGATGGAGTCGCGCAACGGGCTCGGCTCGAGCGTGTAGTCGGTCGAGGCATCCGCCCAGGTGCGCCCGCCGCCCTGCGTGCGCCCCCGGCGCAGCGCCGCGATCAGGCGGGTCGCCGGCACACCGATCGCCAGTGCGACCGCCCCGCTGACCGACCGGTCCTCGCGACCGAGCACGCTGGCCCGATGCCACGCCTCGTGCAGCCGACCGCCGCGAGGTGCGGGCACCCGCCGGGCCGGAAGACCGCCCGCCCGGCGCAGTGCCACGAGCTCCTCGACGCGCTCCCACCACGTCGACTCCTTCGAGGGGTGGAAGTAGTTGTCACGCAGCCAGTCGGGGTGCGGCTGACGGAACCGGCCGCCCACCACCTCACGCCCGCCGCCGAGCAGACCGCTGCCCACGAACACCGTGTTGAGGAGCGGCTTGCTGACCCCGTAGGAGTCGAGCGCGATCACGGGCACACCCTGTGCGACGGCCTCGATCGCGGCGGTGGAGCTCACGGTGACGAGACCCGCGGCCGTCGAGAGCGCCTCGGCCATGGACGCGTACGAGACGACGAGGTTCGACGGCATCCGGCCCGCGAGCAGCTCGGGGTACGAGTCGCGTTCGAGGTGCGTCTCGGCCTCCCCCGGCCGCGAGCGCAGCTTCACGACGATGCGCCGGGCGGGGTCGACCTCGGCGGCGCGGATGAGCATCTCGGCGATCTTCTCGCGCTCGGCGCGCTCCGCGGGAACCATCGCCTGAGCCGCGAACACGACGTCGGTCGCCGGTGGGCGGTGAGCGACGGCCCCGGCAGGCTGCGGGCGTTCGGCGACCGCGACGCCCGCCACTCCCGACACCCCCGCCGCTCCGGCGGCGAGCACCCGCGCGCGATCGGCCGCCAGCATCCGCTCCCGCCCGCGCGCGAACGGCAGCGTCGCCAGGGCCATGGGGATCTGCACACCGATGCGACGACCGAGCTCGGCGAAGGCCCGCTGCTCGCGGTGCGAGTGCACGACCAGCAGGTCGGTGTGGCGCCGGTAGTCGAGAGCGCCGCGCTGCGCGGGGATCGCCATCCCCGGCAGGCCCGAGACGGTGACGGGACGCTGGGGCAGCGCGTCGATCACGCGCCCCATCAGGCGCACGAAAGGGCCGCGCCCGGCGAGCACGACGACGTCGGGCTCGTGCCGGGTGAGCCAGGCCTCGGCCTCGCGGAAGGCGATGCGCGCGACATCGGACTCAGGGATGCCGGTGCCCGCGAGAGCCGTGCGCTGCTGGGCCGCGCTCGCGGTGAGCGGGGTGCGCACGAGCAGCAGCTGCGGACGGATGCCGGGCACCGCCGCGAGCAGCGAGGCCGACCACTTCACGAAGGAGTCGGCATCGGCGATCGCGACGACCTTCAGCCCTCCGCCCGCACCGGGGCGCAGGTCGGTCATGCGGGAACGCGGCGCAGCTTCGCCATGGGGGCGAGCTCGCTGTCGAAGACGCGCTTGACGCCGTCGCCGAGGGCCTTCTCGATCACGCGGATGTCGCGGACGAGGTGCTCGAGGCCGGTCGGCTCGAGGGAGGCCGCGTGGTCGGAACCCCACATCGTGCGGTCGAGGGTGATGTGGCGCTCGACGGCGACGGCCCCGATCGCGACGGCGGCGAGCGAGATCTGCAGGCCGCGCTCGTGGCCGGAGTAGCCGACGGGGATCCCGGCGTAGCGGTCGCGGAGCGTGGCGATCGCCCGCAGGTTCGCCTCCTCGGGGTCGAGCGGGTACGTGGAGGTGGCGTGCATGAGCACGACGCGGTCGGTGCCGAGCGTGTCGAGCGCGCGATCGATCTGCTCGATCGTCGACATGCCGGTCGAGAGGATGACGGGCTTGCCGGTCTCGCGCAGGGCGAGGAGCAGCTCGGTGTCGGTCAGGCTCGCCGAGGCGACCTTGTGCGCGACCACGCCCAGGTCTTCGAGGAAGGCGACGCTCGGCACGTCCCACGGCGAGGCGAACCAGTCGAGGCCGAGCATCGTGGCGTGGTCGCCGATCGCGATGTACTCGTCGCGTCCGAACTCGACGCGGCGGCGGTAGTCGAGGTAGCTCATGGTGCCCCAGGGCGTCTCACGCGGCACGTCGCGCATGTGCGCGGGGGTGGAGATCTCGGGCGTGCGCTTCTGGAACTTCACGGCGTCGGCACCGGCCCTGGCCGCGACGTCGATGAGCCGCTTCGCGATATCGACGTCGCCGTTGTGGTTCAGGCCGATCTCGGCGATGACGTAGGCGGGGCGACCGCCGCCGATCACGCGCGATCCGATGCTGACAGTCATGGTTCCTCCGGTGGTCGAGCGATGCGGAAAACCCCCGCCCCTCCTGGCTACGCCTCGGGGGTGAACACCCGACGACTCCCGGGTTACCGGCACCGGTCAGTCGGGCAACACCCGTTCGACGAGCTCGCGCACGGCGCCGTTCCCCCCGGTGCGGGTGAGCACGACGCGCGCTGCGGCGAGCACGCGCGGGTGCGCGTTCGCCACCGCGACCGGCCACCCGACGATGCGCATCGCGGGCAGGTCGTTGACGTCGTTGCCGAGGTAGGCGACGTCGTCGAGGCGGATGCCGGCGTCCGCGGCCCACGCGCGCAGCGCCTGCTCCTTGTCGTCGATGCCGTGCAGCACCGGCACCCGCAGCTTCTCGGCCCGGGCGCGGACGACGGGATTCTGCTCGGTCGAGAGGATCAGCATCGGGATGCCGGCGCGCCGGAGCAGTGCGACGCCCATGCCGTCCTCCCGGCTCACTCGCACGCGCTCCCCGCCGTCGGCGTCGATGATCGCGGTGTCGTCGGTGTGCACGCCGTCGAAGTCGGTGACCACGGCGCGCACGTCGATGCGCCCGGGGGCTTCGCCTGCCCGATCGTGCACCGCGGCGAGCGCGTCGGCGATGCGGAGCTGCTGTGCATCGTCGATCTCGATCGCCGTCCACTCCGGCACCTCGGCAATGCGGATCCGGCCGAAGAAACGGTGCCGGCTCGTGCGGAAAGCCTCCGCACGGAAGACGTAGAACGCGCCCGTCTCAAGGTAGTGCGGTTCGCGATCCTGGCGGCGCGGGCGATGCGCGGCCTCGTGGTTGATGGCCGCGGCCTGGTCGACCTCCGATCCGCTGCCGCGACGCCAGAGGAAGCCGTAGGTCTCGTGCGCCGAGAACACGCTGTCGGCGCGATCTGCCCGCACCTCGGCGACGGCTCCGGCGAGCGCCGTGCTCGGGAGGAACGGCGAGGTGGCCTGCACGAACGCGATGATCCCGACCCGCTCCCCCGCGGCTTCGATCTCGTCGACCGCGTGCAGGATCGCGCTCTCCGACGACGCCGTGTCGCCGGATATCTCCGCGGGTCGACGGACCACCCGCGCGCCCGCCGCCGCACTCACGGCGGCGATCTCGTCGTCATCGGTCGAGACGACGACGAGGTCGATGCCCGCAGCGTCGCGCGCCGCCCGGATCGCGCGCACGACCAGCGGCACTCCCCCGACGGTGCGCAGGTTCTTGCGCGGCACGCCTTTCGACCCGCCGCGCGCGGGGATGATCGCGACGGTCAGCCCGTCGGTCGCCTCGTTCATGTCATCGCTCATGTCATCGTCCTCGAATCACTCGCCAGGCCCGGCCCGCACGCCGTCGTGCCCCGATCGCCGTCAACCGCAGCTCCTCCATACGCCCGGTGCCTCCGGCCGAGCGCAGCATCCGCCGCGCAGCACCCTCGGCGGGCGCCCCGGGCAGACGCAGGTCGCGCAGCCGCTCGGGCGCGAAGTACCGCTCGCGTTCCCCCGGCGTCAGATCGCGCAGCAGCAACTCCGCGCGATCGCGCAGGTGCCCGGCGATCTCGGGCTGCATGGCGTAGCCGACCGCATCGACGAGCAGCTGCAGACGCGCAGGATCGACGTACGGGGAATCCTCTCGGGTGAGCGCGTCGACGATCGCGAGCGGTACCCGGTTGCTGTTCTCGTACGGGCGCAGGCGCCGCAGCAGCATCGACGCCCCCGCCGAGGCGATCGTCGTGCCGCGCAGAGCCTGCACGGTGGGCAGCGCGGTCGAGAACGCCGCGACCACCGCACGCGCATCGACGCGGCGGGCCAGCACCTCGGCGGCGAGCGGGCCCCGGTAGACGGCGAACTCCACGCCGTGCGAGAGGGCGCGTTCGCGCACGGCATCCGTCTGCAGCGGCGGCGCCGCCGGATGCGGTTTGAAGATGATGCGGGCGGGCCCGGCGCCGGCCGCCCGGTCGATCAGCTCGCGCTGCAGCCCGATCTCCTCGCGAGGGGTCAGCAGTCCGAGCGCCGAGAGGTACTGCCCGAGCACGATCGTCGTGGGGGCGCCGTCGTCGAGCGGATGCCCCGCCGTGTCGAGGAGGGGCTCCCCGAGATCGGTCTCGTCGAGCACGCGTCCGAACGCGGCGACGGGCACGGGAACGGATGCCGCGACCGGGCCGCCTGCGAGAGGCGCGACCCCCGGCACGACGTCGGCGTGCAGCACCCGGATGATGCGGCGGCGCACGGCGTGGTCGAGGGGCACCCGCATCGGCGAGTACGTCATGAGGCCGTCGCCCACGATCGTGATCTTCGCGCGCGGGAACAGCGACATCAGCGTGCGCGCCGGCGCGACCTGCGGGCTCTGCACGAACAGCTCGAGATCATCGGCGTCGAGGTTCCACGCGCGGGTGAACAGGCGCTCGAGCAGGGGCAGGTCGGCGGGTTCCGGCTCCCATCCGCTCGGATGCAGCGGGCCGAGCAGCGCGTCGAGGTCCTCGATCCGGTCGAAGCAAGTGCGCAGCGCGGCGAGCGCCGGGTCTGCGGCGATCCCGGTCACGAGCTCGGGCACCCGCGCCGAGACGAACGGCACCAGCACCCGGTCGCCGCCCGCTCCACCGCGGCCCACCTTGCCGGGACGCGGCTCCAGCAGCCCCTCGTCGATCGCCGCGGCGACGGTCGCGAGTCCGTAGGCGCTGTGCAGTGCGAAGATCCGGGTCATGAGCCGTGCCCCGCCCGTCGCAGCACCCGCGCGAGCACTCGGCGCCGTGGTCCCGAGAGTGCGCGCACGGCGGCCCGCACCTCGGCGTGGGGCAGCGCCCGCAGCAGCTCGACGATCTCCGCACGCATCTCCCCGCGCAGTGCGCGCGGCATCCGCCGGGCTCGCACGAGGTGGTGCGAACTGAGTGCCAGGGAGGAGAAGGTGATCTTCGGCAGGAATCGAGCGGCCTCGGCATCCGCCTCGACGATCGCGACGGCCTCGGCCATCGCACGGGCGAAGTCGAGCTGCCGCCGATCGCGCACCTGCGTGAGCGACGTCGACACCCCGCGGCGGTACAGGAGCGCGGGGGCGTCGACCACCGCGAACGAGGCGTCCGACAGATGCAGCCGCCAGATCCAGGGGCGGTCCTCGGCGGTGTGCAGCCCCTCGGGGAAGGCGGCGAGTCCCCGGTCGATGATCCGGCGGTCGAAGATGCCCGCCCAGGCGAACGGGTAGTCGACCATCGTGGTCTCGGCCTGTGGCAGGATCGCGTCGCGGGCGGCGACGACCGTCTCCCGCCACGGATGCGGAGCGCGCACGAGTGCCCGATCGGCATCCGTCACCGTCACGTGATCGGTGCGCAGGAAGTCGGCATCCAGCTCCCGCAGTCGGCGCGCGAGCACGGCGAGGCGCTGCGGCTGCATCCAGTCGTCGCCGTCGAGGAAGCAGAAGGCGTCGCCCTCGACGTGCGCGAGTCCCTGGTTGCGCGCGCTCGCGAGGCCGCGGGCCGAGTCGTTGCGGATGACCTCGGCGTGCGGGAACCGATCGGCGTACCGGCGCATGAGGGCGCCGGTGTCGTCGTCGGATCCGTCGTCGATCGCCACGAGCTTCAGCGCCGCCGGGTCGTCGAACTGGCGCGTCAGGGTCTCGAGCGTGGTCGCGATGTAGGCGCCGGCGTCCTTCGCGGGAAGGATGACGGTGACGAGCGGACTGCGCACGGGACTCCCGGTGATGGTCGGTCGGTCGGGAATCGTCTCAGGCGTTCCTTGCCGCCCGGCGACGCGCGGGTGAACGCGGGGTGTCCTGGTAGGCGGGGCCGCGCGCATCGGCGACGATGGAGCGATGCTCTTCTCACGCGGGTCGAACGGTCGACGGATGCTGCGACGACGCCGTGACACCCATGATCTGCGATGGCTCTCGGCGCGCGCCTGGACGACCCGCTGGTATCCGCAGGGGATCGACATCGGCGAACGCGAGGGTCGCCGCACGCTCGCCGTCAGCTGGTTCCGCCAGGATCGGACCGGCCATCATCTCGCCTCGCGCGTCGTGCTGATCGACACCGAGCGGGCGAGGCATATCGACATCGCGCTCGCGATCGAGGACGATGCGGGCGACCTCCAGCCCGCGCAGATCCACACGGGCGGGCTGGCCTGGTTCGGCGATCGGCTGTTCGCCGCGGCGACGGGACGGGGCATCTGGGAGTTCGACCTGTCCGACATCCGCCGCGTGCACGGCCCGGTCGCTCGGCGCGTGCGCGGGATCGCCGGCCGATGGTGGCCGCGCTCCGCGCTGGTCGCCGTGCGCACGCGCGTGCATCCGATCGATCTGCGCTGCTCGTTCCTCGGGCGCGCGTTCGACGTCGACGGCGCACCGCTGCGACGGGTGCTGATCGGCGAGTACCGCCGCGACGACGAGGGACGCATCGGCGAGTTCACGATCCCCGAGGGCACCGATGACGGTTTCGTCGCTCACGAGCGGTTCGCGCCCGGCATCCCCCGCATGCAGGGTGCGGTGCGGTGGGGTGACCGGATCCTCGTGTCGCAGTCGGCGCTGAAGACCCCCGGCAGGCTGTGGACCGGCACGCGCGATGCCCTGACCCGGCACTCCGTGCCCCTGCCCGCCGGGTGCGAGGACCTCGCGCTCGATCCGGACGAGCGGATGCTGTGGACGCTCGGCGAGCATCCCCGGCACCGGGTCGTGCGCGGCATCCCCTTCGCCCGTATCGGGCTGTGAGGGTCGGCCGAGAAGTCCGCCCCGAGAACGCTCGTAGACTTGTCGGGTGAAGCCTGCACCTTTCTTCGTCTACTCCGTGCTGCGGCTGCTGGCGTTCCTCGTCCCGCTCGCGATCCTCTGGTTCTTCTTCCCGATCTTCCGGGAGTTCTGGTGGCTCGCCGCGATCTTCGCCGCGCTGATCGGCACGAGCATCTCGATGCTGTTCCTGCGCCGCCCGCTCACCGAGGCGTCGGCGGCGATCGTCGAGCGCCGCGAGGCGCGCGCGTCGACCGGCCAGGAGGATGCCGACGCGGAGGATGCGGTGGTCGACGGCGAGAGCGAGACGCGCGCCGACGAAACCCGCGACGAGAAGTAACCGTGGGAGACGGCCGGGCTGTGCCGGGCTGTGCCTAGTTCTGCCGGGCTCAGCCGATGAACGCCCAGAACAGGGCGCCGGCGTACAGCAGCGACGTGAGCGAGGTCAGCGCGAGAGCGATGACGAGCTCCTTGGGCTGGCGGTAGGTCCAGACGATCAGGATCGCCGGGAGCCCCGCGAGCAGGGCGAGCAGCGAGAGCCAGGCGATCGGGAAGAGCAACGCCAGCAGGATCGCGATCGCGAACGGCGCGAGCACGAACAGCGTGAACAGCACCTGCGTCGCGCGGCGCCCGATGAGCACCGTGAGGGTGCGCTTGCCGACGACGCGATCCTGGTCGATGTCGCGCAGGTTGTTGGCGAGCAGCACCGCGCAGGCGAACAGTCCCGCGGCGATCGCCCCGAGCCACGCCTGCTGCGGCAGGTCGAAGATCTGCACCCAGGTCGTGCCGAGGGTCGCGACGAGCCCGAAGAAGACGAACACGAACACCTCGCCCAGACCGGCGTAGCCGTAGGGGCGCTTGCCGCCGGTGTAGAACCAGGCGGCGACGATGCATGCGGCGCCGACGGCCAGCATCCACCACTGCTCCGTGCGCACCACGATCGCGACGCCCACCGCGGCGGCGAGCGCGAAGAACACCAGCCCGATGATGAGCACGGTACGCGGCTTCACCCGACCCGAAGCGGTGAGGCGCGTGGGACCGACGCGCACGGCATCCGTCCCCCGCACGCCGTCGCTGTAGTCGTTGGTGAAGTTGACGCCGATCTGCAGCAGCACCGCGACCGCGAGGCACGCGAGGGCGATCACCCAGTGGAACTCGGGGCCCGTGCTGCGCGCGGCTCCCGTGCCGATGAGCACCGGCGCGATCGCGAGGGGCAGCGTGCGCAGACGCGCGGCGCCGATCCAGTCGCCGAGCGTGACGGGCCCGGCCTCGATCACGGCCTGGCGGGCGGGGTCGCCGCTCGCCCGCTTCGCCGGGTTGCCGCTCACGCGAGCCGGGTTCGTCTTACGGGTCGCGGAGGTCTTGCGCTTCGAGGATGCTGCCACGGAGGAATCCTACTGTGCGAGCCCATGACGCCCCGGGGGCGACGGCGGGTCGGGGATTCGGGCTCAGGGATTCGGGTTCGAGTCCTTGCCGTCGAGCCACAGCTCGTCGCTCTTGTCGCCGTGTGCTCCGCCCTTGCCGACGTGCGTGGAGCTGATCTTCGGCCCCTTGAGGATCACGTGCACCATCGCCTGGGCATGCCCGTGACCGAGACCGTAGGTCTCCTTGAGCCAGTTCAGCACGACGGTCGACTTCGTCGTGTCGTCGAAACCCTGCTCCTTCGCGAGCGCGATGAACTGCCGGGGCGTGAGACCCGTCTGGGTCTCGACCTTGTCGAGGTAGGCCTGGAACGACATCGGTGTCTCCTTCAGGGGGTCAGTCGTGCGCGATCGGGATGATCGGTCGATGCTCATAGTAGGTCTGCAGCACCACGGTCGTGCGGGTGTTCACGGATGCCGCGAGCCGGATGTCGCGCACGAGCTCCTCGAGCGCCCGGGGCGAGGCCACGCGCACGAACAGCATGTAGCTCGCGTCGCCGGCGATCGAGTGGCACGCCTCGATCGCATCCAGGTGCTCGAGCTGCTCGGGGGCGATGTCGGGCTGTGCGGGGTCGAGCGGGGTGATCTCGATGAACGCCGAGAGCGGCGTGCCCACCTTCTCCGGGTCGAGCAGCGCCCGGTAGCCGGTGATCACGCCCCGCGTCTCGAGGCGGCGCAGACGCGACTGCACGGCCGAGACCGACAGCCCGACGGCATCCGACAGTTGCGAGAGCGTGGCACGCCCGTCGCGGGAGATCTCGGCAAGGATCGCGCGGTCGACAGAGTCATCCATGCGTGTAAGAATATCGTTAGCTTCCCGTTTGCACAGGAAAGTTTCCGTCTATTTCTCCGATCGGAGGTCCCGATGTCCATCATTTCCGCCAACAGTTCCGCTGTTCAGGCCATCGTCGGCGAACCCGAGGTCGTCGAGGACGCATCGACCGCCGAGTCCAGCGCCGCCTGGGCACAGCTCAAGGATGCCGCGATCGCGATCCGCGAGATGCAGATCAAGGACGGATCCATCCCCGACGCCGCGCACCACGCGACGGCCCGCGAGCTCGTCGCCGCGATCACCGCCGGCATCCGCGCCCTCGCGCCCGCCTTCCCCCACGACGCCGCCTACCTCGCGGCCTCCGTGGTCGACTTCGACCGCTGGGCCGCCGAGGACTTCGGCGTTCCGGA
Organism: Microbacterium sp. USHLN272; assembly: GCF_037149655.1. Lineage (NCBI taxonomy): Bacteria > Bacillati > Actinomycetota > Actinomycetes > Micrococcales > Microbacteriaceae > Microbacterium > Microbacterium sp. USHLN272. The sequence continues at coordinate 28,202 of NZ_JBBCRA010000004.1, read as the reverse complement.
CTTCCTCGACTCGCTCGTGGCGTTCCAGCCGCAGGAGCACCGCGTCGACGGCATCCGCCACCTGGTCGTCTTCCCGATGTACACGCAGAACGGTTCGAGCGACCGCCTCGTCGAGGCCCTGATCGTCGAGACGATCTGGCCGGAGTTCATCGGCGCCCTCGAGGCCGGCGACTACGGCAACAAGCTGTTCGTCTCGCTGCGTCTGATCGACTTCACGCCCGGATACGACACGAACTCGGCCGTGCTGTTCCCCGAGACCGTCGCGATGCGCGAGATCCCCTCGTTCACGTGGGGCGCGATCTTCCAGGACCGCGAGGCCGCCCGCTACCGCCGCGTCACGCGCGCGGCATCCGAGATCACCAAGCTCGATCTGCCGGAACGCGCCGCCGACATGCTCGACGACCAGGCGCTCACCGAGCGGGTGTTCGTGATGTGGGACATCATCCACGACCGCACCCACATGCGCGGCGACCTGCCGTTCGATCCGTTCATGATCAAGCAGCGGATGCCGTTCTTCCTCTACTCGCTCGAAGAGATGCGCTGCGACCTGACCGCGTTCCGCGAGTCGGTCAAGATCGAGCGCACGCTCACCGCGCGCAGCGAGGCCGGCGAGGACCTCACCGACTCCGAGCGCGAGATGCTCGAGCATGCACCTCTGGTGCAGTACGCGGTGATCTTCGACCGCATCTTCCGCTTCGCGATCACGGGTTCGCGCGTGCGCAACTACGACGGCCTCGGCGGACAGCTGCTGTTCGCGTGGCTGCACCAGCGCGGCGTGCTGCACTGGACCGACACGGCGCTCGCGTTCGACTGGGAGGGCGTGCCCGACGCGGTCGTCGCGCTCGGCGACGCGATCGACGACCTGTACTGGCGTTCGATCGACCGTCCGAAGACGGCGCACTGGCTGGCCGCCTACGACCTCGTCCGCTCGGTGCTGACCCCGCACCCGGCGTCCGCCTGGGCGCGCGGACTGTCGGACGAGATCCTCGCGGGGGCCCCCAAGGGCTACACCGACGCGGTGCTCGACGACGAGTTCCCGCTGTCGATGTTCTTCGAGGCGCTCGACAAGAAGATGAAGACCGTGATCGAGTCGACCGTGGGAATCCGCGGAACCGACGACTGATCGCATCCACGGCCGGGCCGGAGTCTCGCATATGAAGACCATCGTTCTCGCGGGGGCCACGAGCGGCTCCGGCCTCGCCGTGACCCGCGCGCTGATCGCGGCGGGCATGCGCGTCGTCGCGACCGGACGCTCCGCCGACCGTCTGCAGCCGCTGGCGGATGCCGGAGCCCGGACCGACGTCGCCGATGCGACCTCGCTCGATGACATGATCGCGCTGGCGGAGCGACTCGCGTCCGACGGCCTCGCGGTCGACGCCGTCGTGCCCCTCGTGGGCGGGTGGCGTGGGGGCGGCGGCCTTGCCGGTCAGAGCGACGAGGACTTCACGGCGCTGCTGCCCTCACTCGACGCCGTGCGTGCGACGAGCCGCGCGTTCGACGCGGCACTGCGGGCATCGGATGCCGGACGCTTCGCGATCGTGTCGTCGACGGCCGTCGCGCGACCGCTCGCCGGCGGGGCGAACTACGCCGCGGTCAAGGCCGCGAGCGAGGCGTGGACGCGCGCCGTCGCACAGGGGTTCGCCAAGACGGCTCGGGATGCGGGAGAGCCGCTGCGCGCGGCATCCGTCGTGTTCCGCGCGAAGGCGCTCGACCCCGAGTCGCTGGCACCGCGCATCGTCGGTCTCTGGGATGCGGATGCCGCCGAGTTGAACGACGGGGTCATCGACCTGGAGTGAGCGGGGTTCGCGATCGGGAGCGTGGCGTCTAGAGCTGCGATGCTCCCGGGACGACCGGCGGGGCATCGTCGACCGATGCGCCCTCGCCCTCGCCCGGAATGCTCTGCTCGGGAGCCTCGGCGTAGAGCACCGTGAGCTTGCGGTACGACTTCGTGAAGAACGCGAGCGTCGCCGCGACCACCATGATGAGCCCGGCGAACAGACAGATCAGGGCGATGCCTCGGGCCTCTCCTTCGCCGAGCAGCCAGCCCCACTGCTGCTGACCCTCACGGCCGTCCATGTAGGGGATGATGAGGAACTCGGCGAGAGGCGCGATCAGGAACGCCGTGATGGGTGCGGCCGCCGCCTCCATCGCCGCCGCGACGCCGAAGACCCGGCCCTGGCGTTCGAACGGCACGACCTTCTGGATCACGGTCTGCTCGGCCGCCTCGACCGGCGGCACGAGCGCCATGTAGACCCACATGCCGAGCACGTACAGCCACCACCACTCGCGCAGCATGAACACCGCTCCGAGCAGCCCCATCGCGATCACGACGAGCAGCATGGTGCGCATCGGCTTCTTGCCCAGGCCGAACTTGGCCACCAAGCCGCCGCCGATGAGGAAGCCGGTCGACGCGAAGGCCAGGGCGAAGCCCCACGTCTGCGCGTCGAACAGCGTGAGCCCGTAGGGGTCCATGAGCGCCATGTAGACGCCGCCGATGAGGTTGTTGAAGGTCGAGAAGATGATGAGCGCGAACAGCCCGGGAGCCTGCCGGATCGCGCGCACGCTGCCGCGGAAGTCGACCGCGCTCTTGGCGTCGGGGTCGGCCTGCGGCTCGCTCTCGGGGATGCGGATGAAGAGCAGATGCGCGAAGGTGACCGCCATCGCGGCGATCGCGATCGCGAGGGTCCAGCCCATGCCGAGGAACCCGATCGAGAGCCCCGAGAAGACGCTCGTGACGAGGAAGGCGATGCCCTGCACCGTGCCGACGAGGCCGTTGGCGTTGGCCCGCTTCTCTTCGGGCACGAGCAGGGTGACGGTGGTCGAGAGCGCGATGTTGCGCAGCTGCTCGATCACCCCGCCGAACAGGATCACACCCGAGAACAGCCAGAACCACGGGCCGCCCAGGTCGAGCAGGGCCGCCTCGGGCTGCGACAGGTAGAGCACTCCGGCGACGAGGAAGGCCACGGCCGAGATCACGCTCGAGAGCACCATGACCGCGTGCTTGCGGTGCCGATCGACGATCGTTCCGAACATCATCGCGAAGAACGCGACGAACAGCATGTACGCGCCGCCGATGACGCCGGTCGCGAGCACCGACTGCGTCTCGATGTAGACCCAGAAAGTGAGCGCGAACCAGAGGAAGCTGGTCGTCACGTTGGCGATCAGCGTATTGACGAGGACGTTGAGGAACGCCCGGTTCGTTGCGGTCCGCTGCATGGGTTCGAGGGTACTCAGGACCACCGACATCCGATACGGGTTCGGGCGAATAGGCTGGGTCGGTGACCATTCAGCACGACCCCGCGATCCGGGGCTTCGCCAGTGACAACTACTCCGGCATCCACCCCGAGGTGCTCGCCGCGATCGCGACCGCCAACGACGGCCACCAGGGCGCCTACGGCAGCGACGCGTACACCGCGCGCCTGCAGGAGGTCGTTCGTTCCCACTTCGGCGAGCGCGCCGAGGCCTTCCCCGTCTTCAACGGCACGGGCGCGAACGTCACCGGCCTCCAGTCGATGCTTCCCCGCTGGGGTGCGGTGATCGCGGCCACGACCGCGCACATCAACGTCGACGAGGGCGGTGCCCCCGAGAAGATCGGCGGGTTCAAGCTGCTCACGGTGCCCACCGACGACGGCAAGCTCACCCCCGAGCTCATCGACCGCGAAGCCTGGGGCTGGGGCGACGAGCACCGCGCGCAGCCGCTGGTGGTCTCGATCACCCAGTCGACCGAGCTCGGCACCCTCTACACCGCCGACGAGATCCGTACGATCGCCGATCACGCGCACGAGCGCGGCATGAAGCTGCACCTCGACGGCGCTCGCCTCTCGAATGCCGCCGCCGCCCTCGATCTGCCGCTCGCGGCCTTCACCACGGATGCCGGCGTCGACGTGCTCAGCTTCGGCGGCACCAAGAACGGCGCCATGCTCGGCGAGGCCGTCGTGGTGCTGAACCCCGAGGCATCCGACGGGCTGGTCTACTCGCGTAAGTTCAACATGCAGCTCTCGTCGAAGATGCGCTTCGTCTCGGCGCAGTTGATCGCTCTGCTCGAGGGTGACCTGTGGCTGCGCAACGCGCGTCACGCGAACGCCATGGCCGCCCGCCTGCGCGGCGAGATCGAGCAGGCCATCGCATCGGGTTCGATCACCGGCGTCGCCTTCACACAGCCCACCCAGTCGAACGGCGTGTTCGCGACTCTGCCCGACGGCGTCGCCGACGCGCTGCGCGAATCGTTCCGCTTCTACGACTGGGATGCCGCGCGCAACGAGGTGCGCTGGATGTGCAGCTTCGACACCCACGAGGACGACGTCGACGCGTTCGTCGCCGAGCTCGCTCGCCTCACGGCCTGAGACCGTACGGAACCTCGGCGGGCGCGCTCAGCGCAGCAGCGCTCTCAGCGCAGCAGGCCGAGACTCGCGAGCGCCTGCCGGATGAGCGTGCCGCGGCCGCCCTCCATCTCCGACCAGACCGCGTCTGAGCCGGCGGCCTCGGGCGAGAACCAGGTGACCTCGAGGGCATCCTGACGAGGTTCGCAGGTACCGGTGACCGGCACCACGAAGGCGAGCGACACGGCGTGCTGCCGGTCGTCGTGGTAGGCGCTCACGCCGGGGATCGGGAAGTACTCGGCCACCGTGAACGGCAGGGGCTGGGGCGGGAGCAGCGGGAACGCCATCGGACCGAGGTCGTTCTCGACGTGGCGGAACAGCGCGTCGCGGATGGTCTCGCCGAAGCGCACGCGGCCCGAGACGATCGTGCGCGTCATCTCACCCAGGGGCGTCGAGCGGAGCAGGATGCCGATCTCGCTCACCTGGCCGGATCCGTCGGTGCGCACCGGGATCGCCTCGACGTAGAGCATCGGCAGGTGCCGGCGCGCCTCCTCGAGCTCGACGTCGCTCAGCCACCCGGGGTTCGCGTCGGGCGCCGGAGGCTGCGGGGCACCGTCGCCGAATCCGCCGAGGCCGTCGTCGTCGGGCTCGGGGTCGGGATCAGGTGTGCGCACCGCCATGTGTCCTTTCTACCAGCAGCATCCGACTTCCCCTATGGCCATGCCGTGCCGGGGGCCGGGCCGGTGTCGGCGACCCCTGGCAGGATGGACGGCATGAGCGAGGAGCTGACGATCGACGACGCCGCGACCCGGTGGGTGCCGGGCGACCGCGCGGGCAAGCCGCTGCTGGTGCTGCTGCACGGCTACGGCGCCGACGAGCACGACCTCATCGGCCTGGCCCCGTATCTGCCCGCGGACATCGCCGTGGCATCCGTCGCTGCACCCCTCGCCCCTCCGTTCCCGATGCCGGGCCGGTCCTGGTACCCCATCGAGGGTCTGAACGGTCGTCGGCCCGAAGACGTCACGGTCGCCGCCCGCGCGTTCCTCCGCTGGCTCGACGTCGCCGCCGCCGACGCGTCGTCGGTGGCACTCCTCGGCTTCTCGCAGGGCGCGGCCGTCGCCCTCCAGACGCTGCGTCTCGCCCCCGAGCGGCTCGGCGCGGTCGTCGCCCTGAGCGGCTACGCCACCCCGGGCGACCTGCCCGGCGACGAGGCCCTGCGCGAGCTGCGTCCGTCGGTGTTCTGGGGCCGCGGATCGGCCGACGACGTGATCCCCGAGGCGCTCATCACGCACACCTCGCTGTGGCTCCCCGACCACTCCACGCTCTCCGGCAGGGTATACACCGGGCTCACGCACAGCATCTCCGAAGAGGAACTGGGCGACGTGCACCAGTTCCTCGCGCTCTGGCTCGAGGGCATCGCCGGCGAGTGACCCGCGCGGCCCTCGGTCACGGCGCTCCGGCGCGACACGCCCGGGTTGCACGACGGCATCCGCCGGAGGTATCGTCGTCACGTCCTGTCCGCCGTGTCTGGAAGTCCTTTGATCTGATCCGTCGCCTCCGCGCTCCTCTTTCCGCGCGCTGACCCGACGATCGCCGACTCCACCCGGCCGCTCTCCTCCCGCCTTCGACGGCGCCGCGCAGGAGACCCGCCGTGCAGGCCCGGTGTCAGTGCATCTTCGCACTCGACAGGAGACACACCGTGTCAACCCCCACCCTTCACGCATCGGTCACGCTCGACCGCCTCACCTTCGCCTGGCCCGACGGCTCCACCGCCCTCGATTCCGTGTCGGGCGCCTTCGGCGCGGGTCGCACCGGCCTCGTCGGCCGCAACGGCGCCGGAAAGTCCACCCTGCTCCGCCTCATCGCCGGCGAACTCGACCCGACGGCGGGCACGGTGACCACCACCGGTGACGTCGCGTACCTGCCGCAGCAGCTCACGCTCGACGTCGAACGACGCGTCGCCGACCTGCTCGGGGTCGGGGCGGCGCTCGATGCCGTCCGCGCGATCGCGGCGGGCGACGTCGACCCCGCCCACTTCGACGCGGTGGGCGACGACTGGGACATCGAGGCGCGAGCCGCGGCATCCCTCGCCGAGGCCGGTCTCTCGCCCGAGTTCCTCGACCGTCGCGTCGGGGAGCTCTCGGGCGGTGAGGCGGTGCTCGTGGCGATCGCCGGCATCCGTCTGCGGCGCGCCCCGATCACGCTCCTCGACGAACCCACCAACAACCTCGACCGCGACGCCCGTGCGAAGCTCGCCGCGATGGTGACCTCGTGGAAGGGCACGCTCATCGTCGTCAGCCATGACGTCTCGCTGCTCGACAGGATGGACGACACCGCCGAACTGTTCGGCCGCACGCTGAGCGTGTTCGGCGGGCCGTACTCCGAATGGCGCGCGTGGCTGGACGCCGAGCAGGATGCCGCGCGACAGGCCGAGCGCGATGCCGCCCAGGTCGTGCGCAAGGAGAAGCGCCAGCGCATCGAGGCGGAGACCAAGCTCGCGCACCGTGCGCGCACGGCCCGCAAGGCCGAGATCGAGAAGCGCGTGCCGAAGATCATCGCGCACGGCCGGAAGATGGCCGCGGAGGTGTCGGCCGGCAAGCTGCGCACCGAGGTCGGGGCGAAGGAGGCTGCCGCACGCGCCGCCCTCGATGAGGCGGGGCGCCGCGTGCGCGCCGAGGCGTCGATGAAGATCGAGCTTCCCGACCCGCAGGTCTCGCGCAGCCGCCGCATCGCGACGATCGCCGATGCGGAGAGGTCGTGGGTCGTGCAGGGCCCCGAGCGGGTCGCGCTGATCGGGCGCAACGGTGCGGGCAAGACGACCCTGCTGGAGCGCCTGGTCGCCGGGGCCGCGGCGGAGGACGGACGGGCGGTTGCCGCCGCGCACGTCGATCACATCGGCTACCTGCCGCAGCGGGTCGACGGCCTCGACGGGACGCTCACCGTGTTCGAGAACATCGCCGCGGCCGCCCCGCACGTGCCCGAGAAGGAGTTGCGCAATCGGCTCGCACGCTTCCTCATCCGCGGCGCGACGGCCGACCGGCGGGTGGGGGCCCTGTCGGGAGGCGAGCGCTTCCGCGTCGCGCTGGCGACGCTGCTGCTGGCGGATCCCGCGCCGCAGCTCGTGGTGCTCGACGAGCCGACGAACAACCTCGACCTCGACACGGTCGACCAGCTCGTCGACGCGCTGACGGCGTACCGCGGCGCCGTGCTCGTCGTGAGCCACGACGACGCCTTCCTCTCCCGTCTCGCTCTCGACCTCACTCTCGAGATCGACGGCGAGGGGATGCTGCAGGAGGTGTGAGCGGCCGGAGCGCGCTCACTCGAAGGTCACGACGAGCGCGCTCCCGCTGACCTCGACCGTGCCGCTCGTCGACAGCTCGCCCTCGAAGGTCACCGGCTCCGCGGCATCCGCCGGGGCGTAGACGGCCCGGACGGCTCCTCCCCGTGCGACGAACATCTCGCCGTCGAGCAGCAACTCGACGGTCGGGTACGTATCGACGGTCCATTCGACCTCGACGGTGCGGGCGTCCAGCGGCGCGCTCAACGGGCATCCGTCGACCCGCCAGGTGGTCTGCGTGGCGCACTCGTCGAGATGCGCGTCGACTTGGCGCTGCACCTCCTCCGAGAAGTTCGCGTTCGGGACGACGGCGACCTTCCGCGTTCCGTCCGGCGCGCCGGTGATGACGAGTTCGTCGATATCCGTCTCGTAGAACGTGTCATCGATCGCCGCGACCGGGTACACCGCCGGGTACAGCGCGAGCGGCAGGACCTCGCCCGAATCGACCGTCGGCGTCTCGACACCGCCGAGGAGGAACGCCGGGTCCTCCTCCGTGACGATGAAGCGGTCGGTCAGCGCAGTCCTGACCTGCCACTGCCCGGACTCCTCGTCGCGGGCGAGCGAGAGGGTCGTGTCGTGCCGCTCTCCCGCCAGGGCGAAGGACACGTCCACGCTCGTGACGCTCGCGGCGTCATCGGCGTCTGCGGGGGCATCGACGACGACGTCCCGAATCCGTTCGGTCGCGGCGCCGAGCACCTCGTCGGTCAGCATCGACGGGTCGTCCAGCTTCTCGATCTCCTGCGGCCGGGGTGCCACGAGAGCCGCGGCCGCGGTGGCGTCGCCGTCGGCGATGTGCTGGAGGTATTGCTCGGCGACCTCACCGGCGCTCGGCCCGCGGTTCGCACCGTTCACCGCCACCAGGACACCGGCGATCACCGCCGCGAGGACCGCGGCTCCGACGAACACCCACAGGAGGATCCACGCACCCGCGCGGGTACGGCGCGGCGACCCGGGGTGCGCGGTGTGCGCGCCGGGATGAGGCGGCGATGGATGCTGCGGCGTGGAATTCTGCGGCGCCGGAACGCCGTGGGCAGGCTGCGGTGCATGCGGATCGGTCATCGTCTCCCCCTGGTCGATCTGCACCCACCGTATCGGTCATGCCGTCAGGGCCGCCTGCTCCGCATCGCCCGCATGTGGGAGATCTCGGGGTCGGCGGCGTGGAGCGCATAGTCGTCGGATTCGCGCGCGACGAGGGCGACACGGCCCTGAGCGTCGTGGTGGAGGCCCCAGCCGTAGCGCTTGCCGAGCGGCGAGGAACGCAGGCAGGGGCGCCCGACGGAGAAGAACAGGGCGCGCTCGACGGCGTCGTCGACGGCGATTCCCGCTCGCAGGGCGAACGTCTCGAACACCACGTCGTCCGACGTGCGGCCGTACGGATGCTCGGCGATCAGCCGGTAGTGCAGGGCGGCGATCGTGGGCTTCTCGCTCGCGGGCGGCTCGACCGCGTGATCGGTCGGGCAGTCCTCGGCGACCTCGATGAACGCGTCGCGGTAGTTCGTGGTGTGCGCCATGGATACAGCATGCGCCCCGCCTCCGACAACCGTCGAGCCCATGTCGGTGGCCCGGGCCAAGATGGACGTATGAGTGACGTGCTCGAGCGCTTCACCCCGCCCACGCAGGATTGGTTCCGGGGTGCGTTCCCCGCGCCCACTCCCGCGCAGGCGGGTGCGTGGGAGGCGATCTCGGCGGGCAAACACGCCCTCGTGGTCGCGCCGACGGGCTCGGGCAAGACGCTGTCGGCGTTCCTCTGGGCGATCGACAGCGTCTTCCGCGAGCGCATGGCCGAACCGGATGCACCCGCGAAGAAGAAGGACGACGCCCCGCGCACGCGCATCCTGTACATCTCGCCGCTCAAGGCGCTGGGCGTCGACGTCGAGCGCAATCTGCGCTCCCCGCTCGTCGGCATCGGGCAGTCGGCCCGGCGGCTCGGGGCTCCGTCGCCGACGGTGACCGTCGGTGTCCGCTCGGGCGACACCACCTCGAGCGACCGGCGCAAGCTGGTCTCCGATCCGCCCGACATCCTCATCACCACGCCCGAATCGCTCTACCTCATGCTCACGAGCCGCGCGGGCGAGACGCTGCGCGGCGTGCACACCGTCATCATCGACGAGGTGCACGCGGTCGCCGCCACCAAGCGCGGCGCCCACCTGGCGGTGAGCCTCGAACGCCTCGACGCGCTGCGGTCGTCGTACGGTGCCGAGGCCCCGGCGCAGCGCATCGGCCTCTCGGCGACCGTGCGCCCGATCGACGAGGTCGCCCGCTTCCTCGGCGGTTCCGCGCCCGTCGAGATCGTGGCGCCCCGGGCATCGAAGACCTTCGAGCTGGGCGTCGTCGTGCCGATGGACGACATGACGAATCCGCCGCCGCCTCCGGGCAGCGGTGCCGACTCCCCGACAGCGGATGCCGAGTACACCGAGGTGACGGGATCGGTCTGGCCGCACGTCGAGGAGGCGATCGTTGATCGCATCCTGCAGAACAACTCGACGATCGTGTTCGCGAACTCGCGCCGCCTCGCCGAGCGCCTGACCGGCCGGTTGAACGAGATCTACTCCGAGCGCACCGGTGTCGAGCTGCCCGACCAGACGGTCCCCGCCCAGATGATGGCGCAGGCGGGAGCCACCGCGGGCGCCGATCCCGTGCTGGCCAAGGCGCACCACGGCTCTGTCTCGAAGGAGCAGCGCGCTCTCGTCGAGGAGGAGCTCAAGTCGGGCGTGCTGCGCTGCGTCGTCGCGACGAGCAGCCTCGAACTCGGCATCGACATGGGGGCCGTCGACCTCGTCATCCAGGTCGAGGCTCCACCGTCGGCGGCATCGGGCCTCCAGCGCGTCGGCCGGGCCGGGCACCAGGTCGGCGAGATCAGCCGGGCGGCGCTGTTCCCGAAGCACCGGGGTGACGTGCTGCACACCGCGATCGTGACCGAGCGGATGCTGGCGGGCAAGATCGAGGCCATCCAGGTGCCCCGCAACCCGCTCGACATCCTCGCCCAGCAGACCGTCGCGGCGAGCGCGCTGGGAGCCATCAGCGTCGAGGAGTGGTTCGAGACGGTGCGCCGCTCGGCGCCGTTCCAGTCGCTCCCGCGGTCGGCGTACGAGGCGACGCTCGATCTGCTCGCCGGGCGCTTCCCGTCCGACGAGTTCGCCGAGCTGCGCCCGCGCCTGGTCTGGGATCGCGACGCCGGCACGCTCACGGGCCGTCCGGGCGCGCAGCGCATCGCGGTCACGAGCGGCGGCACGATCCCCGACCGCGGGCTGTTCGGGGTGTTCGTGGCGGGCGAGTCGACGGGCGCCCGGGTCGGCGAGCTCGACGAGGAGATGGTCTACGAATCACGCGTGGGCGATGTGTTCACGCTCGGCACGACCAGCTGGCGGATCGCCGAGATCACGCACGACCGCGTGAACGTGATCCCCGCGTACGGCCAGCCCGGCAAGGTGCCGTTCTGGCACGGCGACGGCATCGGGCGACCGTTCGAACTGGGCGAGGCCCTCGGCGCGTTCTCGCGCGAGGTGTCGGCGGCGACCCCCGAGAAGGCGGCGCAGCGCCTCATCGACGCCGGGCTCGACGAGCAGGCCCGCGCGAATCTGCTCGCCCACCTCAGCGAGCAGCGCGAGGCCACGGGCACCCTCCCGACCGATCGCACGCTCACGGTCGAGCGCGGCCGCGACGAGGTCGGCGACTGGCGCGTGATCCTGCACTCCCCCTACGGCATGAAGGTGCACGCACCGTGGGCGCTGGCGATCAACGCCCGGGTGCGCGAACGCCTGGGCGTCGAGGGGTCTGCGGTCGCGAGCGACGACGGCATCATCGTGCGCATCCCGGATGCCGAGGCCGAACCGCCCGGCGCCGAGCTGTTCGTCTTCGACCCCGACGAGATCGAGCACCTGGTGACGGAGGAGGTCGGAGGTTCGGCGCTCTTCGCCTCGCGCTTCCGCGAGTGCGCGGCCCGCGCGCTGCTCATGCCGCGCACCAACCCCAACCGCCGCACCCCGCTCTGGCAGCAGCGCCAGCGCTCGGCGCAGCTGCTCGAGGTGGCGCGCCGGCATCCGACGTTCCCGGTGATCCTCGAGACGCTCCGCGAAGTGCTGCAGGACGTGTACGACCTGCCCTCGCTGCGGCGGCTCGCGACCTCCATCGCCGACCGGCGCATCCGCCTCGTCGAGACGCAGCCCGCGCAGCCCTCGCCGTTCGCCCGCGACCTGCTCTTCGGCTACGTGGGCGCGTTCATGTACGAGGGCGACTCCCCGCTCGCCGAGCGCCGGGCCGCCGCGCTCTCGGTCGATCCCGCCCTGCTGGGCGAGCTGCTCGGCACCGTCGAGCTGCGCGAGCTGCTCGATCCCGAGGTCATCGCCCAGTTCGAACGCGAGGCGCAGCGCCTCGACCCCGAGCGCCGCGCGCGCGGAGTCGAGGGCACGGCCGATCTGCTGCGCCTGCTCGGACCGCTCGACGCCGCCGAGGTCGCCGCGCGGCTCGCGCCGGAGGGCGATCGCGACTCGGATGCCGATCGCGGACCGGAAAACGGTCACGAACCGAACGAGGCCGTCGCCGCGGCCCACCTCGACGCGCTCGTGCAGGCCCGGCGCGCGATCCCCGTGACGATCGCCGGAGTGCAGCGCATCGCGGCGATCGAAGACGCCGGGCGCCTCCGCGATGCGCTCGGCGCGGCGCTCCCCACCGGCATCCCGGTCGCGTTCCTCGAGCCGCTGGCCGATCCGCTCGGCGACCTCGTCGCGCGTCACGCGCGCACGCACGGCCCCTTCACGACGGATGCCGTCGCCACCCGCTTCGGCATCGGCGCGGCCGTCGCGCGGCACACGCTCCAGCGGCTCGAGAATGCGGGCCGTCTCACGAGCGGTTACTTCCTGCCCGAGGCATCGGCCCCGGCCACCGGCTCCTCCGGGGCGGCGGGAGCGGCCGCAGGAACCCGCGACGACATCGAGTGGTGCGACACCGAGGTGCTGCGCCGCCTGCGCATGCGGTCGCTGGCTGCCATCCGCGGCAGCGTCGAACCGGTCTCGCCCGAAGCGTACGCGCGCTTCCTGCCCGACTGGCAGCACCTCACCCGCCCGCTCGAGGGCATCGACGGCGTGCTCGCCGTGATCGAGCAGTTCGCCGGGGTGCCCATCCCCGCGAGCGCCTGGGAGTCCCTGGTGCTGCCCTCCCGCGTGCGGGACTACACCCCGGGCATGCTCGACGAACTCACCTCCTCGGGAGAGGTCATCTGGTCGGGGCACGGCACGCTCCCCGGGCGCGACGGATGGGTGTCGCTGCACCCCGCCGATCTCGCGCCGTTCACACTTCCCGAGCCCGACGCCGAGATCGCGGCCGACTCGCTCGAAGCCCGCCTGCTCGGGGCTCTCGGCGGGCCGGGTGCGCGCGACGACGCCGCGACCCCCGGGGCCGGCGGGAGCATCGGCGCGGCCGGCGGGATCGGCGGTGCGTACTTCGCGGCGCAGCTCAAGGAGATGACCGGTGCCGAGAACGAGCAGTCGGTGCTCGAGGCGCTGTGGTCGCTCACCTGGTCGGGGCACGTCACCAACGACACGTTCGCTCCGATCCGCTCGCTCCTCGCGGGCGGGTCGCAGGCGCACCGGGTGACCCGCCGCGCCCCGCGCACGCGCACGTACCGCGGCGTCTCCCTGGGCCGCACCCCCGCGCGCCCCACCGCGATCGGCGGACGCTGGTCGCTCCTCCCCGCCGCCGAGACCGACCCCGCCCGCCGTGCGACCGTGACCGCCGGGCTCCTGCTCGACCGCTACGGCGTCGTGACGCGCGGTGCCGTGCAGGCCGAGGGCGTACCGGGCGGGTTCGCCCAGGCGTACCGGGTGCTCGCCGGCTTCGAGGAGGCCGGGCACTGCCGCCGCGGCTACGTGATCGAGAAGCTGGGGGCGGCGCAGTTCGCGGCATCCGCCACCGTCGACCGCCTGCGCACGTTCGCGGGTCTCGCCGACCCGCCGCCCCGCAAGGCCGTCACCCTCGCCGCGACCGACCCCGCGAACCCCTACGGGGCGGCCCTCGGCTGGCCGCGCCGCGACGGCGTCTCGCACCGCCCCGGGCGCAAGGCCGGCGGGCTCGTGGTCATCGTCGACGGCGCCCTCGTGCTGTATCTCGAGCGCGGCGGGCGCACGGTGCTGTCCTTCACCGACGATGCCGAGGTGCTGCGCGCCGCCGCCGCCGACCTCGCCGCCACCGCCCGTGCTCGACGGCTCGACACCCTCACGGTCGAGAAGATCGACGGAGAGGGCGTCTACGGCACCCCGCTCGCTCTCGCCCTGCAGGATGCCGGGTTCGTCGCGACACCGCGCGGTTTCACGCTCCGCAAGGCGGTGTGACCCGCACCCGCCTCTGCCCGCCCGCCACCGCCCGCTCATCCGCCCCCCCTCTACTGTGAGAGTCATGATCCGAGAGTTCGTCACCGGCGTCCGCCTTCTGCTGCGCGGGTTCTCCGTATGGCGCACCCGCCCCGGACTCATGGCGCTGGGGCTCGTGCCGGCGGTCATTGCCCTCGTGCTGCTCATCGCCGCGATCCTCCCGCTGGTGCTGGGCATGGGGTCGATCACGGCGTGGGCCACGCCCTTCGCCGACGGCTGGGTCGAGCCCTGGCGGTCGTTGTTCCGCACCGCGGTCGGGTTCGTCATCGTCGCCGCCGCCGTCTTCCTCGCGAGCGCCGTGTTCACGGCCCTGACCCTCACCATCGGCGATCCCTTCTATCAGCGCATCTGGCACGCGGTCGAGGTCGACCTCGGCGATCCGCCGCCGACCGACGGCGGCAGCTTCTGGACGACGATCGGCGAGGGCCTGCGCCTTGTGGTGCTGGGGGTGCTCATCGCGGTCGTCGTACTGATCGCCGGCCTCCTGCCCCTCGTGGGCGGTTTCGTCGGCCCCGTGCTCGGCGTGGTGCTCTCGGGACGCCTCCTCGCACGCGAACTCACCGGGCGCGCGTTCGACGCCCGAGACCTCACCCCCGCCGACCGCGCCGCTCTGTTCGCGGGCAGCCGAGCGCGCGTGCTCGGCTTCGGCGTCGCCACCCAGCTCTGCTTCCTCGTGCCCGGCGGTGCCGTCGCGGTCATGCCCGCCGCCGTCGCCGGTTCGACGATGCTCAGCCGCAGCATGCAAGAACGCAGCGGCAGCATGCAGGAACGCAGCCGCAGCATGCAGAACCACGACCTTCCGGCGCCGAGCGCTCCCCCGCCCCCGCCCCCGGCCGGACCCCGCTGATGCCCGAGGGAGATACCGTCTTCCGCACGGCGCGGCGGCTCGACGAGGCGTTGGCCGGTGGCACCGTGACGCGATTCGACCTGCGGGTGCCGCGCTTCGCGACGGCCGATCTCACGGGCCAGACGGTGCACGGAGCGGCACCTCGGGGCAAGCACCTGCTCCTGCGTATCGGCGAGAGCACGCTGCATTCCCATCTGCGCATGGACGGTGCGTGGTTCGTCTACCGACCGGGTGAGAAGTGGCGGCATCCGGCGTTCAAGGTCCGCGCGATCGTCGGCACGGCCGAGCGCGAAGCGGTCGGCGTCGACATCGCCGAGATCGAGTTGGTGCCCACTCGCGACGAAGACGATCTCGTGGGCTACCTCGGCCCCGATCCGCTCTCCGCCGACTGGAATCCCGCAGAGGCGGCCCGGCGCATCTCGGCCGATGCGCGCAGCATCCACGTCGCCCTGCTCGACCAGCGCAACGTCGCGGGCTTCGGCAACGAGTACGCCGCGGAACTCCTGTTCCTGCGTGGAATCCTGCCGACCACGCCGGCCTCGGAGGTCGACGCCGCGGCCCTTCTCGACCTCGGCACGCGCACGATCCGTGCCAACCGCGACCGCCGCAATCGCACGTTCACCGGCATCGATCGGCCGGGCCAGGCCACCTGGGTCTACGGCCGCGCGGGGCGACCGTGCCGACGGTGCGGAACGCTCATCCGACGGGGCGAACAGGGCGCGGATCCGACGCGTGAGCGCATCACCTTCTGGTGCCCCGTGTGCCAACGCTGACCGGTTCCATACCGGGGAATGAATCCCGTAGGCGCGTGGTTATTGATAGCACTGGGGAAAACCCCGGAGCACGGGAGGAATCGTGGGCAAGAACTACGTCGACATCGAGAACGACCGAGGCGACACGCTGCGCTACCGCAAGCACGCCAACGGCCGAGGACTCGTCGCGCACGGCGCGAAGGTGCACCCGAAGGCGCACATCGAAGCCGGCGCCTACATCGAACCCGGCGCACGCATCGGCGCCGGAGCCACCATCGCGCGCGGCGCGTGGATCGAACCGGATGCCGTGATCGGCGACGGAGCGCACATCGAGGCGCACGCGCACATCGGCGAGGGCGCGGCCGTCGGCGATGGCGCGCACATCGGCGTCCGCACCGAGATCGGCGCGGGCGCGCGCATCGTGCGCGGCGCACGCATCGGCGACGACGAGACGGTCGCGGCCGGTCTCACCGTCGCGACGAACCGCAAGGGCCTCTGGCTCGCCGCCTGACGCATCGCTGACCACCGCGGCACCCGACCGCGCGGTCGCCGGATACCCTTGATCGCATGGCGACTCAGGGACGGCGACCGCAGCGGCGCCCGCAGAAGACGACGAAGCCGCCGCAGCAGAAGCGCCGGCCCGGCCAGCCGAAGCAGGCGAAGAAGGTCGTCTTCGACGCCCCGGCCTCCGTTCCGGAGGAGCCGCGCACGTTCCGCCTCGGCGTCGTACCCGGCGCGACGCCGGGCAAGTGGATCGATGCCTGGAAGCAGCGCATGCCGCATGTCCCGCTCGAGGTCGTGCCGGTCGAGGTGGCCGATCAGGATGCCGCGATCGGCGGGCTCGACGCCGCCCTCGTGCGCCTGCCCCTCGGGGCGGACACCGTCGACACTCTGCACGTCATCCCGCTGTACGACGAGGTTCCCGTGGTCGTCGCATCGATCGAGTCGCACCTCCTCGCCGCCGACGAACTCCGCCTCGAGGATCTCGCCGGCGAAGTGCTCATCGCGCTGACCGACGACACCCTGCCCGCGATCGATGCACCGGGTGCCCTCGCGCCGCGTTTCGCGCCCCTGTCCACCGCCGAGGCCATCGTCACCGCGGCGACCGGTACCGGCGCCGTGGTCGTGCCCATGTCGCTCGCGCGCCTGCACCACCGCAAGGACGCCGACTACCGCCCGCTCGTCGACGGCCCGACCTCGACCGTCGCCCTCGCCTGGGTGCGCGAGCGCACGACGCCCGACGTCGAGACGTTCGTCGGCATCGTCCGCGGCCGCACGGCGCAGTCGTCGCGGTGAGCGCAGTCGTCACGGTGAGTCACCGCCGACCGGCCGGCCGCCGCGCCCTCGTTAGAATCTTCTGATGTCCTCGCTTCTCTACGTCTGCGTGCGACCCGAGGTCGGGGCCGCGGATGCCGAGCACGCCTCGTTCCGGCGCGCGCTCGGCGTGGACGTGGTCGATCGCCTCGATCTTCTCGACGAGCCCCTCGACGAGAAGCGTTTGCAGGGCTACCGCGGGATCGTCGTCGGCGGTTCGCCGTTCAACGTTTCCGACACCGTGAAGTCCGCCGTGCAGCTGCGGGTCGAGGCCGACCTCGAGCGCATCGCCCGCCGCGCGATCGCGGCCGAGACCGCCGTGTTCTTCACCTGCTTCAGCATCGGCGTCGTCACCCGCCTGCTCGGCGGCGAGGTCGTCACCTCGACTCCGGAATCGGCGAGCGCGACCGTGATCCGCACGACGGATGCCGGAGCCGCCGACCCCCTGTTCGGTCCGAGCGCACCCGCGCTCACCGTCTTCACCGCGCACAAGGAGAGCGCCGCCGCGCTCCCGCCGGGGGCCGAACTGCTCGCCACGAACGACTCCTGCCCGGTGCAGGCGTACCGCGTGGGCACGCACCTGTACGCCGCGCAGTTCCACCCGGAGCCCACGCCGCGCGACTTCGCCGACCGCATGACGTTCTACCGCACGACCGGGTACTTCGACCCGGCGGAGTTCGATCGCGTGCAGGGGCAGGTGCTGTCGGCATCCGTCACCGAGGGCGCCGAGCTGCTGCGCCGCTTCGCCGAGACGTTCGCCTGAGCCGAGCACCCGTGGCGTTCGCCCGCGACCACTGGACGCGCGCGACTAGCTCGCCCCGCGCAGCAGCTCGACGCGCTCCCGCAGGTATGCCTCGAGCGGCATGAAGCCCCCGGCGGCGCTCCATCGCACCGAGGGGATGCCGTCGACCAGCGCGAGCGGCCCGGAGGCTCCCCCGGCATCCACCGCGTCGACGTCGATCACGCTCCACCCGACGTGCACGACCTCGCCCTCGTCGAAGCCGCCCTTGAGGGCTTCGGCACGGCGCTCGGCGCGTTCGCGCGCCGACTCGGCCGTGTAGCCGCGGCGACCGGGGTCGGCAGCGCGGAGCACCTCGGCGGTCGCGAGCGCGTGCGTGTCGGTGAGCAGCAGCACGCCCAGGTGCCAGGCCTCGCCGACGCGCACGATCCGCTTGCCCCGCCAACGGGAGTCGCGCTCCTCGCCGAGCCCCTCCTTCGGGGCGCCCGCGAGGTCG
The DNA here is from genome assembly GCF_037149655.1 of Microbacterium sp. USHLN272. Classification (NCBI taxonomy): domain Bacteria; kingdom Bacillati; phylum Actinomycetota; class Actinomycetes; order Micrococcales; family Microbacteriaceae; genus Microbacterium; species Microbacterium sp. USHLN272. The sequence goes on along the minus strand of NZ_JBBCRA010000004.1, from coordinate 10,033 downwards.
GCGACCGCGCGGGTCAGCAGGTCGGAAGCGGTCGGATGCATCCCTCCAGGCTAGCGAGCGGTGGCTCGTGACGGGCGCGATTCGCCGGGAGGGCCGCTCGCACGGCAGAATCGATGCACACCCCGAGGAGACGCCATGTCACAGCCCGATACCGCTCGCCTTCTGATCGCGTGCGACGACCAGCCCGGCATCGTCGCGGCCGTCGCCAACGTGCTGGCCGAGCACGGAGCGAACATCATCTCGCTCGATCAGCACTCGACGGACTCCGAGGGCGGGCGCTTCTTCCAGCGCACCGTCATCCACCTGCCGGGCCTCGCCGCTGCCCGCCCCGCGCTCGAGGCGAGCATCGCGCAGGTCGCCGAGCGCTTCTCGATGGAGTGGTCGCTGCACGACGTCTCCCGCCGCAAGCGCGTCGCGATCTTCGTGTCGAAGTACGACCACTGCCTCATGGAGCTGCTGTGGCGCACGCAGCGCGGTCAGCTCGACATCGACATCACGATGGTCGTCTCGAACCACCCCGACCTCGCCGAGTCAGTGCGATCGTTCGGTGTGCCGTTCGTGCACATCCCCTCGGGCGACAAGGGCGCCATGGAGTCCCGTCAACTCGAACTGCTGCAGGGCAACGTCGATCTGGTGGTGCTCGCACGCTACATGCAGATCCTCACCGACGACTTCATCGAGCGCGTCGGCGCCCCGGTCATCAACATCCACCACTCGTTCCTGCCGGCCTTCATCGGCGCGAACCCTTATGCACGGGCGAAGGATCGCGGCGTGAAGCTGATCGGCGCCACGGCCCACTACGCCACGGCCGACCTCGACGAGGGGCCGATCATCGAGCAGGACGTCACGCGCGTGACGCACGGCGAGTCCGCCGCCGACCTGCAGAGCCGAGGCGCCGAGGTCGAGCGTCTCGTGCTCGCCCGCGCGGTGCAGTGGCACGCCGAGGACCGCGTGATCGTGCACGGCCGCTCGACGGTCATCCTTTAAGGAATCCTTAACGAGCTACGCCGGCACCGGCGGCGCCGGAACCGCCGACGACGTCGACGGCGAGGCCACGGGATGCCGTCGCCAGACGTCGATCGTTGGTCCAGAGCTCGGTGCAGCCCGAGAGCTGCGCGGCGGCGAGGTGCAACGAGTCCGGCGTCTTCAGTCCGAAGTCCGCCCGCAACTCGGCTGCGCGGACGAACACTGCCGTATCCAGATCGATCATCACGAGGTGATCGAACAGCGCGAGGTACCGGTCGCGCACCTCGACGTTGCGCTCGCGCAGCGATCGGATGAGGCACTCGTGCAGGGCGAGCGGGCTCGACGCCACGGGCGCGTCCACCTCGGCCAGCGCAGCGCGCACGGCGTCACCGCGGGCGCCGGTGTCTTCGAGCGCGTAGATCAGGATGCAGGCGTCGACGTAGATCATTCCCAGGAGTCTCGGTTCTCGTCGATCTGGGCGTCGAGGGCCGCGGCATCCGTCGCCAAACGCGCCGGCAGCCGGTTCGCCTCGATCCAGTCGACGAGCACGCGTCCGCTGCGGACGGCATCGACCGGGCCGATCGGCACGAGGCGAGCCACCGGGGTTCCGCGCTTGGTGATGACCACCTCTTCACCGGCCTGCGATTCGGCGATCAGGCGCGAGAGACTGTTGCGCGCATCCAAGACGTTGTGCTCCGGCATGACGCCATTCTAGCCAGGTCCATGGCTAGGAACAGAGGTCACCCCCGCGGAACGCCCGCGCGGAGTTCGGCGAACACCTCGCCCGCCGTCTCGAGGTGCACGAGCGGTGCGGCCTGCCCCATCCACAGCGACTGCAGCTCGCCGAACCCCTGCTCCCCCGCAGCCGCGCGGAACTTCCCGGTCAGCCAGTTCTGCATCGGGAACGGCGCGATGGTGCCGCTCGCCTCGATCGCGCGCACGGCTCGATTGCGGGCGCCGCGCGCGAGTCGTCCGCTCATCGCGCGGGTGAGCACGGTCTCGTCGGCGGCCGTCGCGTGGATCGCCGCCCGGTGCGCGGCGGTGACCGCCGACTCGTCGGTCGCGAGGAACGCGGTGCCCACCTGCACCCCGCTCGCACCCAGCGCGAAGACCGCGGCCACTCCGCGACGATCGGCGATGCCACCGGCGGCGATGACGGGCACCGAGACCGCGTCGACGACCTGCGGCACGAGCGCGAACGTGCCGACGAGGGATTCCTCGGCGGGCCGCAGGAATGACACCCGGTGGCCCGCCGCCTCCATGCCGGTCGCGACGATCGCGTCGACACCGCCCGCCTCCAGCGCTACGGCCTCGGCGACCGTCGTGGCCGTTCCGACGACGCGGATGCCGCGGCGGTGCGCTTCGTCGACCACCTCGGCGCCGGGCACACCGAAGACCACGCTGAGCACGGCGGGGGCGAGCTCCCAGATCGCGTCGAGCTGCTCGTCGAGCGGGGCGAGGTACCGGTCCGGTCGAGCCGGCGTCTCGATGCCGACCGCGTCGTAGAACGGCTGCAGCGCCTGGGCGAAGATCATGTGCTGGGCGTTCGGCTCGACCTCGTCGCCCGTGGGCAGCCAGACGTTGAGTGCGAAGGGTCGGCTGGTGGCCGCGCGGAGCTCGGCTCCGACGGCGCGGATGCGGTCGCCGTCGTAGCCGTAGAGACCGAACGACCCGAGCCCGCCCGCCTCGCTGACCGCCGCGGCGAGCGCGACCGACGACAGCCCGCCGAACGGCCCCTGCACGATGGGATGCTCGACACCGACAAGCTCACGAAGGCCACGCAGATCACTCATGCTCCGAGCCTATTCCCGCCCTCGCGCCCAGGGCCCGGTGCTACCCTCGCAGCATGGGCGAGTGGATCGAGCGGATGCTGAGCGTGCTGCTCGCGACCCTCGGTCTCGTCGCGATGCCGGATGCCGCCGCCCTCGGTGTGGCCATCGCCGTCATCGCCGTGACCGCCCTCGTGCTGGCCGTCGCGCTGAGCATCCGCACGACCGTCGATGCCCGCGCCCCGCATCCGTGGCGCGCGATCGATGCGTCCGCGCTGCTCGCGCAGAGCGATCCCGATGCGGCCGGTCACCCGCGTCCGCGAGCGCCGGGAGTCGCGATCCCCGCGTAGTCCTCCGCCCGGGAACGGGAGGGACCACGCGGCTTTCGCCGACCCCTCCCGACCTCATGAACGGACACTCCGATGGATCTCTTCGCTTTCCCGCCCCTCGCCGCCCTCCTCGACGCCGCCTACGGCGCCCTCGCCGGGCTCTCCACCCTGCTCGAGCCCCTCGCCGGGGCATCCGCCGCAGCCCTGGCGGTCGTGCTCGTCACCCTGCTCGTGCGCGCCCTGCTCATCCCGGTCGGCTTCTCGACCGCCAAGGCAGAGCAGACGCGCGCCCGCCTCGCCCCGAAGCTGCGCGACCTGCAGCGCCGCCACAAGAAGAATCCCGAGCGACTCCAGAAGGAGATGCTCGCGCTCTACCGTGACGAGAAGACCTCGCCGTTCGCGGGCATGCTCCCGGTGCTCGCGCAGGCCCCGGTCGTCGGCATCCTGTACACGCTGTTCATCCGCCCCGAGATCGCCGGGCACCCGAACGATCTGCTCACGCACGACCTGTTCGGGGCTCCGCTGGGGACGAGCCTCGTCTCCGCGGTGTTCGGGGGCACGGCGACGCCTGCGACGTTCCTCGTGTTCGGGGCGCTGCTGCTGGTGATCATCGCAACCGCGGAGGTCACGCGCCGCGTGTTCCGCCCCGCTCCCGTCGACGACGACTCATCGATGGGCGCGGCGATGAACTCCCCCGCGATGCAGCGCGTGTTCGGGTCGCTCCACTACCTGACGGCCGTGTTCGCGGTGTTCGTGCCGCTCGCCGCGGCGCTGTACCTGACGGTCACGGTCGTGTGGACGCTCGTCCAGCGGATGCTGCTGCGTCGCCGTTACCCGCTCGCGACCACCGGCACGGCGGGTGCCGCAGCGCCGGTCAGTCGGGCAGGGGTATCGGCGCGGTGAACACCCCGGTCTCGGGATCGTTCCGGCGGTCGGAGCCGGGAACCGCGCCCGACTCGGTCACTGGCCCGGCGCCCGGCTCGGTCGTGGGATCGGCTGCGGACTCGGCGTCGTCCGCCCGCCGACGCGCGCGCCGGATGCCGAGGGTGGTCCCGATGCTCGCGGCGACGACGAGGGCGATCGCGAGGAGGCGCAGAGGCGACGCGTCCTGACCGAGGATGAGCCACCCCGCCAGCGTCGCGAAGGCGGGCTCCAGGCTCAACAGCACCCCGAACACCCGTTGCGGCAGACGGCGCAGCGCCGCGAGTTCGAAGCTGTAGGGGATCACCGACGACAGCACGGCGGTGATCCCCGCCAGCAGCAGGAGCTGCGGGTCGGCGGCGACGACGGTCGCGGTGGGGATGCCGACCGGGAGCAGCAGCACGGCGGCGACGACGAGCCCCATCGCGAGCCCGCCGCTGCCCGGGATCACCGCCCCGACCTTCGCGCTGGTGCGGATGTACATGGCCCAGAAGCCGGCGGCGATGAGGATGAACACCACGCCGAGCGGATCGAGCGGTTCGGCGCCGACGACGCCGTCGACGAAGAGCAGCCCCATGCCGATCACCGCGACGCCGACCCAGACGGCATCCGGAAGCCTGCGGGTGAGCACGGCCGCCAGCACGAGGGGGCCGAGGAACTCGATCGCGACGGCGGGTCCCAGGGGGATGCGGTCGATCGCGGCGTAGAAGAAGCCGTTCATCGCGGCCAGCGAGAGCCCGAACAGCAGCGCCGCGGCCCACTGCTGTCGCGTCCAGCGCCGGGGTCGCGGGCGCACGATGACGACCAGGAGGAGGGCGGCGATCGCCACGCGCAACGATGTCACGCCCCACGGGCCGAGCACCGGGAAGAGCTGTGCCGCGACGGCCGCCCCGAAGGGCAGCGACAGGCAGGAACCGATGACGAGGGCGACGCCCGTCAGGGTCCGGGACGACGCGGATTTCTGCACTCCTCCAGCGTAGCTCCGCGCCGCCCTGCGCGATCTCAGAGGTGCTTGCCCCCGGTGACCGGCAGCACGATGCCCGAGGTGTACGACGACTCCGCGGACGCGAGGTACACGTACGCGCCAGCGAGCTCCGCCGGCTGCCCGGCGCGACCGAGCGGGGTGTCCTGGCCGAAGGTCGCGAGGCGCTCCTCGTCCCATCCGGTGGCGGGGATCAGCGGCGTCCAGATCGGCCCCGGCGCGACGGCGTTCACCCGGATGCCGCGGGGACCCGCCTCTTCGGCGAGCGCCTGCACGAATGCGACCTGCGCGGCCTTCGTCATCGCGTAGTCGATGAGTCCGGGCGAGGGGTTGTACGCCTGGACCGAGGCGGTGACGATGATGCTCGCTCCGGGCTCGAGGTCGGGGAAGGCGGCGCGGGCGGTCAGCAGCATCCCCTCCAGGTTCGTCTCGAACACGCGGCGCATGCGATCGGGGTCGATCGACTCGAACCCGTCGATGTCGTGCTGATACCCGGCGTTGAGCACGAGCACGTCGAGACCGCCCAGCGCCTCGCGGGTGTGCGACACGATCGCGGCGGCGAACTCGTCGTTGCGGAGGTCTCCGGCGAGGCTCACGCCGGTGCGCCCCGCGTCGCGGATCAGCCGCACAGTGTCGTCGGCATCCGCCTGCTCCTCCGGCAGATGCGCGATCGCGACATCGGCGCCCTCGCGGGCGAATGCGATCGCCGCCGCGCGGCCGATGCCCGAATCGCCGCCGGTGATCAGGGCCCGCCGTCCGTCGAGTCGGCCGTGGCCGACGTAGCTCGCCTCCCCGTGATCGGGGGTCGGCAGCGTCAGCCCGGTGAGGCCCGGCTGGTGCTGCTGCTGCGCCGGGAAGCCCTCTTCGCGGTGCGCATGTCGGGGGTCGGTCGTGGAGTCGGTCATCTTGTCACCTGGGTTCCGTATCGTCGGTCTCGGCGCGCAGAAATCCGGTTGCGCGAGATACCGACGATGCCGTCACGGCCCACCCGATTCCAGGGGGTTGACAGGCGGATGCTCCGACGAGGGGCCGCGCTCAGCTCTAGGGCGCCGCCGGGATCTCGGTCGTCGTCGGCGCCTCACCGTTCTCGGCCGGCTCGGGCACGAGGTACAGACCGCTGGGAGCGTTGGCCGTGAAGGCGAGTGCTTCGATCCACGCGCGGTTGATCGACGGCTGGCGGCTGCCGAAGTACTTGAAGACCAGCGAGCTCGCCGGCTGGATCCACACGGTCGTGCGGCCGCCGCCGACGCTCGCGTCTTCGCGCCAGCTGAACGGGAACGGCTCGCCCCGGCGCAGCTTCGCGGTGATGACGAGTTGCAGGTGCGTGAGCGCCCGGTCCTCGATCTCGGTCTTGACTCCGCCTTCGTAGACGAACTTCCCCATCAGGTGCTCCTCGGTGCGATGCTTCGGTTCTCCGACCCGGCCGTCGGGATCACCCCATGAGAATAAGCGTATGCCCTCAACGTTCCCGCGCGGAACCCGGGTCCACGTGACACCCCGGCCGGGCGAAGTCAAGCCCCTGCAACGGTGACGGCCGAGACCCTAGAGTCGAGTCCCATTACCTGCCGAGGAGGCGATGACGGATGACCGATTCAGGCACCGAGGGCTACACCCCCACCACGACCCACGCCGAGTGGGGCGCGGGCGAACCGAAGCTGCGCATCTCGCGAGACGACGAGCGCACCGAGTTCCTCCTCGACGTCGACGTCGTGCGCATCGGCTCGGCGGCGGGCAACGAACTCCGTCTCGCCGACACGGATCCCGTGCACGCCACGATCACCCACGACCAGCGCGATGAGTACGTGCTCGAGCTGCACGGCGAGGGCGAGCGCAACGCGAGCGACAACGCCGACGGCACCCATTCCGCCCCGAGCACGGAGACCCTGCGCACGGGTGCGCGGTTCACCGCCGGACCGTGGACGTTCGTGTACCACCGCGAGGAGTTCGCCGACCACGGCCGCCCGTTCGGCGGGCGCAAGGGCGGCGAGTACGACGACCAGCCGCTGCAGCCGCCGCGACCCGACTACGCGCACGACGAAGCGGCAGCGGGCCCCGACGACGAGGCCGCGCCCGACGGTCCCGCAGCGGAGACGCCGGGTCCTGACGACTCCGCGAAGAGCTCGTCGGAGGACACCTCGGAGGACGACGCGAGGTGACGGACGGTGCCGACTCGTCCGACGATCTCCGGCATCTGAGTCGCACGGCGCTCGAGCGTCGATTGCGCATCTGCGTGGCGGAGTCTCTGACATCGGGGCGACTGGCGAGCGCGGTCGGCGGGGGTGATGACGCCGGGCGCTGGTTCGGCGGCGGAGTGGTCGTGTACCAGTCCGACGAGAAGGAGCGTGTGCTCGGGGTGACCCCCGGCCTGGATCCCTGCTCGGCCGAGGTCGCCGAGCAGATGGCAGAGGGCGCACGAAAGCTCTTCGATGCCGACCTCTGCGTCGCGACCACGGGCGTCGGCGGTCCGGGACCGGACGACAACGGGCATCCCGCCGGAACGGTGTTCCTCGGGTGGGCAACGGCCGATGGTGTCGGTCACCGCGCCCTGATGCTGTCCGGCGATCCCGCGGAGGTCATGGAGTCGGCGGTCGTTCAGGCGGTACGCCTCCTGACTGCGCGGATCGAGGGAATGCATGCGGCGGGTCCTCGCCGCGCGAGTTCCTGAGGCGGCATGCCCACTCGGGGCGCTTCGCTCCGACGCGCCGCGTCGATCAGCGGCCCGGTAGCAACCCGACGCGTAGCGGCGCTCCCGGGGCGGATGCCTCGGCGAGCGCTTCGTCGATAGCGGCGAGCGGCCGCACGGCGCCCACGGCATCCGCGAAGGGGTAGGCGCGTCCGCGCCCGGCGAGGAACGCCACCGCCTCGGCGAGGTCGATGCCCGTGTAGTTATGCACACCGGCGACCGTGACGAGTCGACGCACGATGCTCTCGGCGTCGAGCGGCACCCGGTCGGCGGGGAACACGCTGCCGACGAGCACGACGATCCCGCCGACGGCGACCCCGTCGAGCGCTTCGGCGACCGCGTGACCGGATGCCTCGATCACGACGTCGGGTTCGGGGCCGCCTGCGGCATCGAGGGGTAGCGCACCGCCCTTCGTCTCGCTCCGCTCGCTCAGGGACCGGCTTCCCCGTGGTGCCAGCCATTCCTGCGCGCGGGCGCGACGCGCGTCGTTCGGGTCGAGCACCTCGACGAGCGCCCCCTGCTCGGCGGCGATCGCGGCGGCGGACAGCCCGACGAGGCCGGCGCCGTGGATGCGCACCCGTGCGCCGTCCAGATCGCGATGCCGGGCCGCACGGGCGACGGCCGCCCAGGCGGTCGCGGTCGCGCACGACGCGGGAGCGAGCACGGATGCCGGGAGCGTCTCGGGCACCCGCACGATCGTCGTTCCCTCTCGCAACTGCATATGGCTGCCGAAGGCTCCGGTCAGCTCCCCGTGCGCACCGATGCGGTCGTGCCCGTACTTCGCGAGCGTGCGGCACTTCTGAGGCATGCCGCACAGGCACCGGTCGCAGCTCGCGCACGACACCGTGATCGACCAGACCACCCGGTCGCCGATGCGCAGCGGCGTGCCGTCGGTCGCGGCGGCCCCGGCGTCGCCGAGTGCGATGACCCGGCCGACGCTCTCGTGACCGAGCACCAGCGGCACCGGCGCGGGTCGATGCCCCTGCACCGTGTGCACGTCGGATCCACAGATGGTCGACAGCTCGACCGCGACCAGCACGTCGCCGTCCGAGAGCGCGACACCCGGCACGGCGATCGTCTCGTGGGGCTGTCCTTCGCCGACGAACACCATCGCGGTGGCCGCCGGTCGCAGCGCCACGTCGCGTCGATGCCCGGGTGGGCGGGTCACCATCGTCCCCATGTCGCTCCCCCGTGTCAGCTGTGCGATCTCGTTCCCCGAGTCTTCTCCGACTCTTCCAGGACGAGAACGGCGCATTCGGGCGCACCCGCGAGTGTTCAGCGGCTGTTCACCTCTGATCCGATTCGGATTCGCCGGGTGTCTCGGTGCCGCTCGCGTGCGCTCTAGGCTGGGAGCGGTACCGCGACGAACGGGGAGGGTTCGGATGGGCATGAGGGCTGCATACACATTGATCGATGAGGGCACGCTCGATCGGCTGGTGTCACTGTCGCCCGAGGTTCTGCTGTCGACGCTCGAGGAACTCGAAGAGGCCGGTGCGCCCACCGTCTACGTCGACAAGATGTGGGACGGCCTACACTTTTTGCTCACCGGGGTATCGGCTTCCGCTCCGCGCGAGGACGACCCGCTGAGCGAGGCCGTCGTGGGAGTGCACGCGTTCGGCGGTGACGACTTCGTCGGCTGCACAGAGAATGACGAGCTCGAGCCGATCATCGAAGCCCTCGACGCGGTCGACCTCGACGAGGCGCTCGCGAGGGTCGACTTCGCCGCGTTCGCCTCGGCGCGCGTCTACCCGAACATCTGGACCGACGACCCCGCGCAGCTGCGGGCCGAGCTGACGGATGCTTTCGCCGAACTGCGGCGCGTGCACCAGCAGGCCGCCGATGCCGAGCGCCACCTGGTGATCAGCATCTACTGAGGTGCTGCAGGGCCCGGCCGGCAGCGGAGATCGTCGCGGAAGTCGTTTTGCGGACATCTTCCACGGGACTCGTTCACGGGAGTCGTTCACGGGAGTCGTTCACGGGAGTCGTTCGCGGAAGCCGTCGCTTATGGCGCCGTTCAGGCGCCCGGTCACGGACGGGTGATGCTCGCGGCCGATACCGGGCGACCGGTCGCGGTCACGGTCGCACTGCGGTCGCGGTCACGGTCGCGCTGCGGTCGCGGCCGCGGTCGCAGTCGCAGTCGCGGTCGCAGTCGCAGTCGCAGTCGCAGTCGCAGTCGCAGTCGCAGTCGACCAGCGTTCATGCGCGCAACGGTGGCCGGGTTCGCTGTTTTGTCGCGTTGGCGGTGGTGCGTGGTGCGGGTCGCTGTGCGGGTCGGGGTGTTCGCCAGCGTTGGTGGGGGTCCCACCAGGCGGGTCCGCGGACGTGGGGTGTGCCGTTGTGCATACGTATCTCCCAGCCGGAGGTGTCGAGGGTGCGGTGGTGG
>NZ_JBBCRA010000003.1:0-121197 GCF_037149655.1 Microbacterium sp. USHLN272 | reverse complement strand
GGGGGGTGAGGAGAGGAGCGACACGATGAACAGCGACGTCTTTCCCGGGCCCGTCGGCGCGCCGCCGGGGGCCGCCTCCGCCATCCTGAGCTTCGGTCCGCTGACCGCCGCTCCGGGGCCGGTGCGGTTCATCGAGGGCTTCGAATCCTTCGCGGACCTCGTCGAACGCGAAGGAGCCGTTCCGACGGAGCTGGCGGAGGACTTCCCGGCGCTGTGGAGGTTCATCGCGGAGCATCCGAGCATCGCGGATTCGGCTGCCCTGGCGGAGTCCGCGGCGCGGTTCCTCGGTAATGCGATCGCCGTCGCCCATCCCGCGGCCACGTGGCGTGCGACGCCCGACCTCGAGGTCGGCACGAACACGCGCTCGATCCCGGTGGCGGGTCTCCTGCAGGGGATCCTCACGCACCCCGAGCGGCTCGACGACTTCCGGGAGATGCTCGCCTCCTGGGAGCAGGACGATCTCGACGACCAGGAGATGCAGGCCCTCACCCGGGACTTGCCGGAGCCGGCGCTGATCGTCCCGCCGGTCGACTACCGTCGTCCGACCCTCCCGACGCGCGAGTACGCCGACGACGAGGGGCGCATCATCCGGTACGGGACCCGGTGGGCGGGCGGCGCTCCGCCCGAGGACGCGTACTCACGGGAGTCGCATCCGGAGCGCTTCGAACCGCTACGCCTCGTCGTCGATGCCCTCGTCGATCACCTCCGCAGCGGGTACCAGACCGAGGTGCGCGAGGAGGGAGGGCCCGAGGGCGCCCGGCGCATCGTGCTGGAACCGCCCACGGGTGCTCCGATCGCGCTCACGGAGACCGGGCCGTGCGTCGAGGTGGAGGCCGGTGCACTCTTCCGGGCGATCATCCCCTCCTGCACGTGCGATGCGTGCGACGAGACCGCCGAATCCGCGGCGGATGAGCTCGAGAGGACGCTTCGTGCGATCGCTGCGGGCGGACTCCGCGAGCGGTTCCCCGTCGGACGCCGCGCCTGGCAGCTCACGCAGCTGGTCTCCCTCGGCGGAGAGGGGCGATCGAGCAGCTCGGGGGCGGCTCCGGAACTGCCCGAAGAGGTGCGCGAGCAGAAAGCCGCCGTGCTGCGCGATCTCGACGACGGCTGGTGGCCCGCCTGGCCGCTCCGGGCGGCGCCGTCCGCGTAGCGCGTTCGCGGGTCACATCGCGTTCCAGCGCAGGCGCGGGTCGGCGGTGAACTCGTCGAGCGGGGCGGATGCCTCGCCGACGGGGAACATCGTCACGAGCAGCGGAGCGGTTCCCGGGCCGGGCGCGACCGCGTAGGCCAGCGCAGCGGGGCCGGCTTCGGCGCTCAGCGCCAGCCGTGTCTTCCGCCCGTCGATCTCCTCCGTCGCGCTCGCCGCGGGGCGCGCGAGCAGAGCGGATGCCGCGGTCATCGCACGCGCGAGCAGGGTCGGTCCCTCGTGCCAGGGGTGGAAGGCATCCGCCGTCAGCCCGCAGGCCTGCGCGAGCGCACCCTCGACCCAGCGATCGCGTTTGAGGCCGTAGGGCGTGACCTCGAGGGAGAGCAGGTAGCCGTAGCAGTGCAGCAGTCCAGCGTTGCCGATCGGCCAGGTCGTGGCGAGGCCGGCTCGTCGATGCAGCTCCTCGAACAGCGGGCGCGCGGTCACGGCCGTGCCCGTGTTCTCATCGATGACGGTCGATAGACCCCACGCGGTGAACCTTCCGGAGGCGCGGTCGTCGTCGACCGCCCGACTCAGCCAAGGGAGCGCGTCGATCGCGGCGCGGGCGCCGGCGAGGGTGCCGTCGGCGGCGAGGGCCGCGGCAGCGGTCAGGGAGTCGAGTTCGGACACAGCGCTCACCATACGTGAGCCGGGTGGACGGATTGTTCACACGGCGTTCACATGCCGGGGACTTTCTGTCCACAATCGATCCCCATCATGGACGGAGCGTCCCCACAGAAAGAACTCCGTGAACTCCATTCTCCTCTTCGACTTCGACGGCACGATCGCTCTCGGCGACGGTCCCGTCCTCGCCTATGCGCAGCAGGTGGCCGACGCCCTCGGCGATCAGGGCGGTTTCGTCGACGGCATCCGCTCCCAGCTCGCCGCCGCCGACGACGAATCGCTCGACGGCTACGATCTCGTGCGCCGCGCCGCCGAGCACCGCGGTGCGGATGCCGCCCTCCTCAGCGCCGCCTACCTCGCCAGCCGTGCGCAGCTCGCCACGGCGGACGCCCCGATCTCGGCGCCCCAGGGCCTCGCCGCCTTCCTCGCTGATGCCGACGCCGAACGCGTGCTCGTCACGAACGCTCCGGCCATCCGGATCACCGAGGCGCTCGAGGCGCTCGGGCTCGCGGGTCTCTTCGACCGCGTGGTCACCGATGCCCGCAAGCCTGCGGGGCTCGACAGTGTGCTCGCCGACCTCCCCGCCGATGCCCGCGTGCTGAGCGTCGGCGACATCTGGCACAACGATCTCGCGCCCGTGCACGCCCGCGGCCACGCGACCGCACTGATCGGCGGCTTCCCCGACCCGCGCGCCACCCCCACCTTCCGCGCCGCCGAGTTCTCGACGCTGATTCCCCAGCTCGAGACCTGGCTGCGCGGCTGAGACCACACCCTCCCGCCCACACACCCACCCCATCGAAGGATGATCATGCGTACCTCTCCTCTCCGCCGCTCCGCTGCGGGAATCGTCGCCGCCGGCGCGCTCCTCACCGTCGTGCTCGCGGGCTGCTCGAGCAGCACCGCGGCGCCCGACGATTCGGTCGCTTCGGCCGCCGATCCCGATTCGCTCGTGCTCGCCCTCGTGCCCTCGCAGGACCAGGACGGCCTCGTCGACACCGCGGCTCCGCTCACCGACTACCTCACCGAGGAGCTCGGCATCGAGGTCACCGGTGTCGTGTCGAAGGACTACCAGGCCGCCGTCGAGGCCATGGGCGCCGGCCAGGCCCAGATCGGCTTCCTGCCGTCGCTGCAGCTGTGGCAGGCGAACGACATGTACGACGCCTCCGTCGTGCTGCAGACCGAGCGCAACGGCAACATCACCTACCCGGCGCAGTTCATGACGAACAATCCCGACAAGTACTGCGAAGACGAGCCGGTCGAGCGCGACGGGATGCTGTTCTGCAACGGCGCCGACGCGATGACGGGGCCGGCCGGCCTCGACAGCATCGACAAGGTCGCGGGCGCGAAGGTCGCCGTGCTCGGCCCGGGCTCGCCCGCCGGTTACATCTACCCGATCCTCGCGCTGCAGGAGGCGGGACTCGACACGGATGCCGACATCCAGCAGATCCCCGTCACGGCCAACGACGCCTCGGTGCTCGCGGTCTACAACGGCGACGCCGAGGTCGGCTTCAGCTTCTGGGACGCCCGCACCATCGTGCAGAAGGACACCCCGGACGTGGGCGAGAAGGTCGTCGTCTTCGCGCTGACCGAGGAGATCCCGAACGACGGCGTCGCGCTGTCGTCGGAGCTCTCGCCCGAGCTGCAGGGCCGCATCACGAAGGCGCTCGAGGACTTCTCGAACACCGAGGAGGGGTCCGAGATCCTCACGAGCATCTACTCGATCACCAAGCTCGCGCCGGCCGACCCAGACTCGCTCGACGTCGTCGCGCGCGCCGCACAGGCCCTGGGGCTCCAGTAAGTTGTCCGACCACATCCAGCACGTGGACGCCGCAGCTCCGGCTGCGGCGTCCACGCCGTGGTCCATCCGCCTCGACGAGGTCACCGTCCGCTACCCGAACGGCACGATCGGGTTGAATCGGGTGTCGCTCGACATCGCCGCAGGCGAGATGGTCGCCGTCGTCGGGCTCTCGGGGTCGGGCAAGTCGACGCTCATCCGCACGATCAACGGCCTCGTCCCCGTCACCTCCGGCACGCTCGACGTGGGAGAGCACCGCGTCTCCGGCGCCTCACCCCGCACGCTCCGCCGTCTGCGCGGCGACATCGGCATGGTGTTCCAGGGGTTCAACCTCGCCGGCCGCGCGAGCGTGCTCCAGAACGTGCTCGTCGGGCGCCTCGCCCATACCCCGCTCTGGCGCACCCTGCTGGGCGCGTACCCCGAGGCCGACAAGCAGCTGGCCTATCACGCGCTCGATCGCGTCGGCATCCTCCCGAAGCTGCACTCCCGCGCCTCCGATCTCTCGGGCGGGCAGCAGCAGCGCGTCGCGATCGCCCGCGCCCTCGCGCAGGAGCCGCGCATCGTGCTCGCCGATGAACCCGTCGCGAGCCTCGATCCGCCCACCGCGCACGGCGTCATGAACGATCTGCGCCGCATCAACCGCGACCTCGGCATCACCGTGCTCGTGAATCTGCACCTGCTCGATCTCGCCCGCGAGTACGGGGCGCGGATGATCGGCATGCGGGCCGGCGAGGTCGTCTACGACGGGCCGGCGACGAACGCGACGGATGCCGATTTCGAGAGCATCTACGGACGCTCGCTCACCCCCGACGATCGGTTGGACACGTGACGGGCGTCGCACCGGCATCCGCCCTCGACATCCCCGCCCGCCCGCCGGGCGCGTGGAAGGGGCCCGTGATCGTCGCCGCGGTCGTCGTGGTGACCGTCGTGATGTGCCTGCCCGGCATCGGTATCGGCGTCGACCTCGCGGCGATCGGCCGCAACTGGCAGAACGGCACCGACAAGATCGTCCGGCTGCTGTTGCCGGACTGGAGCTTCTTCCCGCGCACCCTGCCGCCGCTCATCGAGACGTTGCAGATGGCGGTGATCGCCACCGCGATCGGGGCGGCCGTCTCGTTGCCGCTGAGCTTCTGGGCCGCGCGCGCCACCAACCCGAACGCCCCGGCCCGGATCGCCGTGCGCGGCATCCTCAACGTCATCCGTAGCGTGCCCGACCTGCTGTACGCCGCGATCCTCGTCGCGATGGTGGGCGTCGGTGCACTCCCCGGCATCCTCGCCCTGCTGCTGTTCAACGTCGGCATCATCGTCAAACTCGTCTCCGAGGCGATCGACACCAACGACCGCGGCCCCCTCGAAGCCGGCCGCGCGGTCGGTGCGACGCAGACGAAGATCAACCGCACCCTGGCCCTGCCCGACGCCTGGCCCGCGTTCGCGAACCAGGCCCTGTACGTGTTCGAGCTGAACGTGCGCGCCTCGACCGTCCTCGGTCTCGTCGGCGCCGGCGGGATGGGCCTGCTGATCGACGCGGTGCGCACCTTCTACCGCTACGACCAGCTGTCGCTCATCATCCTGGAGATCCTCATCGTCGTCATCGTGATCGACCTCGTCTCGGACGCCATCCGACGGAGGCTCGTATGAGTGCGTCGCTGACCCTCATCCCCGACCGGCCGCGCCGCCCCTGGCTGATCGCCGGATGGCTGCTCGTCACGGGCATCGTGGTGCTGGCGTTCTGGTCGATCGACATCAACTGGGCGCGGCTCGTCGACCTGCCCGCCGAGATCGTCCGATACTTCGGCCTGATGTTCGCGAACCCGAACTGGGAGAAGCTGCCCGAGGCGCTCTGGCAGACCTGGCGCAGCATCGAGATGGCGTGGGTCGGCACGATCCTCGGCATCCTGCTCGCGACGCCGCTCAGCCTGCTCGCCGCCCGCGGATTCGGCCCGGCCTGGCTGCGCGCGCTGCTGCGGGGTCTGTTCTCGCTCATCCGGGCCGTACCCGAGATCATCATCGCGATCATCATCCTCTCGGTCACCGGGCTCACGCCGTTCACAGGTGCGCTCGCCCTGGCGATCAACGGCGTCGGCACGCTCGGCAAATGGGGCTACGAGGCGGTCGAGGCGGTGCCCCGCGGACCCATCGAGGCCGCCCGCGCCGCCGGTGGCGGCACCCTGCAGGTGTTGCGCTGGGGTGTGTGGCCGCAGTCCGAACCCGCGTTCTGGTCGTTCTGGCTGTACCGCTTCGAGATCAACGTGCGCTCCTCGGCGGTGCTCGGTCTGATCGGCGTCGGTGGAATCGGCGACATGCTCACCTCGTACACCCAGTACCGTGAGTGGTCGACGGTGGGTGTCCTGCTCATCGTGGTCGTCGTGGTGACGATGCTGATCGATGCGGTGTCCGGTGCCATCCGCCGCCGCATCATGGAGGGAGCCCGCGCCCGTGTTCTCGCCTAGCGCCCCGCCCACCGCGCGCATCGCCGCGGTGCTCAACACCCTGCAGCCGGCCGAACGCCGGGTCGCCGAACTGATCGTCGAGGCATCGGATGCCGTCGTCGAATGGACCGCGCAGGAGCTCGCCGACCGCGCCGGGGTCGGCCGTGCCACGGTCGTGCGCACTTGTCAGACCGTCGGCTACCGCGGCTATCCGCAACTGCGGGTGGCGCTCGCCGCCGAGCTCGGTGCCAGCCCGGGGGAGACCGGGGTCGATCACGGCCCCGGCGTGCTCGGGCGCATGCGGGGCGAGATCGATCGGTTGGCGTCGTCGTTGCCCGCTCTCGCCAGCCTGCTCGACGCGGATTCCGTCGCCGAGGCGGTGCGGGTCGCGGCATCCGCCCGACGCCTGCTCGTTCTGGCGAACGGCTTGTCGTCACCGATCGCAAACGACCTCGCGATGCGGCTGACCGCCTCGGGGCGATCGGCGGAGTTCATCGCCGACGCGATCGCCCAGCAGATCGCGGCCCGACACCTCACGCCCGATGATGTCTGCCTGGTCGTGAGTGGCTCGGGAGCCAATGAGGCGAGCCTGCGCGTCGCGACCGCGGCGGCGCGGGGCGGCGCGACCGTGATCGCGTTGACCTCGTTCGCGTCGTCGGCCCTCACCGAGGTCGCGACGCTGTCGCTCGTGATCGCGCCGACTGGGGTGAGCTTCCGCGATGAGCTCGAGCACACCTCGCGCGTGGCGTACCTCGTGTTCGCCGAGGTCTTCGCGGCGGCGGTCACGACCGCGCGCGGCGACGATGCGGTACAGGCCCGCGCGCACGCGCTCGAAGTCGTCTCCGACAACCTCGGTGAGGGAGCCTGACGTCTCGCGGTGACTCAGTCGCGCGCCGTCTCCAGCAGGGCCCACAGCTCGGCGCGCGCCGGGAACGACGACAGGTCGATGTCGAGCAGCGTGCCCGCCTGAGCGATGCGCGAGCGGAGGGTGTGGCGGTGCACCCCCAGGGCGGTCGCGGCCTGTTCGGCGCGTGCGTCGTTCTCGAGCCACACCCGCAGAGACTGCTCCAGCCCCGACCCGGTACCGGCATCGTGGGCGCGCAGCGGTGCGAGGCGCGACTCGGCGACCAGGCGTGCCTCGTCGGTGGCCAGCGCCGACAGGATGCTCGAGCCGGCGGCATCCGCGAATCGGGCGGCGCCCGGCGTGCTCCGCTGGCGCAGAGCGGTGAGGGCCTGGGCATGCGAGCGGGAGAACGCGGCGTAGGAGTCGGGTTCGGAGACGCCGAGGCGGATGCCGAAACGCGCCGCCAGCTCGTCGAGGAGTGCGTCGTCGTCGGCCGCGACGCACATCGTCACGCCGTCGTCCGACTCGGCCAGGAACGACGCCACCCCATGCTCGGTGCGCTGACGCTCCCACCAGTCCACGAGGGCGGTGGCGGGGGCATCGCCGGAGACGGCGACGACGATCGGCGCGACGGGCAGCGCCCCGAGCACGCGCCGCGCGATCGACGGGTCATCCGTGAGCAGGGAACGCAGCAGCTGGGAGTGCAGGCGCCGCCGGCTGCGCGCCAATTGCTCGCTCTGCTCGAGCGCCAGCCCCGACATCGCGATCACCGAGGTGACGACGGCGCGGGCCTCGGCGTCGAGGGTGTCGATCTCGAGGGCGATCACTCCACGCAGGTGCCCGCCGCGGCCGACGGTCGAGAGCAGGAAGGTGCGCCCGTCGAGCGTGAGCGACTGCCCGGCCTCGAGCCCGCGGGCGAGCACCTCGGCGACGCGCTCGCCCAGGGCGTCGAGCAGCTCGCGGTCGACCGCATCGCGCGCGGGAGAGTGCAGCAGGGCGCCCGCGGCGTCGAACATCCCGGCCCACACGCCGAGCCGACGGCTGAGCTCGGTGATGATCGCATCGAGTCCTCGGGGGCGGAGGGCGGCCAGTGCGAGCCCGCGCTGCGCGTCGAGCGCCCAGGAGCGACGCGCGTAGGCCTGCGCGGCGATGGCTTCGGAGTGGGCGCGGGCGATGGCGATGAAGGGGGTGCGGTAGGGCACCTCGAAGAGCGGGATGCCGTGCAGGGCGCAGGCGTCGACCAGGGCATCGGGGATGCCGGAGCGGTGCACCTCCGTGCCGAACCCGAGTCCGAGCACGCCGCGGTCGGCGAGTCGGGCGACGTACGCGCCGATGTCGGATGCCGAGTCTCTTTCGGATGCCGCGTCGAACTGCGTGCCGGTGGTGAGGAGGGCGAGGTCGTCGGAGAGGAACGGGGTGGGGTCGGCGAGGTCCGAACTGTGCACCCAGCGCAACGGCCTCTCGAGGGCGCCGACGGGGAGCGCGGCCGGGTGCGACACCAGACGGAGGTCGAGATCGCGGCGCCGGAGGAGGGCCTGCAGAGTGGGCTGATCGGCCATGCGCCGCCTCTCTTGTACGTCTCGGCGAAGTCTCGTCCTCGATTGTACAGTCGGGCGAATGCGCGATGTCGGTGCCCGGTCGTACGCTCGCGACATGGCACTCCTCGACACCGCATCCCCCGTCGTCCCTCTCGGAGGACCCGAGCTCCCCCAGGAGCGTCGCCTGGTCACCGACCTGCCCGGCCCGCGCTCGGCCGAGCTGTTGGCCCGCAAGGCGGATGCCGTGGCCGCGGGTGTCGGTCACACGGTTCCCGTCGCGGCGGTCGCCGCGGGTGGCGGCGTGGTCGTCGACGCCGACGGCAACTCGCTCATCGACCTCGGCTCCGGCATCGCCGTGACCTCGGTCGGCAACGCGCACCCGAAGGTCGCCGCCGCCGTCGCCGCGCAGGCCGCGCAGTTCACGCACACCTGCTTCATGATCTCGCCCT
Organism: Microbacterium sp. USHLN272; assembly: GCF_037149655.1. NCBI lineage: Bacteria > Bacillati > Actinomycetota > Actinomycetes > Micrococcales > Microbacteriaceae > Microbacterium > Microbacterium sp. USHLN272. Next base: position 112,332 of record NZ_JBBCRA010000003.1, on the reverse strand, counting down.
ACGAGTCGTACGTCGGCGTCGCCGAGGCGCTCAACCGCATCACGCCCGGCGACTTCGCCAAGAAGAGCGCCCTGTTCAACTCGGGAGCCGAGGCGGTCGAGAACGCGATCAAGATCGCCCGCAAGTACACGGGTCGTCAGGCCGTCGTCGCCTTCGACCACGGCTACCACGGCCGCACCAACCTCACGATGGCGCTCACTGCCAAGTCGATGCCCTACAAGAGCGGCTTCGGTCCCTTCGCGCCGGAGGTCTACCGGGCACCCATGTCGTACCCGTTCCGCGACGGTCTCGGGGGCGGAGAGGCCGCGGCCCGCGTCATCCTGCAGCTCGAGAAGCAGATCGGCGCCGACAACCTCGCCGCCGTCATCATCGAGCCCATCCAGGGCGAGGGCGGTTTCATCGTCCCCGCCGAGGGCTTCCTCCCCGCGATCGCCGAGTGGTGCCGTGCGAACGGCGTCGTCTTCATCGCCGACGAGGTGCAGACCGGTTTCGCCCGCACGGGGCACATGTTCGCGAGCGAGATCTTCGGCATCGAGCCCGACCTGATCACGACCGCCAAGGGCATCGCCGGCGGTCTGCCGCTCGCCGCCGTCACCGGCCGCGCCGAGATCATGGACGCCTCGCACGCCGGTGGACTCGGCGGCACCTACGGCGGCAACCCGATCGCCTGCGCCGCGGCCCTCGCCTCGATCGACGTGTTCGAGAACGACGGAGTGATCGAGCGCGCACGCGAGATCGGCGAGATCCTCACCGCTCGTCTGCTCGACATCCAGAAGAGCGACGCCCGCATCGGCGACGTGCGCGGACACGGCGCGATGATCGCCGCCGAGTTCGTCGACCCCGAGACGAAGGCGCCGGATGCCGCGCTCACGGCCGCGGTCGCGAAGGCCGCCATCGCGCAGGGCGTGATCGTGCTCACGTGCGGCACCTACGGCAACGTCATCCGCTTCCTCCCGCCGCTCTCGATCGGCGACGAGCTGCTGAACGAGGGCCTCGACATCGTGGCGGCGGCGCTCGCCGCGGCGTAGCCGTCGGGCGCGCGTTCGCGCCACCCGGAACGTCCGGCCGCGACCCTGATCGGGGGATTGGGGGTCGCGGCCGGCACTCTTCACCACAGATCCACCCCGACAGATTCACCCGACAGTTTCATCCGACGAAGGAGTTGCAATGGCTGAGATCACGCGAGACGTCCTCATCATCGGCGCCGGCGCCGCCGGCCTCACGGCGGCGAACGACCTGCGCAAGGCGGGACTGTCGGTCGCCGTCCTCGAGGCGCGCGATCGCGTCGGCGGGCGCCTGTGGACCGATGTCATCGACGGCGCCATGCTCGAGATCGGCGGCCAGTGGGTCTCACCCGACCAGCAGGCTCTCATCGACACGATCGACGAGCTCGGCCTCGAGACCTACAGCCGCTACCGCGAGGGCGACAGCGTCTACGTCGGCCCCGATGGCAAGACCTCGCGCTTCACGGGCGAGATGTTCCCCGTCTCCGCTGCCACCGAGAAGGCGATCGCCGAGATCACCGAGCGCCTCGATGCGATGGTCGCCGAGATCGACCCCGACCGTCCCTGGGCGCACCCGAAGGCCGCCGAGTGGGACGCCGTCACCTGGGATGCGTGGCTCCGCCAGCAGACCGACGACGACGAGGCCGTGCGCAACCTGGCCTTCGCCACCGGCTCCGCGATGCTCACCAAGCCCACCCACGCGTTCTCGCTGCTGCAGTCGCTGCTGATGGCGGCATCCGCGGGTTCCTACTCCCACCTCGTCGACGCCGACTTCATCCTCGACAAGCGCGTCCTGGGCGGTCTGCAGCGGGTGCCGATCCTGCTCGCCGAGCGGCTCGGCGACGACGTCCTGCTGAACCAGCCCGTGCGTTCGCTCGAATGGGGCGCGACCGGGGTGACCGCCACGACCGACGACCTCACCGTCCGCGCGCGTTTCGCGATCCTCGCGCACGCGCCCGTGCTTTACAGCCGCATCTCGTTCGTGCCGCCGCTTCCGCGCCGTCAGCACCAGCTGCACCAGCACCTGTCGATGGGCTTCGTCATCAAGGTGCACGCCGTCTACGACCGGCCGTTCTGGCGCGAGCAGGGGCTCAGCGGTACCGCGTTCAGCCCGTACGAGCTGTCGCACGAGGCCTACGACAACACCAACCACGGCGACGAGCGCGGCACCCTCGTCGGCTTCGTCTCCGACCAGAACGCCGACGACCTGTTCGAGCTGTCGGCCGAGGAGCGCAAGGAGCGCATCCTCGAGTCGCTCTCGCACTACTACGGCCCCGAGGCCAAGAACCCCGTCGTCTACTACGAGAGCGACTGGGGCACCGAGGAGTGGACGCGCGGCGCCTACGCCGCGAGCTTCGACATGGGTGGTCTGCACCGCTACGGCGCCGATCTGCGCGCCGCGGTCGGCCCGATCCACTTCGCCTGCAGCGACATGGCCGGCGCGGGGTACCAGCACGTCGACGGCGCGATTCGCATGGGTCACCTCGCCGCCGAGAACATCATCGACGCGGGTCGTGCCGGCACGGCAGCGAGCGGCGCATGACCTCCGCGATCGTCGTCGGGTACACGGCGACGGATGCCGGGGCGGATGCCGCGGCCCTGGGCGCGCGTCTCGCGCGCAGCCTCGATGCGACGCTCCACCTGGTGATCGTGCTCCCCGCCGAGGGGACGCGCAGCCCGGTCGTCCCGCCCGAGCGGGCCTATGAGGACCACATCCGCGCCCAGGCGAAGCGCTGGCTGGAGGACGCGATCCTGCGCCTTCCGCACGAGGTGCTCAGCCGCGGTCACGTGCGGATCGCCGAATCGTTCGCCGAGGGCCTCATCGCCGCCGGCGAGGAGTTCGATGCCCGCCTGATCGTCGTGGGCGCGGCCGCCGGCAGCCTCTTCGGCCGGCACCGCCTCGGCTCGGTCGCCTCGGAGCTGCTGCACTCCTCGACCATCCCGGTCGCGCTGGCACCCGCGGGCACGGCGACGCAGGACGACCACGTCGTGCCGCGCGTCACGGCCGCCGTCGGAACCCGACCGGGCGCCGAGGTACTGCTCGACGAGGCGGCGGCGCTCGCGGCCGACGGAGGCGTCGACCTGCGACTCGTCTCGCTCGTACCCTTCGACGTTCCCCCGGGACTCGACACCGGCGCGATCCGCGTCGTCGGCGAGGAGCACGCCCACGAGGTGCTGGCCCGGGCGAAGGACCGTCTTCCCGACACCCTCGGTGCGGTGGTGGAAGAGGCCCCCGGAGACAGCGTCGAGGACGCCGTCTCGAATCTCTCCTGGCTCCCCGGTGAGGTCGTTCTCGTCGGCTCCAGTAGGCTCGCACAGCCGCGACGCCTGTTCCTGGGCAGCACGGCGGCGAAGATGCTGCACGAGCTGCCCGTTCCCATGATCGTCGTCCCGCGCACGCGCGGGGAAGCAGGAGACCGCTGATGAGCAGCACGAATCGGGCGACGGAGCCCGAAGCAGTCACCACCGGCCTGTCGAGCAAGGGCCTGAGCGCCGGCACCATCGGGCTCATCGGAGCCGTCGTCATCGGCATCTCGTGCATCGCCCCGGCGTACACGTTCACCGCCGCGGTCGGCCCCACGGCATCCACCGTCGGTGCGCAGATCCCCGCGATCATCCTCGTCGGCTTCATCCCGATGCTCCTCGTGGCCTTCGGCTACCGCGAGCTCAACAACCGGATGCCCGACTCGGGCACGTCGTTCACCTGGGCCACTCGCGCGTTCGGACCGTGGATCGGGTGGATGGCGGGATGGGGTCTCGTCGTCGCGACGATCCTCGTCCTCTCCAACCTCGCCGGCATCGCGGTCGACTTCCTCTTCCTGTTGATCTCCCAGATCACGAACAACCCGGCCATCGCCGACCTCGCGAGCGTCACCTGGATCAACATCGGCGTCTGTCTGCTCTTCATGCTCGGCGCGACCCTCGTGTCGTACCGCGACATGCAGACCACGCAGAAGCTGCAGTACTGGCTCGTGGGCTTCCAGCTGCTCGTGCTGGTCTTCTTCGCCGGTGCGGCGATCGTGCAGGCGGTCAGCGGCAACGGCTTCGACTACCAGCCGTTCGACCTGAACTGGTTCAACCCGTTCGCGATCTCGTCGTTCAGCGCGGTCGCCGCCGGGCTCTCGCTCTCGATCTTCATCTTCTGGGGGTGGGATGTCACCCTCACGATGAACGAAGAGACCAAGGACCCCGAGAAGACCCCGGGTCGCGCGGCCACCGTCACCGTCGTCACGATCGTGACGCTGTACCTGCTGCTCGCGGTCGCCATGATCATGTTCGCGGGCGTCGGAACGGGCGAACTCGGGCTCGGCAACGAGGAGATCCAGGAGAACGTGTTCTTCCACCTCTCCGGGCCGATCCTCGGACCGCTCGCGTTCCTGGTCTCGCTCGCCGTTCTCACGAGCTCGGCGTCGTCGCTGCAGTCGACGTTCGTCGGCCCCGCCCGCACGCTGCTCGCGATGGGGCACTACGGCGCCCTGCCGAAGTCGTTCGCGAAGGTCAGCCCCCGTTTCTTCACCCCCGGGTACGCCACCATCGTGTCGGCGATCGTGGCCTCCGCGTTCTACGCGGTCATGCGCGTCGTCAGCGAGAACACGCTGTGGGACACCATCCTCACGCTCGGCATGATGATCTGCTTCTACTACGGCATCACCGCGTTCGCCTGCGTCTGGTACTTCCGCAAGCAGTGGTTCGACTCGGTGCGCAACGTCTTCTTCACGTTCCTGTTCCCGCTCGTCGGCGGGGCGATCCTCGCCGTGCTGTTCGTCACGACGCTGATCGACTCCATGGACCCGGCCTACGGCTCCGGCGCCCAGGTCGGCGGCGTCGGGATCGTGTTCATCCTCGGCATGATCATCATCGTCGTCGGCATCGCGGTGATGATCTGGAACGCCGTCAAGCGCCCCGCGTTCTTCCGGGGGCAGACCCTCGGCATCGACGCCCCGCCGAGCCTCCGCCGCCGCTGATCCCCTTCGCCTCCTCAGAGAAAGAGAACCATGACCACGCAGATCGCACCGGCCGAGCAGGCCCTCCTCGACAGCATTCCCACCGGCCTCTTCATCGGTGGCGAATGGACGGATGCCTCCGCCGGCGGCACCTTCGACGTCACCGACCCCTCCACCGGGGCAGTGATCCGCACGATCGCCGACGCGACGCCGGACGACGGCATCCGCGCCCTCGACGCGGCCGTCGCCGCGCAGGAGTCGTGGGCGGCGACCGCGCCGCGCGTGCGCAGTGAGATCCTGCGCCGTGCGTTCGACCTCGTGCAGCAGCACAAGGAGGACCTCGCGCTGCTCATGACGCTCGAGATGGGCAAGCCGCTCGCCGAGGCGCGCGGAGAGGTCGTCTACGGGGGCGAGTTCCTGCGCTGGTTCAGCGAGGAGGCCGTGCGCATCAGCGGCCGATACGGCATCAACCCCGAGGGCACCGGGCACATGGTGGTCTCGCAGCGCCCCGTGGGACCGTCGTTCTTCGTGACGCCGTGGAACTTCCCGTTCGCGATGGCGACGCGCAAGATCGCCCCCGCGCTCGCCGCGGGCTGCACCGTCGTGATCAAGCCCCCGGCACTCACGCCGCTGACGACCATCTTCTTCACCAAGCTGCTCGAAGAGGCGGGGCTCCCGAAGGGCGTCGTCAACGTCGTGCAGACCTCGAAGTCGAGCGCCCTCTCGGCGCCGATCATCGCCGACCCCCGGCTGCGCAAGCTGTCGTTCACGGGCTCGACCGAGGTGGGTCGCAAGCTCATCGCCCAGGCCGCCGAGGGTGTGCTGCGCGTGTCGATGGAACTCGGCGGCAACGCCCCGTTCGTCGTGTTCGATGACGCCGACCTCGACAAGGCCGTGGAGGGCGCGCTGCTGGCGAAGTTCCGCAACATCGGCCAGGCGTGCACGGCCGCGAACCGCTTCATCGTGCACGAGGACGTCGCCGACGAGTTCGCCCGCAAGGTGACCGAGCGCGTCAATGCGATGAAGGTCGGCCGCGGCACGGAGGAGGGCGTGGCGATCGGCCCGCTCATCGACGAGGGCGCGGTCGCGAAGGCCTCCGAGCTCGTCGGCGACGCCGTCGAGCGCGGGGCCAAGCTGCTCGCCGGAGGCAAGGCGCTCGACGGCGTCGGCACGTACTACCAGCCGACCGTCCTCACCGACGTCGTTCCCGGCAGTGCGATCCTGCGCGAGGAGATCTTCGGACCGGTGCTCGCGATCTCGACCTTCTCCGCCGAGGAGGAGGCCGTGCGTCTCGCCAACGACACCGAGTACGGGCTGGTCTCGTACGTGTTCACCGAGAACCTGCAGCGCGGGCAGCGGATGATCGACGGCCTCGAGACCGGCATGATGGGTCTCAACGTGGGCGTCGTCTCGAACGCCGCGGCACCGTTCGGCGGCGTCAAGCAGTCGGGTGTCGGCCGCGAGGGCGGATTCGAGGGCATCCACGAATACCTGTCCACCAAGTACACGCTCATCCCGGTCTCCTGACCCAGACACCGGCGTGGGTCCCTGAGCCCGTCGAAGGGTCCCACGCCACCACGAGAGGACACGCCATGACCGACTACGCCGTCATCAACCCCGCCACCGGAGAGACGCTGGCGTCCTTCGACACCTTCACGGACGCGCAGATCGAAGAGGCACTGGTCGCCGCCGACGAGGCGCACCGCGAGTGGTCGCGCACCTCGACCGTCGCCGAGCGCGCCGCGCTCCTGCGCCGTGCAGCCGAGCTGCACCGCGAGCGCCGCGAAGAGCTGGCCGACATCTTCGTGCGCGAGATGGGCAAGCCCCGCGAGGCCGCTCTGGGTGAGGTCGACTTCGCCGCCGACATCGCGGAGTACTACGCCGATCAGGCGGAGTCGATCATGGCCGACCAGCCGATCGCGATCCTCGGCGACGGCTCGGCGATCATCCGTCGCTCGTCGCTCGGACCGCTCGTCGGCATCATGCCGTGGAACTTCCCGGCGTACCAGATCGTGCGTTTCGCGGCGCCGAACCTGATCGTGGGCAACACGATCCTGCTCAAGCCCGCGCCGCAGTGCCCGGAGTCGTCGACCGCGATCGAGGCGATCTACCACGACGCCGGATTCCCGAAGGGCGCGTACCAGAACGTGCTCGCCACGAACGAGCAGATCGCGACGATGATCGCCGACTGGCGCGTGCAGGGCGTCTCGCTCACGGGATCGGAGCGCGCCGGTGCCGCGGTCGCCGAGATCGCCGGACGCAACCTCAAGAAGGTGGCCCTCGAGCTCGGCGGGTCCGACCCGTTCATCGTGCTGTCGACGGATGACCTCGACGCGACCGTGCAGGCCGGTGTCGACGCGCGTCTCGACAACAACGGCCAGGCCTGCAACGGCGCCAAGCGCTTCATCGTCGTCGACGACCTCTACGACGCCTTCGTCGAGAAGTTCACGGCGGCGATGGCGGCGGTCGAGGCATCCGACCCGACGCTCGACGACACGGTCCTCGGACCGGTGTCGTCCGAGACGGCGGCCGAGAACCTGCAGAAGCAGATCGATCAGGCCGTCGAGCAGGGCGCGACGCTGCTGACCGGCGGCACCCGCGAGGGCGCGTTCTTCGCCCCGACCGTGCTCGCCGACGTCACTCCCGCGATGAACGTCTACCGCGAGGAGCTCTTCGGGCCCGCGGCCGTCGTGTACCGCGTCGCCGACGAGGATGCCGCCGTCGATCTTGCGAACGACACGACCTTCGGTCTCGGCTCGTACGTCTTCACGACCGATGCCGCACAGGCCGAGCGCGTGGCCGACAGGATCGAGGCCGGCATGGTGTACGTCAACCTCGTGCTCGCCGACAGCCCCGAGCTGCCCTTCGGCGGCGTGAAGCGCAGCGGCACCTCGCGCGAGCTCGGCCACCTCGCCGCCGACGAGTTCGTCAACAAGAAGCTCATCCGCATCGGCTGACCGCCCTTGCGTACCCTCTCGTGAGAGGTCAAGAAACGCCGCCTTCCCGCCCGGGAGGCGGCGTTTTCTGACTCTTCGGGTGCGGTCTCGCGCGCGTCCTCCCGTGAGGAGTCACAACACGCCGCAGGGTACGCCACCCATGCGGCGTGTCGTGACCCCTCATGGGTTCTGCACAGCCCGCGACTCTCTTGCGTTCTGCACAATGTCCGGGGTGCAACGGCCTCGAGGTGCTCATGACGCTCGCGAGGACGGCACGATCGGCGGATGCGTCCGTCCCCGCTTCCGTCAGCTCTGCCCACCGCGTTCACCGTCTCTGCAGCGCTCACCGAAGGAGTGACCCTCAAACGGTTGCGGGCGAAAGACCTCGATCGGCCGTTCCACGGCACACGCGCTCGGGTCGCGCTCGAGAACACTGAGAAGCTGCGACTCCTCCTCCAGGCGCTGCCCTCGCACGCCTTTGTCTGCAACACCACGGCAGCGCTGCTCTGGGGTCTGCCACTCCCGATGAAGGAAGAGGCAGATGCCTGGGCGCGTCCCCGAATCGGCGTGGCCCGGGCCGAGACTCGGATCCGACGAGCCGGAGTTTTCGGGCACCGACTTGAAACGGAGGAGGACGATGTCCTCGTCGTCGACGGCATCCGTGTTCTCGCGCCGGCTCGGCTGTGGGTCGATGTATCGCGAGTTCTCTCGCTTCCGCACCTCCTCGCCCTCACCGACGCGATCATCAGCCGTCGGGATCCGATCGCCACCCTCGGTGGGTTGATGACCGCTCACCATCGGTTCCGCGGTGGGCGCGGCGCGAGGTCGAGGGAACGCGCCCTGGAGTTGGCCGACGACCGAGCCGAATCGCCGCGCGAATCGATGGTGCGCCTGATCCTGATCGAGGCCGGTCTCCCCACGCCGCAGTGCAATGTGGAGATCCGAGACGGGCACCGCTTCATCGCCCGGGTCGACATGCTCTACCCCGAGTCGCGCCTGATCATCGAGTACGACGGCGATCACCATCGTGACCCCGACCAGTGGAGTCGCGACCAGATCCGTCGCGCGGAGCTCGAGGCGCTCGGGTACCGATACGTGACAGTCACGCGCCGCGACTTCGACGATCCTGCCGCACTCGTGCGGCGTGTGCGTCGGCTGCTCGCGGCCGCAGCGTGATCTGAGGGGTCAAAACACGCCGCCTCGTGGGGCCCGGAAGCGGCGTGTTCTGACCCCTCACATCGCACCTCGCAGAAGCCTCCCGCGAGGGGTCACGACACGCCTTACAGCCCGGAGAGGGCAGGGCGTGTTCTGACCCCTCACGGGGCGCACGCGGCCAGGAAGGACCCGACGGATGCCGAGCCGGCACTCGACACCCGATCAGACCGCGCGGGTCGGGGCGGGCGTAGGGTCGAAGCATGGCCAATGTCGCTGAGAACATCGTCAAGACTCTGCACGCCAACGGGATCGACCGGGTCTACGGACTGCCGGGCGATTCACTCAACGGTTTCACCGACGCCCTCCGGAAGGACGGCACGATCCGCTGGGTCCACGTGCGCCACGAGGAGGCTGCCGCCTTCGCCGCCGCTGCGGATGCCGCCACCACGGGCGACCTCGCGGTCGTCGCGGGCTCCTGCGGACCCGGCAACCTCCACCTGATCAACGGTCTGTACGACGCCAATCGCTCGCGCGTTCCGGTGCTCGCCATCGCCGCGCACATCCCGACGAACGAGATCGGCACGGGCTACTTCCAGGAGACGCACCCGCAGGAGCTGTTCCGCGAGTGCAGCGTGTACGTCGAGTACGTCGCCGACACCAAGCAGATGCCGCGGCTGATGGAGATCGCGATGCGCGCGGCGATCGAGAAGCGCGGCGTCGCCGTGCTGGTGATCCCGGGCGACGTCGCACTCTCCGAGATCGCCGACGACCGCAGCGTCGTGATCGAGCGCACCCGCCCGGTCGTCGTGCCCAGCGGCCCCGAGCTCGAGAAGGCGGCGACCCTGCTCAACGCCGCGAAGAAGGTCACGATCCTCGCGGGCGCCGGCGTCGAGGGAGCGCACGACGAGGTCATCGCCCTCGCGGACGCTCTCGGCGCACCCATCGTCCACGCGCTCCGCGGCAAGGAGTTCATCGAGTACGACAACCCGTTCGACGTGGGCATGACGGGGCTGCTCGGATTCGCCTCGGGCTATCGCGCGATGGAGTCCGCCGACGCGCTCCTGGTGCTCGGCAGCGACTTCCCCTACGAGCAGTTCTACCCCGACAAGGCGAAGACGATCCAGGTCGACATCCGCGGCTCGCAGCTCGGCAAGCGGCATCCGCTCGATCTGGGCCTCGTCGGCGACGTACGTGCGACGGCCGAAGCCCTTCTCCCGCGCATCGCCCGCAAGGACGACCGCGGCCACCTCGACGACGCCCTCGCGCACTACCGCAAGACCCGTGCGAAGCTCGACGACCTCGCGGTGCCGACGAAGCCGGGGCGTCCGATCCATCCGCAGTACCTCGCGAAGCTGCTGAACGACCACGCCGCAGACGACGCGATCTTCACCGCCGATGTCGGGTCTCCCACCGTCTGGGCGGCCCGCTACCTGCACATGACCGAGCAGCGCCGTCTGATCGGCTCGTTCACGCACGGGTCGATGGCGAACGCGCTGCTGCACGGCATCGGGGCGCAGGTCGCGCACCCCGAGCGGCAGGTCGTCGCGCTCGCGGGCGACGGCGGACTCGCGATGATGCTCGGCGAACTGATCACCCTCACCCAGAACCACCTGCCGGTGAAGACGATCGTCGTGAACAACTCCTCGCTCAACTTCGTCGAGCTCGAGATGAAGGCGGCGGGCTTCGTCACCTACGGCACCGACCTGACGAACCCGAGTTTCGCGGCGATCGCCGAGGCGATGGGCATCTTCGCGCGTCGGGTCGAGAACAGCGAGGACCTGCCGGATGCCGTCCGCGAGGTCCTCGCGCACGATGGCCCCGCGCTGCTCGACGTCGTCACCGAGCGCCAGGAGCTGTCGATGCCCCCGGCGATCGAGGCGGCGCAGGTCAAGGGCTTCGCGCTCTACGCCATCCGCACGGTCATGTCGGGACGCGGCGACGAACTCCTCGACCTGGCCCGCGCGAACTGGCGCCAGTTCCTCTGACCCGCCGCTGCGCTCAGGGATCCAGGAACCTGGGTCCCTGAGCCTGTCGAAGCGCCCGCCGCGAGAGACTCAGCTCTCGACGAGTGCCCGCACCTCGGCGGCCTCGCCGTGACGGCCGAGCCCCTCGAGCACGTCGCCGAGTTCGAGGGCCGCGACCTGGCGCAGCTGCGGGAACTCCGCCCCGTGCTCGATCGCACTGCGGTACACGGCCACGGCATCGGAACCGCGCTCGTTCGAGACGAGCACGCGGGCCGCGAACAGCTCCGAGCCCCCGGCGGAGCCGATGTCTCCGATGGTCGCGAAGGCGTCGGCGGCGGTGAGCGCGGCGGCGACGGACTCGTCGATCCGTCCGAGCTGGGCGAGAGCGCGCCCGCGGGAGTCCGTGACATCCGCGCGCAGCCAGTCGGCCTCGTGCTCGGTCGCGAGGGCTGCGACCTCGTCGAAGAGCGCGAACGCCCGCTCGTCGCCGCGCCCGCCGTAGGCCTGACCGAGGTTGTGCAGCACATCGGCCATGACGCCCACGGCGTCGGGTGCGCGACGCACGATGTCGGCGGCCGATTCGAGCAGCGCGAGCGCATCGTCGTTCTCGTCGAAGCGGGCGAGGATCTTGGCCTGCTCGCTCATGGCGCTGGCCTGATCCGCGTACTCCTCGCCCTGGCCGAACAGGTCGGCGGCGTAGCCGTACGCGCCGACCGCCTGACCGAACTCTCCCGCCGTGGCGAGCGAGCGGGCGAGCAGCATCGCCGTGGCGGCGCGCGAGGCGGGTTCGACCTCGGCCTTCTCCTCGCGCTCGAGCACGGTACCGAACAGCTCGGCGGCCTCCTCCGCATCGCCGGCCGCGAGCATCGCACGCGCGAGACGGAAGTCGGCGCCCGTGGCATCCGCCCCTTCCTGTGCGGCGATGCGCGCGAGCACCCGGAACCGCGCGACGGCCTTCTCGGGCTCGCCGGCGTCCTCCCATAGCGCGCCCGCGAGCAGGTGCGCCGAGCCGAGTGCACGGGTGGCCCCGAGGCCCGCGATCAGGCGGCAGACCTCGTCGGCATCGGCAGCGCCCTCGGCGAAGTCGCCGCTGCCGCCGCGGATGCGGGCCCGCGTCTCGAGCGCGTGCGCCCGGTGGCCCGTGCTGAGGTCGTCCTGCGCGATCAGCCGGTCGAGCAGCGCGGATGCCGCTTCGGTGTCTCCCTTGTGCAGCAACGCCGAGATCGCGACGAGCGTCGTCGTGTTCGACAGGCGGGCGTCCTCGGCCTCCGCGAATGCGCGCGCCGCCTGCTCGGCGAGGTTCAGCGCGGCGTCGGCGTCGTCGCCGCGCAGGTGCAGCGATGCCCGGCTCAGGGCGAGATCTCCCCGCGACCGCGCCGGCAGAGCCGCGGCGTCGGCGAGCTCGCGGTCGAGGGCAGCGGCATCCTCGGGGGTCGCGAGGCCGAAGGTCGCGAGCCCGAGGCGCTCCTCGAGATCGGCCTGCTCGGCCTTCCCCGCCGCGCGCAGGGCGGCGATGCGCTCGGGAAGCACCGGCCACGCCTCCTCGGCGCGATCGAGCGCGACGAGGATGCCGAGGCGCATCGACAGCAGCTGCGCGCGCTTCTCGGGGTCGGTGACCTCGAGGGCGTGCGGGAGCGCGGCGAGGGTACCCTGCTCGTCGCCGTACTGGGCGAGCTGCATCGCGCGCTCGTACCAGCCTTCGGCGTCCGTCGGATCGACGGTGGCGGGCTGTGCGACGAAGGCATCCGAGCGGATCGGCACGTCGTAGCTCTCGGTTCCGAGCGCGCGCATCCGGTCGAGTGCGCGGGCGTGACCGTCGGTACCGTCGCGGCGGTCGAACTCCGCACCGAGGCGCTCGGCCGTCGCCCAGGCGGCTGCGGCGAGGTCGGCGGCGCTCCAGGGACCGTCGTGCGGTCCGAAGAACGGCACGAGGGCCGCGGCATCCGCTCCCCGCACCGGGGTCTCGCCGTGGCCGGTCGCGGCGACACGGTCGAGCGCGACGGCGAACGCGGCGAGTGCGGCGAAGTGCGCGTCGACGTTGAGTCCGTCGTGCGCGAGCCAGCCGATGTGCCGTTCGACGAGCGACAGTGCGCGCGCCTCGTTGCCGGTGATCGCGGTGAAGACGATGTTGTTCGCGACGATGCGGAGGTTGTCGGGGTTGTCCTTCGCGAGCCGGTAGCTGCGCAGGTGCGCGGTCTTGGCCTCCTCGCCCCGCCCGTTGCGCAGGTACGGCACCAGCACGCGCGAGAGGGCGTGCTCGGGTTCCTCCCCGCACGAGAAACCGCCCTCGATCATCTCTTCGACGAGGCGGATGGCGTCGGCATCCCGATCCGTCTCGGCGAAGAACCCGGCGAACTGGCTGCGCCCGCAGGCGTCGCAGTGGCTGTGGTCATCGCGCGGGGTGGCCTCGAGCTGCACGCGCAGCGCCTCGGCATCGTCGATGCGTCCCGCGTCCCACGCGTCTTCGAAGCGGGCGGTGAGCACGCCGCTGAGTCCGAGGTCGGCCGCGCGGTAGTGGTTCTCCATGTCGTCGAGCACCGCGGCGATCTGCTCCTGCGAGAACGCGGGGGAGGAGCGCAGCGACGATGCCATCCACTTGAACTGCCACATCAGGTCGGCACCGCCGTACTCGAGGTCGGCGGGGAACCGGCCGGGGTCGGCGTCGTGGCGGGCGAGGCACCAGGCGAAGGAGTTGAGCATGACGTCGGTCGCGCCGTTCATGTTCGCCGACGCGGTCTGCCGCATGCGCGCCTGGTACTCGAGCTGCTCGTCGCCGATCTCCTGCGCGAGGGCGACCGCCTCGGCCACGAGAGTCTGCTCGGCGGGGCCCCAGGGCGTGCGGTCGATCTCTTCGATGAGCTGCGAGAAGCGCTTCTTCGGACGGGTCATGGAAATCTCCTCGGTGCGGGAATCAGCGGGCGGGCCCGTCGGCGGTGCCCTCGAAGGGGAGCGCGTCCTCTTCGAGACCGGCCGAGAGCGAGACGAGGTCGCTGAGAGCCGTGGTCATCAGCGTGCGGTCGGCATCGCTGAGCGGGTGGTGCCCGGCGAGCAGGGCCTGGATGTACAGCAGCTGGAGAGTGCGCGCGAACACGGCGTCGTCATCGACGCGGACCAGCGCGCGCACGACGCGGTTCGACCAGTTCAGGCACAGGCGCGCGCTCAGGTCGTCGTCGCGGGCGGAGGACAGGGTCTGGTCGATCTTGTCGAGCACACCGCCCCAGAGCGAGCCGGTGATGCCCTTCGTGCGGCCGCGGTCGATCGCACGCAGCACGTCGGGGTCGGCGACGTACAGGCCGGTCAGGTCGGGGCGGTCGATCGATCGCACCACGACGGCGCACGACGAGGCCGTGAGCACGGCGCTCGCCCTGGCCTCGAGGGCGACGGCGGCGTCGCGGTCGTCGAGCGGCGGAGGGTCGAGCCGGTCGAGTTCACCGGTGACGTCGACCTTCTCGATCGTCACGGCGGGGTAGAGGTCCGGCAGCATGCGCACGAGGTCGGCGTCGTAGAGGTAGCCGCCGTTGACGAGCACCTCGGATGCCGGCGAGATGCCGGCGACCTGGCGGAACTCGTCGACCGACGAGGCGTAGCGCACGTGCGGGTAGCGTTCGACGAGGTCGCCCAGCTGCATCGTGCCGTGGGTGGTCTCGACGGTCAGCCACCGGGTGATGAACCGGGCGAGTTCCTCGTCGTGACGCACGAGCGACTTGAGCCCGAGCTCGTGGATCGCGACGAACTGGGCCAGCCGGTGCGGCTCGCGCAGACCGAGCTCGAGGATCCAGCGGCGGATGCCGGCACCGAGCTGTTCGCGCACGCGTTCGAGTGCCGCGTCCTCGACGAGCGATTCGCGGCTCGCGGTGGGCGCGAGCCCGGTGGAGTCGACGACCGCTCTGACGAAGAACGCCCAGTCGGGGAGCACGTCGGCGGCGCGCTCCGAGAGGAGCATCCGGCCGAGGTACATGCGCGTGGCCTGCCGTGCGCCGGGAGGAGGAGCGAAGGGCAGCACGTAGGCGAGTCCGCGGGTGCCGGTGGCCGGCTCGTGCAGCTCGATGACGTCGAGGGGCGCCGCGCCGAGCAGTTCGCGGCCGTACTGCACGGCGGTTTCGGGGGTGCCGTCGAGGAACGGGGCCGGGTGCGTGATGTCGATGTCGCCCGCGCCGGAGTCGATCGTGACCCGCACGGGGAGGAACTCGCCGAAGGCGGTCGCGAGCTCGTTCACCGCGGCGGGGCGCAGCAGGTCGCCCGCGTCGAAGCGCGGCACGAGGCGCACGCTCGTGCCGATCGGCAGCTCCTCGTCGATCTCGGCGACCTGGAAGGTGCCGTCCGAGCTGCCCGTCCACTCGACCGACGCCCCGCCCTTCGCGCTGCGGGAGCGGATGACGATGGTGTCGGCGACCATGAAGCAGCTGAGCAGGCCGATCCCGAACTGGCCGAGGTAGTCGCTGCGGGGCAGGTCGAAGATGTCCCGCTTGGAGCTGCGGCCGACGGTGGCGAGCAGATCGGCGACCTCGGTGAGCGTGAGTCCCACGCCGTCGTCGCGCAGCACGAACTCGCCGTTCCCGGCGGTGAGCGGGGTGATGCGGATCCGTCCGCCCCCGCCGTCGACCTCTCGTCGGGCGGTGATCGCGTCACGGGCGTTCTGCAGCAGCTCGCGCAGATAGACCCGGGGGCTGGAGTAGATGTGGCGGCTCAGAAGGTCGACGACGCCGCGCAGATCGACCTGGAACTGCTGCACATCCGCTGTCATCGACACCCCTCCCAGAGATTCCCCGCATCGAAGCCTACAAGAGGGCGCCGACGTCGCCCCGGTTCGGCGGGCGACGTCGGATGCCGTACACTGGGGGAGCAGTTTGTTCTCTGCATTCTTTCGCCGTGCCCCGGGTCACTCCGAGTCATTCCGTGAAAGGATGTGGGAACACCCCGAGACCTCCCGGTCTCTAGGGCGGTAGCTCAATTGGCAGAGCAGCGGTCTCCAAAACCGCAGGTTGCAGGTTCGATTCCTGTCCGCCCTGCGCGTCAGCGCACGCTGACACACGAAAGGTACATTCAGGATGAGTCAGGACGAACCGCGCGGCGAGGTCATCGCGGCTGGCGCCGCCCGCGAGAAGAAGGGCAACCCCTTCTCCCGGTTCTTCGGAAGCATCGCCCTGTTCATCCGCCAGGTCATCTCCGAACTGCGCAAGGTCGTCACACCGACCCGCAAAGAGCTGTTCAAGTTCACCGCGGTCGTGCTCGTCTTCGTCCTGATCGTGATGGGTATCGTCTACGGCCTCGACACGTTCTTCGCGTTCGTGACGCACTACGTGTTCGGTATCCCCGGCTGATGACACCCCCGCGGCTCGCGCCGCAGGCTGACCGACAAGTCTCCACGGCTCTCGCCGCGGTGAGTGGAAAGAAGCAACGTGTCTGAACGATATTCCGACGACGCCGACTGGGCACCTGCCGCAGAGCAGTCCAGCGAAGAGGACGAGGCCCAGGAGGGCAACATCCTCGCCGAGGAAGAGCGCGCATCCGAGTCGGCGGAGCACGTGGCCGTGCACGTCGAGGACGAAGACGGCGATGACACCGACGACGACATCGAAATCGAAGACCCGGAGGCGGACGCGATCGTGAACGACGCTCTCAACCTGGACGAGGCAGCGGAGTCCGAAGCCGCCGCCGAGGTCCTGAACGACGCAGTGGCCGAAGAGACGGCTGAGCTCGAGGCCGCCGAGGCCGACGAGGTCACCCCCTACGACGGGCCCGACGTGAACGGCGAGGAAGACCGTCCCGCCGCCGACGTCGAGGCCGATGAGGACGACGAGGACTCCGAGGAAGACCCCTACGAGGCGTTCCGCCTCGACCTGCGGATGCTTCCCGGCAAGTGGTACGTCATCCACTCGTACGCGGGCTTCGAGCGCAAGGTCAAGGCGAACATCGAGCAGCGCAAGTCGACGCTCGAGGTCGAGGACGAGATCTACCAGGTCGAGGTCCCGATGGAGGACGTCGTCGAGATCAAGAACGGCCAGCGCAAGATGGTCACCCGCGTGCGCATCCCCGGCTACGTGCTCGTGCGCATGGAGCTCACGGAAGACACCTGGTCGGTCGTGCGCCACACCCCGGGTGTCACGGGCTTCGTGGGCAACGCCCACAACCCCACGCCGCTGCGCTTCGAAGAGGCCTTCAACATGCTGAAGTCGCTCGTCGAGGTCAAGGACGTGCCGACCGCCAAGAACATCGCGTCGAAGGGCGGCGTCGCCGTCGCCCGCCCGCTGCCGGCAGAGGTCGACTTCGAGGTCGGCGAGACGATCACCATCAAGGAGGGTTCGTTCGCGGGCCTTCCCGGTTCGATCAGCGAGATCAAGCCCGAGAGCGGCAAGCTCACGGTCCTCGTCTCGCTCTTCGAGCGCGAGACCCCGGTCGAGCTGTCGTTCGACCAGGTCACGAAGATGATCTGACCCAGAACTCTTCACGCAGAACGCCCCGCCGGTCCGTCCGGCGGGGCGTTCTGCGTTCGGTCGCTAGTCGCGATCAGCCGCGGCGACCATCGCGACCACGAAGTACGCGACGCTGTCCTCGGGGCCGTTCTCCACGCGCTTGAACGCCTTGCTCAGCGGATTGGAATAGTCGCCCTTCGGGCCGACGACCAGAAGGTCGAACGGAGCCCGGAGCGGTACGTCCTCCGGAGTCTCCACCCAGCGGTAGCCGTGCTGGCGCACCATCACCTCGCCCACGTAGAACCCGGCGGCGAGCACGGTCTCCGCCACGGCGTCGCTGCCGGGTTCCTCGAAGTTCCCGAGCACGCCGTCGACCGTGCGCAGACTCTCGACCGAGTAGTCGAGAGTGATGCCGTCGATGTTCCGCACGGCGTCGGCGAACGTCTGCGCGTGCGCTGCGGCGAACTCCGCCTCGGGCGGATGCTGCAGGCGCAGACCCCGGCCGGAGAACGCGGCTCCGCGAATCGGAGCACCGCCGTCGAGCTCGGCGGCCAGTTCCGCCTCGAGGTCACCGCGGATGATCGGCATCGCCGTCGTCGGCGGCGCGGCTTCGACGCGCGGTGCGGGTGGGGGAGTCGGGGTCTTCGGTTTGCGGCGGAACAGTCCCATTCGTGCTCTCCTTCTCCTGCCACCTCTCGTGCCGAGCTGGCGGTGGCTGACCCGTTCACCCTCGCATCCGTATCCGACTTCCGGCTGGGAACACCCGCGCGTCGCGCGAGGTGCGAGCAGCGGCATCCATCCGGTAGACTTCTATGGTTTGTGCGCCGTTTCTGCGTGCGCGCGAACATCACCGCCGTCCGGAATCGCCGGATCGCGGGAGAGCGGATGCATCCGGCATCCGTTCGAGGAAAGGAAGAGGAAATGGCACCGAAGAAGAAGGTGACCGGCCTGATCAAGCTTCAGATCAACGCCGGTGCAGCCAACCCGGCGCCGCCGATCGGCCCCGCGCTCGGTCAGCATGGCGTCAACATCATGGAGTTCTGCAAGGCGTACAACGCCGCGACCGAGTCGCAGCGCGGCAACGTCATCCCCGTCGAGATCACCGTCTACGAGGACCGCAGCTTCACCTTCATCCTGAAGACCCCGCCCGCAGCGGAGCTCATCAAGAAGGCCGCCGGCGTGCCCAAGGGCTCGTCGACCCCGCACACCGTCAAGGTCGCGAAGATCACCAAGGAGCAGGTCCGTCAGATCGCCGAGCAGAAGCAGGCCGACCTGAACGCGAACGACATCGAGGCCGCCTCGAAGATCATCGCCGGAACCGCCCGTTCCATGGGCATCACGGTCGAGGGCTGAGGAGAATAATCATGGCTAAGTCCAAGGCTTACAAGGCTGCCGCCGAGAAGATCGAGGCAGACCGTTTCTACACCCCGACCGAGGCAGTCGCCCTCGCGAAGGAGACCGGCTCGTCGAAGTTCGACTCGACCGTCGAGGTCGCGCTGAAGCTCTCGGTCGACCCCCGCAAGGCAGACCAGATGGTGCGCGGCACCGTCATCCTGCCCCACGGCACCGGCAAGACCGCCCGCGTCATCGTCTTCGCCACCGGCCCCGCGGCCGAGGCAGCGATCGCTGCGGGTGCCGATGAGGTCGGCGGCGCCGAGCTCATCGAGAAGGTCGCCGGCGGCTGGACCGCGTTCGACGCGGCCGTCTCCACCCCGGAGCTCATGGGCCAGGTCGGTCGTCTCGGTAAGGTCCTGGGTCCGCGCGGCCTGATGCCGAACCCGAAGACCGGCACCGTGACCCCGAACACGGCCAAGGCCGTCGAGGAGATCAAGGGCGGAAAGATCGAGTTCCGCGTCGACAAGCACGCCAACGTGCACTTCGTCGTCGGCAAGGCCTCCTTCACCGCCGAGCAGCTCGACGAGAACATCGGCGCAGCGCTCGAGGAGATCGTCCGCCTCAAGCCGTCCAGCTCCAAGGGCCGTTACATCCAGAAGGGTGCGGTGTCGACCACGTTCGGCCCCGGCATCCCGCTGGACGTCAACTCCATCTGACGCTGAGTCACCGAAACGCCCCCGGGTCCGCCCGGGGGCGTTTCTGCGTCCCGGCATCCGCACCCGATATACCAAAACCGCAACGCAACGTCATCGCCGGCCCGCCACCCCCTCGACTCCACGTACTGTGGGGGAGTCCCGCCGCGGTCGCGTAAAATCGCACCGCGCACCTTATGCCCCAGGAGGGTTCATGTCCCGTCGTCTCATCGCCGTCACCGCACTCGTCGTCGCCGCTGCGGCGCTCACCGCCTGCAGCGGTTCGAGCACGCCCGCCAGCACGTCGAGCGACGAGAGCTCGGCATCCTCCGACTTCGGCCTCGCGACGGAGGGCACGCTCACGGTCGGCACCGAGGGCACCTACCGCCCCTTCAGCTTCCACGACGACAACGGCGCGGGCGAGCTCACCGGCTACGACGTCGAGATCATCGAGGCCGTCGCCGACAAGCTGGGCCTCGAAATCAAGTTCGAGGAGACCCAGTGGGACGCGATCTTCGCGGGGCTCGACGCGGGTCGCTTCGACGTGATCGCGAACCAGGTCACGATCAACGACGACCGCACGGCGAAGTACCTCTTCAGCACGCCGTACACCGTGTCGCCCGGCGTGATCGTGGTCGCCGATGACGACGACTCCATCTCGTCGTTCGCCGACCTCGAGGGCAAGACCACCGCCCAGTCGCTCACGAGCAACTGGAAGGACCTCGCCGAGGAGTCCGGCGCCAAGGTCGAGGGCGTCGAGGGCTGGGCGCAGGCCGTCGAGCTGCTGCGTCAGGGCCGCGTCGACGCGACCATCAACGACAAGCTCACCTTCCTCGACTACGAGACGACCAACAGCCCCACGGGCCTCAAGATCGCTGCCGAGACCGACGAGGCGGGCGAGCAGGCCTTCGCCTTCACGAAGGACAAGGAGTCGCTCGTCGAGGCCGTCGACGCTGCGCTCGAAGAGCTGCGCGCAGACGGCACGATCGCCGAGATCAGCGAGAAGTACTTCAGCGAAGACGTCTCGCAGTAACCGATGGAGAGCCCCTGGCAGCTGTTCCTGGATTCGCTCGGGCCGATCGCCCTGGCGGGTCTGACGGCGACGGTCCCGCTCGCGCTGGCGTCGTTCGCCCTGGGGCTCCTCATCGCGGTCGGCGTCGCCCTGATGCGGATCTCGGTGAACCCGATCGTCTCGGGAATCGCCCGGTTCTACATCTCGGTGATCCGCGGCACCCCGCTGCTCGTGCAGCTGTTCGTGATCTTCTACGGCATGCCCTCGATCGGCATCACGATCGATCCCTGGCCGAGTGCGATCATCGCCCTGTCGCTGAACGTCGGCGGCTACGGCGCCGAGGTCGTGCGTGCCGCGATCCTCTCCGTGCCGCAGGGGCAGTGGGAGGCCGCGTACACGGTGGGCATGAACCGCACCCGCACGCTGACGCGCATCGTCCTGCCGCAGGCCGCGCGGGTGTCGGTGCCCCCGCTGTCGAACACGTTCATCTCGCTCGTGAAGGACACCTCGCTCGCGTCGCTGATCCTCGTGACCGAGCTGTTCAAGGTGGCGCAGCAGATCGCCTCGACCACCTACGAGTTCATGGTGCTCTACCTCGCCGCGGCGCTGGTCTACTGGGTGTTCTGCCTCGTGCTGTCGTTCGGCCAGAGCGCCCTCGAGAGGAGGCTCGACAGCCGTGTCGCCCACTGACCCGATCGCACTCCCGCCCCAGGCCCCGCAGGGCGAGGAGCTGCTCGCCGCCCGCGGCCTCCGCAAGAGCTTCGGCGACAACGAGGTGCTCCGCGGCATCGATCTGACGCTGCACCGCGGTGAGGTCGTCGTGCTCGTCGGCCCCAGCGGCTCCGGCAAGACGACCGTGCTGCGCGCGCTCAACGGCCTCGAGACCCCGGATGCCGGCACGATCGTCGTCGCGGGTGGACCCGACATCGACTTCGCCCCGGACGCTCGCCCGAAGCCGCGCGTGCAGAAGCAGAAGCGTCTCGCCCTGCGCGACCGCTCGGCGATGGTGTTCCAGCACCACAACCTCTTCCCGCACCTCACCGTGCTCGAGAACGTGATCGAGGGTCCGTGGCGGGTGCAGGGGCGCCCGAAGGCCGAGGTCGTGGCCGAGGCGCGGGCCCTGCTCGACCGCGTGGGTCTCGCCGACAAGGCGGATGCTCGACCCCATCAGCTCTCGGGCGGTCAGCAGCAGCGCGTCGGCATCGTGCGTGCACTCGCTCTCAAGCCCGACCTGCTGCTGTTCGACGAGCCGACCAGTGCGCTCGACCCCGAGCTGGTGGGTGAGGTGCTGCTGGTGATCAAGGAGCTCGCCGACGAGGGCTGGACCATGGCCGTCGTCACCCACGAGCTGAGCTTCGCCCGTGAGGCCGCCGATCACGTGCTGTTCATGGACGGCGGCGTGGTGGTCGAGCAGGGGCCGCCGGACGAGCTCTTCAGCGCCCCGAAGCACGAGCGCACGCAACGCTTCCTCACGCGCATCCTGCGCCCCCTCGACGGCATCTGACCCGGGAGCGCGCCTTCAACCCAGAACGGGCAGCACGAGGCTGACGGCGAGGGCGATCATCACGACGGCGATGAGCGCGTCGAGGATCCTCCACGAGCGCGGCGTCCGCAGCCAACGGCCCAGGTAGCGGGCGCCGAAGCCGAGAGCGGTGAACCACAGGATGCTGGCCGTCACCGCGCCGGCGGCGAAGAACCAGCGCTCCTCGCCGTGCGTCGCGGCGATCGAGCCGAGCATCAGCACGGTGTCGAGGTACACGTGCGGGTTCAGCCAGGTGAGGGCGAGGACGGTGAGGAGCACGGGCGCCAGAGCGGTGCGCGTCGCGGTGGCCGTGCCGCCCGCAGAGGGGGCGGTCTCGCCCCCGGGCTCCGAGGCATCCAGCGCCTGGCCCTCACCGCGCCAGGCGCGACGGGCGGCGAGCAGGCCGTAGGTCAGCAGGAAGAGCGCCCCGGCCCAGCGGGCGACGACGACGAGCCAGGGGGCGGCAGCGATGACGAACCCGAGCCCGGCGACGCCGGCGATGATGAGCGCGGCATCCGAGAGCGCGCAGATCACGACGACCGCGAGAACGTGCTCGCGGCGGATGCCCTGACGCAGCACGAAGACGTTCTGCGCGCCGATCGCGACGATGAGGGAGAGGCCGAGGCCGAGGCCGGAGAGCACCGAGAGCATGGTCTCAGCGTAGAAAGCGCGTCCATAAAGAGCCAGCGCAGATTCCTTCAGAACCATTAGCATCGCTAATGTGAGGATCGATCCCGAACTGGCCGCCACTCTCGCCGCCGTCGCCGACGAAGGCACGCTCGACGCGGCATCCCGCGCCCTGCGCATCACCCCGTCCGCGGTCAGCCAGCGGGTGAAGACGCTGGAGCAGCAGCTGGGGCGCATCCTGCTCGTGCGCACCAAGCCCGTCCGACTCACCGAGGCGGGGGAGTCGGTGGTACGCCTCGCTCGTCAGATCGCTCTGCTCGAGCAGGATGCCCTGACCGGACTCGGTGTCGACGACGGCATCCCGACGAGCAGGCCCGTCATCCCGCTGGCCGTCAACGCCGACTCGATGGCGACGTGGTTCCTGCCTCCGCTCGCTCGCCTCGCGGAGCGCCACGGCATCGACTTCGATCTTCATCGCGATGATCAGAACTTCACCGCCCGCCTGCTCGAGTCCGGCGACGTGATGGCCGCGGTGACCAGCGAGAGCGCACCGGTGGCGGGCTGCTCGGTCTCGCCGCTCGGGGTGCTCGAGTACCGGGCGGCCGCGGCCCCCGGGTATGCGCAGCGATGGTTCCCGGGCGGGGTGACGGCGGATGCTCTCGCCGTCGCGCCCTTCGTGGACTTCGACCGCCGCGACACGCTGCAGCACGAGTGGTTGCGCACACAGGGCGTCTCGCCCGAGGGTATCCCGCGGCACTACGTCCCGGCATCCCACGACTACGCGCGCGCGGTCGAACTGGGGCTCGGATGGGGGATGGTCCCGGCCGTGCAGGAGGCTGCGGGGCTGGTGCACCTCGGCGCCCCGGCGCTGCGCGTGCAGCTCTACTGGCAGCAGTGGAACCTGCGCTCCGCACTGCTCGACACGATCGCCGCCGAGATCGCCGCCGAGGCGCGGGCGGTGCTTCAGCCCTGAGCGGCGGTCGGCATGCCGGGCGTCCCGCCGGAGGCGAGGGCGTGCAGGAGTCGGGTGAGGCTCTCGATGTCGTCGATGTCCCAGTCGGTGAGCGACTGCATGAGCATGCCCTCCTGGGGTTTGCGGGCGAGCGCGAGGCGCTCCTGGCCGCGGGGCGTGAGGCGCAGGATCGACGAGCGGCGATCCGTCGGATCGGCCGTGCGCTCGACGAGGTCGAGGTCTTCGAGCTCGCGGACGGTGCGGCTGGCCTGACCCTTGTCCATCAGCATCCGCTCGGCGAGCATCGACACGGTCGCCTGCTCGCAGCGTGCGATCGTCGTGAACGCCTTGTATGCCCCGGGGAGCATGCCGGGGCTCACTCGGTTCGCGTTCTCCAGGATGAGGCGACGGAAGTGCGTGATCAGATCGCTGAACTCCGCCTCGAGGGCGCGGACCGCAGCGGTCCGCGCCTCCGAGGCGTCGATCGGGTGATCAGTGGCGGTCATCGGATGCCGTTCCCGTCGAGCCGCGGCCGTCGACGACGGTCAGGGTGCCGGTGGTCGCCGCACCCGAGAGGGCGACGGAGTCGGCGATCGCCGTCTCGCCGGCACCGTCGGCCGCGGCATCCGCCGACGCCCGCTCGCTCGTGGTCATCGTCGTCAGCGGCCGGTTCGGAAGGAACAGGATCGCGACGAGGCTGATGATGGCGAGCGGGATGCCGATGACGAAGGCGTGCGAGATCGCCTGAGCGTAGAAGTCCTCGATGATCGAGCGCACCGGTTCAGGGAGCAGGCGCACCTCGGGTAGCGTGCCGCTGGTGAGCTGCGCCGCGACATCGGCGCCCTTCTCGCCGAGCTGCGCGATCGCGGCGCCCAGGCGCTCCTTGCCGTCGGCGAACAGTCCGGTGAGCGAGTTCGCGAGCACCGCACCCATCACCGAGACGCCGACGGTGCCGCCGAGGCTGCGGAAGAAGGTGACGCCCGAGCTCGCGACGCCCATCTCGCTGGGCTTCGCGACGTTCTGCACGATCAGCACGAGGTTCTGCATCGTCATGCCGACGCCGGCACCCATGAGGAACATGTAGATCGAGACGAGCACGAAGTCCGTGTCGTAGTGCAGCGTCGACAGGAGGACGGACCCGGCGATCAGCAGCACGGCGCCGAGCACCAGGTAGCCCTTCCACTTGCCGAAGCGCGTGACGAGCTGCCCGATCACCATCGAGGAGATCAGCAGTCCCGCCATCATCGGCAGCGTCATGAGACCCGCCTCGGTGGGCGTCGCGCCGCGGGAGAGCTGCATGTACTGCGCGAGGTAGACGGAGGTGCCGAACATCGCGACGCCGATCGAGATCGACGCGATGACCGAGAGCGTGAACGTGCGCCCGCGGAACAGCGTGAGCGGGATCAGCGGCTCGCGCACTTTCAGCTCGACGATGACGAAGGCGATCGCGGCGACGACGGCTCCGCCCACCATGAGTGCCGTCTCGGTGCTCCACCAGTCGAAGGTCGACCCGGCGTTCGTGATCCAGATGAGGATCAGCGACACGGCGGCCGAGAGCAGCACGATGCCGACGTAGTCGATCGACGCCTTGCGAGTGCGCTCGGTCGAGATCTTCAGCGTGCGCTGCAGGATGATCAGCGCGGCGACGGCGAACGGCAGGGAGACGAAGAAGTTCCAGCGCCAGTTCGCGGCATCCGTGATCCATCCGCCCAGCAGCGGTCCGCCGACGGTGGCGACGGCCATGACGGCGCCGAAGAGGCCCATGTACCGGCCGCGCTCGCGCGGGCTGATGATGTCGGCCATGATGACCTGGCTGAGGGCGGCGAGTCCGCCGCCGCCGAGACCCTGGATCGCGCGGAAGGCGATGAGGGTGTTCGTGTCCTGCGCGAAGCCGGCCGCGGCGGTCGCGCCGACGAAGATGATGATCGCGATCTGGATCAGCAGCTTGCGGTTGAACAGGTCGGCGAGCTTTCCCCAGATCGGCGTCGAGATCGCGGTGGTCAGCAGGGTGGCGGTGATGACCCAGGTGTAGGCGGCCTGATCGCCACCGAGGTCGTGGACGATGACGGGCATCGATGTCGAGACGACCGTGGTGGCGATCATCGAGACGAACATGCCGAGCAGGAGGCCGGTGAGGGCCTCGAGCACTTGGCGGTGCGTCATCTTGGCGGGAGCGGAGTCCGTGGACATGCAGGACCTTTCGCAGTCGGAGAGTGGATGCCGCGACAGCTCTGGCGCGCACGAAGATGGTTGAACTTCGTCAACTATAGGACGGTGGTTGATGTTCGTCAACTATCGATCCGCGTCAGGTCGCGAACGCGCAACGATCGGGACCGCAGGCGAAAGATACCTTGAATGACCGTGCAGTCTCGGGAAGGATGGCCGGAACGCAACGGTGCGCGGCCTCTGAGGGGTGGCCATACGACGTACCGGAGCGACCGATAAGAATTCCTGAGGGGGAATCGCACATGGTTACGAAGGATCGGAAGCGCAAGACTCTGGCAGTGCTGGCGGGCGGGCTCGTGCTCGGCGTCGGAGTGGCGGTGACGCTCGCGGCCTGGAACGACTCCGAGTTCGCGACCGGCACGTTCACCGCCGGCTCGTTCAATCTGCAGGGGTCGACCGCGGGTGACGTGAGCGCCAACTACAGCGATCACAACGTCGACACCGGGGGAACGGCGGCCACGCTCGCCTTCACGCTGCCCACCGGTGTCGTCGGCAACATGGCACCGGGAGACGCGGTCTACGCGGGCTTCTGGGTGCGACTCGCTCCCGGAACGACGACGGGCGCGAGCCTCTCGGCCGCCGGCACGACGACGGGTGCCGCCGCGACGACGAACTCCGGCAACCTGTCGTACCAGGTGTACCAACTCGCGCCCGGTGCCACCTGCAACGCGGCATCCGCCACCGGCACCCCCGTCGCGACCGGGGCGACGATGGACGCCCAGACCGGCGTGACCGCGATGACGCTCGCCAAGGGAGCGGATGCCGCGACCGCCGGCACCGCCGTTCAGCTGTGCTTCAAGGTGACCGCCGGCACGGCGCTGAAGCAGGGCGTCGCGACCACGACGACCTGGAAGTTCACGGCGACGTCGACGAGCTGAGTCCGTCATGCAGACCCGCAGAGCGATGCGGGAGGCGAAGCGACTGCGCTCCCGCCGGATACGGGCCGTCCTCGCGGGCGGACTCGTCTTCGGTCTGGGCGCGGCCATGACGCTCGCCGCCTGGAACGACTCCGAGTACGCGACCGCGACGTTCACCGCCGGACGATTCGACATCGTCGGCGCGACCGACGGGGCCACGTTCTCGAGCCATGCGACGACGGGAGCTGCGGCGACGCTGAGCTTCGCCGTCGCGCCCACGGCCATGGTGCCCGGCACGACGACGTATGCGCTGTTCAGCGTCAAGACGGCGAACTCGTCCGGTGCGGGCACGCTGCAGCTGACGGCGGGGACGCCGAGCGGCACCGGGCTCGCCGCGCACCTGACGTACGGGGTGCGCCTGGTGCCGACCGCGGCGACCCCGAGCCAGTCGTGCACGGCCGCGACGTACGCCGCGGCATCCGCCTCGACGTCCATCGTCGTCGCCGACGGGTCGGCGCTCACGACGAACGGCGCAGCGACCGGCACCGTACCGCAGGCGGTGACCGCGAACGGCGGCAACCAGCTGAACTACTGCGTCGCCGTGACGCTTCCGACGACCGCGGTCAACGCCGCGCAGGGGCTCACCATGACGCAGACCTGGCAGATCCAGGGAACATCCACCTGACCGTCCGCAGCGGTCGACCACGCGAGGAGGGGTGATGAGCACGCCGACCACGAGGCGGGGCCTGCGCGAGCAGGCCGTCGCGTCGGGCGCGCCTGCGATGGCGCCGGCGCCCGCGGTGCCCCGCCGCCGCGGCGGCATCGGACGGATGCTCGGCGACCTCGGCCTGTGGATCGCCGCCGCGGCCGGGGTCGTCTGCATCGTGCTCGTGATCCTCGCCGTGACCGCGAACGTCACGCTCATCATGTTCCGCACCGGGTCGATGTCTCCGACGATCCCCGCAGGATCCGTGGCGGTCGTGCAGCGGGTGGATGCCGCTCAGGTCGAGGTCGGAGACGTCGTCACGGTCGACCGCGACGACGAGTTGCCCGTCACGCACCGCGTCACCTCGGTCGAAGCCGGTGCGAGCGAGTCCGAGCGCATCGTCACGATGCGCGGCGACGCGAACGCCACCGACGACCCCTTCCCCTACACCGTGACCTCGGTGCGGACCGTGCTCTTCTCGATCCCCGGCATCGCGAGCGTGATCGTCGGAATGGGTGACCCGTGGGTGCTCGGAGGACTCACCGCGGGGGCCACGGTGCTCGTGATCTGGGCGTTCTGGCCACGGTCGGGATCGGCCGCGACCCGCAAGCAGCAGGGGCTCACATGAGGCGCCGACTCGCGATCCTCCCGTCGGCGCTCGTCGCCGCCGGCATCCTCGCGGCCGCCCCCGCCATCCTGGCTGCCGCCCCCGCGTGGGCCGCTCCGACGACCGAGGTGATCCAGGGGCGCGTGCTGCGCCTCGTCTCGGTCGCCGACTGGGCGCAGGCCTCGCGGCTGCTGCCCGGCGAGCCGGTCCAGTGGGACGTCGCGGTGAGTGCGAGCCCGCCCGATCCCGGCACCGTCACGATCGCCGTGAGCGCCGCCGGGGACGCGCCGCTGCTGGTCGACGCGGCCCTCTGCATGCAGGAGTGGCAGGAGAGCGGATGCCCGGGCGGGGCCGAGGAGCTCGAGTCGGGGTGGAGCATCCCGCGCGACGGTTCCGAGGTCGCGCTCGCCGCATTCCCCTCCACCGACGTCGCGCACCTGCGACTGTGGATCACTCTCGACGCCGATGACGACGACGGCATCACCGATGTGCGGGTGCACGCGCAGGGTGCGGGGGAGGCGGTGGTCACCGGACCCGGAGGCGATCCTCTCCCGGCCACGGGCGGGACGATCGCGCCGTGGGTGACCGGGGCGGGCGTGGGGTTGGCCGTGGCCGGCATCGGACTCGTGGTGCTGCGCCGGCGGGACCGCCGCGGCGCGCAGCTCCCGGAGGGCGACGCATGAGCGGGCGGGAGCGGATCCGGGCGCGGGGTGGGAGGAGACGGCGGATGCTCGCCGGGATCGTCGGGCTGTCGGTGTTGCTCGCCGGCGGCACGGTCTCGAACGTCCCCCTCACCGAGGCGCGGTTCACCGGTACCGAGAACGTCGCCTCGGGAACGTTCACCTCGTTCCGCCTCGTCCCACCGCAGATCACCGCGGTCGTGAACTGCACGGGGCTGCTGGGACTGGGGCTCGCGAACGGCGTGACGTTGGAGTGGTCGTTCCCTGCGGGGGCCGCCTATTCGGGCTTCGCTCCGGCGACGAACGCGCAGTGGGCGTTCAACGCCGCCGGCGACAACTGGCAGGCGGTCACGACCACCACGGTGTCGCCGGGGGTATATCGAACGACCTTCAACACCGGCATCATCAGCGACCTCCTCAGCCTGCTTCTCGGCGGGTCGATGGTGTTCCAGGTGCGGACGAAGCTCAACGCCACGTCGACCTGGGTGTCGACCCAGACCTCGAGAGTGACGTTCACGAACACCGGAGGAGGCCCGCTCGGGCTCTCACCCGTGTGCTCCGCACCGGTCAACGGCACCTGAACCGGGGCTGCGGCCGCGCGCGGGTCTGCGAGGCGTCAGTCCGCGAGGGCGAGCGCGCGGAACGCGTCGCGCTCCCGCAGTTGCTCGCGGCGGCTGGCCGCGGCATCCGTCGTGCGGCTCGGAACCTGCTGGCCGGTCGTACGCCGGTAGAGCTCGTCGATGAGGTCGGTCGCGAGACCCACGAGCTTCGCGATCTCACGGTCGTCGCGGTCGATCCACACGCAGCGCGGCTCGTCGTGGACGGGGGCGAAGTCGACGTGCTCCTCCCAGACGAAGAGCGTGCGCTCGGCACCCAGCACGTGCTGCTGCCACCACACCTGACGGAGGTAGGTGCGCGGGATGCCGCGGAACGCCTTGTTCGTCGTCTTGATCTCGGCGAGCTTGATGCGGCCGTCGGCGTCGACCGCGATGCCGTCGGGGGTCGCGAGGTGCCGGTGCTCGACCTCGGCGCGGAACAGGGCGGACGAGGGCAGGATGCCGTGGGTCGCCGCCACCCAGGCGGCGATCTCGGGCTCGCGGCGCCGGCCGTGATCGGTGTAGGCGTTGCCGCCGAAGCGGGGTCCGCCGCCGAGCTTGGACTCCGCCGCGCGCGCGATCGACCTCTCGGAGGTGAGTCCGGCGACATCGGTGGCGGTGATGCCTCGTGACCGGGCCCGCAGCCAGGCGACGCGGTCGCGGGAGTCCGCGACGATGCGTGCGGCGAGTTCGGGGGTCACCCATCGAGCGTAACCCCGCCCTCCGACCTCGCCGACCCCACACGCCGCTCGTCCGCGCCGTGCCGTTGTCTCGGCGATCATGGCGGCGCAAAGAGACCCCGCGATTTGGGGGAGCGGATGCCGTGGGGTACAGTTGAACCAACCGAAGACCGCTGGTCATCGTCGTGTGCGCGAGTACATGTCGATCGAAGCTCTGCATCGCAGGGGCCCGCGCAGGTGTCACGATCTTCTCAGAGCTCCGTGCGCTTGCGCCGGAGCTCTTCTTGTTTTTGCGGGCGGTCCAGGTCGGCGCCCCACCACCGTGCGGCGCCTCGTACACACCAAGGAGTGACCATGGCGCAGAAGGATGCATCGGTCGCCGAGCTCACGAAGTCATTCGAGAACTCGTCCGCCGTCCTGCTGACCGAGTACCGCGGTCTGACGGTTGCCCAGCTCAAGGAGCTGCGCAACAGCATCCGTCAGGACGCTGAGTACGCCGTGGTGAAGAACACGCTGACCAAGCTTGCGGCCAACAAGGCCGGCATCACCGCGCTGGACGACGACCTCAAGGGTCCGTCGGCCGTCGCGTTCGTGCACGGTGACTTCGTCGCCACCGCCAAGGCTCTGCGTGACTTCGCCAAGGCCAACCCGCTTCTCGTGATCAAGGCCGGCATCTTCGAGGGCGAAGCCCTCACCGCCGACGAGGTCAACAAGTACGCCTCGCTCGAGAGCCGTGAGGTTCTGCTGGCGAAGGCTGCGGGCATGATGAAGGCGACGATGGGCAAGGCTGCCGCCACCATCGACGCGCTTCGCGAAAAGCTGGAGACCGCAGAGGCCGCGTAAGCGTCCGGCGATCTCGTCTACAAACCCCATCTATCTAGGAGATACATCATGGCGAAGCTTTCCACCGAGGAGCTGCTCGAGCAGTTCGCCGGCCTCACCCTCATCGAGCTCAACGAGTTCGTGAAGGCGTTCGAGGAGAAGTTCGAGGTCACCGCTGCTGCACCCGTCGCCGTTGCCGGCGCTGCGGGTGGCGCAGGCGCTGCTGAGGCTGAGGAAGAGAAGGACTCCTTCGACGTCATCCTCGAGTCGGCTGGCGACAAGAAGATCCAGGTCATCAAGACGGTCCGCGAGCTCACCTCGCTGGGCCTCGGCGAGGCCAAGGCCGTCGTCGACGGTGCTCCCAAGGCCGTGCTCGAGGGCGCGAACAAGGAGACCGCCGAGAAGGCGAAGGCTGCTCTCGAAGAGGCAGGCGCCACGGTTACCCTCAAGTAATCGCGTCTGAACGCTTCACGAATGCCCCGGCTCCGGCCGGGGCATTCGTGCGTTAAGGGGGGCGGGCGTCAGCGCGGCGCGGCGGTCGACCCGCGCACCACGAGGGCGGATGCCGCGGCGACCTGCTCGACGCCGGCATCCGGGTCGTCCATCCTCTGCGTGAGGAGGCGGACGGCGTCGTGACCCTGGTCGCGCGGCGACTGGCGGATCGTCGTCAGAGCGAAGAGCTCGGCGTGCTCGTGGTCGTCGATGCCGACGACGCTGAGCTCGGTCGGCACGGCGATGCCGAGGCGCCGGGCGGCGATGATCGTTCCGATCGCGGCCTCGTCGCACACCGCGACGATCGCGGTCGGTCGGTGCCGCCGATCTCCGAGGATGCCGACGGCTGCGGCGTACCCCTCGGAGAGGGTGGGTCCCGATCCTGCCACGCGCGCCTCGTCGGCGATCCCGGCGGTGCCGAGCGCGGCGAGATAGCCGTCGATGCGCTTCTCGTCGCCGTAGCTGAGCGCCGCGGCATCCGTCGTCCCGCCGACGAACGCGATCGCGGTGTGGCCCAGCTCGATCAGGTGCTCGGTGGCGATGCGCGCGGCGGCGGCGTCGTCGATCGAGACGGCGCTCGATCCCTCGCTGTAGGGCCCGACGCTGACGAGCGGACGCCCGGTCTGCTGCAACCGCTCGAGTTCGTGAGCACTGGGCTGGATGCCGACGGCGATGATGCCGTCGAAGCGACGGCGGGGGAGCACGTTCGAGAAGAGACGTTCGCGGGTCTCTGACCCCTCGGGGACCCCGTACAGGGCGAGGTCGTAGTCGAGCGCGAACAGTGCCTCCTGGATGCCGGCGAGGAGCTCGGCGAAGAACCAGCGGTCGACCGGGGGCATGACCACCCCGACGGTCTGCGTGCGGCCGGTGGCGAGGCTGGTGGCGGAGGAGTGGGCGACGTACGACAGCTCTGCGGCGGCCTGTTCCACGCGCTGACGCGTGTCGTCCGAGACGTAACCGCGTCCGCTGAGAGCCCTGCTCGCGGTCGCCTTCGA
Organism: Microbacterium sp. USHLN272; assembly: GCF_037149655.1. Lineage (NCBI taxonomy): Bacteria > Bacillati > Actinomycetota > Actinomycetes > Micrococcales > Microbacteriaceae > Microbacterium > Microbacterium sp. USHLN272. Next base: position 80,115 of record NZ_JBBCRA010000003.1, on the reverse strand, counting down.
GACGCCGGCGCGGGCTGCGACGTCGGCGATCTTGCTCATCGGTCCTCCTCGACCAATCTCGGCATCGAGGGTTCTCGCTCCTGGCATCGACGCCGGCGCGCGGGGGGACGCGCCGATGTCAGCGTAGTGCGTGACGGGGCCGAAAAGGAACCGGTTCCACACGAAAACAATGAGAGCGCTCCCATTCCGCATCCCGATATGCCGCGAAAGGATGCGATCTTGTGACCTTCCCCAGTTGTGCCGCGGGAGGAAAGGCCAGTAGGTTTACCTGGAATCGGTTCCCCAATGGTTGCGGCGATTGCTCCCTTGGGCGGACGATGATCCACCTGAAGAGGAGAAGTAAATGGCTTTGTCACAGCGATACCGCCTTCTTGCACCGATCGCGCTCGTCGGAGCAGCGACCCTGGTTCTGGCCGGCTGCGCCGAGGGCGGCAGCGGCGACGGCGGTGGAGATGCGAAGACCACGGTCCGCATCTCCGGAGGTATCACGGGCGTCGAGGCTGACGACCTGAACAAGTCCTTCGAGCAGTTCACCGAAGACACCGGCATCACCGTCGAGTACACCGGCGACAAGGGCTTCGAGGGCAACATCGTGACCAAGGTCACCGGTGGCGACGCCCCCGACATCGCGATCGTCCCCCAGCCGGGTCTGCTCAAGACCCTCGTCGACACCGGCAAGGTGAAGGCGGCTCCCGAGGCCGTCGAGGCCGCGGTCGACGAGAACTGGTCCGAGGACTGGAAGAAGTACGGCACGTTCGACGACACGTTCTACGCGGCTCCGATGCTCGCGAACCTCAAGGGCTACGTCTGGTACTCGCCCAAGCAGTTCGCCGAGTGGGGTGTCGAGGTCCCGCAGACGTGGGACGAGATGCTGACTCTCACCCAGACGATCGTCGACACGACCGGTGGTCCCGCCTGGTGCGCCGGCTTCTCGTCCGAGGCGGCATCCGGCTGGCCGGGAACCGACTGGATCGAGGACCTCGTGCTCCGTCAGTCCGGCCCCGAGGTCTACGACCAGTGGGTGGCCGGTGAGGTCAAGTTCACCGACCCCGAGATCAAGGATGCCTTCGACGCCGTCGGTGAGATCCTGCTCAACCCGGACTACGTCAACGCGGGCTACGGCGACGTGAAGAGCATCAACTCCACCGCCTTCGGCGACGTGGCGGCGACCCTGGCGAAGGGCGACTGCGCCCTGACCCACCAGGCGTCGTTCCTCTCGGCGAACTTCCTCGAGGCGCAGACCGCCGACGGCAACACGCCCGAGGTCGCACCCGACGGTGACGTCTACGCGTTCATCATGCCGGGCGAGACGGCCGGCGAGGTCCAGGTCGAGGGTGGCGGCGAGTTCGTCGCCGGATTCTCCGACGACGACGCGACCCAGCAGGTTCTCGAGTTCATGGCCTCGCCGGAGTTCGCCGACGCACGCGTGAAGCTCGGTGGTGTCATCTCCGCCAACAAGAACGCCGACCCGAGCCTCGCCTCGAGCGAGTTCCTCCAGGAGGCCATGGAGACGATGCAGAGCGACACCACCACGTTCCGCTTCGACGCCTCCGACCTGATGCCGTCGACCGTCGGTTCGGGTTCGTTCTGGAAGGGAATGGTCGACTGGATCGACGGCAAGGACACCGACACGGTGCTCTCCGACATCCAGGCCGGCTACGAGAACTGATCGTCTCGCTACGATCAGCGTGAGCTGAGCGGGGTCGGGCTCCAGAGCCCGGCCCCGCTCCTCCCATCCATTCGCTCGAGTACGCGGCAGTACTCAGAAGGGGACTCCCATGTCGCAAGCGACCATCGAGAAGTCCGTCGAAGCCGACGAACTTCCGGTGACGAGGCACGGCGCCGATCCGAAGGGGCGCGCGATCACGCGCGCCGTCCTCGCGATCGGCTTCGTCGTGCTCGTCGCCCTCGCTCTCCTGCTCGTCTTCACCACCTCCACCGAAGAATCCGCCCGCACGACCATCGGGTTCTCGCTCAACAGCTTCTTCGTCGCCCTCGGCGGCATGCACCCGCTCGTGCAGATCCCCGTGATCCTCGCCGTCTTCGGCGTGGTGGTGGCCATCATCCTGGTGCTCATCGAGTTCGCCCCGCGCCCCGGCCGCGGCTACTTCATCATGCGGCTGGTCGCCTGCCTGGTGATCCCGGTGCTCGCCTTCCTGCTGCTGCGTCCGTACCAGAACGCCGTGCTCTACGTCGTGGCGATCGCCCTGCTGGTCGGCGCTCTGCTCTTCTTCGCGGACTTCCGCGCCCGCCAGGGAGCCGGCTACCTCTTCCAGCTCGTGCTCTTCATGGCACCCGCCTCGATCATGCTCATCCTGGGCCTGATCTACCCGGCGATCTCGACCATCTTCAAGTCGTTCTTCGACAAGACCGGCGCGAACTTCGTCGGCTTCGAGAACTACGTCTGGGTGTTCACGAACCCCGTCGGCACCTCCTCGGTGATCAACACGATCCTCTGGGCGCTCCTGGCCCCGACCATCTCGGTGGTCATCGGTCTCGCCTACGCCGTGTTCATCGACCGGGCGCGCGGCGAGAAGATCCTCAAGGTGCTCGTGTTCATGCCCGTCGCGATCTCGTTCGTCGGCGCCGGCATCATCTGGAAGTTCATGTACGACGCGCGTCAGGGTGACCAGATCGGTCTCCTCAACGCGATCGTCACCGCGTTCGGCGGCGACCCCGTGCAGTGGCTCGCCATCAAGCCGGTGCTCAACACCCTGATGCTCCTCATCGTGTTCATCTGGACGCAGACGGGCTTCGCGATGGTGATCCTCTCCGCCGCGATCAAGGCCGTGCCGATCGAGCAGATGGAGGCCGCCGAACTCGACGGCACCAACGCCTGGCAGCGGTTCCGCAACGTCACCGTGCCCGGCATCCGCTCCTCGTTGATCGTGGTGCTCACCACGATCACGATCGCCTCGCTGAAGGTGTACGACATCGTCGCCGTCATGACCGGTGGTCGTGACGAGACGAGCGTGCTCGGATTCGAGATGGTCAACCAGCAGCAGAGGTTCCAGAGTTACGGGCACTCCTCGGCGCTGGCCGTCGTGCTGTTCCTGTTCGTGCTGCCCCTGATCGTCTACAACGCCCGATCGATGGCCAAGCAGAGGGAGATCCGCTGATGAGCGCCACACAACTCGTCGTCACGCCCGACAACCGCACCAAGCGGCAGGTCGCCCGTGACACGCGCAAGAACGAGGCGATCGCCCACAAGAAGCTGACGTCGAAGGGCGCGACGATCGCTGCCGCGATCATCGCCATCTTCTGGACGATCCCGACCTTCGGGCTCTTCGTCACCTCGTTCCGTCCCGGTGCCGACACGCAGAACTCGGGCTGGTGGACGGTCTTCACGAACCCCGAGTTCACACTCGACAACTACGTGCAGGCCTGGAACTCGGGCGGCACCTCGACCACGCTCGCCTCGGCGTTCGTGAACTCGCTCGCGATCACCATCCCCGCGACGGTGTTCCCGATCGTGATGGCGGCGCTCGCCGCGTACGCGTTCGCATGGATCGACTTCAAGGGTCGCAACATGCTGTTCGTGTTCGTCTTCGCGCTGCAGATCGTGCCGCTGCAGATGGCCCTCGTGCCGCTGCTGAGCCTGTTCTCGGACGGCCTGTCGATCAACGACGTGCCGATCTTCCCGGGCTTCGGTCTGAACGAGGTGCAGTACAGCTTCGCCCGCGTCTGGATCGCGCACGCGATCTTCGCGCTGCCGCTCGCGACGTTCATGCTGCACAACTTCATCTCGGAGATCCCCGGCGAGATCATCGAGGCGGCCCGTGTCGACGGTGCCGGTCACGGTCAGGTGTTCTTCCGGATCATCCTGCCGCTGGCCGCTCCCGCGATCGCGTCGTTCGGCATCTTCCAGTTCCTCTGGGTGTGGAACGACCTGCTCGTCGCGACGATCTTCGCCTCGCCGGGCGCGCTGCCGATCACTCAGGCCCTCAACTCGTTGTCGGGCACGTGGGGCAACAAGTGGTTCCTGCAGTCGGCGGGAACCTTCATCTCGATCATCATCCCGTTGATCGTGTTCTTCGCCCTCCAGCGCTTCTTCGTGCGCGGCCTGCTGGCCGGCGCGACCAAGGGCTGACGCCTGAACGACGGATGCCGTGGTGCAACACTTCTGCGCCACGGCATCCGTCGTTCTACGCTGAACCTATGAAGTACGCAGATTCGATCGTCGACCTCGTCGGCGACACGCCCCTCGTGAAGCTCCGTCACGTCACCGAGGGCGTTGCGTGCACGGTGCTCGTCAAGCTCGAGTACTTCAATCCCGGCGGCTCGTCGAAGGACCGCATCGCCTCGCGCATCATCGATGCGGCGGAAGCGGCTGGGCAGCTGAAGCCCGGTGGGACGATCGTCGAACCCACGAGCGGCAACACCGGTGTCGGACTCGCCCTGGTCGCCCAGCAGCGCGGATACGCGTGCGTCTTCGTGGTGCCCGACAAGGTCGGCGACGACAAGATCGACGTGCTGCGGGCCTACGGAGCCGAGGTCGTCGTGACGCCGACGTCGGTGCCGGCCGACAGCCCGGAGTCGTACTACAGCGTGAGCGATCGGCTTGCGCGTGAGATCCCCGGCGCGTTCAAGCCCAACCAGTACGAGAACCCCAACGGTCCCCGCAGTCACTACGAGACCACGGGTCCCGAGATCTGGCGCGACACCGACGGCACGGTCACGCACTTCGTCGCCGGCGTCGGCACGGGCGGAACCATCAGCGGTACGGGGCGCTACCTGCGCGAGGTGTCGGACGACCGCGTGCGCATCATCGGCATCGACCCCGAGGGCAGCGTCTACAGCGGCGGAACCGGGCGTCCGTACCTCGTCGAGGGCGTCGGCGAGGACATCTGGCCCGGATCGTACGATCCGGCGGTGCCGCACGAGATCGTCGCGGTGGGCGATGCGGAGTCGTTCGCGATGACGCGCCGTCTCGCCCGCGAGGAGGGCATCCTCGTCGGCGGGTCGAGCGGCATGGCCGTCGTCGGCGCGTTGCGCATCGCCAAGGACCTGCCCGCGGATGCCGTGATGGTCGTGCTCCTGCCCGACGGCGGTCGCGGCTACCTCGGCAAGATCTTCAACGACGGCTGGATGCGCTCCTACGGGTTCAGCGAGGTGGAGGAGGGCGAGACCGTCGCCGACGTGATCGCCGCCCGTGCCGCGCGCCAGGGCGAGGCGATCCCGGATCTTGTGCACGCGCACCCGACCGACACGGTGCTCGAGGCGATCGGCATGATGACCGAGTACGACGTCTCGCAGCTCGTCGTGCTCAGCGCCGAGCCGCCCGTCATGATGGGCGAGGTCGTGGGCACGGTCGACGAGAAGGGTCTGCTCGACCTGCTGTTCCGCGGCGACGCCAACCCGGCCGACGCCGTGGGCGATCACGTGGGGGAGCGGCTGCCGCTCATCGGCATCCACGCGTCCGTCGCGCAGGCGCGTGCCGCGCTCGCCGCCGCCGATGCGCTGCTAGTCACCGAGGGTGGCAAGCCGCACACCGTCCTGACCCGGCAGGATCTGCTCGCGTACCTCTCGAAGTGACGCGCGACGAGTGACGCGCGACGTAACAGGATCGCCGCCGCTCTGGAGCCCGCACGTAGGCTGAGGGGCATGTCCGAGCACTCCTTCGCCACCCGAGCCATCCACGCAGGTCAGGAACCCGATCCCCGCACCGGTGCGATCATCCCGCCGATCTACCAGGCCTCCACGCACGTGCAGGACGGCATCGGCGGCTTCCGCGAGGGCTACGAGTACAACCGCGCGGGCAACCCCACCCGGTCGTCGCTCGAGACCCAGCTCGCCGCCCTCGAGGGCGGCGCCTCGGCGCTGTCGTTCGCCTCGGGGCTCGCCGCCGAAGATGCGCTGCTGCGCGGCATCCTGAAGCCGGGCGACCACGTCGTGCTCGGCAACGACGTCTACGGCGGCACCTACCGCCTGCTCACCCGCGTGCTCGCACCGTGGGGCATCGAGACCACCACGGTCGAGCTCGGCGACCTCGACGAGGTGCGCGCGGCGATCCGCCCCGAGACCAAGATCGTCTGGCTCGAGACGCCCAGCAACCCGCTGCTCAAGATCGTCGACATCGCGGTCGTCGCGGAGGTCGCGCACGCGGCCGGCGCCGTCGTCGTGGTCGACAACACGTTCGCCTCGCCGGCGCTGCAGCAGCCGCTCGCCCTCGGCGCCGACCTGGTCGTGCACTCGACCACCAAGTACCTCGGTGGGCACTCCGATGTGCTGGGCGGCGCGGTGGTGTTCGGCGACGACACCCACTTCGACGCGATCAAGTTCCAGCAGTTCGCCGTGGGAGCCGTGTCGGCCCCGCTCGACGCCTGGCTCACCACCCGCGGCATCAAGACGCTCGCGGTGCGCGTGCGTCAGCACTCCGAGAATGCCCAGGCGATCGCCGAGTGGGCGGAGAGCCGTCCCGAGTTCGAGCGCGTCTTCTACCCGGGTCTCGCTTCGCACCCGGGCCACGACATCGCGGCCCGCCAGATGAGCGGCTTCGGCGGCATGCTGTCGCTCGCCCTCGCCGCGGGCCCGGACGCAGCCAAGGCGTTCGCGGAGTCGACGGAGATCTTCCAGCTCGCGGAGTCGCTCGGCGGCGTCGAGTCGCTGATCGGCTACCCGCCGGACATGACGCACGCCTCGGTGCGCGGCACCGCTCTCGCGGTTCCGGAGAACGTCGTGCGCCTGTCGGTCGGCATCGAGGACGTGCACGACCTCATCGCCGACCTCGAGCAGGGGCTCGCTCGCATCGGTTCCTGACGCGGGGCGTCGGAGCGCGAGACACCACATCCCTCGCGAGACACCGCGGGGGCCGTGATGTCTCGTCGCGGATGTGGTGTCTCGGCACGCCGGAGCGGGCGTGCCCGTAGAATGGGTGGCTGGGTCGAATCGATTCGACCGTCCGCCCCCGCTCCGAAAGGCCGTCGTGCCCGACGCTCCTCGCACCGACTCCGTCCCGACGATCCCCGCACACGCCGCGCCCGAACGCACGGCGACCGGCAGCATCCGCATCCCCGCCGCGACGGGAGCGATCCGCACGCTCGGGTCCAACCCGACCACGGCGCCGATCATGCTGCACCCGGGAGACTCGATCTCGAACGGTCGGCGCGCGCTGTACATCATCCTCCTCGGAGCGCTCACCGCCCTCGGGCCGTTCACGATCGACCTCTACCTCCCGGCCTTCCCGGTGCTCGAAGAGGACTTCCAGACGACCGCCGCGGCGATCCAGCTCACGCTGACCGGAACCATGATCGGCTTCGCGGTGGGGCAGCTGCTCGTCGGTCCGCTCAGCGACAAGATCGGCCGGCGGCTCCCGCTCATCATCGTGACGGCGCTGCACGTGCTCGCGAGCCTCGCCGCCGCGTTCGCGCCCACGCTCGAGCTGCTCAGCGCCTCGCGCGTGCTCATGGGCATGGGTGCCGCAGCCGGCGGTGTCGTCGCGATGGCGATCGTGCGCGATCTGTTCGGCGGCCGCCGACTCGTGGTGATGCTCTCGCGCCTCGCGCTCGTCTCGGGCGTCGCGCCCGTCGTCGCCCCGCTGATCGGCTCGTGGCTGCTGACGCTCATGCCCTGGCGCGGCATCTTCGGTGTGCTCGCGGCCTACGGCGTCGTGATGCTGATCTCGACCCTGATCTTCATCCCCGAGACCCTCCCCGCGGCCCGTCGTCAGGGCGGCGGCGCCACGGTGCTGCAGCGCTACCGCTCGGTGCTCTCCGACCGCGTGTTCCTCGGGGTGCTCGTGATCGGCGGCATGACCTTCTCGGGTCTCTTCTCGTACCTGTCGGCCTCGCCGTTCCTGTTCCAGCAGACGCACGGTCTCGACCCGCAGCAGTACGGTCTGCTCTTCGCCGTGAACTCGCTCGGCGTCGTCGTCGGCGTGCAGACCGCCTCGCGCCTCGCCGCGCGCTTCGGCCCGCAGTGGGTGCTCGCGTACTCGACCTCGGTGCTGCTGCTCGCGGGCACCGCGATCATCGTGACCGACCAGCTCGGACTCGGACTGTGGGGCACCGTCATCCCGCTGTTCGTCTTCATGACCGCGTGCGGCTTCACGTTCCCGAACGTGCAGGTGCTGGCGCTCGACCGCCACGGGAAGGCGGCCGGGACCGCTGCCTCGATCCTCGGCGCGACGAACTTCGGCGTCGCCGGTCTCATCTCGCCGGTCGTCGGCTGGGTCTCGCACGACGCGGGCATCACGGCCACGACGATGGCCGCGGTGATGGCCGGGTGCGCGGCGATCGGCATCCTCGCGCTCTGGTTCGTCGTGCGCCCGCGCACCGTCGGCCTGCTCACTCCCTGACGCGGCGGGCGCACCTCCCGGGTTCCCAGGCGCGCTCCGACAGAATGGGGCGATGGACAGGCGGATGCTGGTGTGGTCGGGTGTCGGGTGCGTCGCGCTGACCTTCGCGCTGGGCGCGCTGATCACCCTCGGGGTCGCGCACCCGTTCGTGTTCGACGCCTGGTGGAACGACGTGGTGGTGTCGTTCCGCTCGGAGGGACTGGTCGCCTTCGCGCACGCCCTCGACACGGTGGGCGGCGGGTGGGTCGCGGTGTATCTCGTGCCGCTCGTCGTGATCATCTCGTTCTTGCTGGCACGCCGCTGGAGATCTGGCGTGTTCGCGGCGCTCGCGTTCCTCGCGAGCGCGGGAGCGGTGCAGCTGCTCAAGCACCTCTTCGGGCGCGCGCGGCCGGAGGACATGCTGGTGCTCAGCGACTACGGGTCGTTCCCCTCCGGGCACACTGCGAATGCCGCGACCCTCGCCCTCGTCTTCGCGGTGCTGTTCCCGAATGTGTGGATCCGGATCGCGGGGGCGCTGTGGATCGTGCTGATGGCGCTGTCGCGCACCTTCCTCTCGGTGCACTGGGCGACCGACACGATCGGCGGCGCTCTGCTCGGGGCCGGGGTGGTGCTGCTGCTGGCGGCGTGGCTGCTGCCGTGGGTGCGGCGCCCGGGTGCCGCGGAGCCGCCCGCCGATAGTCTGGACGACGCCCCACTCACCGACGCACCCACTCACTGAGGAGTCCCCGTGTCGAGCATCCGCCCGTACCGTCCGTCCGATCGCGCGTCGCTGTTCGACGTCTGCGTGCGCACCGCCGATGCGGGGGAGGATGCCACCGGTGTGTTCTCCGACGACGAGCTCTGGGGCCTGCTGTTCGCGGTGCCGTACGTCGAGCGCGACCCGAGCCTGGCGTGGGTCGTCGAATCGGACGACGGCCGCGTGATCGGGTACATCGTCGCGACCGATGACACGGATGCCTTCGAGCAGTGGTTCCGCGACGAATGGTGGCCGCGGTTCGCCGACCGCTTCCCGCAGCCCGCCGAGCCGCAGACGCGCGAGGAGAAGATGCTCGCGTACGCCTACGGACGCCGGCCCGGCGCCGAGCCGAACGCCCGGGAGTATCCCGCGCACCTGCACATCGACCTGCTGCCCGAGACGCAGGGTCAGGGCCTCGGGCGCCGACTCATCGAGACGCTGTTCGACGAGCTCTCGCGTCGCGGCGTGAAGGGTCTGCATCTCGGGATGGATCCGGCGAACACCGGTGCCGCCGCCTTCTACGAGCGCCTCGGCATGACGCCGCTCCCGACCGCCCCGGGCGGGCAGAGCTACGGCGTGACCTTCGCGGGCTGAGGCTCTCCCCTCGAACGGGCACGTGCGCGGAAGGTAGTGTCTCGCTGGCGTCCGGGCTGGTCAACGCCCTGTGGCGGGAGCGACAGCGCCCGTAACGTTCATCGTCCGCGACAGATCGGAGCTGGGCCATGAACGATTCGCGCAACACGCAGGGAACCCCCGCGACGAATGACGACGCAGGCGCCGCATCCGGTGGCGCGTCGGAGAACGGAGTTTCGGAGCAGACCGGAGCCTCGGAGGAGACCGAGAAGATGCTCCGGGACGAGAGCACCGACGACGACGGAATGCCCCTCGAGAACCCGTCGGGCGGATGACGCGGGCGTCAGGCGTGATCGCCACGGACGTCGTCGCGGTGGACACCCCGCACCTCGGAAACAAGAAGGCCCCGCACGAATGCGGGGCCTTCTTCGTCATCTGGCGGTGACGGCGGGATTCGAACCCGCGGTTGCTTGCACAACACACGCTTTCCAAGCGTGCTCCTTCGGCCGCTCGGACACGTCACCAGGGAACAACTTGTCCATCCTATCCGATGCGGCAGATGCTCCGTGACGCGGCGTACGATCTTGAGGTGGCAACCCCCAAGATCGTTCTCTTCTACGTCTTCACCCCGCTCGCCGACCCCGATGCGATCCGGGTGTGGCAGCGCGACCTCGGCGAGGCGCTGGGTCTGCGCGGACGGCTGCTGATCTCGGGCGACGGAGTGAACGGCACCCTCGGCGGCGACCTCCTTGCGCTCAAGAAATGGGCGCGCTCCTTCCGCTCGTACGCGCCCTTCAAGAACGCCGACATCAAGTGGAGCGAGGGCACCGGCGTCGATGCCGAGGGGCGCAGCCTCGACTTTCCGAAGCTGAGCGTGAAGGTGCGCGACGAGATCGTCTCGTTCGGCGCCCCGGGAGAGCTGAGGGTTGACGAGAACGGCGTGGTCGGCGGCGGCACCCGCCTGAGCCCGGAGGAGCTGCACGACCTGGTCGCCGAGCGCGGCGACGACGTCGTCTTCTTCGACGGCCGCAACGCGCTCGAGGCGCAGATCGGGCGTTTCCGCGGCGCGGTCGTTCCCGACACCGAGACCACCCGCGACTTCGTCGACCTGCTCGACTCGGGCGCCTACGACGACCTCAAGGGCAAGCCCGTCGTGACCTACTGCACCGGCGGCATCCGGTGCGAGGTGCTGTCGAGCCTCATGACCGCGCGCGGGTTCGGCGAGGTCTACCAGCTCGAGGGCGGGATCGTGCGCTACGGCGAGAAGTACGGCGACGACGGCCTGTGGGACGGCTCGCTGTACGTCTTCGACAAGCGCGGATCGATCGACTTCTCCGATCATGCGGCCGTGATCGGGAAGTGCGTCGGCTGCGGCGCCGCGACCTCGCGCACCGCGAACTGCCCCGACCTCTCGTGCCGGACGCAGTTCGTCGTGTGCGAGGACTGCGACCGCGTCGCCTGCGCACAGCACGCCGCCTGACGTACCGCATCCACGGTCGGAACCGGTCGGAACCGGTCGCAACCGGTCGCAACCGGTCGGAACCGGTCGAGACCCTAGGTCGCGGCGAGCGTGTCGACTCCCCGGGCGACGAAGAGCGAGCGGGGCACCAGGAGCGCCCGGGTGCGCGCCGGTGCATCGACGCTGCGCCGCAGATCGCGCAGCACGGTGCCCAGATCCGACGCGAGGTCGGCGGCATCCGCTCCGGATCGGGCATAGGTCGCTCGCTCGACGGCGTCTGCCAGGCGTCCGATCGCCGCCGCATCGACACCGCGTTCGCGGATCAGTGCGGCCGCACGCATGCGCGGCGAATCGGCATCCGACGGCGGGATGCCGAGATCGACGAGTGTACTCCGCACCTCGGTCCAGGCGGCGCCCGCGTCGCCGTCGCGCGCGCGATCCCGGCGACGGGCGCGAACGAGGGTGCGGATCAGCGCGGGAAGCAGCAGCACCACGACCGCGCCGAGGATCACGAACATCACCGGTGTCGGGTCGACCGTGCGCAGCTCGCCCGAGGAGGAGCTGTTGTCGCCGGCATCCTGACGATCGACCTCGGGGGCCGTCGTCTGCTCGGCCTGTGGAGCCGTGGTCTCCGGGGTGCCCGACGGTGTGGTGCCCGATCCCGGGGAACCCGTGACCGCCGTGCGGAACTCGGTCGGCACCCCGAGCGAGGCCGTGGGCTCGAAGGGCACCCAGCCGATGCCCGGGAAGAGCACCTCCGGCCAAGAGTGCAGGCGATCGCTCGTGACGGAGTAGATCGACTCGTCGCCGCGCTTCTCGCCGGTGAGCGAACCGGGCAGGTACCCCACGACGATCCGGGTCTCCATGCCGAGGCTCTCGGCCATCAGGGCGAAGGCGCCGGCGAAGTGCACGCAGTACCCCGAGCGCACGTCGAGGAACCGGGCGACGGCCTCGGCTCCCGTGCCGTCGAAGTCCTCCTCGACCGGGGTGTCGAGCGAGTACGTGAAGTCGCTGCGGAACCAGTCCTGCAGAGCGAGCAGGCGGTCGTAGTCGGTACCCTCTTCTGCCGTGACCTCGCGGGCCAACTCGCCGACGATGTCGGGGATCTCGACGTCATCGGTCTCTGCGGTGGACTCCGCCGCCGACACCGCGCGGATCTGCTCGAGCGTGGGGGTCACGCGCACCGAGGAGACGGTGTAGTCGGCGCCGACGGCATCCGCATTGCGCGAGACCAGCGTGCGGTTGTCGGGCATCACCCGCCAGGCGCGGGGCACGCCCTGGATGTCGGTCGCGGGGTAGGGGACGGGCAGCCACGAGCTCGACATCCGCAGGATGCGGATCGAGGTCGTCGTCTCCGTCACCTCGACGTCGGCGCCCCACTCGGGGTCGCCGAATCCGTCGGCCTGCGACTGCAGGCCCCCTCGGTCGGGCTGCCACACCTCGCCGTCGAAGTCGGAGAGGGTCGTGAGCCGCAGATACGGCGCCGCGCCGCCCGCCGTCGCAACCGTCAGCACCTCGACGGGGTTGGGCTGGCGCAGATCGTCGCCGAGCCGCAGCGATGCGTCGACCGTGATGCCCGTTCCGGTGCCGGTGAGTCCGGCGGCGAGAGGCAGACCGGGTGTGATGGCGAGCGTCACGGCGATCGCCGCGGCGCCGATGCCCACCGCGACGGATGCCGAGGTGCGGCGCGGCGTCTGCGGATCGGCGCGCGTCGCGTAGCGCAGCTGCGCGAGGACGAAGAGGGCGAAGAGCACGAACCAGACCACGTTCGCGTCGCCGAGGGTGACGATCATCGGGACGGATCCGACGAGACCGACGAGGAGGATCGGGAGGATCGCCGCACGGGCCGCGGCCAGCTGATCGAGCAGCACCGCGACGATCGCGAAGCCGAGCGCCATCGTCGCGGCGAGCCCGCGCGAGGCGGCGAGCGGCGCGGACCCGACCGCGACCTCCTGCCAGGCCGCGCCCGTCAACGCGCCGAACGTCGAGAGCGTGGCGGGCGACGGAATGATCCCGAAGAACGCCGAGTCGCCCGCCGTCACCTGGGTGACGAGCGCCATCGCGACGAGCAGTTGCACGAGGAGGGTGCCGACATCGCGCAGCCACGCGCGGCGGTAACGCAGCAGCACGCGCATCACGAGCCCGGTCAACGGGAGGAGCGTGACCGCCGCGACGACGGCGAACGACCAGGCTCCCGCCTCGATCACCGAGGTGAAGGGCCACATCGCGACGAGACCGCCGACCGCCGCGAGCACCGAGGGGGCGAGGATCGCCGTGGGCGTCTCCTCGTCGCGGTGCCACGCGACTTTCGAGCGAGAGCGGGAGCGCGAGCGTGAGCGTGACCGTCGGGAGGCGCTCGCCGTCGCCTGCTCAGCCCGGAACATCGCCGACTCCGATCCGCTCCGGGAGGGCGTCCGCCCATGCCGCGGCGACGTCATCACCGAGCGGGGCGAACGACCAGCCGTTGCGCGTCGCCGCCTCGGCCGCACCCTGCTCGGGCCCGGTGGCGAGGAGGATGCCCGCGGCCGCGCCGGCGGTTCGCAACGATGCCGCGTCGTCCTCCGTCAGCCTGCCCGTGATGTAGACCAGAGGGCCGGGAGGAGCGCCGCCGATCAGCGTCGCCACGTCGCGGTGGTCGCCCCGCGGCGCGATCAGTGCCAGGGCGACGAGCAGGGCATCACGGTCGTCCTCGTGACCGCGAAGGGTGCCGAGCAGCACGCCCGCGCTGTCGATCACGTCGACGCCGTACCCTTCGTCGGCGAGATGCACGGCCGACGAGGCGCAGAGCGAGACCGCGGCCTCGAACGCGGCATCCGCGTCGTCCCCCGGTCGATCCCACCGCTCGGCGCTGCGGTCGAGCACGACGATCGCATCGGGGCTCGACTCCTCCTCTTCCTGCCGCACCATGAGCTGCCCGCGGTGGGCGGTCGCACGCCAGTGGATGCGGCGCATCGAGTCGCCCGGCAGGTAGAACCGGGGCGAGAGGTTGTCGGCGCCCTGGCCGAGGCGCGTCGACGACGTGTGCGCCGTGCCTCCGGCCGCGCCGACGCGCACGGCGAGGGGCTCGAGCGCGAAGACCTCGGGCACGACCGTGACGGTGCGCGTCTCGCCGAACTCCTGCTCGCGCTGCGCGAGACCGAAGGGGTCGACGGTGCGCAGCACGAGCGGCCCGATCGGCCAGACACCGCGACGCACGCCCGTGATGCGGTACCCGAGCTGCCCGGACTGCGGCGGATACTCGCCGCCGGCGTCGCCGCTGACGGCGTCGGGCAGGACGTCGTGCCACAGCGCGTGCGGCACGCGCAGCGAGCGCAGGGCGAAGCGGATGCTGACGCGCGAGGTCTCCGACACCGTGAGCAGGTCGGTCGACACCTGTCGGGAGACGGTGCCCGTGCGCCGCGGGAGCCAGGCCATGAGCGCCGAGAAGCCGGTGAGGAGGGCGAGCAGGACTCCGATGTAGAGCAGGATCGGTGCGGCGACGAGGTTCGCTCCGATCACGCACAGCAGAGCCGCGACCAGCGCGCCCGCACCGCGGCGGGTCAGGGATCGGCGGCGTCGCATCGACTGTCTCAGACGCGGCTCGCGACGGGCACGCGCACGCGCTCGACGATGTGCGCGAGGGCCGTCTCGATGGGCTGGGCGCCCGCGCGGTGCGCACCGCGGGCGGGCAGCAGCCGGTGCGCGAACACCGGGATGAGGAGGGCGGTGACGTCGTCGGGGATCACGAAGTCGCGGCCGTCGAGCGCCGCCCACACCTTCGCGGCACGGATCAGCTGCAGCGTCGCGCGGGGGCTCGCCCCGAGGTGCAGGCTCGGGTCGGTGCGCGTGGCCTGCGCGAGGGCGACCGTGTACTCCTCGAGCGCAGGCGCCACGTGCACGGCGCGGGCCCAGGCGATGAGCTGCGAGATCGAGCCGGCATCGGCGACCGCCGCGACGGCCGCGAGCGGGTTCACCACGTCGCGCTGGCGGATCATGAGGGCCTCGGCCGCGGCATCCGGGTATCCCATCGAGATGCGCATCATGAAGCGGTCGCGCTGCGCCTCGGGCAGGGCGTACGTGCCCTCCATCTCGAGGGGGTTCTGGGTGGCGACGACGAGGAAGGGCGAGGGGAGCGGATGCGTCGACCCGTCGACGGTGACCTGACGCTCCTCCATGGCCTCGAGCAGTGCCGACTGCGTCTTGGGCGAGGACCGGTTGATCTCGTCGGCGATGACGATGTGCGCGAAGATCGCGCCGCGCTTGAACTCGAACTCGCGGTCGACCGGGTTGTAGACCGAGACGCCGGTCACGTCGCCCGGGAGGAGGTCGGGGGTGAACTGGATGCGTCGCACGGTCGCGTCGACGCTCGCCGCGAGGGCGCGCGCCAGCATGGTCTTGCCGACCCCGGGCACGTCCTCGATGAGCAGGTGGCCCTCGGCGAGCAGGCAGATCAGCGCACTGCGCACGGCATCGGGCTTTCCGTCGATCACCTCTCCCACGGAGGCGAGGATCGCGGAGGTCTGGGCGGCGAACTGTTCGGCCGTGATCAGGGGGGAGTTGTCCGTCATGCGTTCCCTCTCGTCGGCGCTGCAGCGCGCGTTACTCGATCGTAACCCGCAGGGCATCGGCGTGGGGCTGGCAGATCGCTGTGCTTCCTCGGGTCGCGGGCGCCGCCCCGCACACCCCTCAGCCCCAGACGCGGGCGCGGGGCCGTGCGACGTCGACACGGCCCTCGCTGCTGCGGGCGACGCGGAGCAGGGCGAGACCCTGCGCGCCCTGCAGCTCGTGCAGCGTGCACGTGCCGATGGCCTGCCGCCAGTGGCGCTCGAACTGCTCGGCATCGCCGCGCCGCCGTCCGATCGCGCGCGGGACCGGTAGGAGGGTGCGCCCCGGGGAGAGTCGGTCGGCGAGGCGTTCGAACAGACGCGTCGACCCTGCGGCGCCGCGGTCGATCCGCAGCAGGAAGCGGGGCGTGCGCACCGCCGCGAACAGCTCTTCGACGGCATCGGTCACCACTCGACGATCCGCGGGCGTGCCGCCCAGCTCGATGCGCACTCTGGTGCGGTCGTCGTCGACGTGCGCGACGATGTCGGTGTCGTCGAAGGAGCCGATGCGCCCGGCATCACGGAGGGTGCGTGCGACGACCAGGGCGGCCAACCGGTACACCTCGGCGGGGTGGCGGCGATCGCGCAGGGTGCGCCCGAGCAGGGGCAGGAGCGTCGTCGCGGCGGCCAGCGCCCCACCGGCCGCGACGAGCGCGGCTCCGAGCGCCGGGTGCACCGCGAGTCCCTGACCCGCCAGCACGGCGAGCAGCAGGCCGACGCCGAGCGCCCCGCCCACGGCGGAGGTCGCGCCGTCGGCGCGCGCGACCTGGGTGGTGCGCAGCAGGGGAGCCGCCGCGACCTGCCGCACCGTGATCTCGTCGCGTTCGCGCGACGTGTACGGGTCGCCGATGCGCCACTCGGCGCGCGTGGTCGCGCGCGCCGGCCACGCGGCGCGCAGCAGATCATCGACGCCGCGGATGGAGGCATCCGGATGCTTGTCGAGCACCGCCTCGAACGCCTGGGCCGCTGCCGAGGGCAGTGCGTGCGCGAGTCCGCTGACGATCCGACCGTCGCCGTCGGCGTTCAGGCCCCACAGATGCGAGTGCTTGCGGCGCAGACGATCCGGCTCGCTCGTGTCGTCGAGAGCGACATCGGCGGGGATCAGACACGCTACCGACCAGTTGTGCGCCACCTTCTCGGGCCAGCCCGGATCGAGGCGCAGGGTGCGGCCACGCAACTGCTGCGTCGCCGATGACGTCGCGACCGCGGTGAGGTCGATGAGGGTGTTCACGGCGGGGCAGTCCCATCCCTCGCCGAGCAGGCCACGGGTACCCACGAGCACACGCACCTCTCCGCGACGGATCAGCTCCGACACCGCGGCGACGATGCGTCCGCTGCCGGCGCCGGACGCGCGCAGGTCGCGCGTGGCCCCGGCGGCCTCGCCGATATCGACCGTCACCCCGAGCAGATCCGCGAGCGCGGGTGCGAGCGTCGCGGCGTCGTCGGCGCGCACGCGCAGGTACTGCGCGGTCAGCAGCACCGGCCGCAGCCCCGCGACGACGGGATCAGCGACGAGGGCGTCGAAGGTGCGCAGCGCTCCGGCCGCGGCATCCGCACCGCGCCGATTGCCGTGCGTCACGAAGTCGGTGACGACGACGGCACGGATGCGCTCGCCGTCGTCGCTCGCGAGCTCGCGGTGCAGGATCTCGACGGCCGCGGCATCCTTCGCCTCCGACGAGGCCAGTGTCGTCTCGACCGGGTTGCGCCCGCGGCGCAGCCCGCGGTCGGTGAGCAGGTAGCCGAAGTCGGCGAGCGAGCGCCGCACGTGCTCCCACTGGTTCGCGGCCGACGGATCGGCCAGCAGGCGCGCCTGCGCGAACCGCACGAGGACGGTGAGCAGATCGTCGGTCGTGCAGCGGTCGAGCAGCACCTGCGGGATGGCGGCGACGAGCGGATGCTGCGGCACGACCTCGCGCAGCACCACCGCGCACGAGCGGGTGAGGGCGAAGTCCGCGGACAGTGCCCGATCGATGCGGGCGAGCGGGTCTTCGCCGGGCGGTCCGTCGGAGGGCTGCAGCTGCTCCTCGAGGAAAGAGATGCCGTCGGTGGTCGACAGCACGTCGACGATCATCGAGTGCAGCAGCGCCTCGTGCCGGCGGATGAAACCGGCCTCCGCCGGCGTCGGTTCGGTGAGGAGAACGAAGTCGCGGTACGGGGCGAGGTGCCCCTCCTTCACCACCGCCGGAGTCGGGACCTCGTAGTCGACCTCTCCGAGCAGTTGGCTGTAGTTCTCGTACTCCGTCTCGTCGTCCGGCGACGGCAGGGTGGCGGTGAGACCGATCAGCAACGGCTCGACCCCCGTCTCGCGGATGCGCGCGGCGAGGTACGCCACGACCAGGGCCCAGTGGTCGAGCAAGTGGTGGCACTCGTCGAGAACGACCGTGCGCACCCCGGCGGCGACGAGGCGGTCGATGAGCGCCGTGGCGTTCGGGTGCAGCACGCGCGCGAGCTCGGCGGGATTGCGCCGGGCGAACTGCGAACGCAATCGGCGCGTGCGGCGACGGATGCCGGAGCGGTACTGCGCCGGATTGTCGATCGCGAGCTCGGCGAGCCAGGTCGCGGCATCGGCGTCGCTACGCCCCGCCTCGACCAGTTCCTCGGCCCACACCACCCGCGCCAGGTCGTCGAAGGGTGAGCCGTCACCGGTGACGCTGAGCGCCTGGTACGTGAGAGCGGTGAGGTCGGCGATCGTCTCGGGGTCGTCCGACACGGCGCCGGCATCCGGGGCGAGGTCGACGGCGGTGCGGACCCATTGCTGACGGATCGTGACGGTCGGGGCGAGGACGAGGGTCCGATGGCGTTCGCGCGCCGCGAGCAGCAGACCCAGCAGCGTCTTGCCCGATCCGGGAGGGGCGACGACGTGCAGCGGGTCCCGACCGCCGACCGGCAGCCGGGTGAGGACCTCGGCCTGGTACGTGCGCAGTTCGCCCGTGAAAATCCAGCCCGTGAGTGGGGAGGCGACGGGCTCGGGCGGCATGATCTCCCCAGTCTGTCAAAAGGTGCGCCCGCTCATCGGTTAGACTTGTCGACGGCTCTCCGCGTGGCGGCATCCAGGCCAATTCCCCCAGGGCGGAAACGCAGCAAGGGTAACCGGGCTCTGCTGGGTGCGCGGAGGGTCACTTTCTTTTTCAGCCTCCTCCGGGGCTGTCCTGTCAGGATCGTGATGTGACCGGCGCCACCACTCCTCCGCGGCAGAACGCTCTCTCGCGCTTCGCCTCCCCCGTGCTGCTCCTCGCCGCGATGTGGGCGATCCAGTTCGCCGACGCGCTGCTCCCGGGTTCGTTCACGGGTTTCGGCATCCGCTCCTGGGATCCCGAGGGTCTGCTCGGCATCGTGCTCGGGCCGCTGCTGCACGCGAACTGGGCGCATCTGATCGGCAACTCCGTGCCGTTCCTCGTGCTCGGACTGCTCGTCGCGGTCGAGGGCACCCGCAGATTCTGGACGGTCACCGCGATCGTCGCCGTCGTCGGCGGCCTCGGCACCTGGGTCTTCAACGCCCCGGGAACGGTGACGGTCGGGGCATCCGTGCTCGTGTTCGGCTACTTCGGGTACACGGTCGTGCGGGTCTTCGCGCCGGGCCGCGTCGCCCACCGCATCGGATACGCCGTCATCGCGCTCGTCGTGATCGGCGTGTACGGGGCGACGATGCTCGCGGGCGTGGTGGGCGTGAGCCAGGGCATCTCGTGGCAGGCGCACCTGTTCGGGGCGATCGGCGGAGCGCTCGCCGTGTTCGTCGGGCGACGCGGGGGCTCCGCGGAGTGAGCGCGCCGCGGTCGCGCTCGCGCACACCCGCTCGACGCCGGAAGAAGCGTCGGCCCGCGGCCCGGCGCCGACCGGGCGTCCGCGCACGGGCCGCCCGGCGTCGGCGGCGGATGCTGGTGCTCCGGCGTGTGCTGATCGGGGCCGTCGCCGTCGTGCTCTTCGCCGGGATCGCCGTGCTCGTGCCGCTCGGGCTCGCGCACGAGAAGCCCCTCGCGATCTGCGCGAGCGACCCGCGCACCTACCCCTCGGCCGGCATCGAGGGGTGGCGCGGGGAGCAGCTCGAGAACGCCGCGACGATCATGGCGACGGCATCCGCCCTGGGCTTCGCGCGCGACGGGCAGATCCTGGGCGTGATGACCGCGATGGGCGAGAGCAGCCTGCGCAACATCGATTACGGCGACTGGGAGACGAGCGGATTCACGAATCCCGACGGCTCGCGCACCACGAGCATCGGCCTGTTCCAGCAGCAGGAGTGGTGGGGGAGCGTCGAGCAGCGCATGGATCCCGCCACGTCCGCGACGCTCTTCTACGAGCGGTTGGCGCGGGTGCCGGAGTGGTCCTCGATGGACCCGTCGCTCGCGATCCATCGCGTGCAGATCAACCTCGATCCCACCTACTACTCCCGCTACGCAGCCGATGCGACCGCCGTCGTCGACGCGCTGTCGGCACCGTGTTGACCTCCGGGAATCACGCGAGGATTAAGTCCGGTCCGCTCCCAGGGCGTGCCGAGTGAGGTGCGCCTAAGCTGGAACCGTGGCGCGGAGCATCTACATCACCTCGGCCGAAGGCCATACCGGAAAATCGACGATCGCCCTCGGCGTGCTCGACGCGCTCATGCGGGTCACCCCGCGGGTCGGCGTGTTCCGGCCGATCGCGCGCTCGGTCACCGAGCGCGACGAGATCCTCGAGCTGCTGCTCGCCCACGACGGCGTGCACCTCGACTACGAAGACTGCATCGGCGTCAGCTACGACGACATGCGCCACGACCCGGAGCACGCGCTGTCGACGATCGTCGCACGGTTCAAAGCGGTCGAAGCGCAGTGCGATGCCGTGGTGATCATCGGCAGCGACTACACCGACGTCGCCAGCCCCGCCGAGCTCGGCGTCAACGCCCGCATCGCCGCCAACCTCGGAGCTCCGGTGCTGCTCGTGCTGTCGGGACGCGACCAGCAGCGCCAGGCAGAGCAGCTCGGCACGACGACCGCCCGGGTGCCGGCCGCGGTCGGGCAGATCGCCGCACTCGCACTCACGGAGCTCGAGCAGGAGCGCGCCGAGCTGTTCGCCGCGATCGTCAACCGCTCGGACCCCGCCGAGCTCGACGCCATCATCGAGGCGGTGCGCGGGGTGCGGCCGGGCAAGAGCACGCCCGTCTGGGCGATCCCCGAGGACCGCACGCTCGTGGCGCCCTCGATCCGCGGCATCCTCGCCGCCGTCGACGGCCGTCTCATCAAGGGTGACGAGGGGCGGCTGACCCGCGAGGCGCTGTCGATCGTCGTCGCCGGCATGTCGATGGTCAACGTGCTGCCGCGCATCACCGAGGAATCCGTCGTCGTGATTCCGGCCGACCGCACCGAGGTGCTGCTCGCGACGCTTCTCGCCGACGCCTCCGGCACCTTCCCCCGCGTCAGCGGCATCATCCTGAACGGGCCCTTCGACCTTCCCGAGCCGATCACGCAGCTGCTCGACGGGTTCCCCTCGACGGTGCCGATCATCGCCACCGATCTCGGCACCTACGACACCGCCGTGCGGGTCATGGGCGCGCGCGGCCGGCTCTCCGCCGACTCGCGCGCACGGTACGACCGGGCTCTCGGACTCTTCCAGACCCATGTCGACATCGCCGAGCTCGCGACGCAGCTCGGGCTCGCCGAATCGCGGGTCGTGACCCCGCTGATGTTCGAGTACGGCCTCATCGAGCGCGCCCGCGCCGACCGCCGGCGCATCGTGCTGCCCGAGGGCGGCGACGACCGCATCCTGCGCGCTGCCGCCACGCTGCTGGCCCGCGAGGTGGCCGATCTCGTGATCCTCGGCGACGAGGCCGCCGTGCGAGCCCGCGCGGTCGAGCTCGGCATCGACATCGCCGCGGCCCAGGTGATCAGCCCCACCGATCCCGAGTACGTCGCGAGGTTCGCCGAGGAGTACGCACGACTGCGGGCGCACAAGGGCATCACCCTCGCGCAGGCCGCCGACACCGTGACCGACGTCTCGTACTTCGGCACGATGATGGTGCACCTGGGTCTCGCCGACGGCATGGTCTCGGGAGCGGCGCACACGACGGCGCACACGATCCGACCCTCCTTCGAGATCATCAAGACGAAGCCGGGCGTGAACGTCGTCTCGAGCGTGTTCCTCATGGCGCTCGCCGACCGGGTGCTCGTCTACGGCGACTGCGCCGTCATCCCCGATCCCACGAGCGTCCAGCTCGCCGACATCGCGATCTCGTCGGCGGCGACCGCCCGCCAGTTCGGGATCGATCCGCGCGTCGCGATGCTGTCGTACTCGACCGGCGAGTCCGGGTCGGGAGCCGACGTCGACAAGGTGCGCGAGGCCACGGCGCTCGTGCGCGAGCGCGCGCCCGAGCTGCTCGTCGAGGGGCCGATCCAGTACGACGCGGCCGCCGATGCCGCCGTCGCGAAGGCGAAGCTGCCCGATTCCGCGGTCGCGGGTCGCGCCACCGTGTTCGTCTTCCCCGACCTGAACACGGGAAACAACACCTACAAGGCCGTTCAGCGCTCCGCCGGCGCGGTCGCGATCGGACCGGTCCTGCAGGGACTCAACAAGCCGATCAACGACCTCTCGCGTGGCGCGCTGGTCGAGGACATCGTCAACACCGTGGCGATCACCGCCATCCAGGCGCAGGGAGAGACCGCATGAGCGCGATCCTCGTGATCAACAGCGGCTCGTCGTCGCTGAAGTACAGCCTCCTCGACATCGAGCGCGAGCACGAGCTCGCCTCGGGCCTCATCGAGAGGATCGGTCAGAACACCGGTGCGGCCTCGCACACGGTGCGACCCGAGACCGATGCGGATGCCGTGCCCACGATGCTCGACGCGACATACAGCGACGAGCGCTCGATCCCCGATCATCATGCGGCCTTCGCGGTGATGCTCGAGCAGTTCGCCGAGCACGGACCTTCTCTCGCCGAGCATCCGCCGGTCGCCGTCGGACACCGGGTCGTGCACGGCGGAGCCCGCTTCTTCGCGCCGACCCTGATCGATGCCGATGTCGAGCGGCAGATCGAGGAGCTGTCGGTACTCGCGCCCCTGCACAATCCGGCCAACCTCGCCGGCATCCTCGCGGCGCAGGCCGTCTTCCGCGGCGTGCCGCACGTCGCCGTGTTCGACACCGCTTTCCATCAGACCCTGCCCGCTGCGGCCTACACCTACGCGATCGACGCCGAGCTGGCGAAGCAGCACCGCGTGCGGCGCTACGGCTTCCACGGCACCAGCCACCAGTTCGTCAGCGAGTCGGCCGCGGCGTACCTCGGCCGCGACCTCGGCGACCTGCGCCAGCTCGTGTTCCACCTGGGCAACGGAGCGTCGGTCACCGCGATCGACGGAGGGCGCTCGGTCGAGACGTCGATGGGACTGACCCCGCTCGAGGGCCTGGTGATGGGCACCCGCTCCGGAGACCTCGACCCGGCGGCTCTGGTGCACCTTTCGCGTCGCGCCGGCCTCTCGATCAACGAGCTCGATGCGCTGCTGAACACCCGCAGCGGACTGCAGGGCCTCGCCGGACGCAGCGACATGCGCGACATCCTCGCGGGCGTCGATGCGGGGGAGGAGGCGGCGACCCTCGCCTTCGACGTCTACGTGCACCGCCTGCGCGCCTACGCCGGGGCGTACATCGCCCAGCTCGGCGGCGTCGACGTGATCTCGTTCACCGCCGGCGTCGGCGAGAACGCCGCCCGGGTGCGCGCGGAGGCCCTCGCTACCCTCGGATTCGCCGGCGTGGAGGTCGATCAGGCACGCAACGCCGAGCGCGGTCGCGGCATCCGGAGGATCTCCACGGATGCCTCGACGGTGACGGTTCTGGTGGTCCCGACGAACGAGGAACTGCAGATCGCCCGGCAGACCGCCGACATGCTCTGAGCGCACGCTTTCCACAGGGGTTACTCTGGGGCGCGGCTCCCCATTACGCTGTCATGGTGGCACGGAGGAGTGCCGAAACCCTCGACCTTCTCCCTGGAGGCTTCTGTGCCGGAAAACCTGCCCGATCTGCTCGCCGCAGAAGGGGTGCTGTTCGACCTCGACGGCGTGCTCACGCCGACGGCAGAGGTCCACATGCGGGCCTGGAAAGCCGTGTTCGACGACGTGTTCGCCGAGTGGGGCATCACGCCGGCCTACACCGACGCCGACTACTTCGACTACGTCGACGGCAAGAAGCGCTACGACGGTGTCGCGAGCCTGATGCACAGCCGCAACGTCGAGATCCCCTGGGGCGAGGTCGACGACCCGCCCTCCGCCGACACCATCTGCGGCATCGGCAACCGCAAGAACGACGCCTTCGCCGCCGAGCTGCGCCGTGACGGCATCGCCCCGTACCCGGGCTCGCTCGCGCTGGTCCAGCGTCTGAACGCGGCCGGGGTGCCGCTCGGTGTGGTGTCGAGCTCGAAGAACGCCGAAGAGGTCCTCGCCGCCGCCGACCTCCGCTCGTACTTCCGCATCGTGGTCGACGGCGTCGTCGCCGAGCGCGACGGTCTGGCGTCCAAGCCCGCGCCCGACATGTTCCGCGCCGGCGCCGTGGCGCTCGGCGTCGACCCCGCTCGCAGCGTCGCCGTCGAGGACGCGACCTCGGGCGCGGCATCCGCATCGGCCGCCGGCTACGCGCACGTCGTCGGCGTCGACCGCGGCACCGGGGCCGACGCGCTGCGCGCCGCGGGCGCCACCGTCGTCGTCGACGACCTCGACCGCTTCCTCCCGACCACCCCGAACTCTGCACCGGAGACCACCGCATGATCGACCGCGACCGCTTCCCCGTCGACCCGTGGCGCCTCATCGAGACGCGCTACTCCGAGGAGGGCGTCGGCGAGACGCTGTTCTCGATCGGCAACGGATACCTCGGTCTCCGGGGCAATCACATCGAGGGCCGCGGGGCTCACGAGCACGGCACCTTCATCAACGGGCTGCACGAGACGTGGCCGATCCGTCATGCCGAGCAGGCCTACGGCTTCGCCGAGGTGGGCCAGACCATCGTCAACGCCCCCGACGCCAAGGTCATGCGCGTCTACGTCGACGACGAGCCGATCTCGTTCGACGAGGCGGATGTGCGCGAGTACCGCCGCACCCTCGACATGCGCACGGGTGTGCTCGAGCGTCTCGTCGTGTGGGAGACGCCGTCGGGCAAGCGCGTGCGCATGCGCGACGAGCGCATCGTCAGCTTCGAGGAGCGCCACCTCGCGATCCTGCGCCTCGAGGTCGTCGTCGAGAACTCCGACGCTCCCGTCACGATCAGCTGCCAGATCCTCAATCGCCAGGACGGTGCGGGCGTCTACGCCGGCACCCCGACCCAGGCCCAGAAGCCGGGCTTCGACCCGCGCAAGGCCGAGAAGATCGCCGATCGGGTGCTCGAGCCCGGTGAGCACTGGCAGGACGGCCTGCGCTCGGCGCTGTCGTACCGCGTCGCCGACTCCGGCATGACCGTCGCCGTCGTCGCCGACCACGTCCTCGAGACCGAGAACGAGTACAGCGCCCGCGCCCTCGTCGAGGCCGACATCGCGAAGAACGTCTTCCGGGTGCAGGCCAAGGCCGGAGTGCCGATCACCGTCACCAAGCTCGTGAGCTACCACACCTCGCGCGGGGTGCCTCCGCGCGAGCTCGTCGACCGCTGCCGTCGCTCCCTCGACCGCGTCGCCGTGGAGGGCGTCGAGACGCAGTTCCAGCGCCAGCGCGACTGGCTCGACGCGTTCTGGGAGCGCAGCGACGTGCAGATCGGCGGTCACGACGACCTGCAGCAGGCGACCCGCTGGTGCCTCCTCCAGCTCGCGCAGGCCGCGGCCCGCGCCGACGGCACCGGAGTCCCCGCCAAGGGCGTCTCCGGGTCGGGGTACAGCGGCCACTACTTCTGGGACACCGAGATCTACGTGCTCCCGTTCCTCGCGTACACGTCGCCGCAGTGGGCGCGCAACGCGCTGCGCGCCCGCGTGCTGATGCTGCCGGCGGCGCGTCGGCGTGCGGCCCAGCTCAACGAGGCGGGGGCGCTCTTCCCCTGGCGCACGATCAACGGCGAGGAGGCCTCGGCCTACTACGCCGCGGGCACGGCGCAGTACCACATCAATGCCGACGTGAGCTTCGCGCTCGGCAAGTACGTGCGCGCGACGGGAGACACCGAGTTCCTCCGCCGCGAGGGCGCCGACGTCGCGGTCGAGACCGCGCGCCTGTGGGCGACGCTCGGCTTCTGGCGCTCGGCGCAGGTCGTCGAGAACGCGGATGCCGCCGACGGTCTGCAGACCTTCCACATCCACGGCGTCACCGGTCCCGACGAGTACACGACCGTCGTGAACGACAACCTCTACACGAACGTCATGGCCCGCTACAACCTCCGCTTCGCGGCCGAGGTCGTGCGCGAGATCCGCGAGACGTACCCCGAGGACTACCGCGACCTCGTCGAGCGCACGGGCCTGTTCGAGGGCGAGGCGGAGTCGTGGGAGCGCGCTGCCGAGGCGATGTTCATCCCATACAGCGAGAGCCTGGGCATCCACCCGCAGGACTCCCTGTTCCTCGAGCGCGAGGTCTGGGACCTGGCGCACACGCCGTCGTCGCAGCGTCCGCTGCTGCTGCACTTCCACCCGCTGGTGATCTACCGGTTCCAGGTGCTCAAGCAGGCGGATGTCGTGCTCGCGCTGTTCCTGCAGGGCAACCACTTCTCGCCCGAGGAGAAGCGCGCCGACTTCGACTACTACGACCCGCTCACCACGGGCGACTCGACGCTCTCGGCGGTCGTGCAGTCGATCCTCGCGGCCGAGGTCGGGTATCAGGACCTCGCGCTGAAGTACTTCGAGGAGTCGATCTTCGTCGACCTCCACGACCTGCACAACAACGCGGCCGACGGGGTGCACGTGGCCTCCGCCGGTGGCGTGTGGACCGCGCTCGTGTGCGGTTTCGGCGGCATGCGCGACTACGAGGGCGAGCTGAGCTTCGACCCGCGTCTGCCCGCGGCCTGGCCCTCGCTGACCTTCCCGATGAAGTGGAAGGAGTCCGAGGTCACGGTCACGATCACGGCCCACGAACTGCGTCTGCGGGTTCGCTCCGGCGCACCGGTGCCGTTCACGGTGCGCGACGAGGCCTACATCGCGACCGAGGGCGAAGAGGTCGTCGTCCCGCTCGCCGACCAGGGCCCGCTGATCCCGGGTCGCCCGACGCTGCGCCAGTTCGCGGACGCCCGTCGCGAGGACGGAACGCGCCTCTCGGCATCCGTCCCGGTGATCACCACGTCGATCCCGGTGCTCGCACCGCCGGAGTGATCGCGCGCGGCAGGTGCGTCTCCGGCGACGCACCTGCCGCGATGTCCGTGGCACGCCGTAGGCTGTTCTGGTGACCACAGCCCTCTATCGCCGCTACCGCCCCGAGACGTTCGGCGAGATGATCGGGCAGTCCCAGGTGACCGACCCGCTCATGACCGCGCTGCGCGGCGACCGCGTCGGCCACGCCTACCTCTTCTCCGGCCCGCGCGGGTGCGGCAAGACCACGTCGGCGCGCATCCTCGCGCGGTGCCTGAACTGCGCCGAGGGGCCGACCGATGTCCCCTGCGGCACCTGCCCCAGCTGCGTCGAGCTCTCGCGCGCCGGTGGCGGATCGCTCGACGTGGTCGAGATCGACGCCGCGAGCCACAACGGCGTCGACGACGCGCGCGACCTGCGCGAGCGGGCGACCTTCGCCCCGAGCCGCGACCGGTTCAAGATCTTCATCCTCGACGAGGCGCACATGGTGACGCCGCAGGGCTTCAACGCGCTGCTCAAGCTCGTCGAGGAGCCGCCGCCGCACGTCAAGTTCATCTTCGCGACCACCGAGCCCGAGAAGGTGCTCGGCACGATCCGCTCGCGCACGCACCACTACCCGTTCCGTCTCGTGCCGCCCGCGGCCATGCTCGAGTACGTCGAGAAGCTCTGCGTCGAAGAGGGCGTCGTGGTCGAGCAGGGTGTGCTGCCGCTCGTCGTGCGCGCCGGTGGCGGCTCGCCGCGCGACACGCTCTCGCTGCTCGATCAGCTCATCGCCGGCTCCGACTCGCCCGCGGGCTCCGAGACGGTCACGGTCGCGTACGCGCGCGCCGTCGCCCTCCTCGGCTACACGCACGCGGCCCTGCTCGACGAGATCGTCGACGCCCTGGCGATCGCCGATGCGGCGACGGCGTTCCCCGCCATCGACCGCGTGGTGCAGACCGGTCAGGACCCGCGCCGCTTCGTCGACGACCTGCTCGAGCGCCTGCGCGACCTCATCGTGATCGCGGCCGTCGGCAACGGCGCCTCCGCCGTGCTCCGCGGCATCGCCGATGACGAGCTCGAGCGCATGCGCACGCAGGCGGCCGCCTTCGGCGCCGCACGACTCTCGCGCACCGCCGACGTCGTCAGCGCCGCGCTCGATGACATGTCGGGCGCGACCTCGCCGCGACTGCACCTCGAGCTCATGGTCGCCCGCGTACTGGCCGGGGGAGCGGATGCCGCGGCCGGAGTGGCGCCCGCTGCCGCTGCGCCCGCAGCAGCGACACAGCCGCACGCCGCTCCGCGACCGTCGGCTGCACCTGCACCTGCAGCAGCGCAGGCGCCCGCTCCGGCTGCTCCTGCTCCGGCCGCAGCTGCCCCGGCCGCGCCGGTCGCGGCACCCACCGCAGCCGCAGCCCCGACGTCCGTGCCGGAAGAGGTGGCTGCCTCCGCCGCGCCGGCTGCTGCCGTCGCCGAGCCCGCCGCCGAGCCCCTTGCTGCCGCCGCTGAGCCGGTTGCTCCCGCTGCCGCTGTCGCCGCCGAGCCTACGCCCGCCGCGGCACCGTCGGGTCCGGTGACGCTCGATCGCATCGTCGCCGCGTGGCCGACCGTGCTCACGCGCCTCGAGAGCATCAGCCGCTCGTCGTGGCTGGTCGTCACCACCGTGCAGCCCCTGGCGTACGACACCGAGTCCGAGGTCCTCACGATCGGTTTCGCGAGCCAGCACGATGTCGCGAAGTTCAAGGGAACGACGCCGGGCGCAGGCACGTCCGATCACCTGCGCACCGCTCTCCAGCAGGAGCTCGGTGTGGTCGTCAAGTACCGGCCGGCCCCGCTTCCGGCCGGCGGTGCCGCGTCGACCGGCGGCGCACCGCGTTCGGGTGGATCCTCGGGGTCCGCAGGCGGTGCCCAGGCGCCGGCCGAACCCGCCCCGACGGAGCCTGCCCCTGCGGGTTCCTCCCGACCACCGAGCCCGCGCCCCTCGTCCGCTCCCGCGCCCGCCGCGGTGACCGAGTGGGCCGTCGCCGCGATCCCGACGTCCGACGCCGCGCCCGAAGCGGTGACGACCCCGGTCGGCCCCGGATCCTCCCTGCCGGTCGACGACGAGCCCGAAGAGGTCGAGGCCGCGGCATCCGCGCCCGTCCCTCCGACCGACGGCACGATCGATCGCGACGAGCCGCCGCTTCCCGGCGACGACGAGGCGCCGTTCCCCGACGACGAGCCGCCGTACGACCCCTCGTACGAGCCCGCTCCGCACTCGGCCCCGCCGGCACCGGTCTCCGCCGCGCGGGTGCCCGCCGCGTCCGCGGCACCGGCACCTGCCGCACCTACACCCGCCGGCGCACCATCCTCCGCCGCACCCGCGAGCGCCCCGGCGCGGGTCGC
The DNA here is from genome assembly GCF_037149655.1 of Microbacterium sp. USHLN272. Taxonomy (NCBI): domain Bacteria; kingdom Bacillati; phylum Actinomycetota; class Actinomycetes; order Micrococcales; family Microbacteriaceae; genus Microbacterium; species Microbacterium sp. USHLN272. The sequence goes on along the minus strand of NZ_JBBCRA010000003.1, from coordinate 50,907 downwards.
CTCGGCCCACGCCGCTCCGCGCGTGACCGAGCGTGCGCCGGCGCCCGGGGGAGTGCAACGCTACGGCGAGGCCGTGATCCGCCAGGTGCTCGGCGCGACGTTCGTGCGCGAAGAGCCCTATGAGCCCCCGACGAGGTTCGCCTGATGTACGACGGAATCGTTCAAGAGCTGATCGACGAGTTCGGGCGCCTGCCCGGCATCGGTCCGAAGTCCGCGCAGCGGATCGCATTCCACATCCTGCAGACGCCGACGTTCGACGTCGCTCGACTGTCGGAACTGCTCAGCGACATCCGCACGCGCGTGCGCTTCTGCGAGGTGTGCGGCAACGTGGCCGAGCAGGAGCGGTGCGCGATCTGCCGCGACCCGCGCCGCAACCAGGCGCTCATCTGCGTGGTCGAAGATGCGAAGGACGTCGCGGCGATCGAGCGCACGCGCGAGTTCCGCGGGCTCTACCACGTGCTCGGCGGAGCGATCAGCCCGATCGCCGGCATCGGCCCCGACGATCTCCGCATCGCGCAGCTCATGAGCCGCCTCGCCGACGGCACGGTGCAGGAGGTCATCCTCGCCACCAACCCGAACCTCGAGGGCGAGGCCACCGCGAGCTACCTGAGCCGCTACCTCACCACGATGCAGATCACGGTCTCGCGCCTCGCCTCGGGGCTCCCCGTGGGCGGCGATCTCGAGTACGCCGACGAGGTCACCCTCGGCCGCGCCTTCGAAGGGCGGCGCGTGCTGTGACGGCCCCTCGCGCGGTTCGACGATGAACGCGCAGCACACCGGATTCTCGCGACGCGGATGGCTGCTCTTCGGGGCCATGGCTCTGCTGTGGGGCGTGCCGTACCTGTTCATCAGCATCGCGGTCGAGTCGTTCTCGCCGCCCGCGATCGTCGCCGGGCGCACGCTCATCGCCGCGCTCCTGCTGCTGCCCTTCGCGCTGCGCAACGGCGCGTTGAAGGCGGCATGGAAGCACTGGCCCTGGGTGCTCGCCTTCGGCGCCGTCGAGATGGCGGGCCCCTTCCTGCTCCTCGGGCACGCCGAGATGACGCTGCCCTCGGGCATGACCGGCCTCCTCGTCGCGACCGTGCCGCTGTTCGCCGCGCTCATCGCGCTCGGCGGCGGCGATCGCGGAGTGCTCAAGCCGGCGCGATCGATCGGACTGCTCGTCGGTTTCCTCGGTGTCGCGATCGTCGTCGCGGGCCCCGGCCTGTTCGGCGGCGAGGTCAGCCTGCTCGCCGCCGGCGAGGTGCTGCTCGTCGCGGTGCTGTACGCCACCGCCCCGTTCATCGTCGCGCGCAAGCTCGCCGACGTGCCCTCCCTCGGAACGATCACGCTCTCGCTCCTCATGATCGGCGTCTTCTACCTCCCGATCGGCCTGCTCACCCAGCACGAGGTGCCGACCCTCCCCGCGATCGGCGCCCTGCTCGCTCTCGCGGTGATCTGCACCGCGGTCGCGTTCCTCGCCTTCTTCGCGCTCATCCGCGAGGTCGGTCCCGTGCGCGCCCCGCTGTTCACCTACGTGAACCCGATCGTCGCGATCGTGCTCGGCGCGATCGTGCTCGCCGAGCCGCTCACCCCCGGGTTGCTGATCGGCTTCCCGCTCGTGATCGCCGGATGCTGGTTCGCCGCCACCGGCGGACGGCTGCGGCCGCCGGCATCCGCTCTCCCTCCTCCCGCGGTGCCCTGACGACCGGCCCCCGACCGACATCGTCCGGCCCCGGCTGCGGCGTCACATGCACAGCGGAGCATATGGCGCGATCGTAGAATGAGCGGTGGGCGGATCCGCCCGACATCCCCGGGAGTGAACGTGGCCCTCATCGTGCAGAAGTACGGCGGCTCATCCGTCGCCGACGCAGAGAGCATCAAGCGCGTCGCCAAGCGCATCGTCGACACCCGTCGTGCCGGTCACGACGTCGTGGTCGCCGTCAGCGCGATGGGCGACACCACCGATGAGCTCCTCGACCTCGCGAACGAGGTGGCGCCGATCCCGGCACCGCGCGAACTCGACATGCTGCTCTCGAGCGGTGAGCGCATCTCGATGGCGCTGCTCGCGATGGCGATCCACTCGATGGGCTTCGAGGCTCGCTCCTTCACGGGCAGCCAGGCGGGCATGATCACCGACTCGCAGCACGGTGCCGCACGCATCGTCGATGTGACGCCGATCCGTCTGCGCGAGGCTCTCGACGAGGGCGCGATCGTGATCGTCGCCGGATTCCAGGGCTTCAACCGCGACACCCGCGACATCACCACGCTCGGCCGCGGCGGCTCCGACACCACCGCCGTCGCCCTCGCCGCCGCCCTCAAGGCCGACGTCTGCGAGATCTACAGCGACGTCGACGGCATCTTCACCTCCGACCCGCGCGTGGTGCCGGGTGCGCAGAAGCTCGACCACGTCTCGAGCGAGGAGATGCTCGAGCTCGCGGCCAACGGGGCGAAGGTGCTCTACATCCGCGCCGTCGAGTACGCACGCCGCCACGGCGTGCTCATCCACGCCCGGTCGTCGTTCTCGTCGGCCGAGGGTACGTACGTTTTGGGCGAGGGCATGAAGAACCCCCGCGAAGCCGAGGGAGCAGCCATGGAAGAACCGATCGTCGCCGGCGTCGCCACCGACCTCAGCCAGGCCAAGATCACCGTCGCCGGTGTGCCGGACGTGCCGGGCAAGGCGGCGGAGATCTTCAAGATCGTCGCGAAGTCGGGCGCGAACGTCGACATGATCGTGCAGAACGTCTCGGCCACCGGACGCACCGACATCTCGTTCACCGTTCCCAAGGCGGATGCCGCGGCGGCGCTGAAGGCCCTGGCCGGCGACCAGGCCGAGGTGGGCTTCCAGAACCTCGTGCACGACGACCAGATCGGCAAGCTCTCCGTCGTCGGCGCGGGCATGCGCACGCACTCCGGTGTCTCGGCCGTGCTCTTCGAGGCGCTGTCGGCCGGCGGCATCAACATCGAGATGATCTCGACCTCCGAGATCCGCATCTCGGTGGTGCTCCGCGGCAGCGACCTGCTCGAGGCTGCGCGCACGGTGCACACCGCCTACGGCCTCGACGGCGACACCGAAGCGGTCGTCCACGCCGGCACCGGTCGCTGACCCGGCGCCCGGCCGTCCGGCTGAGCGATAGACTCGCCGGAACCCTGACATCGGCGCCAGGCGCGGCATCCGCATCCCGACGCCGCGCCTTGCGCCTCGTACGCAGTACCGCACGACGCCAAGGAACATCATGACCCGCATCTCCGACTCAGGACTCTCCGTCGCCATCGTGGGCGCCACCGGCCAGGTGGGCACCGTGATGCGCGAGATTCTCGCCGAGAGGTCCTTCCCGATCCGCGAGCTGCGCCTGTTCTCGTCGGCCCGGTCGGCCGGCACGTCGATCGAGTACGGCGGCACGTCGGTGATCGTCGAGGACGTCGAGCAGGCGGATGCCGCGGGCATCGACATCGCCCTCTTCTCGGCCGGCGCGACCGCCAGCCGCGCCTACGCGCCGCGCTTCGCCGCCGCCGGGGCCGTCGTGGTCGACAACTCGAGCGCGTGGCGCATGGATCCCGAGGTGCCGCTGGTCGTCAGCGAGGTCAACCCCCACGCGATCGACGAGCGCCCCAAGGGCATCATCGCGAACCCCAACTGCACGACCATGGCCGCGATGCCGGTGTTGAAGGCGCTGCACGCGGAGGCGGGCCTCGAGCGCCTCATCGTCTCGACCTACCAGGCGGTCTCGGGCTCCGGCCTCGCGGGTGCGCAGGAGCTCCTCGGCCAGGTCGAGGGCGTGCTCGCCCAGGGCGACACCCTGCGCCTCGTGCACGACGGTTCGTCGATCGACTTCCCCGAGCCCGAGAAGTACGTCGCCCCGATCGCTTTCGACGTCATCCCCTTCGCGGGCAACCTCGTCGACGACGGCGACAACGAGACCGACGAGGAGAAGAAGCTCCGCAACGAGAGCCGCAAGATCCTCGAGCTGCCCGACCTGCTCGTTGCGGGCACCTGCGTGCGCGTGCCGGTCTTCACCGGGCACTCGCTCTCGATCCACGCCGAGTTCGCGAACGACATCACCCCCGAGCGCGCGACCGAGCTGCTGTCGGCTGCTCCCGGCGTCGTGCTCGACGAGGTGCCGACGCCGCTGCAGGCCGCGGGCAAGGACCCGAGCTTCGTCGGTCGCATCCGCGCCGACCAGTCGGCTCCGGCGGGCAAGGGCCTGGTGCTCTTCGTCAGTAACGACAACCTGCGCAAGGGCGCGGCCCTCAACGCAGTGCAGATCGCGGAGATCCTCGCTGAGCGACTGAGCGCCTGAGCGCCTGAGCGGGTCCGCGCGCGATAGCGCGACGGCATCCCCGCGATGCGGAAGCGGTCTGATCGGGCCGGCCCCGGTGGTCGGCCCGGTCGCGTCCGCGAACTAGACTGTCGTGGTGACCGAAACAGTCGATGTCGTCCTGATCGGCGGTGGCATCATGAGCGCCACCCTGGGTACTCTGCTGCACGAGCTGCAGCCGGAGTGGAAGATCGTCGCCTTCGAGCGACTCTCGGATGTCGCCCAGGAGAGTTCGAACCCCTGGAACAACGCCGGCACGGGGCACGCCGCCCTCTGCGAGCTCAACTACATGCCGCAGGGCACCGGACCCCTCGATCCCGCCAAAGCCGTCTCGATCAACGAGCAGTTCCAGCAGAGCCGCCAGTTCTGGTCGTCGCTCGTCGACAAGGGCGTGCTCGACGCTCCCTCCACCTTCATCAACGCCACGCCGCACATGACCTTCGTGCGTGGTGAGAAGGACGTCGCGTACCTCAAGGATCGCTACGAGGTGCTCAAGAAGCAGCCCCTGTTCGACGGCATCGAGTACAGCGAGGACTCGCGCGTCATCAACCAGTGGGCGCCGCTGCTCATGCAGAAGCGCCGCAAGGGTGAGCCCTTCGCCGCGACGCGCGTGCCCGCCGGCACCGATGTCGACTTCGGAGCCCTCACCCACCAGCTCTTCGACCACCTCACCGATTCGGGCGTCACGCTGCGCACGAACCACGAGGTGCGCTCGCTCAAGCGCCAGAAGGACGGCACCTGGCTCGTCAAGTACCGCACGACGATCGGTCGCACCCCGAACGAGGTCAAGGCGAAGTTCGTGTTCGTCGGCGCCGGTGGATGGGCGCTCAAGCTGCTGCAGAACGCAGGGATCCCCGAGATCAAGGGGTACGGAGTCTTCCCGATCGGCGGACAGTTCCTGAAGACCAGCAACCCGAAGATCGTCGAGCAGCACAAGGCGAAGGTCTACTCGCAGGCATCCGTCGGTGCACCGCCCATGTCGGTGCCGCACCTCGACACGCGCGTGGTCGACGGCGAGGCCTCGCTGATGTTCGGGCCCTTCGCGACGTTCAGCCCCAAGTTCCTCAAGAACGGTTCGATGCTCGACATCGTCTCGCAGGTACGCACGCACAACCTGTGGCCGATGCTGCGCGTCGCCTTCGCGAACCCCGACCTGATCACGTACCTCGTCGGCGAGCTCATGAAGAACCACCGCAAGAAGGTCGACAGCCTGCGCACGTTCATGCCGACGGCGAAGGACGAGGACTGGACGCTCATCGATGCGGGTCAGCGCGCGCAGGTCATGAAGAAGGACCCGAAGAAGGGCGGCATCCTGCAGTTCGGCACCGAGGTCGTCGCCGCGGGCGACGGCTCGATCGCCGGGCTCCTCGGCGCCTCGCCCGGTGCCTCGACGGCCGTGCCGATCATGCTGAACCTGCTGAAGACCTGCTTCCCCGACGACTACGTGGCCTGGGAGCCCAAGCTGCGAGAGCTCATCCCGACGTTCGGCGAGCAGCTCAACAAGGATGCCGCGCTGGCGAAGGAGTCGACGACGGCGACGGCGGCGACCCTCGGCATCAACGTCTGAGGTCGGCCGGTGGCGAAGCTCTACTTCCGCTACGGCGCGATGAACTCGGGCAAGTCGACCGCTCTTCTGCAGGCGGCCTACAACTACGAGGAGCGCGGGCAGCGGGTGCTGCTGGCCAAGCCCGCGATCGACACCAAGGGCGCGTCCGAGATCTCGAGCCGTCTGGGGATGACGCGGGAGGTCGACTTCCTCATCGCTCCCGGCGACGATGCGAAGCAGCTCTTCCTCGCTCGCCGGGACGATGCGCGGGCGCATGCCGATGACATCGCGTGCCTGCTCATCGACGAGGCGCAGTTCCTCACGCCGGAGCAGGTCGACGACCTCTTCCGCATCGCGGTCGAGGAGGGCATCCCGGTGCTCGCCTACGGCATCCGCAACGACTTCCTGACGCATGCCTTCCCCGGGTCGGCTCGCCTGCTGGCGATCGCGCACTCGCTCGAAGAGCTCAAGACCATCTGCCGTTGCGGCCGGAAGGCCGTGTTCAACGGCCGGGTGATCGGCGGGCGCTTCGTGTTCGACGGAGACCAGGTCGCGATCGACGAGGGGGCCGACGGCCAGGCCGCTCCCGAGGTGACGACCTACGAGTCGCTGTGCGGCACCTGCTACCTGCAGGAGTCCGGCGGGCGCCTGGGCTGAGCCCGCCTCCTTCCTTCGCTCTTCCGGAGCGGTGATTTCGCGTACCCGCGTTGCGTGGTCTGACCACACGACGTAGAGTGTGGTCAGACCACAGCGCGGACCACAGATGGCCGCGCGCGGTGCGACCCAGGAGAGAGCGGATGGCGGAGCAGCCGGTGCGCGCGTGGAGAGTCGTGCTCGACCACATCGAGCGCGACCTCCTCGAAGGGCGTCTGAACCCGGGCGACCGGCTCGCCTCCGAGCGCGACCTCGCCACCGACCTGGGTGTCGGCCGCTCCAGCGTGCGCGAGGCGTTCCGCGTGCTCGAGGTCATGGGCCTCATCCGCACCGCGACCGGTTCCGGGCCGCAGGCGGGCGCGATCGTCATCGCGACGCCCACCGGGGGCATGTCGCAGCTCCTGCGCCTGCAGGTGGCCGCGCACGGCTTCCCGCTGGCGGATGTCGTCGCGACCCGACTCGTGCTCGAGGACGCCACAGCCCACGCGCTCGCGACGGCGCACGACCGCGACACCGCCGCCGCCCATCGGATGCTCGCCGCCATGGACGCGCCCGACCTCACCCCCGAGGAGTTCCTCGCCCTCGACGCGCAGCTGCACCTCGCTCTCGCCGAGGCGAGCGGCAACACCGTGATCGCTGCGATGATGGCGGGCCTCCGTTCGTCGATCGAGTCGTACGTGCAGGCCGGCGCCGCGTCGATCCCCGACTGGGACGACATGGCCTCCCGCCTGCGCGAGGAGCACCGCGCCCTCGTCGCGGCGATCGACGCCGGCGACGCGGCATCCGCTCGCGCCCTCGTGCATGCGCACATCACCGGCTACTACACCGCCGCGGGCCTGACCCGCACGGCCTCGACCGACACGATCCCCGACAGCACCCCCGACAACTGAGAGGACCACCATGGTTCAGCGCCAGGTGCCCAAGCCCGCCGAGCTCTTCGACCTGATGAAGTTCAAGAAGCCCGAGTTCAACGGGCGCAAGCGTCGCCTCGACGCCGCGCTCACGATCGACGACCTGCGCCTGATCGCGAAGCGCCGCACTCCGAAGGCCGCGTTCGACTACACCGACGGTGCGGCCGAGGGGGAGCTCTCGCTCACCCGCGCGCGTCAGGCCTTCCAGGACGTCGAGTTCCACCCCGGCATCCTGCGCCCGGCACCGACCGTCGACACGAGCGTCGACATTCTCGGTGGCCCCTCCGCGCTGCCGTTCGGCATCGCCCCGACCGGCTTCACCCGTCTGATGCAGACCGAGGGCGAGTCCGCCGGTGCCGGCGCCGCGGCCGCTGCGGGCATCCCGTTCACGCTGTCGACGCTCGGCACGACCTCGATCGAGGGGGTGAAGGCCGCCACCCTTCGAGAGCCTCAGGGACAGATTCCCGGAAGGAACTGGTTCCAGCTCTACGTCATGCGCGACCGCGAGATCTCCTACGAGCTCACCCGTCGTGCGGCCGCCGCAGGATTCGACACCCTCCAGTTCACGGTCGACACCCCGGTCGCCGGGGCCCGTCTGCGTGACAAGCGCAACGGCTTCAGCATCCCGCCGCAGGTCACCCTCGGCACGATCATCAACGCGATCCCGCGCCCCTGGTGGTGGTACGACTTCCTCACCACCCCGAAGCTCGAGTTCGCCTCGCTGAGCACCACGGGCGGCACCGTCGGCGAGCTGCTCGACGCCGCCATGGACCCGACCATCAGCTACGACGACCTCGCCGTGATCCGCGACATCTGGCCCGGCAAGATCGTCATCAAGGGCGTGCAGAACGTCGAGGACTCCGTGCGCCTGCGCGATGCGGGTGTCGACGGCATCGTGCTCTCGAACCACGGCGGGCGCCAGCTCGACCGCGCCCCGATCCCGTTCCACCTGCTGCCGAGCGTGCGCCAGGCGGTGGGTGAAGACTTCACCGTCATGATCGACACCGGCATCATGAACGGTGCAGACATCGTGGCCGCCGTGGCCCTGGGCGCGGACTTCACGCTCATCGGCCGGGCGTACCTCTACGGTCTGATGGCCGGCGGACGCCAGGGCGTCGACCGAACCATCGCCATCCTGCGCAGCGAGATCGAGCGCACGATGCGTCTGCTCGGCGTCTCGACGCTGGCCGAGCTCGAGCCCGGACACGTCACCCAGCTGCAGCGGCTCATTCCGGTGGCTCGCCCCGCTGCCGAGGCAGTCGTGCGCTGAGGCGCATCCGTTCTACCGAACGACGAAGCGCCGTCGTACCCCGCTCAGGTCTGGGGTGCGACGGCGCTTCGTCGTGGCGCCCAGGGGACGAGCATCGAGGTGGTGCGGCGGTACTCCGCGTACGCGGGGTACTTCGCGGCGGTGATCGACTCGGTGAAGATCGTCGAGCCGATGAACAGGAGCGAGAGCAGCACGGCTCCGACGATCGTCGGGTTCAGGACGCCGCCGACGAGTCCGGCGCCTCCCGAGACGGCCGCGCTCGCGCCCAGCGCGTAGAACGCCCACCACTGCGCCTGCTCGAAGAAGAAGTTGGGGTGGCGGCTGTAACGGAAGAGCCCGGTGGTCGCGAAACCGGGGGAGAGCGTGCCTCCCGCCGCCTTCTTGCGCTGGTGGAAGACCCACTGCTGCTGGTCGGCGATCGTCTCACCGACGAGGAAGGCGAGGAAGGCGGCGATGAAAAGCACGTCCCAGCCGGTCATCGCGGACGGATGCCGGGCGGCCACCATCGCCGGGAGCGTGATGAGTACGAGCAGCGTCATCTGGTAGGCGATGATGAAGAACAGGTTGAAGAGCTGGAACTGCCAGGGGCGCATGCGTCCGCGCAGGATCGCCCAGCGGTAGTCCTCCATGCCGGTGTAGCCGCCCTTGCGGGCGAAGTTGAACGTGAGGCGCGCGCCCCAGGCCGTGGCGAGCAGCCCCATCGCGACGAGCCGCGCCGATCCGTCGCCCTCGGCGAAGGCGACGCCCACGAAGATCCAGACGTAGGCGACCGGGACGATCGACCACGCGCGATCGACCCAGGAGGTGTCGCGGGTGATCAGCGACAGCACCCAGCAGACGAGGCTGGCAGCGGCCGCCACGATGATGACGATGAGCAGAGCGTCCATGCCGCCATGCTAGGCCCGGAGCGGGCGCGAGCGGCGGATGCTGCGAAAGGTCGATCAGAGCGTGGGGAGGAGGGCGTCGAGCTTGTCGGCCGTGTCCTCCCAGCCGTCGACTGCGACCGAGGGCACTCCGATCGCGAGCACGGGGTAGTCGTTGCCCGCCTCGTCGAGACGGTCGCCGAAGAACAGCATGTCGGTGAGGGGGATGCCGGTGAGGTCGGCGAGGCGCGTCATCCCGAACGCCTTATCGATGCCGGCACGGGTGATGTCGATCGACGTCGACCCGCCCGAGCGCACCTCGAGGCCGGGGAGGCGGGCGGCGACGGCGTCACGCAGCGCGGCGCGCTTCGCGCCCGTCGGATCCCACGCGTGCTTGGCGTCGCTCGGCGCGCGCTGCCCAAGGGCCGAGAAGGTGATCTGCGAGCCGCGGTCCTCGAGGATCTCGCCCCAGGGCTCCGCCTCCCACAGATCGAGGCGTTCGGCCTCTTCCCGCAGAGCGGTGAGGGCGGCGGACTTCTCGTCGTCGGTGAGGTCGTGCGCGTAGACGGTGGCGAACTCGGTGCCGTCGTGACGCAGGTACCGGGTGCCGCAGGTGGGCAGGAGGTGCAGTCGGCCGAGCGCGGCGGCATCCGCATCCGTCAGCTGGGCGATCACCTGGGTGCGGAACTGCGTCTCGTTGCCGCCCGAGATGATCGCGACGTCGACCCGATGCAGCAGGGCCTGGAGCAGGGAGGCGATGCGTGGCGTGATCGCCGCCTTCGATGTGGCGAGCGTGTCATCGAGGTCGAAGGCGACGAGGGAGGGCGCGGTCATGATGCTTCCAGCCTACGAGAGGGCGAGGGGCCGGAGAGCACGGCGACGAGGAGTGTGGACAACACGGCGAGGACGACGCCGATCGTCGCTCCGGTCGAGTTCGCGATCACGTCGGAGACGGTCGCCGCGCGGTGCGGAAGCGCCAGACGCTGGAACACCTCGATGCCGATCGAGATCGCGGGACCGACGAGGAAGGCGAGGCCCCAGACCGGGCGGGGGAGCAGCACGAACGCGAGGATTCCCACCGGAACGAAGACGAAGACGTTCGCGAGGATCTCGAGGCGGGTGAAGTCGAGTGACGCCCAGCCGAGACGGTGCGCGGTCGACAGCACGAGGTCGAGCAGGTTGGGCAGACGCTGTTCGACGCGCGACGGCGTGAGGGTGAGCGCGACGAGTCCGGCGAGGAACGGGATGCCGAGGCCCAGAGCCCAGGCGCGCGTGCGGCGACGCGGCGGGGGGAGGAGCGAGCTCATGCCGTCCCTTCGATCCGCGGTCGGGGTACAGAGAAGGCCGCCCCGCAGGGCGGCCTTTCCGGTGTTACTGGTCGGGGTGACAGGATTTGAACCTGCGACCTCTTCGTCCCGAACGAAGCGCGCTACCAAGCTGCGCCACACCCCGTTTTGCAACCCTCCGAGTCTACAAGGAAAAGTCGCGAGCGCCCAATCGAGCGCTCAGGCCCGCGCGGTGAGCGTGAGCAGCGTCGCCTCCGGGCGGCAGGCGAAGCGCACGGGGGCGTAGATCGAGTGCCCGCAGCCCGCGCTGACGTTGAGCGGCACGGCGCGGTCGCCGTGCGTCCAGGTGCTCAGCCCCTTGGCCTGCTTCAGGGGGATGTCGCAGTTCGCGACCAGAGCGCCGAAGCCGGGGAGGCACACCTGGCCGCCGTGCGTGTGGCCGCCGAGGATCGCGTCGGCGCCGAGGTCGATGAACCCATTGAGCACCCGCTGGTAGGGCGCGTGCGTGACCCCGAGCACCGGCGTGCCGGCGGGTGCCGGGCCGAGCGCCGCGATCGCGTCGGGCAGGTCGTCGAGGCGGTCCCAGTCGCGGTGAGCGTCGTTCACGCCGAAGAGGTCGATGTCTCGCCCGGCGACCGAGAGTCGCGCGGCGGTGTTGTTGAGCCCCGTCCACCCGAGTTCATCGGTGAAGTAGCGGTCCATCGCGTCGGTGTCGAGCAGGCGCGGGGCGCTCGTGTGCTTCGACGGCCCGGTGAAGTACTTGAACGGGTTGCGCGGCGAGGGCTCGTTGACGTCGTTCGAGCCGTGCACGAAGACGCCGGGGATGCCGACGAACGGATCGAACGCACGACGGATGCCGTCGAGCCCCTCGCGATGCCCGAGGTTGTCGCCGGTGTTGACGATGAGGTCGGGCTTCAGCTGGGCGAGCGAGGCGAGCCAGTCCTGCTTGCGGTGCTGCCAGGGCGCCATGTGAGCGTCGGACAGGTGCAGGATGCGCAGGGGAGCGGAGCCGGGCGGCAGAGCGGATGCCTCGACCTCGCGCACCGTGAACAGGTAGCGCTCGATGCCGATGCCCCAGACCGCCGCCGCAGCGCCCACGGCCCCCACCGCGCCGAGCGCGATGAGGGCCGGGTGCACCGAAGAGCTGCGGGTCACTCGCAGACCACGGTCACGGTCGTGGTCTTGCTCGCAGCACTGCCCGGGGCCGGGTCGGTGCTGATCACCTTCTTGCCTCCGCCGTTGCAGGAGGCGTCGAACTGGAGCGACTCGAACCCGGCGGCGAAGAGGGAGGCCTGGGCGGCGCTTCGCGACTTACCGATCAGGTCGGCCGGGACCGTCGTGGCCTGTCCGTTGCTGGGCGAGATCGTGACGTTCGCGCCCGTCGGAGCCTGACCGGACGGATCCTGCGCGGCGACGATGTTGGTCGCTTGCGAGCCGTCGACCGGCGCTCCGACCGAAACCGCGAATCCGGCACCTTCAAGGGCGGCGGTCGCCTCTTCGATCGTCATCCCGACAACGCTGGGCACGTCGGTGAGGATCTGGCGGGAGAGGTTCGGGTCGGGCTGTGGGAAGGCGTTACCGCCGTAGATGTCGTTCGCGGCGGCCTGCGCCGCCCTCGCGATGGGGTAGCGGATCTCGTTGAGAAGTCCACCCTTCTGCGAGGGCACCTGGAAGATGTCCGCCTCGCCCTGCCAGCGTCCGGCCCATACCGCGGTCGTGACGTTGGTGCTCGACTCGATCATCATGGTCCCCGAGCGGTTATGGGTACCGGTCTTGCCGATCATCGGCGTTCCGTCGAAGGGGTTGGCCCGTGCACCCGTACCACCGCTCGCCATGACACCCTGCAGCGCGAAGGCGGCGGTCGCGGCGACCTCGGGCGTGAGTACGCCCTCCTTGCAGGCCACCGGCGGAATCGCATGCTCGGTGCCGTCGGCGTTCAGCACCTTCTCGATCGCACGCGGCGCGCAGTAGGTGCCGCCGTTCGCGACGGTCGCGTAGGCCGCGGCCATTGCCATCGGCGAGATGTTCTTCGGCCCGAGCACGTCGTACGGGACGTTCGAGTCGGTGACCTTCTCACCCGTGCCGTACGTGACGCCCATGCGGTCGGCGACCTTGTTGATGTCGCAGATGTCGAGCTTCGCGGCCATCGCGAAGAAGCCACTGTTGAGCGACTGTGCGGTGAAGTTGAGCACGTTGCTCGTGTATCCGCGGTTCCCGCCGAAGTTGCCGATCTCCGCAGTGTTGATCGTCTGCGTTCCGCCGCACACGTTCATCTTGAGGCTTCGCTGCACGGATCCGTTGAGCGTCTCTCTCACCGAGTGCCCCTTCTCGAGCCAGTCGATGAGGGTGAAGATCTTGTACGTCGATCCGACCGGGAAGCCGGTCGAGTTGCCGTGCGTCTTGTCGCCCGCGAACACCAGCGAGGTGAACGCCTGATCGTCGGTCTTCGTCTCGCTGAACGTGGTGTTCTGCGTCATCGCGATGATGTTGCCGTTTGAGGTGTTGAGCGAGACGCCGGCGGCACCGAAGTACTGGTTGTCCATGTTGCCCGGGGCGTTGTCGGCCATGGCCTGGGCGGCCGGTCCCTGCACGCGCAGGTCGAGCGTGGTGTAGATCTTCAGGCCGCCGCGGCGCAGCAGCTCGCTGCGGTCCTGGCGGGTCTCACCGAAGATCGGATCGTTCTCGATGATCGACTTGGCGTACTGGCAGAAGTACGCGTTCTGGCCGGCGGTGGCGCATCCCTGCACGGTTGGGGTGATCTTGGGCTCGATGGGCGAGGCCTTGGCCTCGTCGTGCTCGGCCTGCGTGATCTTGCCGTCGGCGAGCATGCGGCCGAGCACGTAGTCGCGGCGGTTGAGGGTGTCGGCGTAGCCGTCGGCCGCGGAGTTCTCGCCCTCGGTGCGGTCGATGCGCAGGTTGTTCGGGTTCTGCACGATGCCGGCCAGCGTCGCTGCCTGGGCGATCGTGAGGTTCGACGCGGATGCCGAGAAGTAGTACTTGGCGGCGGCCTCGATGCCGTAGACGGTGCCGCCGAAGTTCGCGATGTTGAGGTAGCCGAGCAGGATGTCGTTCTTCGACGACGTCTTCTCGATCTGAATGGCGTAGCGCATCTCCTGCAGCTTGCGCTCGATGCCGTCAGCGCCCTTGGCGTTGGTCGCGTCGAGCCAGCACTGCTGCAGGTCCTCCGAGTAGGTCTCCGAGGCGGCGTCCGCCTTCTGCTCGCACTCCTGGATCTGCACGTTCTTCACGAACTGCTGCGTGATCGTCGACGCACCGCGGCTCGACGTCTTGCGCAGGTTATCGATGACGGCCTTGACGGTGGCGCCGAGGTTGACGCCGCCGTGACTGTAGAAGTTCTTGTCCTCGCTCGAGAGGATGGCGTTGATGAGCGTCGGCGACAGCTGCTCGTACGTCACCGGCACGCGGTTCTGCTCGTAGAACGAGGCGAGGGCGATGTTCTCACCCGTGTTCGGGTCGGTCGCGTAGATGGTCGACTGCTCCATCGGAGCGTTGACGTCGAGGTTCGCGGGGAGGTCTTCGAACAGCGTCACGGCGCTGTTTCCGGCGATGCCGGCCATCGCGAGGACGGGCGTGACGCTGGTGGTGACAAGAAGGCCGGCGACGGCGCTCAGACCGACGAGCCCGAGCAGACCGCCGAGCACGCCTTTCACCGTACGGTTCTTTTGAGGCATACGCTTGATCGTAGGGGAGTTCCCTGAATACCGCCTTTGACGGGCCCGCGTTCGTCCGCTGCGCCCGCACGACGATCCGATGGAGTGCCATGACCACGTGGGAATACCTCACCACGCCGCTGCTGATCCACAACACCGCTGCGATCCTCAACAACTGGGGCAAGCAGGGCTGGGAGCTCGTCCAGGTGGTGCAGGGTCCCGAGGGCGGACTCGTCGCCTACTTCAAGCGCCCCGTCACGCAGGACGGATCCAACGAGACCGGTCTCGCGGCCGCCGCCCAGGCCGCCCGCCAGTTCGAGGGCGGTGCCGCGTGAGCATCTCCGCACGCCTCGCCGAACTCGGCATCGAGCTGCCCGCCGTCGCCGCCCCGGTCGCCGCCTACGTACCCGCCGTCGTCCACGCGGGGCTCGTCTACACCTCGGGCCAGCTCCCGTTCACCGATGGTGCTCTTCCCGCGACCGGCAAGGTCGGCGCGGCGGTCGACGCCGCCGACGCCCAGGCCTACGCCCGCACCTGCGCGCTGAACGCGCTCGCCGCCGCGGCGGATGCCGCCGGCGGTGTCGACCGGATCGCCGGGGTGCTGCGCGTCGGTGGGTTCGTGGCATCCGTTCCCGAGTTCTCGGGCCAGCCCGGCGTCATCAACGGCGCGAGCGAAGTGCTCGGCGAGATCTTCGGCGACGCTGGCCGTCACGCCCGCGCCGCCGTCGGCGTGCCCGTGCTGCCGCTCGACAGCCCCGTCGAGGTCGAGGTCACCTTCCTCCTCGCCTGATCGGCCCGCGGCATCCGCCTCTCTCCCTACCGGGAGGCGAGAGCGTGGCCGCAGCAGATCGATGGCGAGCGCAGCGATGCCCCTGCGCCGGGCGATCGGGGTGCAGGGGTCCCCGTCTCGACCGGCGTAGGGGCATCTCGGAGCGGACCCCGAGAAACTACTTGACCTGCGACGAGATGATCGTCATCACCGCGGTGTCGGCCAGCGTCGTCGTGTCGCCGACCTCGCGACCCTCGGCGACGTCGCGCAGCAGACGGCGCATGATCTTGCCGGAGCGGGTCTTGGGCAGCTCGCCCACGATGTAGACATCGCGCGGGCGGGCGATCGCCCCGATCTGCTCGCCGACCCACAGGCGCAGCTGCTGGGCGAGACCCGCCGGGTCGTGCGCTGAGAGGTAGCTCTCCTTGATGATGACGAAGGCGACGACCGCCTGGCCCGTCGTCTCGTCGGACGCGCCGACCACGGCCGCCTCGGCGGTGGCCTCGTGGGCGACGAGCGACGATTCGATCTCGGCCGTCGAGAGGCGGTGGCCCGAGACGTTCATCACGTCGTCCACGCGCCCGAGCAGCCAGAGGTCGCCGTCGTCGTCGAGGCGTGCGCCGTCGCCGGCGAAGTAGTAGCCCTGGTCCTCGAACTTCTCCCAGTAGGTCTCGCGGAAGCGCTCCGGGTCGCCCCAGATGCCGCGCAGCATGCTCGGCCAGGGTTCGGTCACCACGAGCAGGCCGCCGTTCCCGTTGCCGACCTCTTGACCCTGCTCGTCGACGACGTCGATGCGGATGCCGGGGAGCGGCACCTGCGCCGAGCCCGGTTTCGTGGCGGTGACGCCCGGCAGCGGCGAGACCATGATCGCGCCGGTCTCGGTCTGCCACCACGTGTCGACGATGGGGGCGCGGTTCCCGCCGATGACCTCGCGGTACCACATCCACGCCTCGGGGTTGATGGGCTCTCCCACCGATCCGAGCACCCGCAGCGACGAGAGGTCGAACTTCTGCGGGACGCTGCGTCCGATCTTCATGAACGACCGGATGGCGGTCGGGGCGGTGTAGAAGATCGACACCTTGTACTTCTCGATGATCTCCCACCAGCGGCCGGGGTGCGGGGCATCCGGGGTGCCTTCGTAGATGACCTGCGTCGCTCCGTTCGCGAGCGGGCCGTAGGTCACGTAGGAGTGCCCGGTGATCCAGCCGATGTCGGCCGTGCACCAGTAGACGTCGCTGTCGGCGTGCAGGTCGAAGACGTACTTGTGCGAGTACGCGGCCTGCGTGAGGTAGCCGCCGGACGTGTGCAGGATGCCCTTTGGCTTCCCGGTGGTGCCCGAGGTGTAGAGGATGAAGAGGGGGTTCTCGGCGGGGAACGCCTCGGCCGTGTGCTCGGCGGATGCCGCGGGCACGGCCTCGTGCCACCAGACGTCTCGACCGTCGACCCAGTCGACCTCGTTGCCTCCGCGACGCACGACGAGCACGTGCTCGACGGTGAGCTGCTCGCCGTCTCCGCGGTCGCTCAGCGCTTGGTCGACGGCCGGCTTGAGCGCCGAGACGCGACCCTTGCGGTAACCGCCGTCGGCGGTGATGACGACCTTGGCGCCGGCGTCGTCGATGCGCGCCCGCAGGCTGTCGGCGCTGAATCCGCCGAAGACCACCGAGTGGATGGCGCCGAGACGCGCGACGGCGAGCATCGCGGCGACGGCTTCGGGGATCATCGGCAGGTAGATGGCGACGCGGTCGCCCTGGCCGACGCCGAGATCGGCGAGCACGTTGGCCGTGCGCTTGACCTCGTCGGTCAGCTCGGCGTAGGTGATGCTGCGGCTGTCGCCGGGCTCGCCCTCCCAGTGCAGAGCGACGCGGTCGCCGTTGCCCTGCTCGACATGGCGGTCGAGGCAGTTGTAGGCGACGTTGAGCTCGCCGTCGTCGAACCACTTGGCGAACGGCGGGGCGGACCAGTCGAGAACCCGGGTGAACGGCGTGTGCCAGTGCAGCAGTTCGCGCGACTGATCGGCCCAGAAGCCCTCGCGGTCGGCGGCGGCGCGCTCGTAGAGCTCGGGGGAGGAGATCGACTGGGCGACGAACTCCTCGGACGGCGGGAACTGGCGGTTCTCATCGAGAAGGTGGTCGATCTGACTGCTCATCGGCAGACGCTCCTTTGCGGCTGGGGTCGATCCCGGCGGTGCCTCCGGGACAGGGCGAATCTAGTCTCGCGCACGGGGGATCAATACTGCCGAAAGTCGGTAGTCGCGTCGGTTTTGTCAGGACGGTTGCCTTGCGTACACTCGACCTCAGCCGAATACTCATTCCGGCCTTGGCGCGCCCGATTCCCCCGATCGGTGCCCGCCCCGGGCGGCACCTCATTCCCCCCGTGAGGTGCCGCCTTTCTCGTTACCGGCGAGGCGCTGCGATCGGTTCTGCACGGCGCGGCGATGCCGTGGGTTCTGCACAGCGACCGCATCCGGGGACGGGCGGGGTCCCACCCGTTGCCTAGCGTCGGGGCATGGCCGATCCGTTCATCCTCCAGCCCCGGGGCACCGAGAGCCCGCACGGCGCTTCGGTGCCGATCCCGCCGGCCCCGCTGCGGATCGACCCCGCGTTCGGGATGCTGGCCGAACACTGCGCCGACGACGCCGTCACCGATCTCTTCGTCAACGGCGACGGAGGGCTGTTCCTCGATCGGGGCGAGGGCGCCGAACCCGTCTCGGCGTGGCGGGCATCCGAACGCGAGGTCCGCGATCTCGCGGTCGCCCTCGTCGGACTCGGAGGGCGCCATCTCGACGACCAGTCGCCGTGCGTCGACGTGCGGCTCGACTCCGGCATCCGCGTGCACGCCGTGCTCGCACCCGTCGCGGCCAGCGGCACCGCCATCTCGATCCGCATCCCCCGGGTGCGCGCCGCCGACCTCGATGCGCTCGCGGCGCTCGGCTGCTTCGACGCACGGATGCAGCGGTGGCTGACGAGCCTGGTGCACGAGCGGGCGAATCTGCTGATCACCGGAGGCACGGGCACGGGCAAGACGACGCTGCTCTCCGCCCTGCTCTCGGAGGCGGCGGACTCCGAGCGCCTCGTGACGATCGAAGACGTCGCCGAGCTGCGGCCGCGGCATCCTCACCACGTCGCCCTCGAAGCGCGGCAGGCCAACCTCGAGGGCGCGGGAGGGATCAGCCTGGCGCGTCTGGTGAGGGAGTCGCTGCGCATGCGGCCGGATCGGCTGATCGTGGGCGAGTGCCGCGGTGAGGAGATCCGAGAACTGCTCACCGCGCTCAACACCGGACATGACGGCGGCGCCGGGACCCTGCATGCGAGTGGGCTGACCGATGTGCCGGCGCGACTGGAAGCACTCGGGGCACTCGCGGGGATGGATGCCACGGCGCTGGCGCGGCAGACCGTGAGCGCCTTCAGCACCGTGCTGCATCTCGTGCGCGATCCCGGCGGAACCCGGCGCATCGCGCAGGCGGGGGTGTTCGCGCTCGCGGACGATCGGCTGACGATCGAGGAGGTGCGGCCATGGTGAGGCGGCGAGTGCGGGATGTGACGCACGATGCGGATGCCGCGACCTCCGTGCAGACGCTGGCCGTGCTGTTGCAGGCCGGAGCCATGCCGACGGTGGCCTGGCGGCATCTCGCAGAGACCGGTGACCGGCACGCGATCGCCATCGTGTCGCGCATCGACGCGGGCGAGCCCATCGCCGCCGCGATCGAAGCGGAGGGCGGGGTGTGGGTCGATCTCGCAGCCGCCTGGGAGATCGCGACCACGGTGGGCGCACCGCTCGCCGAGGTGCTGCGCACGCTGGCCGAGACCCTTCGCGACGCCGCCTCCGCGGGCGATGACGTGCGCATCGCCCTCGCCGAGCCCGCCGGCACGGCGCGCCTGCTGCTGTGGATGCCGCTCGCCGGTCTGCTCCTGGGGTTCGCGCTGGGCTTCGACACGATCGGGGTCATCATTCGGAACCCGATCGGCGCCGCCTGTGTGCTCGCCGGGGGAGGGCTCGTGCTCCTCGCGCGGGTCTGGACGGCGAGCCTGCTCCGGCGTGCGCGGCCGTCACCGGGAACACCGGGCATGCGTGCCGAACTCGTCGCGGTGGCCCTGGCGGGCGGAGCCTCGATCGACCGGGCTCTGGGGCTCCTCGACGCGGTCGGATCGATCGCGCACGGGGGAGAGGACCGTGTGCCCGCCGTGCTCGAACTGTCGCGCGCGGCGGGCGTCCCCGCCGTGGAGCTCCTCCGCGCGTCGGCTGCCCAGGAGCGCCACACGTCGCGGGTCGAGGGCAGGTTGCGCGCGTCGCGTCTCTCGACACGGCTGCTCCTCCCGCTCGGCGTCTGCACGCTCCCCGCCTTCCTGCTGCTGGGCGTCGCACCGATGCTCCTCAGCGTCCTGACCTCCACACCGCTCCCGATATGAGCGGAACGACGACGCGACCGCGTCACACCAGAAAGAAGGAACACCATGCACGCACTTCCTCCACTCGACCGGCGTCGGGCCGCATCGCTGTTCGGCGACGAAACCGGAGCGGCGACGGCCGAGTACGCGATCACCACGATGGCCGCCGTGGCCTTCGCGGGTCTACTCGTCGTCATCATGCGCTCCGACGAGGTGCGCGGCATCCTCACCGACCTGGTGCGCCGGGCGCTGACCGTGGCGTGATGCCGCGATCCCGATTCACACGGCTCGGCGGCGACCGGGGATCGGTCGCCGCCGAGTTGGCGCTCGCGCTGCCGGCGGTCGTCCTCGTGCTCGCCCTCGGCGTCGGGGCGCTCGGTGCCGCCACGCGTCAGGTGTCCCTGCAGGATGCGGCGGCCGATGCCGCCCGCCTCCTCGGGCGAGGCGAAGACACGGGGCGCGCCGCCGATGCCGTGGCGCGCGCGGCGCCGGGTGCCACCATGTCGTCCGCGAACTCCGGCGACCTCGTCTGCGTGACGGCGCGCACGGAGGTGGCCGTCGGCAATCTCCTCACCGTGCCGCTGCAGGCATCGAGCTGCGCCCTGGCGGGCGGTCTCTGATGGCCGGATCCGCGCTCGCCACCGGCGTTCTGGTGACAGCGGCCGGCCTCGCCCTCGGGCTCGCCGCGGTCGGCGGCGCCGCCGTCACCGCGCAACGGGTCGCCGGCGCGGCCGATGCCGCGGCGCTCGCCGCGGCGGATGCCGTCAGCGGTGCCGTCGTCGTCGCCGACGAGCCCTGCGCCGTCGCCGCGCGGGTGGCCGGGGCTGCGGGTGCGACCCTCACCGGATGCGCGATCGAGGGCTTCGTGGCGACCGTGCAGGTGGAGTCGGCGTACGCTGGAGTCGTTGCCGTCTCCCGAGCCCGTGCCGGGCCACCCGAGGGCGAATGACGGCAGAACGTACCTCCTCACTGCGACACACCCGGATAGCAGGGGTGTGTATGGTGTGCTTCGAAGAAAGGACGCACCCTTGGCTGAAGGCAAGAAGCTCGTCATCGTCGAGTCTCCGACGAAGATGCGGTCGATTCAGGGATACCTCGGCGACGGCTACGAGGTGCTCAGCTCCGTCGGCCACATCCGCGACCTCGCTGACAAGCGGGACATCCCGGCCGCCGACAAGGAGGCCTACGGGAAGTACTCGATCGACATCGAGAACGGCTTCGACCCCTACTACGTCGTCTCCGATCGCAAGACGAAGACGGTCGCCGAGCTCAAGCGCGCCCTGAAGACCGCCGACGAGCTCCTGCTCGCCACTGATGAGGACCGCGAGGGCGAGGCGATCGCCTGGCACCTGCTCGAGACCCTCAAGCCCAAGGTCCCCGTCAAGCGCATGGTCTTCCACGAGATCACCAAGGACGCGATCCAGGCAGCCGTCGGCAACACCCGCGAGCTCGACCACGCGCTCGTCGACGCGCAGGAGACCCGCCGCATCCTCGACCGCCTGTACGGCTGGGATGTCTCGCCCGTCCTCTGGTACAAGGTCAAGACCGGCATCTCGGCCGGCCGCGTGCAGTCCGCTGCCACCCGTCTGATCGTCGACCGGGAACGCGAGCGCATGGCGTTCGTCTCGGCCGAGTACTGGGACGTCGACGCCGCTGCGGCCGCGACCGGAACGTCGTTCCGCATCCGCCTCGTGCGCGTCGACGGCGGGCAGCTCGCCCGCGGCACCGACTTCGACGACCGCGGTGCCCTGAAGAAGGCCGTCGTCGTCCTCGACGAGGCCAAGGCGCACGCCCTCGCCCAGGCCGTCGAATCGGCCGGGGCCGGTACGGTGACCAAGGTCGAGGCCAAGCCCGGCACCCGCAGCCCCTACGCCCCGTTCACCACCTCCACGATGCAGCAGGAGGCGGGACGCAAGCTCTCGATGGGGGCGAAGCAGGCGATGAGCGTCGCCCAGCGCCTCTACGAGAAGGGGTACATCACTTATATGCGTACCGACTCGACGTCGCTGAGCACCCAGGCGGTGCAGGCTGCGCGGAGCCAGGCGGTCGCGCTCTACGGCGACTCCGCGGTGCCGCTCAAGCCCCGCGTGTACAAGTCGAAGAGCAAGAACGCGCAGGAGGCGCACGAGGCGATCCGTCCCTCGGGCGACAACTTCCGCACCCCCGCGTCGCTCTCGTCCGAGCTCGACCGTGACGAGCAGCGCCTCTACGACCTGATCTGGAAGCGCACTGTCGCCAGCCAGATGGCCGACGCGAAGTACGAGACGACGACCGTCACGATCGCGGTGAACGCCGCTGGGCAGGTCGCGGAGTTCACGGCATCCGGAACCGTCTACACCTTCAAGGGCTTCCTCGACGCGTACGAAGAGGGTCGCGACGAGAAGCGCGGCGATGCGGATGCCGCCGAGAACCAGTCGCTCCCGGCCGTCGCCGTGGGCGATGAGCTGTCGGTCGCCGAAGCCGAGGCCAAGGGGCACCGCACGACCCCGAAGCCGCGGTACACCGAGGCATCGCTCGTGAAGGTCCTCGAGGAGAAGGGCATCGGGCGTCCGTCGACGTTCGCGACGATCCCCGAGACGATCCTCGATCGCGGCTACGCGGTCAAGCGCGGCCAGGCGCTCGTGCCGACGTGGCTCGCCTTCAGCGTCGTCCGCCTGCTCGAAGAGCACTTCGCCGAGCTGGTCGACTACGACTTCACGGCCTCGCTCGAGGACGACCTCGACACGATCGCACGCGGCGAGCAGGACCGCGTCGAGTGGCTGAAGGGCTTCTACTTCGGTTCCGACGCGCACGTCGGCCTGCGCAAGGTCGTCGACAACCTCGGCGAGATCGATGCGCGAGCGCTCAACTCGACACCGATCACCGACACCGCGACCCTGCGCTTCGGCAAGTACGGCCCCTACCTCGAAGTCGCCGACCCCGAGAACCCCGAGGCCAAGCCGCGCATCGTCAACGTCCCGGAAGACCTCGCGCCCGACGAGCTCACGGCCGAGAAGGCGCAGGAGCTCATCGACGCTCCGGTCGCCGGCGACCGCGTTCTCGGAGAGAACCCCGAGAACGGCAAGATCGTCGTCGTCAAGGACGGACGCTTCGGCCCGTACGTGCAGGAGAACGACCCGGTGTCCGAGGACGCCGCGGTCGACGAGACGACCGGTGAGGTCGTCGAAGCTCCGAAGAAGCGCGGTGCCAAGAAGGAGACCGCGCCCAAGCCGCGCACCGCATCGCTCTTCAAGTCGATGTCGGTCGACGCGATCGATCTCGACACCGCCCTGCAGCTGCTCACCCTGCCTCGCGTCGTCGGCGTCGACCCCGAATCGGGTGACGAGATCACCGCCCAGAACGGCCGCTTCGGTCCGTACCTGAAGAAGGGCGCCGATTCGCGCTCGCTCGAGAGCGAATCGCAGATCTTCGACGTGACCCTCGAGCAGGCGCTCGAGATCTACACGCAGCCCAAGTACGGTGCCCGACGGGCATCCAGCGCGCTCGCCGAGTTCGACGCCGACCCGGTCAGTGGCAAGCCGATCCGCATTCGTGACGGTCGATTCGGCGCCTACGTGACCGACGGGGAGACCAACGTCACGATCCCGCGCGGCCAGAAGCCCGAGGACATCACCTTCGAGATCGCCGTGCAGATGCTCGCCGACAAGCGCGCGAAGGGCCCCGCTCCCAAGCGCGGCTCGCGTGCGGCGGCCAAGAAGGCTCCTGCCAAGAAGGCTCCTGCCAAGAAGGCTCCTGCCAAGAAGGCTCCTGCCAAGAAGGCTCCTGCCAAGAAGGCTGCAGCGAAGAAGGCTCCGACGGATGCCGAGAAGGCGGCCGCACGCTCGGCTGCGGCGAAGAAGGCGGCCGCGACGCGCGCCGCGAACGCCGCCGCGAAGAAGGCCGGTTCGTGACGGAAGGCCGCGGTCGCTGGATCACGCTCGAGGGCGGTGACGGCTCGGGCAAGACCACGCAGTCGGATCTGCTCGCCTCCTGGCTGTCGGAGACCGGCAATGAGGTCGTGCGCACGCGCGAGCCCGGCGGGTCGGAGGTCGGCCAGCTGATCCGCGACATCGTGCTCCACCACCGCGGGGACATCGCGCCGCGTGCGGAGGCCCTGCTGTACGCGGCGGACCGGGCGCATCACGTCGCGACCGTCGTGCGCCCCGCGCTCGAGCGGGGCGACATCGTGCTGCAGGATCGCTACCTCGACTCGTCCGTCGCCTACCAGGGCGCAGGCCGGGTGCTCGATGCGACCGAGATCCGCGACCTGTCGCTCTGGGCCGCCGAGGGAGCACTGCCCGACCTCACGGTGCTGCTCGACCTCGACCCGCAGACCGCCCGCACCCGGCTCGACTCGGCCGACAAGCCCTTCGATCGGCTCGAGGCGGAGAAGGCTGAGTTCCACGGTCGCGTGCGCGATGCGTACCTTGCGCTCGCCGCCGCAGAACCGGAGCGCTTCCTCGTGATCGACGCCTCCTCGCCGGTCGACGTGATCGCCGGCGAGATCCGTGCGCGGGTCGCGTCGTTCCTGGCCTGAGCCCGCTCCTCTGCACAGCGCCACGACCGCATGCGGTCGGCGTCGGTGGTGCCGATTAGGCTGAGTGCATGCCTGAGACCATCGCCGCCCCTTTCCCGTGGGCCGATGTGTGGGGGCAGGATGCCGCGGTCGAGACTCTGCGCGACGCGGCATCCGATCCGTCGGCGCTGTCGCACGCCTGGTTGATCACCGGTCCGCCGGGGTCCGGGCGTTCCACCCTCGCTTACGCCTTCGCCGCGGCGCTGGTCGCCGACCGGCCCGATGACGAGGCGACCATGCGGCAGGTTCTCGCGGGCACGCACCCCGATGTGACGGCGCTGCGCACCGACAAGGTCATCATCACGATCGCCGAGGCGCGCGCCCTGGTCGAGCGTTCGTACTTCGCTCCCTCGGCCGGGCGCTACCGCGTCATCGTCGTCGAAGATGCCGATCGCATGGTCGAACGCACCTCGAACGTCCTGCTGAAGGCGCTCGAGGAGCCGCCGGAGAAGACCGTCTGGATCCTCTGCGCCCCCAGCGAGGCCGATCTGCTCCCGACCATCCGTTCGCGCGTGCGTTCGCTGCGGCTCCGCGAACCGGACGTCGCGGACGTCGCGCGGTTGATCAGTCTGCGCACGGGCGTCGACGAGGTCGTGGCCGAACAGGCCGCCCGCCACTCCCAGCGACACATCGGCATGGCGCAGCGACTCGCCACCGATGAGGCCGCCCGTCGTCGGCGCGACGATACGCTCCGCTCGGTGATCGGCGTGCGCGGTGTGGGCGATGCCGTCGAGGTCGCCGGGCGCATCATCCAGGCCGCCACCGAAGACGCGAAGGCCCTGACCGCCGAGCGCGACGCGGCCGAGCGGGCGAACCTGCTGCGCATGGTGGGCGTCGCCGAAGGGCAGGCCGTCCCCCCGGCACTGCGCTCCCAGCTCTCGGCCCTGGAGGACGACCAGAAGAAGCGCGCCACCCGCAGCCTGCGCGACGGCATCGACCGCGTGCTCACCGACATGCAGTCGCTCTTCCGCGACGTCGTGATGCTGCAGTTCGGCCGCACCGACGAACTGATCAACCGTGAGCTCCGGGCCGAGCTGAGCGCGCTCGCCGAAGCCTGGCCCGAGACCCGTACGCTGGTCGTACTCGACCACCTCGCCGACACCCGGCAGGCGCTGGAGCGAAACGTCGCACCGCTGCTCGCCCTCGAGAGCTTGCTCGTGACCATCACGAGCGGGAGGACACCGTGAACATCCGCAAGACTCCCCGCCTCCGCCGTGCCGCCGCACTCGTCGCCGGCCTCGCCGTCGCCGCCGTGGCGCTCTCCGGCTGCCTCTACTCGATGATCCCCGAGGAGACGGCGACGCGCCCGTCGGCGACCAGTGCGCCCGACACCGACGGGGTATCCGAAGAGCTCCTTCCGTTCTACTCGCAGGAGCTGACCTGGGAGTCCTGCGGCAGCGCCGGCTTCGACTGCACGACGGTCACCGCACCGCTCGATTGGGAGAACCCCGCAGAGGGCGAGATCGAGCTCTCCATCATCCGGCACCAGGCCGAGCAGACGCCGATGGGCTCCCTGCTCACCAACCCCGGCGGCCCCGGCGCCAGTGGCGTCGCCCTCATCCGAGACAGCCTCGACTACGCGGTCGGCGCCGACCTCATCGAGAACTACGACGTGATCGGCTTCGACCCGCGCGGCGTGGGCGAGTCGACGGCGGTGCGCTGCTTCGACGCGGCCGAGATGGACGCCTACCTCTACGACGTCCCGACCTCGCCCCGCGGCAGCGCCGAGTGGGAAGCCGAACTCACCGAGCGCAACACGGCGTTCGCCGAGGCGTGCGACGCGAACAGCGACGGCATCCTGCCGTACATCACCACCATCAACGCCGCACGCGACATGGACCTGATCCGTGCCGTGCTCGGCGACTCGCAGCTGAACTACCTCGGTTACTCCTACGGCACCTTCCTCGGCGCGACCTACGCGAACCTCTACCCCGAGAAGGCCGGCCGCCTCGTGCTCGACGGTGCGATCGACCCGTCGGTACCCGGGCTCGAGGTCGGTGCGACGCAGGCTCTCGGATTCGAATCGGCGCTCCGCGCGTACATGCAGGACTGCCTCGATTCCGGGAGCTGCCCCTTCAACGGCTCGGTGGACGACGCCATGGCGGATCTCGGTGCGCTGCTCGCGAGCGTCGATCGCACGCCGCTCGAGAACGGCGACGGACGGATGCTCGGTGCGGATTCCCTGATGACGGGAATCATCGCCGCGCTCTACTCGCAGGACAGCTGGACGTTCCTCACGCAGGCGCTCGACCAGGCGCTGCAGGGCGACCCGTCGACGGCGTTCGTGCTGGCGGACTTCTACAACGGCCGCGAGGCCGGTTCGTACACCGACAACTCGACCGAGGCGTTCCGCGCGTACAACTGCATGGACTACCCGGTCGAAGACGACCCCGCCGCCGAAGCCGCGACCACGAAGAAGATCGAAGAGGGTGCGCCGACCATCGCGCCGTACTGGACCGGCCCCGACTCGTGCGAGGTGTGGCCCTACCCGCCCACGGGAACGCGCGGGGAGATCACGGCCGAGGGTGCCGGACCCATCCTCGTCATCGGTACGACCAACGACCCGGCCACGCCCTACGAGTGGTCGGAGGCGCTCGCGGATCAGCTCGACGAGGGCGTGCTCATCACCCGCGTGGGCGAGGGGCACACCGGCTACAACAAGGGCAACGGATGCGTCGACAACGCCGTGGAGGCGTTCTTCCTCGACGATGTCGTGCCCGAAGACGGCCTCCGCTGCGAGTGACGTCCGCGACTCACGCGCGTGACACGCGCGTGAGTCGCGCTCGATTCGCGAGCGAGCGCGAGACAGGGTAATATCGGTGATCGCGCCGGTTCGTCCGTCGCACGCCGCTTTAGCTCAGTCGGCAGAGCATTTCACTCGTAATGAAAAGGTCGTCAGTTCGATTCTGACAAGCGGCTCCGACAGCCCCCGTGATGCGAAGAACATCACGGGGGCTTTCCTCTTCCCGGCGGCGTAGTCTCGAATCATGAGCAGAGCGCTTCTCATCGTCGATGTCCAGAACGATTTCACCGAGGGCGGTGCCCTGGCGGTCGCGGGCGGTGATGCGGTCGCCGCCGCGGTCTCGGCATACCTCGCCGCCCACGCCGGCGACTACGACGTGATCGTCGCCTCGCGCGACTGGCACGACGCCGAGGGTGACAATGGCGGGCACTTCGCCGAGAGTCCCGACTACGTCGACTCCTGGCCGGTGCACTGCGTAGCGGGCACGCCGGGCGCCGAGTACGACCCGCTGCTCGAGACGGATGCCGTCACCCACCACGTGCGCAAGGGGCAGGGGCTGCCCGCCTACTCGATGTTCGAGGGTGTCACGGATTCCGGCGAGACGGTCGGAGCCGTGCTGACGGCGGCCGGGGTGATCAGCGCCGATGTGGTGGGGATCGCGACGGATCACTGCGTCCGGGCATCCGCTCTGGACGCCGTCGCCCACGGGGTGCGCGTGCGGGTGCTCACCGATCTGGTCGCGGGCGTCGGTGCCGAGTCGAGCGAGGCCGCGCTGATCGAGCTCGCCCACGCGGGCGCCGAGCTCGTCGTGAGCGCCGAGGTGTGAGCCGCAGCGTCCTGCTGCTGCGGGCCGTGAACGTCAGCGGTCGCAATCGCGTGCCGATGGCCGAGCTGCGTTCGGCGCTGAACGATGCCGGGGTGCTCGACGACGTCTCGACGTACATCGCGAGCGGCAACATCGTGTGTCGGCATCCGTCCGATCCGGTCGCGGCCTGCGCGCGCGTGCGGTCGCTCATCCATGACGAGTTCGGAGTCGACACTCCGGTGATCCTGCGCACGCACGATGCGCTCGCGCGAGCCCTCGCGTCGCAGCCGTTCGTCGATCCGGTCGAGAACCTGTTGCACGCGATGTTCCTGGAGGGCGCTCCGCAGAAGGGTGCGGTCGCCGCGCTGCGTGAGCGTCTGGTGCCGGGGGAGGAGATCGCCCTCGTCGGGCACGATCTGTGGATCTCCTACGCCGAGTCCGGAGTGCATGCGTCGAAGCTCACGAAAGCCGTTCTCGATCGCGCGCTCGGGGTCGCGGGCACGGCGCGGAACCTGCGCACCGTGAGAAAGCTCACGGAGCTCACGGCCTGACGTTCGGCGACTCTCCGATGCTGCGGCTCATCGCGATCGGCGGCAGAGAGGTCGACGGCGCAGCGCTCGAGGGGCGCAGATCGATGCGACGTGCGGTGCACGCCCCGCACCGCACGTAGACGACGATGCCCTCGCTCGTCGAATGGCGGGACTCTGTGAGCCAGAAGTGCTCGTGCGCCGTCGGGGCAGTGGTCGGTCGGGGGATCGGGAGGATGTCCGTGGAGGTCATGACACCAGCGTGATGTAATGGCCTTATGCATCTCAACCCTTACGGAGAGTACGCGGTCCTCCTGGCGACCTCGCTCGCCAACGACTGGCCCGCCGACCGTGCCGGGATCGAGGAGCGCACGATCGAGATGGGCATGACGATGACGTTCCCGCCCGCCGCCGAAGACCACGCCCGCGTGCGCGACGTCATCGACGACTGGCTCCGGATCGTCGACGAAGCCGACCCCGACGCGCGTGCAGAACTCCTCAATGCCCAGCTCGCGGAGGCGGCCGCGTACCCGCGGCTCACGAATCACGACGGAGAGGGCTGGCACCTGCACTACCGCGACGACGTGCCCTCGCTTCCGTATGTGCTGCGGGCGATCATCAACCTGGGCACCTCGCTCCACCTGGTCACTCGTGGCATGAGCAGGCTCGGCCGCTGCGCGGCATCCCCCTGCACGAACGTGGTCGCGGACGTCACCCGGAACGGCCGCCAACGATTCTGTTCGGTGCGATGCGCGAACCGGGCCGCGGTACGACGGCATCGTGCCCGGGGAGGTGCCTGATCCTGCCCCGGGCGCGATGGTGATGCGGGTCAGGCGGTCTGGCCCTCGTGGCGACCCTCGCCGATCTCCTCGACGACCTTCGCGTTGAACGCCGGCAGGTCGTCGGGGGTGCGGCTCGAGACGAGGCCCGCGTCGACGACGACCTCCTCGTCGACCCAGGTCGCTCCGGCGTTGCGCAGGTCGGTCTTGAGACTCGGGTAGCTGGTCAGCGTGCGCCCGTCGACGACATCCGCCTCGATGAGGATCCAGGCGCCGTGGCAGATGACTCCGACGGGCTTGTGCTGTGCGAAGAACTCCTTCGCGAGGGCGACGGATGCCTCGTCGAGCCGCAGGTGGTCGGCGTTCACCACGCCGCCCGGCAGAACGAGCGCCTCGAACTCATCGGCGCTCGTGTCGCCGGAGATGAGGTCGACGGCCTGCTCGTGTCCGTTCTTGCCGGTGATGCTGCCCGCCGCCGGGGCGATCAACGTGGCGCTCGCACCCGCGGCCGTCACCGCCTCCCACGGGCTGGTCAGCTCGCTGTCCTCGAAGCCGTCGGTCGCCAGGAATGCCACGCGGTTTCCGGTGAGAGTCGCCATGGTCGTCGTCCTTTCAGGAGGGGGAAGTGGATGCTCCGACTCTGCCGCGAGGGGCGGATGCCGTGAAGGGGGTGGCCAGTGCGCGGCAGGGGTGATAGCGGCCGCGCCGCTAGGCTCGCACCATGTCGACCCCCGCGCCCGTCTCCGCCCTCGCCGACCGTCTGCTCGTGCCGCCCACGGCGGCGTCGGAGCGTGCGCTGGAGGTCGCGCGGCAGTGGTGCACGCCCGCCGTGCTGAACCACTCCCTCCGCTCGTGGGTCTGGGCGAAAGCCCTCGCCGACTCGCGGGGCCTCGAAATCGACGAGGAACTGCTCTTCGTGGCATCCGTCCTGCACGACGTCGGGATCGTGCCCGCTTTCGACAGCCACACGGTGGCCTTCGAAGATGCGGGGGCGGCAGTCTCGGAGGTCTTCGCTGCCGGAGCCGGGTGGTCGCAGCACCGCCGCGAGCGGCTCGGCCAGGTGATCCAGCGGCACATGTGGGTGAGCGTCGACGTCGACGAGGATCCCGAGGGCTACCTGCTGGAGGCGGCGACCAGCCTCGATGTCGCGCACGCTGCGGCAGATCTGTGGGATGCGCAGCTCATCGCCGAGATCGTGCGGCGGGTGCCGCGGTTGACGTTCGCCGAGGAGTTCTCGGCCGCGATCGCCGACCAGGCGGCGCGCAAACCCGCGACGGCCGCAGCGAGGCTCAACGCCTCGAAGCGAATCGCCACGGGTGAGGATGCGTGGAAGGTCTCTCCCGACCGATGAACGGCGAGGGGAATGCGGTGGGCCCCGTGGGGCTCGAACCCACGACCCGCGGATTAAAAGTCCGATGCTCTGCCAACTGAGCTAGAGGCCCGTGCTCCCAGTCTAGGGCGCAGAAAGAGGGCCGTTGACGACACAGCTATCGTCAACGGCCCTCTTCAGCCCCGCGTCATCCCTCCCCGGATGACGGAGGTCGTCGTGCCGAGGTCCCCATCGGCACTATCCCGCTCTTACTCAGCCGGGGGCATCAGCACCGTGTCGATGAGGTACACGGTGGCGTTCGCGGTCTGGACACCGCCGCAGATGACGTTGGCGCCGTTGACCTGCAGCTCGTCGCCGCTACCGGTGACCTCGAGGTCGGCTCCGTTGACGGTCGGGTGCGTGCCCACGATGTCGTCCGGCGTGATCTGGCCGGGGACGACGTGGTACGTCAGGATCGAGCTCAGCGTGGCGCTGTCGGTCTTGAGGGCGTCGATGGTGGCCGGGTCGATCTTCGCGAAGGCGTCGTCGACCGGTGCGAAGACCGTGAACTCGTCACCGTTGAGCGTGTCGACGAGGTCGACGTCGGGGTTGAGCTGTCCGCTGACCGCTGCGGTGAGCGTGGTGAGGATCGGGTTGTTGGATGCCGCGACCGCGACCGGGTCCTTCGACATGCCCTCGACCGAACCCGCTCCGTCCGGAACCTGCTCGGCGTACGCCGCGCAACCGGGGCCCACGAGGTTGGCCGCGGGGTCCATCTCCATGGGCTCGGACGACTGCGAGCTCTCCGGCGCCATGGGCTCCTCGGATTCGGTGGTGCTTTCGCCGCTGCCCATGGAACATGCCGAGAGCAGGAACGCGCTCGCCACCGTGAGCGTCAGTGCTGCGGTGACCTTCTTCTTGGTGCTGAACATTTCGAGCTCCTTCAGATGAACTACCACCACGGCCTCTCCGTGGCGTTGACAGGTGTTCGGAACCCCTCGCCGATCGGATGGGAAGAATTCGAGATTTCTTCGAGATCCGTCTCGAACGGCCCCGCCAATCCGATCGGCGTACCAGCACGAACGACATCCGACGGAAAAGGAGCACGCGCGCGAGCGTGACGCGATCGTGATGCGGGGCGCGGGCCGCGGAATCTTCGAGAATTCCGCGAGGAATCAGCGGATATCGGGCGTCGGATGCAGAGCAGGAGGGGTGGAATACGGCATGCTTGTGGAGATGGTCATCGATGGGATGGATGTTCCCGAGGACGGCGCGGCGCGGGATGCCGTCGCCGACCTCCTCCTCGCCATCGCCGCCGGCGACCAGCGCGCCTTCGCGGAGCTCTACGACCTCCTCTCCTCCCGCGTGTTCGGGCTCATCCTCCGAGTCCTCGTGAACCGCTCGCAGAGCGAGGAAGTGCTCCAGGAGGTCTTTCTCGAGATCTGGCAATCCGCTTCGCGCTTCGCTCCGAACAAGGGGCAAGGACGAACATGGATCATGACGATGGCGCACCGCCGGGCGGTGGACCGCGTCCGATCCTCGCAGTCCAGTTCGGATCGAGATGTCCGGGCGGGACTGCGGGACATCGGGGTGGCCCATGACAGCGTGGCGGAGCAGGTCGAGTTGAGCATGGAAGGTGAGCGCGTCGTCGGCGCACTCTCCGGCCTACCCGAAGCTCAACGTGAAGCGATCGTCCTCGCCTACTACGGCGGTTACAGTCAGAACGAGATCGCGGCGCTCCTGGGGGCGCCGCTGGGGACGATCAAGACACGGATGCGGGATGGACTCACCCGGCTCCGGTCGGCGATGGGGGTGATGGCATGAACGAGAAGGACTTCGCAGAGCTCGCGGCTGGCGCCGCCCTGCACGCGCTCTCTCCTGAGGACGAGGCGCGCTTCCGTCGTACCCTCGACGAGCACCCCGAGTGGGAGCGCATCGTCGAGGCGGATGCCGCCACCGCCGCTACCCTCTCGGCCCCGTTCACCGGTGAAGTGCCCCGGCCCGACATCCGCGCCGCGCTGCTCTCGCAGATCGCGCAGACGCCGCAGGTGCAGGGCGCGCAGACGCCGCAGGACGGCCGCACGGACGACGAGCAGGCCGCGCCTGCCGCAGCGTCCTCCGAATCGGCTGATACCTCGACGGTCGACAGCATCCGCCCGCCCCGCCGCTGGTCACGGGCGATCTTCGCGCTCGCGGCGTGCCTCGCACTCCTGGTCGGCGTCGGCATCGGCTCCGTCGCGCTGAACGATTACCTCAACCGCCCGGCGAGCGTCGTGGCCCTCGAGCAGATCACGGGAGCGTCGGATGCCGCGCAGGCGAGTGTCACGCTCGACGACGGCACCACGGCCACGGCCCACTGGTCGGCATCGCTCGGCTCCGCCGTGCTCGTGACCGACGGTCTCGCGGCTCCGGCCGACGGCAAGACGTACGAGATGTGGTTCGTGCGCGGCGAGACCCCGGTTCCGGCCGGTGTGTTCGACGCCGATGGCACGACCGCCACCGCCGTGCTCTCCGGCTCGATGCACGAGGGCGACGTCATCGCCGTCACGGTCGAGGAAGAGGGCGGCTCGCCGAGCGGCCTGCCCACGACCGACCCGATCATCGCGATCCCCACGGCCTGAGCGTCACCGATCGCGCGTACCCTGGTGGGATGCCCGAGCAGCACCACCGCCCCGTGCGACGCCCCTCCGCCTCCTTCGATAACCTCGTCGGGGCGCACGATCCCGCCGAGGAGACGCGCATCGCTCACGCCACGGCATCCGCCCTGCTGGCGCGGGTGCGCGCCGACGAGAGCGGTGCGAGTGCCGATCGCCTGGTGGCGTTCACGGCCGAGCACGGAATCGACGAGATCGCGGAACTGTGGTCCAAGGCGCCCTCGCGCACGCTTCCCGGTGCGCTCTGGCGGCTGTACCTGCTGCAGCTGGCGATCCACACCGATCCGCAGACCTCGGCGCTGCTGTACGAGCGCGGACGGATCGAGCTTCCCTCGGTCGACGCCGCCATCGCCGGTGCTCCGGCCCCGGCGAGCCCGGAGGAGATCGTCGCGCTGGTTGACACGATCCTGCGCGGAGCGTTCCGCGGCGACTTCGCGGTGGCGCTCGAGCGCGCGGCCGCGTTCTGCCGCGTACAGGCGTCCGGAGCGACGCATACGGCCGACGACTACGAGGCGACCGAGCCGGGGCGGGCCAGTGAACTGACGACCCGAGCGCTGCGACTGAGCAGCTATGCGCAGGACCTCTCCGCGGCGAGTGTGCTGTGGCGGTCGGGCGCGCTGGCCTGAGCGGACGAGTGCGGCCCGGAGGGAGAAGTCCGGGCAAGAAGTCCGGGCAAGAAAAAAGACCGGGCCGCAAGAACGCCTCTCGGCGGAAGGCCGCTCGCAGCGGCGAAAAATGGAGCCCGGGGTTATGCGGCCCGGCCTGTACCAGTGTAACGCGAGACGAGCGAAGGTATTCCCGGCACTCTAGGCTCGGATCATGAACCGGCGCTTCGCACTCATGATCGATCCCGTCACCGCCGACGAGCAGCGTGCCGACTACGGTGACACGTTCACCCACGTCGACGCGGCGGCTCCCGCCCTCAGCGTGGGCGAGTTGAGCACGCAGCGCGGCGACGGCGTGTTCGAGTCGATCGGAGTGGTCGACGGACACGCCCAGGAGGTCGTGCCGCACCTCGAGCGTCTCGCGCACTCCGCACGCCTGTGCGACCTGCCCGCGCCGAACCTGGCGCAGTGGCGGCAGGCGATCGATCAGGCCGCCGACGAGTGCGGCGAAGGCGAGGCCGTCATCAAGCTCATCCTCAGCAGGGGAGTGGAGCAGGGGCCGACCCCGACGGCATGGGTCACTGCGGCCCCGGCGGCGGACTTCCGTGCCGTGCGCGCGAACGGTGTGCGTGTGGTGACCCTCGACCGCGGCTACGACCTCGGCGCCGCCGAACGGGCCCCCTGGCTGCTGCTGGGGGCGAAGACCCTCTCGTACGCCGTGAACATGGCCGCACTGCGGGAGGCGCACCGCCGCGACGCGGACGACGCGATCTTCCTCTCCAGCGACGGTTTCGTGCTCGAGGCGCCGACCGCCTCGCTGATCCTCCGGTTCGGAGACCGTTTCGTCACCCCGGCACCGAACGGCGGCATCCTGCACGGCACCACGCAGCTGAGCGTCTTCGAGCACCTCTCCGCCCGCGGTTTCGAGGTCGGGTACGACCGGATCCCGGCATCCGATCTTCCCCGTGCGGATGCCGCGTGGCTCGTGTCGAGCGTGCGTCTCGCGGCGGCGATCAGCGCCGTCGACGGCGCCCCTCTCCCGGTCGACCAGCCTCTGACCGACGAGCTGAACACGTACCTGCTCTCGCCCCGCGACTGATGCGGGCCGGGGCGACTCGCGCGAGAAAGCGGAGATCGCTCGACGTGATGGAGGCGTGTCGCGCCGCGACGCGCCTCGCCTGCGCTGCCTTGTCTCCGTTTTCTCGAGGCGGTCAGGGCGCGAGGTGCGCGCCCCGCGCCATCATGCCCAGGATGGCGGCCTCCACAACGGACCACTCTCCGACGACGAGTACGTACGTGAACCGGAGCGTCGTGTACCCCGCGGCGGCGGCGAGGGCGTCGCGCCTGAGGTCCTTCTGCCTCTCCCGCTCCCGTTCGTGGTTCTCGCGGCCGTCCGCTTCGACGATCAGTCGGTCGCCGATCACGAAGTCGACCTCGCCGACTCGATCCACGGCGACCTGGGTACGGACGGTGATGCCGAGGTGGTGGAGACGGAGACGGATCAACGATTCGAGTCCGCTATCCGCATCCGATCGTGCGAAGGCGAGCAACCATCTCATCTCGGCCGGGAGGCGCCGTTCCAGCCAGCGACGTCCAGCGATCGGGAGGAGCGCGCGGCGGAGGGCGGACTCGAGTGCGGCGAAGAAAGCCTCGGTGCCGCAGCACGTTGCCATCTGCAGGAGCACGTTCGCGACCGGGGGAAGCTCGCCCACCGCGACATGCCCTGAATCCCAATGGAGCACGCAGCCGGCACAGCCGGAGCGTGGGGTGCCTGCCCGCCCCATCCACACGTGGTGCAGGACGGGGAGCTCGAGGACCCACAGGCCGTGGAGGGCAGCGGCTTCGGCGCACCCGATCGTTCCCCCGTGGGATGCTGCGTGTGTCAGGCACTCGGGTGTGTCGGGGAGCGCGTAGACGCCTTGGCGTGGCCGAGTCACCACTCCCTCGCGAACCGCGCGGGTCAGCTCGTGCGCTGTGACGCCCCGTTCGAGTAGCTCGGAGGTTCTCGCCATGCGGCCGAGTCGTCGAAGTACGGAGTCTGCTCGAGCGAACGACATCCTTCGAGCATGAGTGACACCGCCGGGCCGCGAGAGCGTGAACTCCGCGAGTGTGAGCAACTCGCGGAATCCACCTTCCGTGCAGTGGAGGTGACAAAACGTGAAAACCCAGACCATTCCGATTCGGAACCGTGTGTCTCTCGACAACACGCCGCCCCGAACTCGAACGGTCTGGGTTTTCCAGACGGCCGACGGCGTCAGATCATCCGAAGCGGCCCGAGACGTAGTCCTCGGTGGCCTGCACGGACGGGGTGGTGAAGATCGACGTGGTGTCGTCGTACTCGATCAGCTTGCCGGGCTTGCCGGTGCCGGCGATGTTGAAGAACGCGGTCTTGTCGGAGACGCGCGACGCCTGCTGCATGTTGTGCGTGACGATGACGATCGTGAACTCGTTCTTGAGCTCGCCGATCAGCTCCTCGATCGCGTAGGTCGAGATCGGGTCGAGGGCCGAGCACGGCTCGTCCATCAGCAGCACCTCGGGCGAGACGGCGATCGCGCGGGCGATGCAGAGACGCTGCTGCTGTCCGCCCGAGAGGCCGGAACCCGGACGGTCGAGGCGGTCCTTGACCTCGTTCCACAGGTTCGCGCCGGTGAGCGACTTCTCGACGAGGTCGTCCTGGTCGCTCTTCGACATGCGGCTGTTGTTGAGCTTGACGCCTGCGAGCACGTTCTCCTTGATCGACATCGTGGGGAACGGGTTGGGGCGCTGGAAGACCATGCCCACCTGGCGACGCACGAGCACGGGGTCGACGCCGGGGCCGTAGAGGTCCTTGCCGTCGAGGAGCACCTCGCCCTCGACGCGAGCGCCGGGGATGACCTCGTGCATGCGGTTGAGGGTGCGGAGGAACGTGGACTTGCCGCAGCCCGAGGGGCCGATGAACGCGGTGACGCTGCGCGGCTGGATGTCGAGGGAGACGCCCTCCACGGCGAGGAAGTTGCCGTAGTAGACGTTGAGGTCGTTGACTTCGATGCTCTTGGACACGTGTTTCCTGTTCTGAGTGGTCGGGCGCTCAGCGGCCGGAGGTCTTCGGGGCGAACAGCTTCGCGACGAGGCGCGCGAGCAGGTTCAGCACCATGACGATGAGGATGAGGGTGAGAGCAGCGGCCCAGGCCCGGGCGAGCGAAGCGTCCGGGTTGGTGCCCTGATTCATGTACTGGTTGTAGGCGAACACCGGCAGGGTCATCATCTGGCCGTTGAAGATGTTCGTGTTCAGGCTCTGCGTGAACCCGGCGGTGAGCAGCAGGGGAGCCGTCTCGCCGATCACGCGCGAGATCGCGAGCATGACCGAGGTCGTGATGCCGGCGATCGACGTCGGGAGGACGACCTTGAGGATGGTCAGCCATTTCGGCACACCGAGTGCGTACGACGCCTCACGGAGCTCGTTCGGCACGATCTTGAGCAGCTCCTCGCTGCCTCGCACGACGACCGGGGTCATCAGCACGGCCAGGGCGAGGGCGCCCATGATGCCCATCGAGATGCCCGGCTTGAAGATCAGCGCGAAGACCGCGTAGATGAACAGACCCGCGACGATCGAGGGGATGCCGGTCATGACGTCGACGAAGAACGTGATCGCCTTCGCGATCTTGCCGCGACCGTACTCGACGAGGTAGATCGAGGTCATGAGTCCGATCGGCACGGCGATGACCGTCGCCGTGAGGGTGATGAGGAGCGTGCCCCAGATCGCGTGGACGATGCCGCCACCGTCGCCGATCACGTTGCGCATCGAGTAGCTGAAGAACTCGGCGTCGAAGCGCTCGATGCCGTTGGAGACGACCGTCCAGAGCAGCGAGATCAGCGGCAGCAGCGCGATGAGGAACGCGGTCGCGACGAGCGCCGTCATGAGGCGGTCGACGGCCTTGCGGCGGCTCTCGACGATCGAGGAGATGACCGTGATGAGCACCATGTAGAGCAGGAGCCCGATGATGACGGTGCCGGCGATGTTGAAGTCCGCGAGGCTGGTGCCGATCGCGGCGACGCCGAAGACGGCGGCGCTGACCGCGAGCGATCCGCCGAGCAGGGCCCAGGGGGTCCACCGGGGGAGCTTGCCCGCGGTGAGCGACGCTGCCGGGGCCGAGGCGACGGCGGTCGGGGTGGGGGTGAGGACGGTCATGTCAGTTCGCTCCCGAGAACTCGGCGCGGCGGGCGACGATCCATCGCGCCAACGCGTTGACCGCGAAGGTCACGATGAAGAGGATGAGGCCGGTCGCGATGAGCGTGTTGACTCCGGTGCCGTGCGCTTCGGGGAAGGCCAGGGCGATGTTGGCGGGGATCGGCGTCGGGTTCGTCGCGGTGAGCACGAGGAAGCTGACGACGGCCGAGGGCGACAGCACCATGGTCACGGCCATGGTCTCGCCGAGTGCGCGGCCGAGGGCGAGCATCGCCGCCGAGACCATACCGCCGCGGGCGAACGGCAGAACGGCCATTCGCACCATCTCCCAGCGGGTGGAGCCGAGCGCGAGCGCCGCCTCCTCGTGGAGCTTCGGCGTCTGCAGGAAGACCTCGCGGCAGATGGCGGTCATGATCGGGATGCACATCACGGCGAGCACGAGGGATGCCGTGAGGATCGTCTTTCCCGTCGACGACACCTGGCCGCCGAAGAACGGCACCCAGGAGGCGTGGGTGTTGAGCCAGGCGTAGATCGGCTGGAGGAGGGGGGCGAGCACGAGGCCGCCCCAGAGGCCGAAGACGACGGAGGGGACCGCGGCGAGCAGGTCGATCACGTAGCCGAGGAAGGCGGCGAGGCGACGGTGCGCGTAGTGCGAGATGAAGAGCGCGATGCCGATGGAGATCGGTGCGGCGATGAGCAGCGCGATGAACGAGGCCCAGAGCGTTCCGAAGACGAGGGGCCAGACGTACACCCAGAAGGATTCGCCCTTGAGGATGTGGTTGCCGGTGGTGTCGAGCTGGAACGCCGGGATGCTCTGGATGATGAGGAAGGCGGCGACCAGCGCGAGGACGACGAGGATGATGATCCCCGCTCCGAGAGCGGTACCGGAAAACACCCGGTCGCCGAGACGCTGCTTGGCCTTGATCGGTGCGTGCGGCGCTGCGGGCGCCTGCGCGGTCGTGCTCATGGTCTCCCTGTTTCGGGGCGGGGTGGAACGGGGGCTGACCGGGCGGAGCCCCCGCGTCCGATCGGGACGCGGGGGCACTGCCATCAGTCGATCGGCTGGATCAGCCGACCTGGATCAGGTCGATCGCGGCCTGGACCTGCTCGCGCAGCGAGTCCGAGATCGGGGCGCTGCCGGCGTTGTCCGCGGCAGCTTCCTGGCCCTCGGCGCTGGCGATGTAGGTGAGGTACTCCTTGACGACCTCGGCGACGTTGGTGTCCTCGTACTGCTCGCACGCGATCAGGTAGCTGACCAGGGCGATCGGGTAGGAACCCTCGGCAGCGGATGCCGGGTCGACGTCGAAGACGAGGTCTCCGGCGCCACGTCCCTCGACGAGGGGTGAGCCCTCGACGAGCGCGGCAGCGGCCTCGGCCGAGTAGGCGACGAAGTCGCCGCCCACGCCGACGTGCACCTGGCCGAGGTCGCCGACCTGCGAGGCGTCGGCGAAGCCGATCGCGCCGTTGCCCGCGGTGATGGCCTGGACGACACCCGAGGTGCCCTGAGCGGCCTCGCCACCCTCGATCGGCCAGACATCGGCCGGCTCGTAGGTCCAGACGTCACCGGCGGTCGCCGAGAGGTACTTGGTGAAGGTCTCCTGCGTGCCCGAGGGGTCGGAGCGGTGGACCGGCGAGATCGCCAGGTCGGGCAGCTCGACGCCGTCGTTCAGCGCGGCGATCTCGGGAGCGTTCCAGTTGGTGATCGTGCCGGCGAAGATGCCCGCGATCGTGGCGGCGTCGAGGTTGAGCGTGTCGATGCCCTCGATGTTGAACGCGACGGCGACCGGCGAGATGTAGAGCGGGACCTCGACGATGTCGTCGGTCACGCAGGCGCCGAAGCCGCCGGCGGCGATCTCCTCGTCGTTGAACGCACGGTCGGAGCCGATGAAGTTGCTGCCGCCCTCGAGGAAGTTCTCGCGGCCGGTGCCGGAGCCGGTGGGCTCGTAGTTGACGGTGACGTCGGGGTTCGCGGTCTGGAACGCGGCGACCCACGCCTCCTGCGCAGCGGTCTGCGACGACGCGCCGGTGGCGTCGATGGTGCCCGAGAGCGTGGAGTCGGAGGGGGCGTCGGACGAGCCGCCGGTGCCGCCTTCGTTCGCGGCGCAACCGGCCAGGGCGAGAGCAGCGACGGCGCCGATGGCGCCGATGCGAGCGATTCGGGAGATCTTCACTGTGGATCCGTTCGATCGTGGGAGGGGTTGAGGCCCGGTGCAGGGCACACAGTGACGCTAAGCGCGGCGGTTAACGAGACTCTCCCGCGCGGGTGAACGGAAGGTGAACGGCTGTCGACTCTCTGGGGTGCGAACCCCGGAATTCCGGGCCGCGTCAGACCTTCGGAATGTGCGTCTCGATCGAGATGATGCCGGATCCGGGGTTCGTGGCCGAGAGGTGAACCACGGAGAACGCCGCCGGCTCGAGGTCGGCCGCGCTGCTGAGGTAGGAGCCCTGGATCGTGGCGGTCGCGAGCGCGATCTCGGACAGGAGGCCGGGCAGAACGGGCCCGTGGCTGCAGAGCACGGCGGGCTTGCCGGAGCGTACGCGCCGCCCGACCACCGAGCGCAGATCGGAGGTGCCGTCCTCCCAGGCGTCCTGGCTGATGAGCTCGGTGCGCACGGCCTTGCGATCGAGCGCCTTGGCGAGCGGCTTCACGGTCTCGACGCATCGGACGGCGTCGCTCGTCACGATCTTCCGCAC
This sequence comes from Microbacterium sp. USHLN272, assembly GCF_037149655.1. Classification (NCBI taxonomy): domain Bacteria; kingdom Bacillati; phylum Actinomycetota; class Actinomycetes; order Micrococcales; family Microbacteriaceae; genus Microbacterium; species Microbacterium sp. USHLN272. The sequence continues at coordinate 10,418 of NZ_JBBCRA010000003.1, read as the reverse complement.
GCCGAACGCGCGCAGAGGGCCGACGATCGACTTCGCCTGTCGGCGCCCGCGATCGGCGAGCGGGCGCTCGGCATCCGTACCGTCCCATTCGGAACGCGACAACGCCTTGGCGTGCCGCAGCACGATCAGTGGGAACGTACGCAGCGCGCCGTCCTCGACCAGACGGGCGAAGAAATCGAGGATCTCGTGGTCGACCGGGTAGCTGAGGCGCTCCCTGGCCTTCTTCACGCTGGCCCACTCGATCGCCGCGATCTCCCGGTTGGGCACGAACGTCGACGCGCGGATCGCGTCGTCGGTGGCCTCGGCGGCCCAGTAGTGCACGACCTTCTGCTTCATCGACGCGAGGTTGTAGCGGCTCACGCCCACGGGAACGCCCAGGGAGACGCGGATGCCGGTCTCCTCCTGCACCTCGCGCACGGCGGTCTCGGCGAGCATCTCGCCGGGATCGACCTTGCCCTTGGGCAGAGTGACGTCACGGTATTTGGTGCGGTGGATCAGCAGGATGCGCAGCTTGCCGTCGACGATGCGCCAGACGACGGCACCGGCCGCGTAGACGGCCTTGTCCGTCCACTTCGACCGCTCTGCGAAGGTCTGTCCGACCGTCATCGAACCGCCCGCGCACGCCGGCGTCGCTGAATCTGACCCATGGTCTTATCCTGCAGGTCGATCAGCGGCTTGCCGTCGGCATCCGCGGCGTGGCGCTCCCACACGCCGGCCGCGCCGAGGTGCCAGGAACTCGTCCCCGGATCCATCGCGAGGTCGAAGAACGCCAGGAGCTCCTTCAGGTGCGCGGGTTCGGTGACGCGGACGAGCGCCTCGACTCGTCGGTCGAGGTTGCGGTGCATCATGTCGGCGCTGCCGATGTAGATCTGCGGATCGCCGCCGTTCTCGAAGGCGAAGATGCGCGAGTGCTCGAGATAGCGACCCAGGATGCTGCGCACCGTGATGTTGTCACTGATTCCGTCGAGATCCGTGCGGAGGCTGCAGATGCCGCGCACCCACACGTCGACCTTCACCCCGGCCACGCTGGCACGGTAGAGCGCGTCGATGATCTCCTCGTCGACCATCGAGTTGACCTTGATGCGGATGTGCGCGGGCTTGCCGGCGACGGCGTTGGCGCGCTCGTTGTCGATCTGGCGCACGAGTCCCTTGCGCAGGTGCAGGGGCGCGACGAGCAGACGCTTGAACTTCTTCTCGATCGCGTAGCCGCTCAGCTCGTTGAAGAGGCGGGTGAGGTCTTTTCCGACCTGCGCGTCCGCGGTGAACAGCCCGAAGTCCTCGTAGATGCGGCTGGTCTTCGGGTTGTAGTTTCCGGTGCCGACGTGCGAGTAGTGCTGGAGCTTGCCGTCTTCCTCGCGGATCACGAGGGCGAGCTTGCAGTGCGTCTTGAGCCCGACCAAGCCGTACACGACGTGCACGCCGGCCTTCTCGAGCTTGCGCGCCCAGACGATGTTGTTCGCCTCGTCGAACCGTGCCTTGACCTCGACCAGGGCGAGCACCTGCTTGCCCGCTTCGGCGGCGTCGATCAGCGCCTGCACGACGGGGCTGTCTCCCGAGGTGCGGTACAGGGTCTGCTTGATGGCGAGCACGTGCGGATCACGGGCAGCCTGTTCGAGGAACGCCTGCACGCTCGTGGTGAACGACTCGTACGGGTGGTGCACGAGCACGTCGGACTTGCGGATGGCCTTGAACATGTCGGCACGCGTGCTGCTGTCGCCGGGCTGGAACGCGACCGCCGTGGTCGGAACGTGCGGCGGGTACCGCAGATCGGGGCGCTCGATGCGCGAGAGCCCGAAGAGTCCGCGCAGGTCGAGCGGTCCGGGGAGGCGGTAGACCTCCTGGTCGGTGATGTCGAGCTCCTTCACCAGCAGCTCGAGGGTCACGTCGTCCATGTCGTCGGTGATCTCGAGGCGGATCGGCGGTCCGAACCGGCGGCGCAGCAGCTCGGCCTCGAGCGCCTGGATGAGGTTCTCGCTCTCGTCCTCCTCGATCTCGACGTCTTCGTTGCGGGTGAGGCGGAAGGCGTGGTGGTCGAGCACCTCCATACCGGGGAAGAGGTCTCCGAGGTGGTTGGCGATGAGCTCTTCGAGGCGCAGGTAGCGCGAGATCTCGCTGTTGCCCGGCACCTCCACGAACCGAGGCAGCATCGGCGGCACCTTGAGGCGCGCGAACTCCTGGCGACCCGTGCGTGCGTTGCGGATGCGGATCGCTAGGTTGAGCGACAGCCCCGAGATGTAGGGGAACGGATGCGCCGGATCGACCGCGAGGGGCATGAGCACCGGGAACACCTGGGCCTGGAAGTAGTCGGTCAGGCCCGCGCGCTCGTCGTCGGTCAGCTCGTCCCACTCCGTGATCTCGACGCCGGCGTCGGCGAGGGCCGGGCGCACGAGCGACGTCCAGGCATCCGCGTGCCGCAGCTGCAGCGCATGCGCCTCGCGCGAGATGTCGGCGAGGGCGTCGGAGGGGGAGCGGCCGATGTTGGTCGGCACGGCGAGGCCGGTGATGATGCGCCGTTTGAGGCCGGCGACGCGCACCATGAAGAACTCGTCGAGGTTGCTGGCGAAGATGGCCAGGAAGTTCGCGCGCTCGAGTTCGGGGAGCGAGGGATCCTCGGCCAGCTCGAGCACGCGCTGGTTGAACGCGAGCCAACTCAGCTCGCGATCGAGGTACCGGTGGTCCGGGAGGAGCGAGTCGGGGGCCTCGACGGCATCGAAGTCGTCGTCTTCGGCGTCGCCGAGACCTGCGTCGGCGAGAGCGGGATCCATCATGGGGTACATCTAAGCACCGAGAGGTGACACGCGCGTGAACGGATGCCCTCGGTTACCGCGAGCCGACCAGGGTGTCGTCCTCGTACACGTTGAAGCGGTAGCCGACGTTGCGGACCGTTCCGATGATCTGATCGGCGTCGCCGAGCTTGGCCCGCAGGCGCCGCACGTGCACGTCGACCGTGCGCGTGCCGCCGAAGTAGTCGTAGCCCCAGACCTCGCTGAGCAGCTGCTCGCGCGTGAACACCCGCGAGGGGTGCGTGGCGAGGAAGTGCAGGAGCTGGAACTCCTTGTAGGTGAGGTCGAGCGGCTTGCCGTGCAGCTTGGCGGAGTACGACTGCTCGTCGATCGTGACGCCGGATGCCTGCACACGCGTCGGAGCCGCGGCGTCGTCGCGGCGCGCGATCGCGAGCCGCAGGCGGGCGTCGGTCTCGGCGGGGCCGGCGGTCGAGAGCAGCACGTCGTCGATGCCCCAGTCGCCGGAGACGGCGCTCATGCCGCCTTCGGTGACGATGAGCAGCAGCGGCGCCTCCTGGCCGGTCGCGCGGAGCAGACGGCACAGCGACTTGGCGCCCGCGAGGTCGGTGCGGGCATCGACGATCACGATGTCGTACTCGGGGGCGCTCACGAGCCGCGCGGGCTCTGCGGGGATCTGGCGGACGGTGTGGCTGAGCAGCTCCAGCGCGGGCAGGACCGGCTCCTCGGCAGGAGCATTCGTCAAGACCAGGATCTGGGGCACGCGTACTCCTCACCGGCGCGCGGGTCAACGCCGTGCGGCAATAATACCGGGGTCGATGAGTGACAATGGACGCATGACGCAACCCGCACTCGCTCCGCGCAGCCCGCTCGCCGGCGTGGTCGCCGTCTGGGCGGTCGCTCTGGTGGGCGCCGTGGCGATCGGCATCCTGGTCGGTGAGGAGTGGCGCATCCCGTGGATGCTGGTGGCCTTCGGCGGCGCCGTGCTCCTCTCTTTCGCCGTGCAGCTCTGGTACGGCCGCACCGAGGGATTCATCTTCCGGGTGGCGGGGAGCGTGATCGGCGCGCTGCTGCTCATGGGCGTGATCTCGGTCGGATTCGGGCTCGCCGCCCTCGCCACCGCCTCCGCCTCCGCCTGACAGTCGCGCTAACGCGCGGTAGGGTGGGAGCCATGGATCTCATGGCGCTCGAACTCTTCTTCATCGGCCTGCTGGGTCTGGCGAGCCTCGCGATCGTCTTCGTCTCGGCGGTCGTGCTGCGCAACCTCTTCCGCGGCCAGCGCTGAGCCGATCGTGCTCGAGCTTCCCACCGACCTCCCGGCCGACCTCGCCCCGCTCTCGTGGCTGATCGGCGTCTGGGAGGGAACTGGTGTCATCGACTACCCCGTCGGGGATGAGCGGCTGCAGGGCGAGTTCACGCATCGCGTGAGCTTCAGCCATGACGGCGGCCCGTTCCTGAACTACTCGGCCACCGCCACCTTCCTCACGGAGGAGGGCTCCCCGGCCTCCGCCCTGCTGGCCGAGACCGGTTTCTGGCGTCTCGCGCGCCCGGCGACGGACGCGGATGCCGGTCCGGCACTGCTGCCCCCGACCGCGGACGCCGTGGCCCGCACGGTCGACGACGTCGAGGAGCTGCGCGCCGAGAGCGGCGGCTTCCCGATCGAGGTGTCGCTCGCCCACGCCGACGGTGCGCTCGAGCTGTACCTGGGTGAGATCAACGGCCCGCGCATCGATATCGCCACGGATGCCGTGGTGCGCAGCTCCGGAGCCAAGGTGCACACCGCCTCCTCCCGGATGTACGGCCTGGTCGACGGCCACCTGCTGTGGGCCTGGGACATCGCGGCCCTCGGCACCCCGTTGCGCTCGCACGCCTCCGCGCGACTGGCCAAGGTCTGACGTGGGCGCATTCGCCGAGATCGACGGCGCCGTCTCCGATGGAGACGTGATCGCGCACTTCGGCGACGCGTTCCGCGAGCAGCGCCGCCTCGCCGAGGGTGCTGCCTTCGTCCCGCTCGGTGATCGGGTCGTGATCGAGGTCGCGGGGCCCGAGCGGCTGAGCTGGCTCGACTCCATCACCTCGCAGGCGCTCGGCCGTCTCGCTCCGGGTGAGAGCACCGAGTTGCTGATCCTCGACCCGCAGGGTCGGGTCGAGCACGCGGCCGGAGTCCTCGACGACGGCGCATCGACCTGGTTGCTGGCGGATGCCGGTGACGCCGAGGCGCTCGCCGGATGGCTGACCCGCATGAAGTTCCGCGCGCAGGCCTCCGTCGGCATCCGTCCGGATCTCGTTCCGATCGGATTCCTCGACGGCGGTGCGATCGCGTCGGAGGTGGCCACGGCGGCGGCCGCACCGAGCGGTGCGCCCCTGATCTGGGCCGATCCGTGGCAGCGCGTGTCCGCGGGCGGGCACCAGTACGCCGAGGTCGCAGCGCACCCCGCCGCCGACTACGCGTGGCGGGTCGCGCTGCTGACGACCGAGGCCGCGGATGCTCTCGCGGTGTCGGCCGATCGCGACGCGCTGGCCGGGCTCCTCGCGGCAGAGGCGTTGCGCGTCGCCGCCTGGCGTCCGCGCTGGGCGACCGAGGTCGATGAGCGCTCCCTGCCGCACGAGTCCGATTGGATCCGCAGCGCCGTGCACCTGAACAAGGGCTGCTACCGCGGGCAGGAGACGGTCGCCAAGGTGCACAACCTCGGGCACCCGCCGCGGCGTCTGGCCGCGCTGCAGCTCGACGGCAGCGATGCGGTGCTGCCGGAGGTCGGGGCATCCGTCTTCGCGGGCGACGACGAGGTCGGGCACCTGACCTCCGTGGCCCGGCACTTCGAGGACGGGCCGATCGCGCTCGCGATCCTCAGCCGCCGCGCACCGGTCGGCGACCTCGTCGTGCGAGCCGACGGCCTCGAGATCGCGGCTTCGCAGCAGGTCATCGTTCCGGCGGATGCCGGTGCGACCGCCGACATCCCGCGCCTCACCCGTCTGTCCCGTCGCCCGTCGGCGCCGGACCCCCGCGCGCAGGTCTAGACCGACCGGGCTCCCGTTCAGGTCGCGGGCGCGACCGCCGACCACGGCAGCGTGAGCTCGCCCAGTCGCCACCGCGTCCGGCCGCCGAGCACGGGCCACCCCTGTGCGCGCAGCGCGCCCGCGGCGGCGAGGAAGCGCTGGGTCGCCCCGAACGTCGACAGTCCGGCGGCCCGATCCCACTCGCGGTCGAGGTCGGTCAGGAGGGCGTGAATGCGTTCGCCGGGGACGTTGCGGTGGATCAGAGCCTTCGGGAGACGCTCCGCGACGATGCTCGGACGGTCGAGATCGGCGAGCCGGAGCGAGAGGGTGAAGCGCAGCGGCACAGCGTCCGGGGCGACGTCGATCCAGCTCGCGATGCGCCCGATCTCATCGCACGTGCCCTCGAACAACAGCCCACCGGGCGCGAGGCGCGAGGTCATGCGCGCCCAGGCATCCGGCACGTCCTGCTCGTCGTACTGGCGGAGCACGTTCATCGACCGGATGACCGCCGCGCGGCGTCCGTCGGGAAGCGGCACCTCGAACCCGCCGCGGCCGAAAGAGACGGGAAGGTCGGCGGCGAACGGCGTGCGGCGCGCGCGCACCTCCGCGAGCTGCGTCTCGGCGGTCGCGACGCGCGCGGGATCGATCTCGAGCCCGCGCACCTCGGCGTCGGGCCGCACACGCACGAGGCGGGTCGCGAGCTCGAACGCGGTCACGCCGCTCGCCCCGTACCCGAGGTCGACGACGAGGGGATCGGATGCTCGACGGAGAGCGTCGCTGGCGGCGATCCAGCGGTCGTTGCGCCGCAGCCGGTTGGTCCCGGTGGTGCCGCGCGTGGGCCTGCCGAGGGGAGATGACGCCATGTCTCCATCCTCCCAGCATCCTGTTCGGTCGCACCGTCCGGGCGGATAAACTGACGACATGACTGCGAAGCGCACCCTCATCCTGCTCCGTCACGGCCGGAGCGAGTGGAACGAACTGAACCTCTTCACCGGCTGGGTGGACGTCCGCCTGAACGAGCAGGGGCAGAAGGAGGCACGCCGCGGCGGAGAGCTGCTCGCCGAGTCCGGCATCCTGCCCGACGTGCTGCACACCTCGCTGCTGAGCCGCGCGATCCAGACCGCGAACATCGCCCTCGACGCCGCCGACCGGCTGTGGATCCCGGTGACGCGCTCGTGGCGCCTCAACGAGCGTCACTACGGTGCGCTGCAGGGCAAGGACAAGGCGCAGACGCTCGAGGAGTTCGGTCCCGAGCAGTTCCAGCTGTGGCGTCGCTCGTTCGACGTGCCGCCGCCCGTGCTCGACGACGACAGCAAATTCAGCCAGGTGCACGACGTCCGCTATGCGGGCATCGACGGCGAGGTGCCGCGCACCGAGTCGCTCAAGCTCGTCATCGATCGACTCCTCCCGTACTGGGAGAGCGCGATCGTCCCCGACCTCGAGGCCGGCAAGACCGTGCTCGTCACGGCGCACGGCAACTCGCTGCGCGGCCTCGTGAAGCACCTCGAGGGCATCAGCGACGAAGACATCGCCGAGTTGAACATCCCCACCGGCATCCCGCTCGTCTACGAACTCGACGAGAACAACGTGCCCACCGGTCCCGGCCGCTACCTCGACCCCGAGGCCGCCGCCGCCGGTGCCGCTGCGGTCGCCGCGCAGGGCAAGAAGTAACCTCCACGCACGACACGACGAAGCCCCCGGTGCTCAGGCGCCGGGGGCTTCGTCGTGGGGATGCTGCGGGTCAGGCGTGACCGAGCTCCTGCTGCTGCTCGACGGCGAGGGCGATGTCGTCCTCGGCGACGGCCCAGTCTCCGGTCGACAGGTAGACGTACTTCTTCGCGACGGCCACGGCGTGGTCGGCGAAGCGCTCGTGATAGCGGCTGGCGAGCGTGGCGTCGACCGTGGCCGTGGCCTCGCCCTTCCAGTTGTCGCTGAGGACCTTCTCGAAGACGGTGGCGTGCAGTTCGTCGACGTCGTCGTCCGCATTGCGGATCGCGTCGGCGAAACGGAGGTCCTGGGTGCGCAGCAGCTCGGAGAGCGTCCGCGAGATCTCGACGTCGAGCTCGCCCATCTTCACGAAGGTGCCCTTGAGGCCCTTCGGGATGGCGCGCTCCGGGAAGCGGAGGCGTGCGAGCTGGGCGATGTGCTCGGACATGTCGCCCATGCGCTCGAGCGACGCGCTGACGCGCAGCGCCGTGACGACGATGCGCAGGTCGCGGGCGACCGGCTGCTGGCGGGCGAGGATCTCGATGGCCTGCTCGTCGAGGGCGACGGCGAGCTCGTCGATCTTGGCGTCGTCGGCGATGACCTCTTCGGCCAAAGCGACGTCGCTCGTCGCGAACGCACGTGTCGCCTTGTCGATCGAGACCGTGACGAGGTCGGCGATCTCCACGAGGCGGGACTGCAGGTCCTCGAGGGACTGGTGGAAGACTTCGCGCATGGTGGGGCGCAACCTTTCATGTGAATCTCGACTGGTGTCAGCGCGAGACGGCGGGGTCGTCCGCACGGGAGGAGCAGGACCGCGCTCCCGCACAGGCCCGAAGCGATTGTCTGCTCCGAAGGTTAACGAACGGTGCCCAGCACGTGAATAGTACTTCTCTCGTTGCCGCTGTGGCCCGGAAACCCGCCGGAGAGAGGGTGAACGCACTCTACGCTGGAGACATGACCGAGACGCAGATCGCCTTGATCGCCCTGGCCGTCGGCCTGGCGATCGGTATCGGCCTCTCGCTCCTTCTCGCCTGGGCGTACCGTGCGCGGGCCCGTGTCGCGGAGGAGACCTCGAGCGCCGTTCCCGAGGGGATCGTCGACGTTCTCGCGAGCATGGACGATGCCGCCTGCGTGGTCGACACGTCGGGGCTCGTGCTCGCCGCATCGGTCGCCGCCTCGCGGTTCGGGATCGACGTGGGCTCGACCCTCGACAACCCGGAACTGCGTCTGCTCGTGCGCGGCGTGCGCGCCGACGGCGGCACGGCGACGGAGTCGATGCGCATCACCCGCGGGGGGCTGAGCCTCGACCCGCGTCTCGTCTCGGCGCGGGCGAGCGTGCTCGGACCGCGTCTGACCCTGCTGATCATCCGGGATGTCACGGAGCAGGAACGCCTCGACCAGATGCGGCGCGATTTCGTCGCGAACACCAGCCATGAGCTCAAGACTCCGGTCGGTGCGGTGACTCTGCTCGCGGAGGCGATCGAGTCGGCCGCCGACGACCCGGCCCAGGTGCGCATCTTCGCGACGCGCATCTCGGCGGAGGCGGGCCGTCTCGCGCAGCTGACCGGTCGCATCATGAGCCTCTCCCGGCTCCAGGCCGACGACGGCCTGGGCGACGTCACCCCCGTCGCGATCGACGAGGTCATCGCGAAGTCCATCGAGGCGCACGTCGTGCAGGCCGACGCCGCGGGCGTCGAGATCACGCGCGGCGGAGACCGCGGGATCTGGGTGCGCGGTGACGCGCAGATCCTCGTCGAAGCCGTCGGGAACCTCATCGTGAACGCGATCGTGTACTCGCCGCGCGGATCCCGCGTCGGGGTCGGCGTGCGCGCCGAGGACGGCGTCGTGGAGATCGCGGTTTCGGACCAGGGCATCGGCATCGCCGAGACCGATCGCGAGCGCATCTTCGAGCGTTTCTACCGCGCGGACGAGGCGCGCTCGCGCCGCACCGGCGGCACCGGCCTCGGCCTGTCGATCGTCAAGCACGCCACGCAGCGGCACGGCGGCGAGGTGCGCCTGTGGTCGCGCCCGGGGCGCGGCTCGACGTTCACGATGCGGCTTCCCCTGATCGACGCACCGCCGAACGCGGATGCCGGCAAGAAGAGCAAGAAGAAGCGCGAACGGAAGGCCGCCAAGGCCGGCGCCGTTCGCGTACGGAAAGGTGACCGCGCATGACCCGCATCCTCCTCGTCGAAGACGAGCCCGATCTCGCCGATCCGCTGGCGTACCTGTTGCGTCGGGAGGGGTACGAGGTCGAGATCGCCGAGGACGGCCCGACGGCGCTCACGGCATTCCGCGAGCGCGGTGCCGACATCGTTCTGCTCGACCTGATGCTGCCGGGGATGCCGGGAACCGAGGTGTGCCGTCAGATCCGCTCGTCGTCGGCGGTGCCGATCATCATGCTCACGGCGAAGGACTCCGAGGTCGACATCGTGGTGGGTCTCGAGCTCGGAGCCGACGACTACATCACGAAGCCGTACTCCTCGCGCGAGCTGCTCGCCCGTATGCGGGCGGTGCTGCGCCGGGTGGTGCAGGCCGACAGCGAGCTCGACGAGCGCGTGCTCGACGGCGGGCGCGTGTCGCTCGACATCGACCGGCACACGGTGTCGGTGGCGGGGCAGCTGATCAACATGCCGCTGAAGGAGTTCGAACTGCTGGAGGTGCTGATGCGCAACGCGGGTCGCGTGCTCACCCGCGGACAGCTCATCGACCGGGTCTGGGGCAGCGACTACTTCGGCGACACGAAGACCCTCGACGTGCACATCAAGCGCATCCGCTCGCGCATCGAGGTCAACCCCAGCGAGCCGGTCATGCTCGTCACCGTGCGGGGTCTCGGCTACCGCTTCGAGGCCTGAGCCACCGCTTCCCGAGCGCACCGGACGGTCTCCGGACAGCGAGAAGGGGGGGGGCCCGGGGGGGGGGCCGGGGCCGGGGGGGGGGGGGGGGGGTGGTGTGGGGGGGACAACGCCCCAG
>NZ_JBBCRA010000002.1:0-335657 GCF_037149655.1 Microbacterium sp. USHLN272 | reverse complement strand
CGGGGGGGGGGGCCCCGCCCCCCGGCCCCGCGCCCCCCCCCGCCCCCCCCCGCCCCCCGGCCGGCCGGCCGCCCGGCGCGCGGCCGGGCCCCCGGGCCCCCCCCCCTTCTCTGCGTGCGTCTGGATCAGTTCTCTTCGGGAACAAGATCCGCGTAGTAGGGGAGGCCGCCGTCGAGCACCGGAATGGCCGTCTTCACGCCGGTGGAGTCACCGGACTGGAAGTGGATCTCGACCGTGGAGCCCGGCTTCGAGTCGAGGCCGACGATGCGCAACGGCTCGGCGTCGGCGCCCAGGCTGATGCTGTCGCCCGCGGGAACCGTGATGGTGAACGCGTCGTTGTCGGCGAAGGCGATGGTGATGGTCGCGCGGTCGTCGGTCGGGTTCACGAAGGCGCCGATGAGGTTGCCCACCGTGCCGTCCTCGTTCGCGACGATGAACACGTTGCGCGCGTCGATCGGGCCCTCGGCGTCGGAGACGTTCACGCCGTCCGAGGCGGAGTACTCGATCTTCGTCGCCTGCGGCGAGATGAACGTGCATCCGGTCGCGCCGAGAAGAACGACGGCGCTGAGGGCAGCAGACGCAACAAGGCGCGATTTCACGGGTCCTCCTGGGGTACGACGGGATATCCGCAACCATTCTACGGGTACGCGGACCGCGCCTCGGGACGAGGGGGCGCAAACCTTAGCGCATAACCCCTGTGGTATCCTTGAGGTTGCCGAAAGGATACGTTTTTATGCTTTTTGAGGTTGGCGAGACCGTCGTCTATCCGCACCATGGCGCTGCGACCATCATCGAGGTCAAGGAGCGCATCATCAAGGGTGAGGCGAAGAAGTACCTGAAGCTCAATGTGACGCAGGGCGACCTGATCATCGAGGTTCCTGCCGAGAACGTCGACCTGGTCGGTGTCCGCGACGTGATCGGCAAGGAGGGCCTCGACCACGTGTTCGAGGTTCTGCGTGCTCCGTTCACCGAGGAGCCCACCAACTGGTCGCGCCGCTACAAGGCGAACCTCGAGAAGCTCGCCTCCGGCGATGTGATCAAGGTGAGCGAGGTCGTGCGCGACCTGTGGCGCCGTGACCAGGACCGCGGTCTGTCCGCCGGAGAGAAGCGGATGCTGGCGAAGGCTCGCCAGATCCTCATCTCCGAGCTGGCGCTCGCGGAGAAGACCGACGAGGACAAGGCGGGCGCGATGCTCGACGAGGTCCTCGCGTCCTGACCCGAGTTTCCCGAAGGGGGCGGATGCTTCGGCATCCGCCCCCTTCGTCGTTCCCGGCAGGCGGTAGCGTGAAGACGTGACTCTGCTTCCCGTGCCGCACGTCGCGGTCATCGTCGTCGCCGCCGGATCCGGTACCCGCCTGGCGGCGGGCGCGCCGAAAGCCCTCGTCGGCATCGACGGACGTTCGATCCTGCGCCACGCCCTCGACGGCGTGTTCGCCGCCGCCCCCGCGCAGGTGATCGTCGTCGCGCCCGCGGGCTTCGAAGGCGACGCCGAGACCGAGGTGCGCGAGGCCGCCGGGGATCGCGTCGACCTCGCACGGGTCGTCGTGGGAGGGGACACGCGCCAGGAGTCCGTCGCGGCGGGGCTCGCGGCGCTCTGGGGCGATGTGCGCACCGTGCTGGTGCACGACGCCGCCCGTGCGCTGACCCCGCCCGCACAGATCGACGCCGTCGCCGCCGCTGTCGCCGAGGGCACCGGCATCATCCCCGCGCTCCCGGTGATCGATACGCTCAAGCGGGTCGACGGCGACAGCATCGTCGCCCCGGTCGATCGTTCCGAGCTCGCCGCGGCGCAGACCCCCCAGGGCTTCCCGCGCGCCGCGCTCGAGGCGGCGTACGACGCCGCCGCCGCTGCGGGGATCGAGTACACCGACGACGCCGCGCTGTTCGCCGCCGCCGGATACACCGTCCGACACATCCCCGGCGATGCCCGCGCCTTCAAGATCACGACGCCGGACGACCTCGACCGAGCGCGCCGGCTGCTCGCCGAGGCGCCCGCGCTGCCCCTGCACGTGCCGGCATCCGCTCCGAACCTGCCGCGCGTCGGCCTCGGCACCGACGTCCACGCCTTCGGCGGAGAGGGCGACCTGTGGTTGGCCGGACTGCGGTGGCCCGGCGAGCCGGCGCTCTCGGGGCACTCCGACGGCGACGCGGTCGCGCACGCCATCGTCGACGCCCTGCTCGGTGCTGCCGGCCTGGGTGACATCGGTGAGCACTTCGGCACCGCGCATCCCGAGTACGCGGGCGCGCACGCCGCGGTCTTCCTGGCGCGCACCCGCGAACTGCTCGGCGAGGCGGGGTTCGTGATCGGCAACGTCTCGGCGCAGTTCCAGGGCAACCGTCCGCGGTTCAGCGCGCGCCGTGCCGAGGCCGAGCGGGCGCTCTCGGATGCTCTCGGCGGTGCCCCCGTCTCGGTGACCGCGACGACCACCGATGCGCTCGGCTTCCCGGGGCGCGGGGAGGGCATCGCCGTGACCGCGGTCGCGCTGGTCTTCCCGGCCTCGGCGCACTGAAGCACCGACCGCGGCCTGCGCGTCACTCTCGGGGCGCGCGGGGGCGGGCCGAGTAGGCTTGAGCGGTGACTCTCCGCCTCTACGACACCCGTGCGCAGGACCTGCGCGACTTCGTGCCGCTCGACCCCGGAAACGTCACGATGTACGTGTGCGGTCCGACCGTGCAGTCCGGTCCGCACATCGGGCACGTCCGCGCGGCCCTCAGCTTCGATCTGCTGCGCCGGTGGCTCGAGAAGCGGCACGGACGCGTCACCTTCGTGCGCAACGTGACCGACATCGACGACAAGGTGCTCGCGAACGCCACCGACGCGGAGCCCTGGTGGGCCCTCGCGTATCGGATCGAGCAGGAGTTCGCCGCAGCCTACGCCGGCATCGGCATCCTGCCCCCGACGTACGAACCGCGCGCGACGGCATCCGTCCCGCAGATGCAGGAGCTCATCGCGCTGCTCATCGATCGCGGCCACGCGTACCCCGCCGCCGACGGCTCGGGCGACGTGTACTTCGACGTGCGCTCGTGGGCCGAGTACGGTGCGCTGACGCACCAGTCGATCGACGCGATGGAGGCGGCGGAGGACGCCGACCCCCGCGGAAAGCGCAATCCCCAGGACTTCGCCCTCTGGAAGGGCTCGAAGAGCGATGAGCCCGCGGATGCCCGGTGGGTGTCCCCGTGGGGTGAAGGCCGGCCCGGCTGGCACATCGAATGCTCCGCGATGGCGAAGCGCTATCTCGGACCGGAGTTCGACATCCACGGCGGGGGTCTCGACCTCCGCTTCCCGCACCACGAGAACGAGTTGGCGCAGTCGACGGCCGCGGGCGATGCGTTCGCGCGGTACTGGGTGCACAACGGCCTGGTCACCGTGAACGGGCAGAAGATGTCGAAGTCGCTCGGAAACTTCACGCTGGCCGCCGATGTGCTCGCCGCCCGCGATCCGCTCGTCGTGCGCTACGCGCTCGCGGCGGCGCACTACCGCTCCAGCCTCGACCTGTCGGAGTCGTCGTGGACGGAGGCCGAGGCCGCGCTCGGACGCATCCGCGCCTTCCTCGAACGAGGCGAGCGGCTCGCGAAGCCGGGCTGGGGCCAGGCGAAGGAGGGACTCCCGCAGGAGTTCGTCGAGGCCATGGACGACGACCTCTCGGTACCCCGGGCGCTCGCCGCGATCCATACGAGCATCCGCTCCGGAAATGCGCTCCTCGACGCGGGCAAGTACGATGAGGCGAGGCAGGACGTGATGGACGTCATTCAGATGACGCTCGTCCTGGGGATCAATCCGCACTCTTCGCAGTGGAACGGCACCGGCGGGGGAGCCGAGGCCGCCGCACTGGACGCACTCGTCCAGACGATGATCACCCAGCGCGCACAGGCGCGTGCCGACAAGGACTGGGCGGCAGCCGATCGCATCCGTGACGCGATCGCAGCCGCAGGAATCACGCTGGAGGATACTCCGGCCGGAACTCATTGGAGTATCGATGGCTAAGCCACAGCGCCCCGGCGCGAACAAGGGCAACAAGAAGGGCCCCACCAAGGGCACCGGCGGTCTCGGGCGCAAGGCGCTCGAAGGACGCGGACCCACGCCGAAGGCCGAGGACCGCGCCTGGCACCCCGCCGGCAAGCGCAAGGCCGCGGCCGAGCGCTACGCCGCGTCCGGCGGCAAGGGCAAGCCGGGCCAGCGCCAGACCGCCGGCGGCAACCCGAACCGTTCGGCGCGCTCCAAGGACAACACGACGGAGACCGAGGTCGTCACCGGCCGCAACTCGGTGCTCGAGGCGCTGCGCGCGAAGATCCCGGCGACGGCGTTCTACATCGCGCAGCGGGTCGAGATGGACGACCGCGTGAAGGAGATGCTCTCGATCGCGACGCACCGCGGCATCCCGGTGCTCGAGGTCACGCGCCAGGAGCTCGACCGCATGGCCGGATTCGACGGCGTGCATCAGGGCGTCGCCATCAAGGTGCCGCCCTACGAGTACGCGCACCCGCAGGATCTGCTCGAGAAGGCGATCGACAAGGGCCAGGTCCCGCTGTTCGTCGCTCTCGACGGCATCACCGACTCCCGCAACCTCGGCGCGATCATCCGCTCGGCGGCCGCGTTCGGCAGCCACGGCGTGATCCTGCCGCAGCGCCGTTCGGCCGGGGTGAACTCCGCCGCCTGGAAGACGAGCGCCGGGGCCGCCGCGCGTCTGCCCGTCGCGCTCGCGACGAACCTGACCACCCAGCTCAAGGAGTTCAAGAAGCAGGGTGTGTTCATCCTCGGCCTCGCCGGTGACGGCGACGTCGATCTGCCCGCACTCCAGCTCGCCGATCGCGCGGTCGTCATCGTCGCCGGCGCCGAGGGCAAGGGCCTCTCGCGCCTCGTCCGCGAGACCTGCGATCAGATCGTCTCGATCCCGATCTCCACGGCCACCGAGTCGCTGAACGTCGGCATCGCCACCTCCGTCGCCCTGTACCAGGTCGCGACGATCCGCTCCACGAAGTAGTCGCCGCAGCATCCGAAGGGAAGAGCCCGCATGAGTCGCATCGTCGTCCTCGGAGGGACCGGCTACGCCGGTCGTCACATCGCCGCAGAGGCGGTGAGCCGCGGTCACGAGGTCGTCGCGGTGTCGCGCTCGGTGCCGACGGATGCCGTGGAGGGCGTCGCGTACATCCAGGGCTCCGTGCTGGACCTCGCCCCTCTCGCCGGCGCCTTCGCGGGGGCGGATGCGGTGGTCTCCGCGCTCTCCCCGCGCGGCGACATGGAGGACCGCGTGCTCGACGCGCTCGAGGGCGTGGCCCGACAGCTCAGCGGCACCGGCACGCGCCTGGGCGTGGTCGGAGGAGCGGGCGGCAGCCTGGTCGCCCCGGGCGGCCCGCGACTGTTCGACCAGGACTTCCCCGAGGAGTACAAGCACGAGGCGCAGGTGGGAATCGACTCGCTCGCGTTCCTCGAGAGCACGGATGCCTCGCTCGACTGGTTCTTCGTGCACCCCGCGGAGGTCTTCGGGCCCTGGGCCGAGGGCGAGCGCACCGGCCATTACCGTGACGGCGGGGACGTGCTCGTGCGCGACGCCGACGGCAAGTCCTACATCTCGGGCGCGGATTTCGCCGTCGCGGTCGTCGACGAGATCGAGCAGGGCAACCACCACCGCGAGCGGTTCACCGTCGGCTACTGACCGCGAACGGGCATCGCGCCCCGCGGATCAGACGAGATCGCGCCAGTCGATGTCGCCGTCCTCGTCTTCGTCGGTGGTGCGCGTGGCGCCGGTGATGACGGGAAGGCTCGTCGTCTCGGTGGGAGGCCCCATGATGGTGGCCTCGTCGCGACGGTGGCGGAGCACCTCGTTGATGTAACTCGTCAGCACCTCGGCGAGCGGTACCGGGCGTCCCTGCGCTTGCGACAGGTACCACCGGTGCTCGAGCACCTGGTGGAACACCTCCGCGGGCTCGAGCTTGGCGCGCAGGTCGTAGGGGATCGCGCGCACGACGGGCTCGAAGACGCGCGTCAGCCACTCGTGCGCGTACATCTCCTCATCGGACCACTGCTTGGTGGAACGCGCGCGGAACTCGTCGAGGTCGTTGAGCAGGCGACGTGCCTGATTCTCCTCGACGTCGAGGCCGGTGAGGCGGATGAGTCGCCGCTGATGGTGGCCGGCATCGACGACCTTCGGCTGGATCTCGACGACCGCGCCGTCGGCCGTGGTCGTCATCGACATCTCGTCGATGTCGAAACCGAGGGCGTTCAGCCGCTCGACGCGCTCGGTGATGCGCCAGGTCTCGGATGCCGAGAAGGAGTCCTGTGCGGTCAGCTCGGCCCAGAGCGACCGGTACGACGAGACGATGCCGTCGGCGATCGCGACCGCGTCCACACCGTTCTCGAGGCGCCCGCCGGCGGCCAGGTCCATGATCTCGCCGGCGATGTTCGTGCGGGCGAGATCGAGATCGTAGGCGCGCTGCCCGTCGGTCAGCCCCTCCTCGTGCAGTTCGCCGGTCTCGGCGTCGACGAGGTACGCCGCGAACGCGCCCGCATCGCGGCGGAACAGCGTGTTCGACAGCGAAACGTCGCCCCAGTAGAAGCCGACGTTGTGCAGGCGCACCAGCAGGAGGGCGAGGGCGTCGACGAGTCGAGTGGCGGTGTCGGGGCGCAGCACGCGGGTGAACAGCGCACGGTACGGCATCGAGAAGCGCAGGTGCGAGGTCACCAGGGCGGCCGGGAGCGCTTCGCCGTCGGCATCCGTTCGCCCGGCGATGACGGCGACCCGGTCGACGCAGGGTACGTCGAGGCGGGCGAGGTTGCCGAGCATCTCGTACTCGCGGCGCGCCATCTCCTCGGTGGTCTCCTTCACCGCGACGACCCGTCCCGACAGATCGGCGAAGCGCACGAGGTGCCGCGACAGACCCTTCGGGAGCGAGACGATGTGCTCGGAGGGCCAGCGGGCGAGCGTCGTCGACCAGGGGAGGCCGAGGAGGCCGGGGTCGACGGTGCTGGCGGTGATGCGCAGCGAATCCTGCATGGCGCTCCTGGGAAGTCGGGGTGGACGCAGACGCGGCGCGGGCGACCGAAGTCGACCCGCGCCGCGAGTGGTGTGTGCGATCAGGCCGAGACGACCGGAGCCGTGTTCAGGCGGCTTCCCGACTCGAGGTCGAACGCGTGGACGTGACCCGGGTTGGCGGCCAGGGTGACCGTCTCGCCGGCGTTCGGGTGGCTGCGACCGTCGACGCGCGCGACGAGGTCGGTGCGCTTGCCGTTGATGTCGGTGTGGCCGTAGAGGTAACCGTCGGCGCCGAGCTCCTCGACGAGGTCGACGACGACCGAGAGGCCCTTGCCGTCGGCCGGTCCGACCGTGATGTCCTCGGGACGCACGCCGACCGTGACCTGCGTGCCGTTCGCGCCGGCGACCGCGTCACGCTCGAGCGGGACGACCTCGGTGCCGAAGCGCACGCCGCCCTCGGCGAGGTCCGCCGTGAACAGGTTCATGGCGGGGGAGCCGATGAAGCCGGCGACGAACACGTTGTTCGGCTTCTCGTACAGGTCGCGCGGCGTGCCGACCTGCTGCAGGAGGCCGTCCTTGAGCACCGCGATGCGGTCACCCATGGTGAGGGCCTCGGTCTGGTCGTGGGTGACGTAGACCGTGGTGACGCCGAGGCGGCGCTGCAGCGACGCGATCTGCGTACGCGTCTGGACGCGCAGCTTGGCGTCGAGGTTCGACAGCGGCTCGTCCATGAGGAAGACCTGGGGCTGACGCACGATCGCGCGACCCATGGCGACACGCTGACGCTGACCACCCGAGAGGGCCTTCGGCTTGCGGGTCAGGTACTCCTCGAGGTCGAGCAGCTTGGCGGCCTCGAGCACGCGGGTGGCGCGCTCTTCCTTGCCGACGCCGGCGATCTTGAGCGCGAAGCCCATGTTCTCGGCGACCGTCATGTGCGGGTACAGCGCGTAGTTCTGGAAGACCATCGCGATGTCGCGGTCCTTCGGCGGGACGTCGGTGACGTCGCGGTCGCCGATGAGGATGCGGCCCGCGTTGACCTCTTCGAGGCCGGCGAGCATGCGGAGCGACGTGGACTTACCGCAACCCGAGGGTCCGACGAGGACGAGGAACTCGCCGTCGGCGACCTGGAGGTCGAGCTTGTCGACGGCCGGACGGGTGCCGCCCGGGTAGAGGCGGGTGGCCTCGTCGAAAGTCACAGATGCCATTGTGTTTCTCCTTCACCGGCAGGTACGTGCCGGACGATCCGTAGTGATGGATGCGGCGGTTCGACCCGCCGTGACCCCTCATTGGGTCGCCCTCAGTATGACATGGACCGCGGCATCTGGGTATTTCTCAGGTGCGATGGTTAACATCGAATCCGGCCGTGCAACGCGGCGATCGTCGCCTATCCGATATCCGATGATCGGGGCCACCCTGCCCCCGTGAGACTTTCAAGAGGAACGATGTCGAGCGACGAAACGCCGAACGTCCCCACCCCTCGCAACTCCCGCGAGGCTGTGCGGGAGAAGGCACAGCGAGTGCATGCAGCGCAGTCCCGTGCGCGCATCATGCGACGGATCATCATCGGGACGCTCGCGGTGGTCGCCGTCGGCGCGATCGGTACCGCCGTGACTCTCGCGGTGTCGGCTCAGGTCTCGAAGCCCCAGCTCTCGCCGACCGGCATGCACGGTGACGGCGTCGTCGTCTCCGAGCTCTCCGCATCTGCGGCATCCGATGCCGGTACGGCTACGCCCACCCCCGACTCCTCCGAGGCCGAGGCCCCCGCCGAGCCGACGGCCGAGCCCACGACGGCCCAGAAGGTCGACATCCACATCTACGTGGACTACCTGTCGGATGACGCCGGCGAGTTCGAGCGCGCCAACGCCCGCCAGCTCACCAACTGGATCAGCGAGGGTGCGGTCACCGTGACCTACCACCCGGTCGCCCTGCTCACCGCGAGCTCCAACGGCACCAAGTACTCGCTGCGCGCCGCCGCTGCGGCCGCCTGCGTCGCGACGCACTCGCCCGACCAGTTCTACGCCTTCAACCACGATCTGCTCGACGACCAGCCCGAGGTGAACACCGACGGGCTGTCCGACAGCGAACTCGCGGATCTCGCGGGGGCCGTCGGCGTCGACAACACCAAGACGGTGCGCAGCTGCATCCAGGACGGCGACTACCTGACCTGGGCCAAGGAGGCGACGACCCGTGCACTCGAGGGTCCGCTGCCCGGTTCCGACGACCTCGTGCTCGCGTCGACCCCGATGATCGTCGCCAACGGCGAGGCATACGTCGGCGCGCTCGACGACCCGGCCGAGTTCTCGCAGTTCGTGCTCACGGTCGCCAGCGACGCGTACTACCAGGCCACCGCGACGCCCACGCCGACACCGACCGAGACTCCGGGCGAGTAAGCCGGAAGCCCGAGAGGTCGGGAGACCTCCGCCACCATCGCTAAGCTGGTGGCACCCGCCGACTTGGCGCAATTGGTAGCGCACCGTACTTGTAATACGGGGGTTACGGGTTCGAGTCCCGTAGTCGGCTCCGAAAAGGCCAGGTCAGGCCTAATAAAATCGCCCCGAATCCATCACGGATTCGGGGCGATTCGTTGTTTAGTCGTGGTTTTCAGGTGAACAGCTTCGCCAGAACAAGTCCGGCCGCGGGGCCGCGGTGCACCTCGTCGGCGTAGTGCATCCGCGTCGTGCGCTCGTCCTCGTGGCCGAGCTGCTCCTTCGCCGCCTCGATGCCGAGCTCGTCGCGGACCACCGTCGCGACCGTCTTCCGGAAGCTCTTCGGCGTGGTGCCCTTCCACGGCGTCTCCCGCAGGGCGTCGCGCCAGGTCGTCCGATAGTTGTTCGGATGCCGGAACGTGCCGACGCTCGAGGCGAAGACGAACGCGGAGTAAGACGCCACGCGGCGACGGAGCAGCATGTCGACGACATGGTCGGGCAGCTCGAGCTCGCGATACCCGGCATCCGACTTCGTGAACTCCTGCACGAAGAACTTCCCGTCGCGGTCCTGCGCGATCGTCCGGCGGATCGTGGCGAGCTTCGCGTCGAGGTCGAGCTGATCCCACTGCAGGGCGAGCAGCTCGCCGGTGCGCATGCCGGTACCGATGATCATGTCGGTCGTGTCGAGCAGCTCGCTCGCGCGCGGACGACGCCGACGCCGGTCATCCGCCGGCCGCGGCTCCGTGCCCGCGTCCCACTCCTCGAACCGCGAACGCATCGCGCGCACGACCTCGACGTTCGGGGCGGCCCGCTTCACTGTCCGCTTCGCCTTCTCGGGCGCCGGGACATCGGTCATCGGGTTCGGGCGCACCGCACCGTGCCGGGCGGCGAGCGTGAACATGCCGCGCAGCACGACGTGCGCGGTCGTCGCAGTGCCCGCGCCCGACGAGCGGGTGAGTGACGTGACGAACCGATCGAGGCGCGGCACGCTCACCTCCGCAAGCCGGACCGAGCCAAGCCCCGGCGCGATGTGCTTCTCGATCGCGTTCATGTAGATCCGGATCGACCCCTCGGCGAGGCGAGTCTTCGTGTCCAGCCAAGCCGTCGCCAGGTCGCTGACGAGAGAGTCCGGAGTGAGCAGTTCGCTGGCCGGAGCGAGGCGCTTCTTCAGCGCTTTCACAAGGTTGCGCTCGGCGTCCGCGCCGGTGCGGCCGTTGCGCTGCATCAGCCGCGTCACGCCGTCGGAGTCACGGTAGTAGGCGACCGCAGTCGGCTTCCCCTTCACTGTGGTTCGGCGGATGCGACCCCACGTCTCGAGTTCGAGGGGCGGCCTAGGCATAGCGGCTGATCCGTCCCTGCCGGATCAGCCGCATGTAGACGCGCATGATCTTCTCGGTGACGTTGAGTTCGAGCGCGACGACGGCTGGGTCATCGGTGATGCCCGACAGCTCTTCGATGCGCCGGGGGCGGATAAGGCGGCGTGCCGCAATCCGGTCCGCGCGCTCCTCCTGCAGGTCGTCCGTGCCGACATCGTGATGCTCAAAGTGCACGATCTCGTGAGCAATGGCGCAGCGCTCCGTCGCGGCGTGCAGGTTCGTCCGCACGAAGACGGCTTCGTGCTCGGGGGAGTAGCAGGCGACCATCTCAGGGTCGGGCAGATCGTCGCGGAAAACGATGGGTAGGTCGAGGATCTCCGCGTGCACCCAGGGGTCGTAGTCGTATGCGCAGGGCCCGTCGCCCCAGCCATTGATGCCGAACATGAACGCGGTGCTGCTCATCGGCTCGGCGATGAAGTCGTCGTACTCGATCGCGTCCAGTGCACTACTCACGTGTCATCCCCCTCTTACGCCTCGCCCCGGTCCGGGTCGATCGGCGTGTTGTCCTTTGTTGCGGCGATCTTCGTGCTATCGAGATCGGCTTTCTCTAGATCATGGCGTCGGCCACCGACACGGGCGCGACGACCGCTGCCAATCGGGACGGGCGTGCTCACTGCGTCGAGGTTGGGGTGCGCGCGCACAGCGTCCGACAGGACCGGGATCACCTGCCCGACGGCGGAGAGTCGGTGGTCGGGATGGATCGCCTGCAGAAGTGGAGCGATCATCGCGACGTAAGAATCGACCTCGGCGCGCGCATCTCCGTCGAGGTCGATCCCGAGCGCGACGAACAGGCTGATCAGCTTGTCGGCCTGGCCAGCGACTGCGCCCGTCTCGATGTTCCGAATCGTGCGCGAAGTGACCCCGGAGCGATCTTCGAGCTCGCCCTGAGTGAGGCCCTTCTCGGCGCGCAGTTTCGCGACCATGCCCCCGTAGGACAAGCGTTCTTGCTGCGTGGCTCGTTCGATCGAAACTCGATTGAGCGGAAGGTCTTTCCGGTTGATGTCCGTACCCATAGGCATGATGCTAGTGAAGTTTCCTATTCATGTCGAGTATTCGGAAGTTTCTTCTTAACTCATTCCGATTTGAGCTTGCGTTGATGGGAAAGAGTTCGTAAGGTCTTTCCCATGAGCGGATCAACAACAGGCCCAGCACTCCGGGCACTTCGTGAGCAGTCCGGCCTCACTGCTCGCCAGGTGGCGGCCCGAGCCGGGGTCTCCGAGTCCTACCTTTCGCGCGTCGAGAATGGTCGCGTCATCGCGGAAGCCGCCTGGATCGGCAATGTTGCCGCCGCAATCGCCGCCGCAATCCTCGAGGCAGCTGCGGCGCCGCAGCGCGTGGCGGTGGCCTCATGAGCACTTGTGACCTCGCACCGGCGATCGTCCACACGGGGGACCGCCGCGGACCCGTCCTCACCACGCGCGATGCGGCGAAGTACAGCGGACTCGCCTACCAGACCTTCCGCAACCTGCTCGCGGCCAATGAGGGCCCCAAGAGGTTCAAGCAGGGCGCACTCAACGTCTTCTATCCGGTCGACCTCGACGCGTGGCTCGCGACGCGCATCACCGATCCCGAGGCGGCCGCATCATGAACTCCGAGACGTGGGAACTCGGTCGGTCCGCTGGGGAGTCGGACCAGGCGGGTCGGGGCACCGTGGGGACGGACGCCCCGGCCGCGCCGAAGATGCTCGGTTTCGATGTGAGTTCGTTCGACGGTTCGCGCGACGGTCGCTCGTGCGCAGTCGAGTATCACGCGGACATCGTGCCGCTCCACCGCTTCGACCTTCCGAACGCGCCGGTGACGGCATGGAAGGTGCGCATCCTCGGCGGCGGCGTCAATGCTCTCGGCGAGGGCGGCTGGGTCGAGTGGTACGGAGAACGCCACGAGAATCGCGCGGACGCGATGGCCGAGCTCGCCACCCTGACGGGAGCGGCAGCATGAGCGCGCTCGAGGTCTTCAACTTCGACGGCGCGGACGTGCGCACGATCGTCATCAACGGCGACCCGTGGTTCGTGGCGGCGGACGTCGCCCGCATCCTCGGCTACCGAGACGCCGCCAACTTCACCCGCCGCCTCGAGGACGACGAGAAGGGTACTCATCTGGTGAGTACCCCCGGCGGTGCACAGAATGTCACCATCGTGAGCGAGTCCGGTCTCTACGTCGCCGTGATCGGCAGCCAGCTCGACAGCGCCCGCGACTTCAAGCGCTGGGTCACGCGTGACGTGATCCCCGCGATCCGCCGCACCGGCACGTACGCGCCCGCTCCCGCACTCAGCGAAGACGAGATCGTGCATCGTGCGCTCGCGATCACCGCGCGCCGCGTGGAGGTCCTCGAGACCCGCGTCGCCGAGCTCGAGCCCGTCGCCGCACACGCCGAGACCTTCCGTCAGGCCGACGGCCTCCGCACGATCGGCGACCTCGCGAACGACTTCAAGGCGCACTGCGCCGAGCGCTTCCCCGGCGTGAAGGTCCGCCACCAGGACGTCTTCGACCACGCGGGCCGCCTCGGCATCATCATCCGCACCGCATCCGTCCGCCACAACCAGCCGACCGCGCAGGCGATCGAGGCCGGATGGGCGCGCGGGCACCGCACGACCTACGGCACGAACACCCGAGGCCAGCAGACCGCCGTCTCGACCCGCCTCACCCCGCGCGGAGAAGCCCGCCTCTGGGATGGCCTCGCCGCCTGGCTCGGCGCGCACGGCACCCTCGCCATCCCCAACTGACCCCAGACACGAAAGCGGGGCGCCCGTTGCACCGGACGCCCCACCGAAAACGAAAGGCAAGCACATGCCTCAGACACAGGATACCCACGACGCCCCCGAGGCGGTGGAGATTCCCGAGCCCCGTCCCGCGACCGCACACATCAGCGTCGTCACCGACTCCACGCGCGTCGTCCCCGAGCGCCGGAGCATCTGGCCTCTCGCCCCGTGGCGGTGGGTGCTGCTGCTCACCGGCCTCGCCCTCGCCATCACCTGCGGCATCCCCGCAGCCGACCCCGTCTGGAACGGCGCGGATCTCGCCGTCCTCATCAGCCTGGCGATCTTCGTCGCCGCATTCACCCCCGGGAGGGATTGACCATGACCGTGAAGCTGTCCGCAGCACTGCCGAAGGAGTTCGACGCGAACGGGATGGAGCGGTTGCACCGATCGCTCGTCCAGCATCCCGAGCGCCGCCATCTGATCGTGATGGTCGTCGACACCGCGAAGAAGCAGATCGACTACACCGCCGGGGGAGAGGTCACCCCGATCGCGGGAGTGCTGTTCATCGAGCCGATCCAGGACGCCGAGGACCGTGATGAAGTGCTCGAGATCATGGCGCGCACTCGCGCCGAGCGCACCGGCGACGGCACCCTCGATTTCGACTTCGGGGTCGGTGACCCGTTCGCCGACACCGTGCGGCGCATGCACGAAGAGGGCATCACGATCCAGGTGAACGGCGAGGACCAGGCATGAGCATCGCAGAACTCCCGATCACCGCGAAGCTGATCGTTCCTGAGGACGCACCCCGCACGGTGTGGATGCTCGAGCGCGGCGAAGGCGTCACCGCCTCCGAAGTGTGGGCGATCGCCACGGGCGGCATCAAGACGTGGCGCCGCATCCTCGAACAGAAGATGAACGGCACGTCCTTCGGCGGTACGAAGGCGACCCGGGCGGGATCCGCACGCGAGGAAGCGCTGGTCGCTGAGGCGATCGACGAGCTCGACTACGTCATCGCGAACGCGGGCCTGTGGGCGGCGGCCGAGAACGACCGCCACCGCGCTACCCCCGACGCCCTCGGACTTCTCGCCGGCGGCCTGTGCGTCGCCGAGGTGAAGTCCCACGAGCACGGCTACAAAGGTGACCCCTTCCCGAAGGACCACCGCGCGCAGCTCGTCTGGCAGCGTTACGTCCTCGGCGCGGAGTTCGGCCTCTACGGCGCGGAGGTCCGTGACGAGGACGACATGCCGCCCGTCGGCGGCGCGGACTGGCAGTTCGTCGACGACCCCGACGACGAGCTGCTGGCGTTCCTGATCTACCGTGCCGACAAGTTCCTCGCCTGGCGCGACGCTGGATGCCCCGACACCGACGACCTGCCGGAGGAAGTCGCGGCCGCGCAGGCGGCCTGGGCGCCGCTGAAGCGTGAGCTCGACGCCGCGGTCGCCGCAGAGAAGGCGGCGAACGACGCCGTGAAGAAGGCGATCGCGACGCTTCCGCACGCCGAGCGGTTCGGTGCGATCGGCATGACCGAGGACGGCGGATTCCAGAGCATCGTCACCGAGTCCACCTCGATTGACGAAGTCAGGTGGCGCGCAGCCGACCCCGTCGCCCACGCGCACGCCGAGATGCTCCGCGTCGAGCTCGCACTGCTCGAGGCATCCGCGAAGCAGCAGTACCCGAAGACCACACGCCGCACGTCGCTGCGCTTCCAGGAGGCCGAGAATGTCTGACCCCATCACGATCCCCGAAGTGAAGACGATCGCCGAGGTCGAACGCATCGTCAACGGCTCCGGTCTATGGGACGGCACCGGCGAGGTCGAGTTCTCCGACGACGGCATCACCTGGACCGCAGCCTGGACCCCGGATGCCGACGGCGCTCACCCGCAGTTCGCCCGCGTCTCCGTGTATCGCAAGGAGGTGCGGATCCCGACGACCGTCACGATCCGCTGGGACGAGCAGTTCCCGGAAGCATCCGGCGAGTGGGCGGGGAAATGGCTCCGCTCGCCGATGCGACACTTCGGTCGCACGGTGCGCATGGTCGGCTACCGGCAGACCTTCCGCGAGCTCCTCGGGAACGTCCGCATCGAAGACGAAGCCGACGACCGCGTCACCGAGAGCACGGCGATCGCCGATTCCACGAGCGTCGCCGAGCAGCCCGCCGAACCGATCGACTGGGCGGCAGCGATCGCCGGAGCAACCACGCTCGACGAGATCAATGACGTCGACGCGGCTGCCCGCGCTGCCCGCGTGTTCAAGCCGAACGCGGAGGGCACAGCGCTCCACAAGGCGCTCACCGACCGCCGCCGCGAAATCACCGCCGCAGCATGGTCTCCGGTCACTCCCGGGGAGTCGGCGGACCTGGACATCGCCGACGGCGCGCGGGTGACGGCGGAGCGCATCGGGAAGGCCGAGCCGCGCGACTACCTGCCCCCGGCCGGAAACCGCGCCGACCGCCGTGCGGCCGCACGCAAGAGGGGACGCCGCCGGTGAACATCAACCCGAACACGGGCGAGGTCGTCGAGGAAGACGAGGCGGCCGCCGAGATCGAACTCGTGCCGCTCAACCTCGCGGACCTCTCCGAAGACGAGATCCTGCGGATGCTGCCGACGCCGGTGCAGTGCGCTGGCGCCCTGCAGTACGCCCGCCAGGTCACCGCCCGCGCACCGAAGGCGCTCAACAAGCTCCGCAACGCGCTCACGAAGCGCGAGCAAGAGCTGACGATCGCCCTCGCGATGGGTGCCCGTGACCTCCTCACCGAGTACCCGCGGATGCCGATGACGGAGCGCCGCGACCTCGCCCGCGCGACCGACGACCGCGTGCGCGCAGCGCAGGAAGCCCGCGACGACGCCTGGTTGCTGCTCGAGTACGCCCGCGACTACGACCGCGCCATCGGCCGCGACATCGACATCCTGCGTTCCCTGAACGCCAACTTCCGAGGCGAGCACCGATGAGCGCCGCGCAGCCGGTCGTCATCAGCGGCGTCACCGATTCCGGGATGCGATACGCGCACCTCTGGCACCCCGAGTTCAAGGTCGTCGGCGCTCCCGGGCCTTACCACATGGCGGGAATGACCACCGAGCGAGCCCTGATGTTCTCGATCGACTCGGCCTGCCCGACCCCGTGGATCGACATCGCCCTGCGCATGTTCGACACGTTCCGCCGCGGCGAGCTGCCGACCCCGACGCACACCGTCGAGTGGAAGTTCGGCCGCCCCACCTTCTCGCCCGTCACCGCGCCCGAACAGGACGACGAGGCGGCTCTGTTCGATATGGAAGGAACCGACCGATGAACGTCGGATATAAGCACCCCGAGGTGCCGTGGAACGGCCTCACTGTCACCGACCTGTTCTGCGGCGCGGGCGGCTCGTCGAGCGGCCTCGTCGCCGCCGGATACAAGGTCGTCATCGCGGCGAACCACTGGGCGCTCGCGATCGAGTCGCACCAGGTCAACCACCCCGACACCGACCACTCGCAGGCAGACATCAGCCAGGTCGACCCGCGGTACTTCCCGAAGACGCACGTGCTCTGGGGATCGCCGGAGTGCACGAACCACTCGATCGCAAAGGGGATCAAGCGGCAGCGCCAGCAGGACCTCGCGCTGTTCGAGCTCGACGGCACCGCGCCGCTGCCCGACGAGGCCGCGAACCGGTCCCGCGCGACGATGTGGGATATCCCGCGCTTCGCCGAGCACCACCGGTACATGGCGATCATCCTCGAGAACGTCGTCGACGCGTACCGGTGGGATCAATTCCCGGCCTGGCAGCTCGCGATGGAGAAGCTCGGCTACCGGATGCAGTTCGCGTGGCTGAACAGCATGCACGCGCAGATCGGCGGGCTCCCGGCCCCGCAGTCCCGCGACCGCATGTACATCGTGATGTGGCGCGAGGACCTCGCGAAGAAGAAGAAGGGTCTCACCGGCCCGAACGTCGCGAAGTGGACCAGCCCGATGGCGCTGTGCCTCGAGCACGGCGAGATCCAGGCCGTGCAGGCGTTCAAGAAGACCGAGCAGTGGGGCCGATACCGCGCCCAGTACCTCTACCGGTGCCCGAAGTGCTGGCAGGTCGTCGAGCCCGGATGGCTCCCCGCCGCGTCGATCATCGACTGGTCGCTGCCCGCCCCGCGCATCGGCGACCGCGCGAAGCCACTCGCGGCGAAGACGGTCGAGCGGATCCGCCGCGGCATCGAACGGCATTGGGCGCCGATCGTCGCGAAGGCCGCCGGGAACACGTACGACGGCGTGACAACGGGATCGAACTACCTTCGCGTGTCCGAGCTCGACGCCCCGATGCCCGTGCAGACCGGCAGCGCCGAGCACGGCCTCGCAATCCCGCCCGCGTTCCTCGCGCAGTTCCGACAGCGCGACCGGACGCAGGACCTCGAGGCCGCGCTGCCGACCGTCGTCGCTGACGGCGCGAACCACGCGCTGATCGTCAACAACCTCAGCGGCGCCGACGACTCGCGCTCCCGCCCGATCTCCGACCCGCTGCCGTCCGTCGTCGCCGGCGGACTCCACGCCTCGCTGCTCATCCCCGTCGAGGGTCGTGAAGGGAAGAGCGCGGCATCCGCCGCCGACCCGCTGCGCACCCAGTCGACCCGCAACGAG
The DNA here is from genome assembly GCF_037149655.1 of Microbacterium sp. USHLN272. Lineage (NCBI taxonomy): Bacteria > Bacillati > Actinomycetota > Actinomycetes > Micrococcales > Microbacteriaceae > Microbacterium > Microbacterium sp. USHLN272. The sequence goes on along the minus strand of NZ_JBBCRA010000002.1, from coordinate 317,586 downwards.
ACCGGGCTGCTCGTGCCGCTGCGGAACCACGGCGTCGCGAAGCCCGCGACGCATCCGATCGACACGGTCAGCGCCGAGGGCAACCACCACGCACTCGTCCTGACGAACACGCACGCGAACCGCGCGCGCTCCGTCACCGAGCCCCTGCCGACGGCCACCACCGCGACCACTCAGGCGCTCGTCATGCGGAACAACCTCGGCGGCGCGGAGATGTCCACGCCGGTCACCGAGCCGATCCGCACGCTCACGACCGGCGGGCACCAGTCGCTCATCGAGCCGAGCGCACCGATCAGCCTCGACGTCGAAGACGCTGGATTCCGGATGCTCGAACCGCACGAGATCCAGGCGGGCATGGGCTTCGCCGCCGACTACCTGCTGCTCGGATCGAAGCGCGACAAGGTCAAGCAGGCCGGTAACGCGGTCACGCCCCCGGCAGCGCGCGACCTCGGGCACGCCGTCGCCGAGTTCCTCCTGGCGGTGGCATGATGACGCTTCACTACGAGGACGGCGGCCTCCGCCTGTTCCACGGCGACAACCGCGACGTACTTCCCACGCTCGCCGACGCGTCGTTCGACTCGATCGTCACCGACCCGCCCTACGAGCTCGGCTTCAAGGGGAAGGGCTGGGACTCCACCGGCATCGCGTACGAGGTGGATCTGTGGCGCGAGGCATACCGCGTGCTAAAGCCCGGCGGCTACCTGCTCGCCTTCGGAGGCACCCGCACCTGGCACCGCATCGCGGTTGCGATCGAGGACGCCGGGTTCGAGGTCCGTGACTCGATCGCTTGGCTCTACGGATCCGGGTTTCCGAAGTCGCTCGACGTCGGCAAGGCGATCGACAAGCGCCCCGGCGTCGGACGGCACGAAGAGTTCAAGCTCGAACTGATCGCCGCCCGAGAGGCGGCAGGTTTGAGCCGTCGCGATGTCGCGGAGCACGTCGTCGGCACCGACTCGGGCGCGGTGTGGAACTGGGAGCATCACCAGTTCCCGTCAGCGAAGTGGTGGCCCGCCCTCCGCGATCTGCTCGGGATGGATGGCGACAAGTGGAACGACGTCATCGCTGAGGCCGAACGCGAGAAGGTCGGCGTTCGCACAACCGGCATCGGAACAGGCCGCGGTGCAGTTCGCGTGATGGGCGACGGGAATCGCGACATCACTACCGCATCTACGCCCGAAGCTCGTTCCTGGGACGGCTGGGGCACGGCACTGAAACCCGCATTCGAGCCGATCGTCGTCGCCCGCAAGCCGCTCGCCGGCACCGTCGCGGCGAACGTGCTCGCTTACGGCACCGGAGCGATCAACATCGACGCGTGCCGGGTCGGCATCGCCGGAGGCGCCGGGGAGTTCCTCGGCGCAGATGGAGACACAGGAGCGGTCACCGCCTTCGGCGATGGTCTGAACGGCGCCAAGCGGCGGGGGGAATCGACGCACGGGCGGTTCCCGTCGAACGTGCTGCTCGACGAGTCGCAGGCGGCGGTGCTCGATCGGCAGGCGCCGGACACTGGCGGCGCGGGCAAGGCATCCGGCCCGACGCTGCGTGAGCCGACTGACGCCGGGGTCGCCTACGGTGCGCGTCGCGGTCTCGTCGGCGAGCCTGCGTTCTACGGCGATCGGGGTGGGGCGTCGCGGTTCTTCCCGACGTTCCGGTACGAGGCGAAGGCGCCGGGCTCCGAGCGCCCCACGGTCGACGGCGTCGCGCACGCCACGGTGAAGCCGCTCGACCTGATGCGCTGGCTCGTCCGACTCGTGACGCGGCGCGGCGGTCACGTGCTCGACCTGTTCGCGGGCTCCGGCACGACCGGCGAGGCCGCGCTGCTCGAGGGTATGGACTGCACGCTCATCGAGTACGAGGCCGTGCACCTGCCGCTGATCCTCGCCCGGGTACGGAAGCCGCTGCAGCCGTCGATGTTCGGCGACTGGGAAGGCGGTGCGGCGTGAAGCACCTGCCCCCGGGGGCGAGCCCGGCCACCCAGCCCCGAGAGCAGCGCACGACGTGCCGCCGCGCCTGCTGCTGGACCCCGCTCGGCCACTCGACCGTCCGGGACCACCTGCCGACCACCCACCCGCATGCGTGCCACTGCCACCGAGAGGAGAAGCGATGATCGCCCCGAAGGCGCCGAAGCCGTCGGCCGCCGATGAGAAGGCCGCCTACGACCTGGCTACGCTCCGCGATCGCGAACAATGCGTGCGCTGCACCGCCTTCGGCATCCAGCGCGATCACCGTCAGAACCGCCAGGCGGGGAACACGGTCATCACGAACCTGCAGTGCCTGTGCCCGACCTGTCACACGTGGAAGACGGAGCATCCGGAGGCGGCGATCGCCGAGGGCTTCGCCGTCCCGCGCTGGGCCCGCCCGGAGTGGTGGCCGGCGTACCGGTTCGGCATCGGCTGGGTGCTGTACCTCACCGAGCCCGACACCTTCGGTCGCTGGTGGACCGAGATCACGGAGTCGACGGCGACTCTCCTCATGACGAGCGGACAGGTGGGAACGCGATGAACGTGCAGCGGGAAATCGACGAGGCGAACCGTCGCGTGCAGGCGCGCATCGACCGGGCGGCGGATGCCGCGATCCGGCGCATCGAACGCCGCACCCCGGGCGAGCGGCGCGAGATGCTCGAGGACTGGGAGCGGGAGCACCCGCGGGTCGCCGCCGCGATCACCGCGATGGCAGAGTCAGTGCGCTCGATGGTCAGCAACCTCGTCAGTGGGGGTGGGCGATGAAGCGCTGGATCGTCATCGAGTGGAACCAGGCATCCGGTCAGCCGCGCATCATCGCCGACGGAGAGATGTTCTGGACCGAGGGCGAGGCCGAGAGCATCGCGCGCGACGAGCGCGAACTCACCGCCGCGGTCGGCCGTCGGGAGCGCTTCACCGTCCACGAGATCGACCTGGAGGACGCATGAGTATGCCGACCTACGCCATGACCTATGTCGTCTGGCATCCGGAGTCGATGACGTTGAAGATCGGCCGCGCCTGGGCGTGGTCGCGGGTGCAGCGGTGGCTCGACCGGGGCTGGTACCCGATCGTGTGCCAGCGCGGCACGGATGCGTCGTGGGAGCGCGAGGCGCTGCGCGTGCTGCGCCGGATCTTCCCGGCCGCGTTCGACTCCTGGGCGGACGCCGAGCACGTGCTCGGCCCCGGCGGGAAGGGCTACACCGAGTGCTTCACCGTCGAGCCCGAAGACCTGAATTCTGCCCTGGCCGCGTGCATCCGGGGCTTCGCGAGAGGAACCGATGTCCACCAAGCAACGCATGATCAGCCCCGCCGACCTCGAGACGCTGGCCGACGTGCCGGACGTCGCGAAGCCGTCGGCGATGTGGCTGTGGCTGAACCTCGACCCGCACGGCCGGGGACGGTTCGACACGAGGTCGATCTCGTCGGCGATGTATCCGACGCTCGACCTGACACCGGACGAGGTGTTCGAGCACCTGGTGCTGCTGACCGAGGCCGGGTTCCTGACGACGTTCCTCGCACCGGATCCCGAGACGCGGGAGACGGTCGAGTGGCTGCTGCTGCTGCACCCGCTGAAGATCGACCTGCGCGGAACGACGATCCGCACACCGGAGCCGCCAAGTGCTCTCCATGGACGCTCCGTGGCTATGGGTGGGGGCGGGCGCGGGCGAGCGCGGGGGAGCGCGCGGGAGCGGGCGCGGGCCGGGGTGCGGGCGGAGGACGCAGCGCGAGCCGCCGCCTGGGATGCCGTGCAGGAGGACCGGGAGACGCCGCCAGAGCGCCCCGAACGTCCGGCCGTGCTGGATGCCCCGCCGATGTTCTGCGACGAGCACATGCCCCGGGGAGCGGGAACGAAGAAGTGCGGCCCCTGCAGGGACAGGCGTCTCCTCCGCGACGAGTGGATGCAGCGCCGGGTCTACGAGGACAAGCTCACGACCTACTACGAGCACGAGCAGCAAGACGAAACCGAGGAGGAGTGGGATGACACACCTTTCTGAGCCCGACTGGAAACTCAGCGACGAGTGGTTCGCCGATTTCATCGCGGACCTCGAGGCGTCGCCTGTACGTCGTCGCCGCCTCCGCCGGGAGCGCATCTTCGCCCTGCCGGTGAAGGACGCTCTCGCGCAGGCATTCCAAGAGAAGACCGAACAGCTCCGGCGGTACCTCGCCGGTGAACGCGAGAAGTGGCTCGCAGAACAGGGGAAGACAGCATGAACCCGTGGGACATCCTCGCGTGGGTGGGCGCCATCTCGGCATCCGTCATCGTCGCGGCACTGGCGATCGCGATCGTCGTCAGCGCGGTGCGTTCGGCGTTCCGCAGACCGAAGGCCGGCGCGAAGTCGACGACCGTGATGGGTGGTGACCGCTGATGGCCGGCGAGACCGTGATCACCGTCGTCGGCAACCTGACCGCGGATCCGGAGCTGCGCTTCACGCAGAACGGCCTCCCGGTGGTGAACTTCACCATCGCGAGCACGCCGCGGACGCTGAAGGACGGCGAGTGGAAGGACGGCGACGCGCTGTTCCTCCGGGCCTCGTGCTGGCGGGAGTTCGCCGAGCACGTCGCGGGAACGCTGACGAAGGGCATGCGCGTGATCGCGCAGGGTCGTCTCCGTCAGCGCTCGTACCAGGACCGCGAGGGGAACCAGCGCACGGCGATCGAGCTCGAGGTCGATGAGATCGGCCCGAGCCTCCGTTACGCGACGGCGCAGGTCACCCGCGCCGCCGCGCGCACCGATGGACAGCGACCGGCGGCATCCGCCCCGGCGCAGCAAGAACAGCAGTGGGCGACCTCGGAGCCGCCCGCGGATGGGGAATGGACCTATGGCGACGACACACCGTTCTGACCTGGTCGAGCAGCTCGAGAAGGCGTTCACCGACGAGGCATACGACGGCGGCAACGGCGCGCTGAGCGAGGAGCAGTTCTCGAAGCTCGTGCGCAGGCTGGCTGACACCGCGGTCGCTGTCTTCGGCGGCGTGCAGACGTCTGCGGACGTCACCGAGGAAGGACCGACCCGTGGCTGAGCGATTCAAGGCGATCGTCAGACGCCGTGACGCATCCGACGACGAAGGAATCGAACCCGACGAAGTCTGGCCCGCCGAACTCCGGTGGATCGCGGAGTGGGACCGCTTCGATGCCGAGACGGAGCAGTTCATCAGCGGGTGCACGTCGGCGTTCGAAACGCATGCGGAAGCCCTCGCCGAAGCTGTCGCGGAAGCGGACGTCGTCCGTGAGCGCAATGCGCAAGAAGCAACCGCGGCGGAGCGGACGAGCAACGAGGAGGAGAGCAGTGATTCTCGAACAGGCTGAGCTCAAGACGCGGGTGTGGGATGCGCTGACGGAGAGCCTCGTCCAGGCGGCGGTTCAGTCTCCGGAGGACGAGATAGTCACGCACGTCGTGCCGCACGATGCGGATGGCGACCTGTTCGTCGTCGACGGCGTGATCGACGTGAGCGTGCTCGTCGGCGCGATCGTCGACGAGATCTGGCCGGACATGAAGGGAGAACGAGATGTCTGACCGCTACTGCATCCGAGGGTGCGTCCGCCGAGGCGAGCACTACGCCGCCTGCCAGTTCAGCGGACCCGACTACGAGGGCGCGTTCCCGTGCACGGGCTGCGCACCGCGCGAGGCCCGCGACGGCGTCCTGATCTGCGCTGGCTGCTACGGCCGGGCCCGCCGTCTGATCCGCGACGTCGACGACATGATGGGGCGCCTGGACTCGCTCGCTGACCCGATGAAGGCGACGCCGACGGATAAGCAGCCCGGCGGTGGGGGATCGGTCGAGGCGCCAGCCCCGATCGACGCTGACCTGCTCGACGCGATCCGCGACGTGTCGCACACGCTCGTCGCGTGGGGACGCTTCACCGGCCGCCGGACGATCGACGAGGCGTTCGACGACATCGCCAACGACCTTGAGGACATGACCCGCTTCGGTGAAGGGTGGCTCGATCGCTCGCTCGTCATCGACGGCATCCGCGGATTCTGGACCGTCGCCGACGCGATGGCGAAGTGGGGACCCGAACGGCGGGTGAAGGGTGAGCCGGAGTGGCAGCACGACGTTACGGCGGAGGAGATCGAAGCGATCCCCGAGTGGGGTGATCAGCTGCTCAACCGGGATGAGGCCGAGCGCGAGGCCGGATCGGCGAACACCTTGCGCCGGTGGGTGCGTAGCGAGCTCATCGCCCCGGTGGGGACGATCTACGTTGCCGGCCGGCGCACGACCCTGTTCCGCCGGTCCGAGATCGTGCGGGTGAAGTACGACCAGTCGATGAAGCAGCGCGCGGGGCGCCCGCGTGCGACGACAGGGGAGGACGGCGAATGATGGGTGAGCATGACCGATACGATCGCGTCATGCGAACGAATCTGATTGCCGGTGACTGCTGCGGAGAGGTGAGCTGAGGCCGTGCTCGATTGGCTGTACGGTCCCCGGTTCCCCGTGGGGGCGTCCCCGTTCGGGACGATGCTCCGGAATCTCACCCTGGACATCGACGATCTGATCGACGCGGCGCAGGAGATCCCCCAGATCGTGCAGGACTCAGGTGTCCTGACGCAAATGATCTACGCCCACGGCACCGAAGTACCGATCCCGCTCGACATCGAGACGATCACCACGTACGAGCTGAGAGGCCGCCAGCTGAACGAAGACCAGGTGCGCGCCCTCGGCGTCCCCGATCGCAATCAGCTCACCTTGCAGGTACAGATGCGCCGCTGGGGCGAGGACCTGCCCGAGATGGGTAAGAGCGTCGTGAACGACATCTCGGTCGGGATCCAGTGCTCGAGCGCGACCATCTCGGCGGTGGGAGCCGTCTCAGGATCGACGATGCCGATCATGACCAGCCTCGCCGACTTCCTGTACAAGCACGGCAAGCAGCGCCCCGACTGGCCGTCGGTGAAGTGGCTTCGTCGGCTGATCCCGATACCCCTCGCGATCGCAGCATGGATCTGGCTCTCAACTGCGGTCCCGCTTCCACTGCCAGCGCACGCGCTCATCCTCGTGCTGCTGGTAGCAGCGACGTGGGGTGCGATCGTGGCGGCGTGGGACGGCATCAAGGAGGCACCGCAAAGGGTCACAGGCCGCTCGTTCATGTTCCGGGGCGAGTCCCGCAAAGAGACTTACCAGCGCCGTGCGGACGCGCGGAAGGACGTGAAGGTGTTCCTCTGGACCGCACCGATCTCTGTGGCCGTCGGTATCGTGGGCACAGTCGTGACGATCTGGGCAAACTCGCAATGAAAACCCCGGAAGTATGGGCGCAGTTTCTGTTAAGCTGTGCTTGCACCTGAACTGTGACCGAAGCCCTGCCGATACCGGCGGGGCTTCCGTCGTTCCCGGGTGCGTCCGGTTCGGTGGGCGGCGGGGTCTGGAAAGGCCCGGGCGTGCGGCATCCCCAGTGCCCGCAGAGACGCCCCTGGCACGAGTAAGCCGCCGCTCACCCGACCGCTACCTGCGCTTTCCACCGCCGGGTGCTCCGCCGCCGACTGTGCGTATCCCACCAGTCGCGTAGATGCGCCGGTCGAACCTCGCCGGTTCCCGATCGTCCTGGCGACGCCGGCGTGCATCCGAGACATCGAAGGCCGCCTGCAGCTCGGTGTCCACAGCGGACCGATCCGAGACGCCCCCCGCATCGTGCTGTCGCGTTCGACGCTCCCCCCGGCGGCTCTGCTCCCGGGGAGGGGCCTCCTCGCACCTGTCGCCCGCCGCGGTGGTGTGGATGGACATGAGGCCACCTGGGCGCAGCGCGTGAGACTCCCCGCATACGAGGCAGTCGCGGAACTTCAGCACCATGCCCGCACTCTACTCGCGGCGACCGGAGGACACGATGGCCTGGGAGAACAGCCGCCCGTCGCATGTCCCTGCTCGTGTCCGTGACGCGTGCCTCGCGCGTGACGGCCACCGATGCACCGCGATCCTGAGGGACACGCGCACACGCTGCACTGAGACGACACAGCTCGAAGCCGCTCACATCCGCCGCTGGTCACCGGGTGAGCGCACGACCGTCGATGATGTCCGTACCCTGTGCCATTGGCACCACAACCGGGAGACGCAGTCTGAGGCCGCCGAAGCGCGCGCCTCACGTCCCCGACCGCCGTCGGCTTTCCGAGCCCGTGAGCAGCATCCTGGACGCTCCTGAGGGGGGTGGGGGAGCCCCCGCCCCCCGTCCCCGCTCCGCGGGGAGGAGCTGTGATTTTCCCCGTGTACGAATCTGGGGATTTTCCACCTCCACGGGGCGCAGGCGCTCGCGAGGCGTCCGATCGGCGCTCGCATGGCGCGCGGTGAGGTCGCTGGGGGTCGAGGCCGGAGAGGGCCGCGTGCGGTGAGAAGCGTTACAGGGTCAGCGGTCGAGCGGGAGCAGCTCGCCGGGCTGGAAGACGTTCCCGGTGACGGTCATGTAGCGCCCCATCGAGTACGTCTCGACGGAGAGGTCGCCGACCATGCGCCGCGTGCCGGGAATGGCGTCGCGGAGTCCGAAGATGTGCAGGCCGTCGCCTGAGGGCGACACTTCGATGTAGCTGCCCGGGTAGCGCGCGACAAAGTCCGCCGCTTCGTCGGTCGGGGATCCGTCGATCATGCAGTGGTCGAGGTCGATGCAGCCGATGCCTTCTCCGAGAACGAAGCCCACGCCGACGCCGGCCGTTGATGCGGTCGCGCGTTCATGGGTCGTCCACGTCGCGGGGTTCGTGCTCGAGGCGGCGCGACCGTCGGCCTGCAGGGGGCGCTTGTCCGCCGCCCAGCGGACCCAGCGCTCGCGCTCGGTGAGTCCGACAGGGATGGTGCGGCGCTTCGCTGCCCGGTGACCGGCGACGCGGCATCGTGTCGAGCAGTAGCGCGCCTGAGCGTTCCTCGCAACGATCGACCGCCCACAGTTCTCGCACGTCCTCATCCACCCATTGTAACGGTTTTAGCCGCAGAATCACGCGGAATCGTGCCGGGGGTTGGGGTTGTGCTGATAGCGGGGAGAACCGAAACGGATCGCACCCGATTACCCGAAACGGGAGTGGTGATCCGCATGACCGAGATGAGTGTCGCCTAGTGCCCGGGAAGGGTCGGCCGCCGAAGAATCCCGCTCAGCGTGCCCGCCGGAACAAAGACGTCGTCGAGCTGCGGGTCGTGGAGATCCAGCCGACGCAGCAACCGAAGCTCCCCACCCTCTACTTCGATGTCCTCGGGAAGGACAAGGACGGCGAGGCGGCGGTCGTCAAGAAGCGCTTCACGTGGCCGAAGACGACACAGGACTGGTGGGCGATGCTCGCCCGTCACCCGCTCGCCGCGGAGTTCACCGAGCTCGACTGGGCGTACCTCGCCGAGACCGCGATGCTGCACGCGCAGTTCTGGAAAGGCGACACCAAGCTCGCCAGCGAGCTGCGGCTGCGGGAGGCGAAGTACGGCTTCACCCCCGAGGACCGTGCGCGCCTGCGCATGTCTTTCGCGCTCGCGACCGGCGCAGAGGCGGACACGGCAACGAAGGTCGACCGGGCAGTCTCGGCGCGAGAGCGGATGCGCGGCATCACCCGGAAGGACACCGCCTGATGCCCTGGGTTCCGCAGCACGAAGACGATTTCCCGACTCTCGGATGGACGGTCGCCGACCAGATGGCGACGTACCTCGGCCGACCGGACGCCGGCGACGACGACATCTTCGACCCGTTCATCCTCACCGTCGAGCAGCAGGAGTTCCTCAACGAGCTCTACCGCCTCGACCCGCGCACGGGGCGGCGCCTGATCCACCGCGGAAGCCTGATCCGGCCGCGAGGTTGGGGAAAGTCGCCATTCGTCGGCGGCATCATGATCTCCGAGGCGATCTTCGATGTCGTGCCCGACGGGTGGGATGCCGACGGTCAGCCGGTCGCGAAACCCTGGTCGAAGGTGCGCACCCCCTACGTCGCGATCGCCGCCGTCACCGAGGAGCAGACGAAGAACACCTGGGAGCCGCTGCTCGAGATGTTGCGGCAGGGGAGCGCGGTCGACGAGTTCAACCTCGACCCGATGGACTCCTTCGTCGCCCTCGAGCGCGGCCGCATCGTGCCGATCACCTCCTCGCCGAACTCGATCAAGGGCTTCAAGGCCGTCGCCGCATCCCTCGACCAAACCGAGACGTGGGTGAAGGGCAACGGCGGTGTGAAGCTCGCGCAGACCCTTCGCAACAACGCCACCAAGCTCGGCGGCGTGACGATCGAGACGCCGAACGCCTACACGCTCGGCGAACGGTCGGTCGCCGAGGCGTCGTTCGAGTTCTGGGCCGACATCCGGTCGGGGAAGTACACCAACCTCGAAGACGTCCGCTCGATCTACTTCGACCACCGCCCGGCGCCGCCCGACACCCGCATCGACGACATGGACTCGCTCGTCCACGGACTGCGGATCGCATACGGCGACTCCTCGGGCCACCCCGACGGGTGCCTGCTGCACGATCCGCCGTGCGAGCCCGGATGGTTCGACGTGCACCGCGGCGCCCTGGACTTCTTCGACACCGCGAACGACCCGGCCGTGATGCGCGCGGACTTCCTCAACCAGATCGACGCCGCGCGTGACGCGTACGTGTCCGACCCTGAGATCCGCGCCTGCATCGACACGACGAAGGTCGTCGGACCGCGCGAGCCCGTCACGCTCGGCTTCGATGGCTCCGAGGGGCGCAAGGACAAGCACATCGCCGACACGACGGTGCTCATCGGCTACTCGGTGACGCAGCGCCACTTCTTCCGCATCGGGGTCTGGGAACAGCCCGACGGCCCGCGCGGCGAAGGGTGGCGGCCGCCGAAAGTGGAGATCGAGCAGGCCGTCGCGAAGGCCTTCCGCGACTACAACGTCGTCGGCTACTACGCGGACCCGTCCGCCGGATGGGCCGGTGAAGTGAAGCAGTGGGAAGCCGCGCACCACAAGCGCCTGAAGGCGAAGATGAGCGTCCAAGAGCCCATCCGGTGGAGGCAGAAGGACGTCACGCGCACCTGCGAGACGTTCGACCAGCTGTACTCCGCGATCCGGCAGGTCGAAGTCACCTTCGACGGCGACCCGACGCTGATCCAGCACTTCCTCAACGCACGCCGTGACCCGCGCCGCGCGGGCTACGTGCTGAAGAAGGCCGACGACAACCAGGACTACGGCAAGATCGACGCCACCTACGGGTGCATGTTCGCCTTCGCTGCAGGAACCGACGCCCTCGGCAAGGGGGTGACGGCGAACACGACACGGCGAATGCCGCGACAGCTCAGGTGAGGGAGGTTCGTGCATGGCTTCCACGCCCGAAGAATGGCTGCCGATCCTCGCGCAGCGAATGGATGCCAGGATGTCCGCGATCGCGAAGCTGCGTAAGTACGCCAGCGGCGACGCGATCATGCCCGAGATGGGGGCGAACACGAAGGCGTCCTGGAAGGCATTCCAGAAGAAGGCCCGCACAAACTACGCGGGCCTCGGCTGCCAGTCACTCGCCGGCCGCATCGTGCCGACCGGCGTCAGCGTCGGCAACTCGCGCACGAGCGCCGCCGTCGACGCGCTGCGCCGCGTGTGGCGCGACAACCGCCTCAGCATCGTGTTCGCCGACGTCATCCGCCTCATGCTGTCGGTGCGCGTCGGATACCTGATCACCGGCATCCGCGACGGCGAACCCGTCATCACGTCCGAGCCGCCCGAGCGCGTCATCACCGCGCCCGACCCGGTCCAGCCGTGGCGGGCACGCGCGGCGCTGAAGGCATGGCGGGATGACGATGCGAAGAAGGACTACGCCTACGTGTGGGTGCCCGGCATCCGCCAGCGCTTCTCGCGCGACGTGAAGACCGAGACCGGCACCATCCGCGGCACGATCGCCGAGGGCTGGGAGCCCGACGGCGAGCCGGAGATCTACGACGGCCCCGTGCCCGTGTATGCCGTCGAGAACGAGGACGGCGTCGCGGAGTTCGAGCCGCACATCGACGTCATCGACCGCATCAACCTCGGCAAGCTGCAGCGCCTCGTCGTGACCGCCTACCAGGCGTTCAAAGCCCGTGCGCTGAAGAACCTGCCCGAGAAGGACGAAGAGGGTAACGACATCGACTGGGGCAAGCGCCTCGACTTCGCACCCGGCGCGCTCATCGACCTCCCCGAGGGCATCGACGTCTGGGAGTCCGAAGCCGTCGACATCCGTCCCCTGCTCGAGGGGGAGAAGCAGGACGCGCGCGACTTCGCCGCCGTCATGCGCACCCCGATCGACGTGTTCATCCCTGAGGGGCAGAACCAGTCCGCCGCGGGCGCCGCGAACGCGCACAAGGGCGAGATCCAGAAGGCGAAGGACCGCATTAACCGAGCCCGCGCTCCGATGGAGGCGGCGCTGCTGTCGGCCCTGCGCATCCTCGGCCTCGATGAAGGCGAGACGATCCAGGTGACCTTCGAGTCGCCGGAACACATCTCCCTCACCGAGAAGGCCGCCGCCGCGCAGGCCGCGAAGGGCGCGGGCAAGTCTCAGCGCTGGATCGATCAGCACATCTGGGGCATGTCCCCGGATGAGATCGACCGCGAAGAAGCCGACCGCGCCGCCGAGCAGCTGCAGATGATGGCGCTGACAGGAGCGATCAGTGGCGACGACGCTGACGCCTGACCGGCTCACGGACGCCTATATGGCGCAGGTGACGTCGGTGCGTGACCGCGTCCTCGCCTACGCCTCCGCGATGTGGATCGGCGCGCCGCAGTTGCGCGATGAGGACATCGACCGCCTCGTGTCCCGCATCGTCCCGGCGGTGCGCGGAGGGCAGGTCCAGGTCGCGACGATCACCAACGCCTACATCGAGCGCCTCGCCGCTCTCGACGGCGTCCCCGTGGCGCGCGTGGCGATCGACGCGAGCGCGGTGATCGACTACCGCGGCGTGCCGGCGGAGGAGGTCTACCGGCGCCCGGCCGTCGCGACCTATGCGGCGCTCGGCGGCGGAAAGCCCTTCGACGCGGCACGCAAGGAGGGCCTGAACCGGCTCCGCTCGATCGTCTCGACCGACATTCAGCAGACACGGAACAGGCAGGCACGCGCGGCGTACAGCGAGTCGGGCTTCGACTACACGCTCCGCGTGCTCTCCGGTGCGGAGAACTGCGCTCTGTGCGTGATCGCCTCTACGCAGCGATACCTCGCGAAGGACCTGCAGCCGATGCATCCCGGGTGCGACTGCGGGCAACGTGGCGTCCGCGCAGCGCAGGACCCCGGCCAGATCATCGACTCCGATCTGCTCGAGCTCACGCACGCGGCCGTCGAGGCGAAGGTCGGCGCGACCGACCGAAGCGCACGCCTGCTCACCGGCGAGAACCCGATCAGCGACTTCCTGGATCTGATCGTCACTCGCGATCACGGCGAGCTGGGCCCGACCCTCGCCTGGCGCACCGACCACTTCACAGGTCCCAGCGACCTGAACTGACTTCCCGCACTCCCGCGGGAGCGGGCACCCGAAACGGGCGCCCTTCTCATGACCCGAAACGGGGAAAGAAACCATGCCGAAGACACCCGAAGAGATCGCCGCCGAGGAAGCCGAAAAGGCCGCCAACGCGAAGACGATCGAGCAGCAGCTCGCCGACGCTCAGGCGGAGGCTGAGAAGTGGAAGGCCCTCTCGCGCAAGAACGAGGAGCGGGCGAACTCCAACGCGGACAAGGCGAAACGCTTTGACGAGTTGGAAGACGCGAACCGCACCGAGCTCGAGCGGGAGAAGGCCCGCGCGGATGCCGCGGAGAAGATCATCGCTGACCAGAAGGCCAAGGATGACGCCGCGAGCCTCCGTGACGAGATCGCGAAGGCGAAGGGCTTCGAGGAACGAAAAGTTCCCGCATCTGCCCTGCGCGGCTCCACTCGCGAGGAGCTCGAGGCTCACGCCGACGAGATCCTCGCTCTGCTGCCCGAGCCGAAGCCCGCACCGTCCGCCGACGGCCAGGGAAACAACGGGAACGACATCGGCGACGGCGAGATGTCTGCTGACGACATCGTCGCAGCGGCTACCGCCCGGTAGTCCCCGGACCATCGCAATCCGCGATGGTCCTCGCACACCAGCACTAAGGAGCCATCGTGGCAGAGAACATTTTCGTGAAGGGGCAGAAGCTCGCGGCCACCGCGCTCGCTCTGCTCCGCAAGCAGGTGAAGGCCCCGGGCCTGTTCACCTTCAAGTTCGGCATCGCCGACTTCAAGGGCGCCGAGGGCGACGTCGTCAACATCAAGCGCCCCGCCGTGCTCGTCGCCCGCGAGAAGCCGTGGCGCGGCGACGACGCGATCGTCGTCGACCGCATCGCGAACTCGAAGATCCAGGTGGCCCTCAACCGGCACATCTACAACGCCGTCGCCCTGTCGCCGGAGGAAGAGACCCTCGACGAGGTCGACTACGTCCGCGACGTGCAGGCACCGCAGGTGCAGGCCGTCCTCGACTTCTTCGAGAACATCGTCGTCGGGGCGCTGCGCGTCGCGTCGTTCGTCTTCGGTGTGACCTTCAACGTCGACTCGGCGAACCCCGTCGAGAAGGACGCCCGCAAGGTCGCCGTGCGCGCGCGGAAGCTCGCGCAGAAGGCCCACTGGCCGCTCACCGGTCGCTACTGGCTGGTCGGCGCCGACGTGTCGGAGGCGATCGCCACCCACGACAAGCTGCTCGAGGTCGACGCGGCGGGTCTGCCCGAAGCGCTCCGCGAGGGCGTCGTCGGCAAGCTCGGCGGATGGACAATCGTCGAGCTCGACGCGCTCGGAGACGACGAGTCGTACTTCGTGCACGAGACGGCGATCGCGATCGCGAACGTTGCTCCCGCGGTGCCGAACGGCGTCGCGAAGGGTGGCGGCGTCGCGGCCGGGAACGGCCTGGCCGTCACGCAGCTGTGGGACTACGACAGCGACCACCTCAAGGACCGTTCGATCGTGCACGCGTTCGCCGGTGCGACCGCTGTGCTCGACCCCGAGCAGGCTCAGGACGGATCCATCGTCCGCGACGAGAACGACGAGGTCGTGCTGAAGTTCCAGCGCGCGATCAAGGTCACCTTCGGCGCCGGCGGCTCGGAGAAGCCGACCTACACGCTGACGATCACCGGCGCACCGACCGGCGGCACGTTCACGATCACGATCGATGGCGAGACCACCGACCCGATCGCGTACAACGCCTCCAACGCCGACATCGCCAAGGAGCTCAACGAGCTCGACGGCGTCTCCGGCGCCACCGTCACCGGCGGCACCTTCCCCGGCAACGCGAAGACGATCACGCTCGCCGAGCGTGCAACCGTCGCCGCGACCGGATCGTTCACCGGCGGCACCTCGCCCGCCATCACCGCGGCGTGAGCCCAGGAGGAGGTCAGACTATGGCTGAGACATTCACCCCACTCGCATCCAGCGCGGATGTGGTGAAGGCCCTCGGCCGTGATCTGACCTCCTCCGAACAGATGAAGGTCAGCGCTGCCCTCGCAAAGGCATCCGAGCTGTTCCGCAACGAGGCCCGCCGCACTTTCACCCCGGGCCGGAAGACGACTCGACTGAAGGTGAACCGCGGCGAGGTGCACCTCCCCGAGTCGCCCGTCGTCACCGTCCACTCGGTGACAGACGACCACGGGCACCGCTTCCGCTTCACCCACTTCGGCGTCATGCTCACCATCAGCGCGTGCGCCGCTCCTTTCGTCCGCGTCGACTACGAGTTCGGCGACGATAAGGTCCCCGAACTCGTCGTCACCACCGTCGCCGAGATGGTCGCCGCGACCTTCGGACTCGACAAGCGCGCACGCGCCGGTATGACCCAGTTCCAGGACACGACGGGCCCGTTCAGCGACGGCGGCACGTTCGCCGCCTGGGCGGTCGGCGGCAAGATCGCGATGTCGCCCGCCGACGTCACCACCGCCCAGAGCTTCCGCCCGGTCAAGCTCGGCGGCACCGTCACCCAGGGCGGGTGAGCACGATGCGCGAGATCACCGAGTACGTGCAGTACGAGGCCCCCGACGACACCGCAACCGACGCTCACGGCAACCCCCGTACCGACTGGGCTGAGCCCGTCGACGTCGGCATCTTCGAGTTCGACCCCGGATCCACGTCGGAACCCCGCGAGGGGCAGAACCGCGTGATCGTCGAGCCCACCCTCTACCTGCCCCCGGACGTCGTTCTCGCACCCGCGGGACGCGTGACCGCGCGCGGCAGGCTCTACCAGGTCGAAGGCGAAACCCGCGAGTGGCGTCGCCGTGGCGAACCCGTCGGGAACGTCGCCACGCTGCGCCGCGTCGATGGCTAGGAGGACACCATGGCAACCGTCGTTCGTCTCAACCTGCGCGGCCTGAACCAGCTCATGACCTCGACTGCCGTGCAAGCAGAGCTCGACGCCCGCGGGCGCCGCATGGCCGAGGCCGCGGGCGAGGAGTTCGAGTACGTCTCCCGCCCGCACCACCGCACCGCCCGAGGATACGTCCAGCCGCGCAGCGCCAAGGGCGCCCGTCAGGAAGCGCGCGAGAAACGACTGCTGAGGTCGATCGATGCCGGACGTTGAGCTCCCCGACGCCGAGACGCTCGCGGTCAAGTTCCTGAAGCCCCGACAGCCCGAATCGCCGGTGGCGACGAAAGTGCCGAATCCGCGACCCTCACGATTCACGCGAGCGTGGCGCACCGGGGGAGCAGCGAGCAGCCGCGTGCTCGACCAGCCGATCATCACCGTCACCTGCACGGCTGCCGACAGCGTCACCGCGTCAGACGACGCGAAGCGGGCGCGTCACGCGTTCCTGAACGACTACACCGCCATGCCGCTCGTGCGCGGCGTCGAAGAGGTCACCGGGCTCTACTACGACCCCGACCCCGACACCAACGAGGACCGGTACACGTTCGCGGTGCGCCTTCGCATCCGCGCCGGGCGCCGCTGACCCACACAAGCGACCCGCGACCGACCGGTCGGGGTTCCGACGCCGGTCATGTCCGGCTCAATCCAAGGAGACACACTCATGACCGTGAACGCGAACAACGCGCGGATCTTCGGATCCGACAGCGACGCGATCTACCTCGCTCCCATCGGCACTCCGCTGCCGGAGAGCATCGACGACGAGCTCGACGCGGCGTTCGAGGACGTCGGCTGGCTCAACGGTGATGGCATCACCGAGTCTCTCACCGGCTCCGTCGAGAAATCGCGCGGCTACCAGGGCAACGGCGTCGTGCGCACCCGCATCAGCGAGCCCGGCACGACCGTCGCGTTCGTCGCGCTCGAGACGAAGGCGCAGACCAACGGCCTGCGCTACGTCGAGAAGTCGTCGGCCACGACCGCCGGCGTGCGCAAGACCACGCGCGGCTCCGGCCAGCGCGTGACCAAGCGCGCGTGCGTCATCGACAAGTTCGACAGCGACGACGTCACGGTCAAGGAGCGCGACGTCATCGAGGTCCTCGAGATCAGCCCGAACGGGGACCGTGTCGCGACCAACGCCGACATCGCGATGTACCCGTTCCTCGGCGAGATCATCGGCGACTACGACCACTACGAGACCGACACCGAAGCCGACGGCGACGCCGGCACGCAGGGCTTCGCCGCGATGTCCGCCCCCGACGAGTCGTGGACGGTCGCGCAGCTGAAGGACTACGCCAGCGAGAACGAGATCGACCTCGCGGGCGCGTCCCTGAAGGCCGAAATCCTCGCCGCCGTCTCCGACGCCGCTCCGGCGGATACCGCCGAGACCGCACCGGTGGCGGACGCCGCCAACGACTCGGCCGAGACCAGCGCCGCGGACAGCTCCGCAGCGTGACACACCGGTGGGCGGCGTTCGTGACCCCGACGCCGCCCACCCACCATCCACCCCGGGGTCAGATAGGGGTCAACCACCATGGCAACACCGAAGAAGCCGCAGGACCACCAGCAGAAGAAGCAGAAGCCCGTCGACGTCGAGATCGAGATCGCCGACCCGACGGCCGACGAGCCCGAGCGGATCCGCAAGGTCCCCGGCAAGCAGGTCACCGTCGATGGCATCGAGGTCCGCGTGCCCGACGAGGCACTCGACGACTTCGAGGTCCTCGACGACATCCGCGGCGTCCAGGACACCAACGACGTCTCCCGCATGCCGTCGCTGCTGCGTCGTCTCGTAGGCGACGACTACCGCCGCATCCTCGACGAGCTGCGCGACGAATCGACCGGCCGCGTCGGCGCGGCGAAGGCGTCCGAGTTCGTCTTCGCGGTCTTCGAGGCCCTCAACCCTTCCTCCTGAAGCTCGCGGGCACCCTCGCCCACCACGAGGGTGCCCTGCGGGCATCGCTCCAATCTGAGTACGGGCTCCGTCTCATCCCCGGCGCCAAGGGGCGCACCGAGCCCGCGCGCACCGTGACCGAGATCGCCGACTACGTCGAGCACCTCCCCAGCGGGTGCGCGCTCGGCCGCGAGCTCGGCGGCGAGGCTGCCCTCCCGGTCGCCGCGCAACTGCTGCGCGAAGTCGAATACACGATGCGCAACGTCGCCTGGCAGCAGGGCGGAAGCAGCGGGACGCCGCCGAAGCGCCTCGAGCTGCCGAAACCCGCCGACGAGGCGCGCGCTGAGGCCGCCGAGATGGACGCGAAGTACCTCGCTCACCAGAAGCGCGCCGCTCGCCGCTCCTGAACGCCCTCGACGAGGCGCAGCCCCACACACAGGCTGCGCCTCGTCACCGATCCGTCACGCCGTCGAGCGTCGCACCTGAGGGGGGTCACCGTGGCAACTGCCGTCGAGATCGCGAACGCCTACCTGGCGCTCACCGTAAAGGCACCCGGGGCGAAGCGCGACATCGAGAAGGCGCTCGGTGACACCTCAAGCGCGGGCGACAAGGTCGGCCGCTCTCTCGGCGATCGGCTCGTCAGTAGCGCCTCGAAGGTCGTCAAAGTGGGTGCCGCCACGCTCGGAGCGACCATCTCCGCGGCCGCCGGCACGGCGATCTTCAAGGGCTTCCAGCGTCTCAACGCGATCGACACCGCACGCGCGAAGCTCACCGGTCTCGGCAACGACGCGAACACCGTCGAGCAGATCATGCAGAACGCGCTCACCTCCGTGCGCGGCACCGCCTTCGGCCTCGGCGACGCGGCCACGGTCGCCGCCCAAGCCGTCGCTGCCGGTATCAAGCCCGGCCGCGATCTCGAGGGCGTCCTCAAGACCGTCGCGAACACCGCCGCGGCCGCCGGGACCGACCTCGGCGAGATGGGCTCTATCTTCTCGAAGGCCATGTCCCAGGCAAACGGCATCCAGAACGACGTGCTGAGCCAGCTTGCAGACAAGGGCATCCCGATCTACGCGGCCCTCGGCAAGCAGATGGGCGTCACCGCGGGCGAGGTCTTCAAGCTCGCCTCAGACGGCAAGATCAACTTCGACCAGTTCGCGGCCGCCGCCACGGCCGCCGCGGGCACCGTGGCCTCCGAAATGGGGGGCACGGTCGGCGGGTCCTTCTCCAACTTCATCGCCTCGCTCGGCCGCATCGGTGCAGGGCTGCTCGGGGGAGTGTTCCCCCAGATCGCCCCGATGCTGCAGACCATCACCACGGCACTCGGCCCGCTCGAGGACGCGGCCGGTGCCGTCGGCGCGAAGGTCGGCCAGGTGCTCGCACCCGCCTTCGAGTGGTTCATGCGCCTCATCCAGGGGAAGGTCGACTTCAGCCCGTTCGTCGAGCTGTGGACGACGCTCTCTCCGATCGCGGTCATGGTCCGCGCGCTCGAGCCGATCCTCCCGGTCGTCTCGCAGGCGTTCCGCGACATCGGCACCGCCATCGGTGGCGCGCTCGTCCCGGTCCTGCCGGCGCTCGTCTCGCTCATGGATGCCGTCGTACCGCTACTGACGACCGCCCTCGTCGCGGCGCTGCCGCTCGTCGTGTTCCTCATCCAGTCCCTCGCGGGCGCAGTGTCGTTCCTGGCCCCGATCCTGATCGGCCTGGTGACGGGCGTCGTGGACTTTGTCTCCGCGAACGCTGACTGGATCTCGGGCCTCGTGGTGGTCGGCGGAGTGATCGCGGGTGTGGTCGGCGCGGTGTCGCTCTTCCGAGCCGCGCAGGTCGGCCTCATCGCCGTGACGTACGGCGCGCAGGGCGCCATGCTCGTCGCGGGCGGATCCGCCAAGGTCTACGCCGTCGCGATGGGCGTCGTCACGGGAGCTCAGAAGGTCGCGACCGTCGCGACGAAGCTGTTCAACGCGGCTCTTCGCGCGAACCCGATCGGCATTATCATCACCGGGATCACCGCGCTCGTCGCAGGCCTGGTGTGGTTCTTCACGCAGACCGAGGTCGGCAAGGCGATCTGGACCGAGTTTTCGCGCTTCCTGGGCGAGGCATGGGCGAACATCTCCGGGTTCTTCACGACGGCGTGGGAGAACGTCATCCAGCCTGTCTTCCAGGCGATCGGTGACATCGCGACCTGGCTCTACGAGACGATCCTCAAGCCCGTCTTCGACGGAATCGCGGGGATCGTGGGCTTCGTCGCGGGTGCGTTCAAGCTCGGCTTCGACCTGATCGTGAACTACTTCC
Source organism: Microbacterium sp. USHLN272 (assembly GCF_037149655.1). Taxonomy (NCBI): domain Bacteria; kingdom Bacillati; phylum Actinomycetota; class Actinomycetes; order Micrococcales; family Microbacteriaceae; genus Microbacterium; species Microbacterium sp. USHLN272. The sequence continues at coordinate 297,242 of NZ_JBBCRA010000002.1, read as the reverse complement.
GCCTCGTGGGCGCGATCGGTATGTGGCTGTGGACGAACGCACTGCAGCCCGCCTTCTCCGCGATCGGTGCCGCGGCTACCTGGCTCTGGCAGAACGCGATCAAGCCCGCGATCGACGGGATCGGAGCCGTCTTCAACTGGCTCTGGCTCACCGTCATCAAGCCGGTCTTCGACGGCATCGCCGCGGTGTTCACCTGGATCTGGCAGAACATCATCAGCGTCTACATCGGCTGGATCGTCGGCGCTGTGCAGGGTCTCGGCGCGATATTCGAGTGGCTCTACAAGAACATCGTGAAGCCGGTGTGGGACGGGATCTCCGCCGCGATCCGGGCCGCGTGGGACTGGATCAACGCCTACGTGTTCACGCCCTTCAAGATCGGGATCGACCTGATCGGGAAGGCGTTCGAAAACACCGCGATCGCGATCGGCAAGGCCTGGGAGGGCATCAAGAAGGCCGCCGCGATCCCGATCAACTTCGTGCTGGACACGGTCTGGAACAACGGCTTGCGCTCCTTCTGGAACGACATGGTCGGGAACCTCGGCCTGGCCGACATGAAGCTCCCGAAGGCCGGGCTCGTGAAGTTCGCCTCCGGTGGCGTCATGCCCGGCTACACGCCGGGCCGCGACGTTCACCAGTTCTGGTCACCGACCGGCGGCGGGCTCGCGCTCTCCGGCGGCGAGGCGATCATGCGCCCGGAGTTCACCCGCCTCGTCGGGGGAGCGGCCGGCGTCGATGCACTCAACGCGGCCGCCCGGAACGGGAAGCTGCCATTCGGCGATGGAGAAGGCAACTTCTTCGGCGACGCGTGGGACATGATCACGAAGGCGGCATCGGTCGCGTGGGAGTTCCTGTCGAACCCCGCCCAGGCGATCAAGACGCACGTGATCGACGGCATCCTCCGGCCCCTCATGGGCGACCAGAACATCTTCGGAGCAACGGTCGGCCGCCTCGCCGAGAACACCCTCATGGGCTTCGTCGACCTGTTCAAGGCCGCGGCACCGAGCGGGGTCGGCACGAAGGGCATGGGCTGGGAGGCGATGTGGAACATCGTCCGCAGCTCGGTCCCGAACGCCGTGATGACGTCGAACTTCCGCAAGGGAGCGAAAACCGTCAACGGCGGCCAGTCCTATCACGCGCTCGGTAGGGCGATCGACATCGTGCCGGCGTCCATGAAGACGTTCGACGCGATCGCTCGCCTGTTCCCGAACGCATCCGAGCTGATCTACACCCCAGCGGGGAACCGCCAGCTGCAGAACGGCAAGCCCTTCGCGGGCTGGTCCGAAGCGGTGAAGCGGCAGCACTACAACCACGTGCACCTCGCAATGGCGAACGGCGGCGTCGTCCCGAAGCTCTACGACCAGGGCGGATGGATCCCGCACGGCGGCATGGGTATCAACCTCTCCGGGAAGCCGGAAGCGGTGCTCACCAACGACGAGTCCCTCGCCCTCCGGCGCGGGCTCGGCGGACTGCAAGACGGCGACCAGGTCGTGCTCGTCGTCGAGGGCACGCCGCTCACGGGAACCGTGAAGCGCGTGCTCGCAGGGTCGATGCCGTCGGCCATGTCGGTGCAGTCCGAATTCGCTCGCTGATCCCCGCTCGTCGGGCGTCCACCCCCCTCGGTGGGCGCCCGACGCACCACCCGTGAGGAGTCACCATGGCAAACGCCGGCGAAGCATTCGGAGCACTCAGCGGTCGCCCCCGGTTCCGGCTCCGCGCGGCCATCGCCGTCGCTCAGATCGACGAGGCGCTCAACCGCGCACGGTGGGACTGGAACCTTCGCGTCGAGAACCTCGACGGATCGAACATCACCTGGGATGGCGCGATCGGCAACGCGTCCATGCAGGTCAACGGCTCCTACGTCTTCGACGGCCGGACGCCCGCGGGAACGTTCGATTTTCGCGACGGTGCAGCCTTCCACGTCATCGCCTCGGGCACGACCGGATGGTTCGAGTACAACACCGACGGCAACAAGACGATCGGTTTCGCCGGTGGAGTCGCCAACGCCGGCCTGTTCGGCGCGGCGAACGCGTCAGGCGCTGTCGCGGCCGACCGCATCAACCACCCCGCGCACACCGGGCTCACCGCGACACGCAACTCCGACAACCAGATCTCTCTGATCTGGACGCGGAACGGTGTCTACTCCGGCGCCGTCGTGCATCGGCGGATGAACGATGGCGCATGGCAGCAGGTCGGTACCCCAGGCGGCAACGCGAACGCCTTCACTGACACCACCACCGTCGCGAACCGGAAGTACGAGTACCGCGTCATCGGCCGAGCCGGGAACGCGCTCTCGGTCGGATGGTCGAACATCGCCGCCGTCTACACGACTCCTGTCGCCCCGACCGGCGCTAGTGCATCGCGCCAGGGCTCTGGCATCGTCGTGAACGTCTCCGGGAAGCCGCCGTACGCGACGTCGTACGACGTCCGCGACGGCGCGACCCAGGTCGCAACGGCGGTCGCGCTCCCGTGGACGCACGCGAACCCGAACGCCTCGGTGCCGCACACCTACCAGGTGCGCGCTCGCGTCGGCGGTCTCATCGGCCCGTGGTCGGCGTCGTCGAACACGGTGCAGCTGCTCACTCCGCCGAACGCCCCCGCAGGCCTCGCGCCGAACGGGGCCGTCGTCCCGGACGACCAGGACGTCACCTTCCGGTGGACGCACAACCCGGTCGACTCGAGCGACCAGAGCGCGTACGAGCTCCGCTACCGCGTGAACGGCGGCGCGTGGACGACGCTCTCCGGCACGACCGCCTCCGAGCGGGCCGTGCCCCTCGGCGTCGGTGCGATCGAGTGGCAGGTGCGCACGAAGGGCACGCACCCGGACTTCGGGGCTTGGTCGTCCGTCGCGGCGTTCAGCGTCGTCTCCCGGCCCGGCGTCGCGATCGTCCAGCCGGATACCTCCTGGGATGCCTCGACACTGCCCGTGCAGTGGACGTACTTCCAGCCCCAGGATCGCCCGCAGTCAGCGTGGCAGGTGCAGCTCCTCAACGCCGACGACGCGATCGTGGAGACACGGTCGGGCTCGGGTGCTGTGACGAGCGTCACGCTCACGCGTCGGCTGACCGAGGGGCACTGGACGGTCAACGTCCAGGCCGCGACCGGCGACGTCTGGTCCGATTGGGCGTCGTCGAGCTTCGATGTCGTCTTCGACCCGCCTGCCACGCCCTCGATCGCCGCCGAGTGGGATGAGGAACAGGGCGGCGTGAGCCTCACGGTCGCGGTCGGTGACGACGAGAACGCGCCCGCAACGGTGGAGATCCTCGTCGAGCGCTCCGTCGACGGCGGCGACACCTGGGAGCAGGTCGCCGTCGTCACGGACGATGCGAACCTCGTGGACTGGGAGAGCCTGACCTTCGGGATCACGGCCTACCGCGCCACGGCGTTCACGTCCGAAGGTGCCGCCTCGATCGCAGAGGCCGAAGCGGAAGCCCGATCCGGCGCGCTGTGGCTCTCCGGTGGTGCAGGCTTCGGGATCACGGCTCGCCTCCCGTTCGACCCCGCGGTCACGATCACCGCTGAGCGCGAGCGGACGCTGAAGCAGTACGCGGGTCGCTCCCTGCCGGTGGCCTACACCGGCGAGGCACGATCGCGCGTCGTCGCCGTCTCCGGTCGCACCACCGACCGCGACCCGGACACCGCCGACGTCGACACGCTCACCCGTGTCGCACAGGCCGAGCACGACGACTTCCTGTTCCGCGACCCGGACGGGCGTCGCATCTACGGCTCGATCGGCGGCATCCCGATGCCCCGACAATCATCGACCCTCCACCCCGACGGGTGGGAGGCCTGGTGGGGGTACTCCTTCACCCTCACGGAGACGGAGCGACGATGATCCGCTGGGCGTTCGAGCTGCTCGACTCGCAAGACCGACCCCTCGGCGCCCTCGACGGGGTCACCGGGGGGTCGGCGGAGATCGTCGCACAGAACGTCCTCGGCGGATCCGGATCACTCGAGCTCGACGAACGCGGTGCCGCTATCGACTGGATGCAGCACCGCGTTCGCGCCACCTGCATCGACGGCGCGACCTCGTGGCCCGTCGGCGTGTACCTGTTCGCCAGCCCCGGAGAGCAGCACGGTGCCTTCACCCTGTCGTACAACGTGGGTCTGCTCACGAAGATGAACGTTCCCAGCGAGGACACCGTCGAAGCGCGCTACTCGCTCGCTGTCGGCACCCCGATCATCCCCACCGTGGTCGCGCTCCTCACCTCTACCGGCGAGACGCGCATCGCGGTGACGGAGTCCGCCAGCACCCTCACCGCCAGCCTCACCTGGGAGGCCGGCACGTCGAAGCTCACGATCATCAACGACCTGCTGCAGGCCGCCGGGTACTGGTCGCTGTGGTGCGACGGCTCGGGAATGTTCCGCGTCGAGCCGTACGCCGACCCCGCGTCGCGGCCTGTGAGCTTCGACTTCGAGCACGGCGAGCGGTCGCTGCACATGCCCGACTGGGATCGGGAGCAGGATCACAGCTCCGTACCGAACCGTGTGATCGCGGTCGGGCAGGGCGACGACAAGACCGCGCCGCTCGTCGGCATCGCGACGAACGAAGACCCGAACTCGCCCTACAGCTTCCAGGCTCGGGGCCGATGGATCACCCTCACCATCGAGGGCGTCGAAGCGGAGTCGCAGTCCATCATCGACCAGTTCGCGACCCGGAAGCTCCGGGACGCGATGTCGCCCGTCTCGCGTCTCACGGTCACCCACGCGCTCATGCCCCTCGACCCGAACGCGCTCGTCGCGTTCACGCCCGAGGACGGTCAGCGGCGTCTCGCGACCGTGCAGCGCATGTCGATGCAGTTCGCGTTCGACTCCGACATCTCGGCGGAGTGGAGGCAAGTCCTGTGAGCGAAATCCTGAGTGACCTGCTGCGCCCGGTGCTCGACCAGATCAGCAAGCTCTGGGGGAGCGTCGACAAGATGCCCGTCGTCCGATGGGGCACGGTCACCGCGGCCAACCCGCTGCGGGTGCTGCTCGACGGGAACACGGACCCGCTTCCATTCGCCCCGCAGAGCCTCGTGCGCACCCTGCAGGTCGGAAACCGTGTGCTGTGCATTGAGCAGCACCGCCGCGTCATCGTTGTCGATCTCGCCGGCAACCCGGTCGAGTGGATGACTCCGACGCTCACGGGCGGCTTCACTCTCGCATCGGCGCCGTTGCAGCTTCGCGTCACTCCCACCCGCGTTGAGTTCGCCGGGGGCATCCTGCGCACCACGACACCGAGCGCATACACCACGGCGTTCACTCTGCCCGCGAACGTCCCTCGACCTCGAGGACAGTACCGCGCCCCGGGCCGAGACGACTTCGGCATGTGGGTCGCGATGCTCAGCACCGGCGACGTCCAGATGAAAGCCACCGGAGCCGCAACCTCCGGCGCCGGATACACATTCGACGGCATGTCCTACGCCTACTGAGGAGGCACCCAATGACCTACCAGACGATCGCTCTCATCCAGCGCGACCCCAGCATCCGCGACCGCGTCTCCGCGTGTGTCTCGAAAGAGGGCGTGAGTCCCAGCCCCGAGCAGTGGGTCGCCGACCACGCGTGGCAGCTCGCTGCCCGGGACGGCTGGGCTGACGAGTGGGAGGCCGCGAGGGCGGCCAACACCTCGGCCGACAACTACGAGCCCGGCGGCGACGAGCGCGCCATCACCGACGCGATGATCCTCGCCGCCGTGCAGGAGATCGTCGCGGGCGATGCCGATCGCGCTGCGGACGCACCGACAGGGGGCTGACATGGGCGGCGCGATCACGAAAGTCGACATCGGTCATGGCCGCGGCTGGCTCGAGGAGCAGGCGGCGAAGAGCCAGGCGCGCATCGACCGCGCGCTCGGGCATCCGCAGCAGATCACCGAGGCCGGAAGGTCGTGGGAGCAGCAGAACGCGCATTGGCTCACCTTCCAGAAGTACGGGAAGCCGATCGCGCTGCACCCGGACACCCCGAGCGTGCACCAGAAGGGACGCGCGAAGGACACCGACGAGCGTGACGTCGCTCTGATGAACGATCACGGATGGTTCCAGACCGTCTATCGCGTCGTGAACGGGAAGCGCACGCTCGTCGAGCCGTGGCACTTCGAGTACGACCCTGCGCGCGACAACCACCGACACGAGGTGGTCGAGCTCGTCAACGACAACGGAACGTGGCGCATTGCGCCGGATAAGGAGTGGGACGAAATGGCTACTCAGAAGGAGATGGAGGCGGCGTTCCGGAAGGTCGTGGCCGAGGAGGTCGTGAAGGTCGTGGCGGCGGAAGTGGCAAAGGCGGTGAAGCAGAACGCACGATCTGGCGCGTACAAGATCGTCGGAGTGCAGGGCCCGCCATCCAATCCGGGACCGCACATGAAGCTCACCGGCCCGGAGGGGGAGACTCAGCTCGCGCCCAGCGAGATGCACCTGGTGCGCCGCCATGTCCAGGCCACCCCGTACGTCTCTGACACCCCCTGGGATCCGAAGAGCAAGTTCGTCACGGGTGAGGAGCTGTTCACCCCCGACGAGTGGGCGATCGTGTCCAAGGTGCTCGCGCGGATGAAGCCCGCGAAGGTGAGCTGATGGAGCGCCACCCCGTGCCGCAGGAGAAGCGGCGCGTACTCGAGGCCGTCATCCGGATCATCGACATCGTCGCCTACTTCATCATCTTCGTCGGCGGATGCTACGCCCTCTTCTGGACGCCTGACAGCGTCGCGCGCGAACTCTCCGGAGCGGAGTGGCTGGTGCCGATGTGGGCGGCGTTCCTCCTCATCGGCGGCGGCCTCGGCATGGTGGGCCGGATCTCGCGCATCTGGGTGCTCGAGCCGCCGGCCGATGTCGCGGCGATCGTCGGCGCAGCGATCTATTTCGTGGTGCTCGGAGGGACGCTGTTCCAATCGGTGACCGCGGGCGTCGCCACGGCGCTGGTCTTCTACGCGATGATCCAGATGTTCCGCCGTTACATCGAGCTGCAGATCTTCGGCACCGATCCGAACGTTCACGGCTTCACCGACCGCATCGCTGAGATGCTCCGGAGGCGAACGGGCAACGTCGCTCCACGAGAGGAGTAGGCGTGCAGGACGTGAATCTCGTGACCGTGCTGGTCGCCTGCATCGGCACCGGCGGGCTTGGCCTGTTCTTCCGCGAGATCGCCGACATCGTCTCGAAGGTGCGCCGCGGCGTATCCACTCGCGAGTCGAAGCGGAAGAACGACATCATCGCCCAACGCGACTCCGCGATCGCTCGCGCCGATGCGTTGCAACAGCGCGCCGACGATGAGCGGCGCCTTCGCATCGCCTGGCAGGAGTACGCGGGCATCCTCGTCTACCGGCTTCGCATCTCGGGTGTCGCGCCGGACGCGCTTCCCGATGACCTCGAAGACACCCTCAACACCAAGAAGACCTAGGAGGTCCTCATGAGCAAGATCTGGTTCCCGCTGCAGCGCGTCATCCGCACCGCGGCGGCCGTCCTCGTCGCTGGCTCCGCGATTCTCGCAACGATCGTCGTCATCGCTCCGCAGGTCGTCGAGGCCGTCGCCGACGTTCTGCCCGGCCCGGTCGTCGCATGGCTGCTCGGCGCGATCGCGACGCTCGCAGCCATCAGCGCGGCGATCTCCCGCGTGATGGCGATCCCGGCCGTGGACGCCTGGCTCCGCAAGATCGGCGCTGGCTCCACGCCCGCACAGTTCTACGTCGCGCAGATCAACGGCAACGCGACCCCGCTGACGCGCCGGCAGTACCGCGCCATGCTCGACGGGGCAGACACCGGCACCGACGACACGGCGAAGCTCCGCACGGCGATCTCTGATCACAACGATCGCATCGGACTCTGACGCAGAAGACCCCCACCTAGCCTCCGGGCCGGGTGGGGGTCTTTCGTCGTTCACAGCGCCCTACGATGGGGCCATGAGTGATTCCAGCGACACCTACATCGCCTACTACGTATCGAATCGCGGGCGCACCTTCCACGACGTCGGCCACGAAGAAATCGATCTATACGCCGGGGAGGCTCTGGATGAGCTCAACTGGAATGGTCAGCGCTGGATCAGGATCTCCACGCTCCGAGGGGGCGCCGCGACGTACCTCGCGGAGCAGGCTCTCGCCTGAGGTTCAGACCCGTCTGACCGATAGCATCTGCCACCCCTCGGGCACCTTCGCCGTGAGCGCATCCATGTCCTCTGCTTCGATCTCGCGGACCCCATCGCGACGCTCGAAACGAGCGGTCGTCTCGATGCCCTGCGCGCCCTTCAGCATGCGCGCCGGCGCCGAGACGAGGTCGAATCCAGTTGGGGCGTGCTCGGCGAGCTGCGCGTGCACGTCTTCGAGCGAGTCGCCCACGAGTTCGACGGTGTGCGATTCGACGGGGCGGATGAGAGCGACGAGCATCAGTCCAGCCTAGGCACTCTGGGTGCGTCCAAGAGCGTCGGGTCGGTGGTCACGTAGAGCGGCAGGTCGACGGCCTTCCCGTGGCCGAGGATCTCGGGCGTGCTCGGATCGGGGAGCGAGCGGCGGAACTGGCCGAGCGCGATCCACTGCTCGAGGCCGGGGAGCGTGCGCAGCGCCGCGCACAGCGTCGCCGTGTGTTCGTCCTCGAAGAATCCGAGCCACGTGCCGACCGCCTCAGCGAGCACGTCGCCACGGTCGCCCGCGGTGGCGCGCAGCTCGTCGAGCACAGGCCGGGGGTCGGAGGTGTATCGGTTGCGGGAGCAGATCGCGTCGAGCGTGACGCTGAGCTTCACGGTGGGGGAGAGTCCTGCAGAGGGCATGACCGGATGTCCTTTCTCCGGCCGAGGATGCGAGTCTACGACGCGGCGCCGACGTCGTGCAGACTGGGCGCATGAGTGAGGATCTGGATCGTGCGCTCGGGCGCCTGAGCGCCGCGGCTACCGAACGTGACGCCGCACAGGGGCGCGTGGCCGCGGCGGCGCGTGCGGTCGCGGAGGCGATCACTGGTCGGTCGGCGGAGGGGGCTGCTGATCGAGAGCTCGCACGAGCCCTGTACTGGGACTATCCCGATGTCCCGGTGCCCGTGATCGGCGCGCTGCTCGGCGTCGCGACGAACCGCGTCGCCGGGGTCGTTGGTGGACGGGTGGTGGAGCGGCCGTGCGTGAACGGGTGCGGGCGGATGGCGGCGTGGACGATGCGCTCCCGGAATGAGAGCAGGAGCGCGTCGACGGAGTGCGCGACCTGCGCGGAGGAGCGTGGCAATCGGGGGCTTCCGCGTGGATGGGCGATGCGCCCGGTGGGGACCTGAGGCCCGGTCGGCATGTAACATGATGTTGCACTCTGGTGTCACATCGTGTTACACTTCTTGTGTCGGGCAAGGTGCCCGGCAGGAGGGAGGAACCGGTGGAAATCATCGGCATCCTCACCGCTCTGATCAACATGATCACGGCGGTAATCCTCTGGCAGACAGCGAAACGGAACCGACGCCGCGACTGACAGAGGAAGGCCCCGAGATAACGCAAGTATCTCGGGGCCGACTCCCTCCACCATACCGAAGGGAACACGCGATGGAACTGCTCATCGGCACCATCAGCATCGCCGCGCTCGCGCTCAGCGTCGCCGCGCTCATCGTCGCAATCCGAGGCGCACGCCGTGGCCGCTGACCCCGCCGAGCGCATCCGCGAGGCCGTGACGCAGCTCGAGACGTGGCGCGCTGAGCGTGATGCCGCGATCCGTGCGGCGGCCGAAGCCGAGCCGCCGATGACGCCGACGGAGATCGCGCGCGCATCCGGGCTCTCACGGATGCAGGTCTACCGCTTACTCAACGAACAGCAGCCGCCGACCGATTGACGGCGCTCGCGAACTCGACGGCGTCGCGGTACTCCTTCGCCTTCGCCTCGATGATGATCACGCCGTCGGGCACCTCGATCGTCACGTAGCACTTCGACGTGTTCTTCCGGGCGACGGCACCGACGACGAACCCGATCGGTCCGGCGATGAGCGCGCCAGCACCCATGCGGGTGAGCGTCGAACGCTGAGACGGAGCGCCCTGCGTAGCCTCGGCCTCCGCACCCTGCACGCTCACGGACTTGCCGCCACCCTTCAGCACGCCATCGCGCAGCTTGTAGCCGCCGAAGTCAGCGCTGGGGAGGCGGGCCGGAGCCTCCGCGACCGGGGCGGATGGCACCTCGATGTGCTGCTGCTCAGCGCCCGTTGCTGAGCGAAGGGCTTCGAGGAACTCGCTCGACGATCCTGAAGGGTCCAAAGCGAATGCGAGGGCGGACCTGGAGGGGTCGGGGGTGGCCGACCAGCCAGATGCAGACACGCGCAGGTACTCGGTCTTGCCGGGGATGACGTCGAATGCGGTGATCTTGGACAGCGGGATCTCCGAGCGCTTCGACGAGCGAGCGATGCGCGCGCGGAAGCTGTAGTCGAAGACCAAGTGCGTATCCGTGAGGGTTGCCGTGCCGTCGGTGCTTCGATGCTCGATAGCGGTGCTCATGACGCCGACTATACCGACGGGTGTCGGTGGTCGACGGCAGGATCGGAACCGTGACGCCTGAACGACTCCTCGCATTCGAAGCCGCCCACCCGACCCACTCGACGGCGAAGGAAGAGCTGATCCGCTCCGAGCTCGGCATCACTCCCGTGCGTTACGTCGTGCTGCTCGCGCGCGCGGCGGCATCCGCCGAGGGGGTGAGGGCTCATCCGATGACCGCGCGCCGCGTCCGCGACGTCGCGATGTCGCGCGCACGTACGCGCGCGTTGCGCGGTCGCGGGAGCGCGTCGATTGGGGGCTCGAGATCCATCGTTTAGTCGTGGTTTTGCGGGCGTACATGGGTGTACCGATGCGTACCCTTGGCGCGGAATGACGCGGACGGTGCACTAAAGTACATCTACGTACCGACTACCTTTCAAACGGGGGTTACGGGTTCGAGTCCCGTAGTCGGCTCTCAGATCTGAACATTTCTCCGTCCCCTTCACGAGACCACGACTGATGACGCAGCCGCAGTACCGGACCCGTGCCTCGCGACGGCAGAGCATCCGCGCCGACATCCAGGGCCTGCGTGCCGTGGCTGTTCTCCTCGTGCTGCTTTTCCATCTCTGGCCGAACCGGGTCACCGGGGGATACGTCGGTGTCGATGTCTTCTTCGTGATCAGCGGGTTCCTCATCACGGGGCATCTGGTGCGGGACTTCCAGAAGAACGGTCGGATCAGTCTCAGCCGGTTCTGGTCTCGCCGCGCCATCCGTCTTCTCCCGGCGAGCCTGGTCGTCATCGCCGCCTCGCTCATCGCCGTGCTCGTTCTGGTGCCGGCGAGTCAGATCGTGCAGTTCGTCACCGAGGGAGCGGCGAGCGCGGCGTACGTCGTCAACTGGGTGCTCGCGGCCTTCAGCGTCGACTACCTCGCAGCCGACAACCTTCCGTCGCCCTTCCAGCACTTCTGGACGCTCTCGGTCGAGGAGCAGTTCTACATCCTCGTGCCGCTGCTGCTGGTCATCGCCGCGGCGATCACGCGCAGCCACTCACTGCGTACCTTCCGGATCGTGCTCGGGAGCGCAGCGCTCCTGTCGCTCGGCTACGGGATCTGGCTCACCGCGACCACCCCGGCCGTCGCGTACTTCTCGACCTTCACGCGGGCGTGGGAGTTCCTCGCGGGAGCTCTCCTCGCGCTCGTGCCGATCGCCCTTTCGCGAGGGGCATCGGCCGTGGTCGGCATCCTCGGGGTGGCGGGCATCATCGCCTCGGCATTCCTGCTCGACTCAGCGGATGCATTCCCCGGCTGGATCGCCCTGCTCCCCGTGCTCTCGACGGTCGCCGTGATCGCTGCCGGTCCGACCTCATGGGTCGACCGCGCATCCCGGTTCCGCCCGGTGCTGTGGCTGGGGAACATCTCGTACTCGCTGTACCTCTGGCATTGGCCGCTCATCGTGCTCGTCCCGTATGCGACCGGTCGGCCGCTCAGCACGGTCGACAAGATCCTCATCGGCACCGCATCGATCGCGCTCGCGTGGCTGTCGTACAGCTTCGTCGAGTCGCCGGTGCGGTTCAGCCCTCGGCTCGACCGCGCACGCCGGCCCGGATTCGTGTTCGTCGCGATGGCCGCGTCGATCGCCCTCATCGGGGGAGTGAGCTTCGGAGCCGGTGCATACACGAACGTGAAGATCGAGGCCGCGAACGAGGCCGCACAGAAGATGCTCGCCGACGGCGCGAACAGTGAGTGCTTCGGCGCCGGTGCCGTCGACCCGACCCGCGACTGCCCACCGGATCCGCTCGGGGACGCACTCATCCCCGACCCCGCGGCCCCGGGCACCGACACCAATCGCGTCGAGTGCTGGACGGGAGTCGACAGCGCCGCCGTGAACGTGTGCAGCCTGGGGCCGGAGTCCGGGTACACCCGCACGCTGTTCGCCGTCGGCGACTCGCACAACAGCACGCTGATCGACACGTACGAGACCATCGCCGAGGAGATGAACTGGCGGATCGATCTCACCGGTCACAACGGGTGCTATTGGACCGCACGGGAGCAGGACGATCCCAACCTCGGTCACCGTGAGAACTGCACGGCGTGGAAGGCGAACATCACCGACTGGCTCGATGAGCGTCCGGCGTACGACGGTATCTTCACCATGCACGCCTCGTCGCGGTGGCAGGCCATCCCGGTCGACGGTGAGACTCAGAACGAGGCGACGGCGAACGGCATGAGCGAGGTGTGGGCGACGCAGGCCGCCCGCGGAACCAAGATCCTCGCGATCCGCGACAATCCCGTGCAGCGCGACGACGTCAAGGCCTGCATCGACATGAACCGCGACGATCCGAACTCCTGCGCTTTGCCGCGTGATCAGGCGCTCGCCTGGTACGACGGGTCCGAGGATGCCGTCGCGGCCACGCCCGGTGCCACCCTCATCGACTTCACGTCCATTCTCTGCAACGAATCCGTCTGCCCGGTGGTCATCGGTAATGCCGTCGTGTACAGCGATCGGGACCACATGACCGGGGAGTTCGCGCAGACCCTGGCGCCGTACATCGCGGATGCCGCGAAGAAGGCGCTCGGGGACTGAGCCGGGCCCTGGTCACTCGTGCGGGTGTTCTCCGCGCAGCAGTTCCGCACGCTGATCGGCAACGCCGCTCGGGATCGTCTCGCCGTAGGTCGTGACGTCGGGGCCCGCGGAGGTCTTCTCGATGCCGCAGACGGCCGCGCCCTCGTTGCCGTCTCGATCCGTGGGCACGACCACGAACCAGGTCGTCTGCTCGGCCAGCCACTCGACGGTGCCCCGGTCGCTCGCGTACGTCGCGCCGCCCGCGTAGGCATCGACCTTCTCGACGCACATCGTCACGAGCTCGCCGTCGGTGGGATCGGACGCGACCGGCGGCGACGAGGGGGCGGGCGCCGTGGACGGGCTCGACGAGGGAGCGGGCGTGGCCGTGGACGTGGGCGCAGTGGTCGCCGTTCGCGTCGGAGCCGGCGTCGCCGAGGATGCGGGGATCGGAGTTCCCGTGCAGCCCGCGAGCAGCGCGACGAGAGCGATCAGGGGGACGACGGCAGAACGGCGCATTCCTGAATGCTATTTCACGGTGATCACGGACTGCGCGTTGGTCGCCGTGTCGCACATCGTGATCCGCCAGACGTCGGAACCAGCGTCATCGACCCGGGCCATCTCGATGATGAGGGGGCTGGGCCACTCCTCGCCCGAGCGGTCGGCTGCCGTGAAGGCACTCGTTCCCGCCGTCTGCTCCGCTTTCGTGAGGGCGACATCGCGGCTGGCGAAGACCTCGAGGGTCCGCACGTCCGCGAGCGTCTCCCGCCCCGCCGCGGGATCGTCGACTCGCTCGCCGAAAGCATCCGTCCGACCGCTCGCACTGCGGATGCGCCACGCCCACCGCTCGTCGAAGTACTCCAGCCGCAGGCCGACGATGGAGCCGCCCACGGCCTCGGACTCGCTCGGCAGCGCCTCGAGGAAGTCGGTCGGCCAGATGAACTCGGCGGGCATGCACGTGCCGGGGTAGTTCTCGCCCACCGCAGCGGGCGGGTCGGGGACGGATCCCGCGCACCCGCCGAGCATCCCGGTGAGGGCGACGGCGACGATGGCGACGGATGGTCGGCGGAGGATATGCATGCGGTGAGAGTATCCCGAATCGGAAATACCCCACGGGATCCATCGGTTGCGACGAGTATGACTCGTATCGGAAACAGCGACCTTGATGTCTTCCCGCTCTCTCTCGGCGGCAACGTGTTCGGCTGGACGGCCGATCGCGACACGTCCTTCGACGTGCTCGACGCGTTCGTGGCGGGCGGGGGCGACTTCATCGACACCGCCGACGGTTACAGCGCGTGGGTGCCCGGGAACTCCGGCGGCGAGAGCGAGACGATCATCGGCGAGTGGCTGGCGTCGCGCAAGCCGCAGGGCGTCACGGTCGCGACGAAGGTGAGCACGCACCCGGAGTTCCGGGGACTCGCGGCAGCGAACATCCGCAACGCTGCCGAGGCATCGCTCGCGCGTCTCGGCGTCGACGCGATCGACCTCTACTACGCCCACTTCGACGACGAGAGCGTGCCCCTCGAGGAGACGGTCGGCGCTTTCGGTCAGCTCGTGACCGACGGCCTCGTGCGCAACGTGGCCGTGTCGAACTACTCCGCCGATCGAATCCGCGAGTGGATCGAGATCGCGCAGCGCACGGGTGCCGGGCTGCCCGTCGCCGTTCAGCCGCACTACAACCTCGTGCATCGCAACGACGTCGAGAACGAGATCATCCCGGTGGCCGAGGAGTTCGGCCTCGGACTCGTGCCCTACTACTCGCTGGCGAGCGGCTTCCTCACGGGCAAGTACCGCTCCACCGAGACCGCGGGGCAGTCCTCGCCCCGCGCCGAGGGCGCCGCCAAGTACGCGACTCCCGCGGGCCTGAAGATCATCGACGCCCTCGAGGAGATCGGCTCCGCGCACGGAGCCTCGATCGCCGCGACGTCGCTGGCGTGGCTACGCGCGCAGCCGACGGTGGCAGCCCCCATCGCGAGCGCCCGCACGGTCGAGCAGGTTCCCGACCTCCTCGCCGGCGCTCGCCTGGAGCTGAGCGCCGACGAGGTGCAGACGCTCGACCGCGTCTCGGAGTGGACTCCCGCTCAGGCCTGAGCGGCCACCGGCGTCCTCACCAGAGGAAGGTGACGCCGACCGCGGCCGCCACACCGATGGCCGCGGTCGGCCACCAGAACCACCGTCGACGCGCGGGGAGGAACGGCAGCGAGCGACCGCGCAGCGCGAGCAGTCCGACCGCTGCCAAGGTCGGCGCGAGAGCGACGCCCCACACCCAACCGCCGACCGCGAACCACGGGCCGCTGTGCCAGAGCAGCAGGAGCCCGGCGAGCGCCCACACGAGGTCGCTGAGCGAGGGGAGCAGTGCCTTCGCGCGGAGGGCCCGGAGCAGCGCGACGACACCGAGCGCCAGTGCGATGCCGAAGACCGACCATCCCAGGATCAGATACGGCTCGGCGGGGCCGGGGATCGGCGCACCCGAGAGATACGACATCGCGACGTAGTCGACGGTCGCGACGGTGTTCGACAGGGCGATGAAGGCCGTGCCGGCGTCGCGATCCATCGTGAGGATCGTGCGGAAGCCCGCTGTGCCGCCGTTGTGCCAGGTCTGAGTGCCGGCGCCGTCGAAGGACGCAGAGGTGATCCAGCCCCAGCCGATCTCGCCCTCCGCTCCCAGGGGAGCGGTCGGCTCGAGTGCGGCTGCGCCCGGCGCCGAGCCGTCGAGGTTGGCCTGTGCCCAGATCGCCAGGTCGGATGCCGTGGTGAACGTCGACGACCCCGCGGGCAGATATCCCTCCCCCCACCAGCGTGGTGCGGGTGTGCCGTTGAGGAGGAAGCCCGGAACCGCATCGACCGGCACCTCTGCGGCCGTCGCCGCGACCGTGGTGTGCTCCATCCCGAGCGGGCCGGTGAGGCGCTCGTCGAGCAATGTCGCATAGTCGTCGGCGCCGGCCGCCTCGACGAGTGCGGTGCCGAGGAGCGAGACGGCGAAGTTCGAGTAGACGGCGCCCTGGTCGGGGTCGACGGGGGCGATGGCCGCGTCGGCGATGAGCTGCGCCGTGGTCGACGACGCGTAGGCGTTGTCGTTGAGGATCAGGCTCGTCACCGCGCCGTCGGCGGCCGTCGTGCCCAGGCCGGGGAGTCCGGAGGAGTGCTGCGACAGCGACGCGAGGGTGACGTCGCCGGCATCCGTTCCCTCGAGGGCCGTGAGGTGCTCCGCGAGGCGATCATCGGGGGCCACCTCTCCGCGTTCGATCGCGTCGGCGAACAGCGCTCCGGTGAAGGTCTTCGTGATCGAACCGAGCTCGAACACGGTGTCGGGCCCGGGCGCCTCCGGGTGTGCGGGATCGGCGTCACCGAGACCGGCGAAGACGACGCCGTCCGGATCGATCAACGCGACCGACAGCGAGCGGAATCCGTCGAGGCCTCCCGGCAGAGTGCGGATGTTCTCCGCCAGGGTCTCGTCACCGCTCCAGGCCGAGCTCACGGTCTGCTGCTGCGGCCCGACGGCCGCGCCGAGGGCGATCGCGGCGACCGCGCCGCCCGCCAGGAGGCCGAGCACGGGACCGGGGGAGCGTCGCGCGGGCGACGTCGCTGTCGGGGTGGGGCCTGTGAGTGCGGGGGTGGGGGAGGTCACGGTGCGGCTGCTCCTCAGCTCGAGGCGATCATGGTCAGGACGAGGAGCGGCACGATGCGCGCCCCCGGCACTTCGTAGAACCCGCGGCGCGGGGAGGACAGCCACCCCGCGCTCACGAGCTGGCGGAGGTGGTGGTAGAGCTGGCCGGACGACGCGAACTGCTCCAGTTCGAGCAGCTCGGCGGTGGTCTGGGTGCCGGTGAGGATGACGCGCACGAGCTCGAGACGCACCGGGTGCCCCAGTGCTTCGAGGGGTCGAGCGAGTTCGCCCCAGTCCTTGCCGAGGAGCTCTTCCGCGTAGAGGCCGTACTGCCAGCGGATGGGCCCGGCCGGTACCTCGACGGCACCCGCCATCATCACCGCGCCGGGAGCCCGGCGTCCGAGTTCATTGACGAACCAGAGCGGATCGGCGGCGGGGTCCGATGTCGCAGCCCCCGGTTCCGGTGTCACGGTCGAGGCGTCGGCCGACGGCTCCTCGACCTGCGCACGCACACGCTCGAGTTCGCGTTCGAGGGCGTCGACCCGGCTTTCGATCGCGTGCAGCGCGTCACGTTCCATGGCTACAACCGTAGCAATAGTTCGTAATTACGGAGAAATCGAACTTTTATGATCCGCTGAACAGCACGATCACGTACACCGCGAAGACCGCGAGGTGCGCGGCGCCGTGCATGGCCGTCACCCGCTTCGCCGCGAACGTGGTCACCGAGAGCAGCAGCGTCACACCCAGCATCAGGAGGTTCGCCGGAGACTCGGCCAGCACCACGATCTGGCCGGTGAGCATGCCGATGACCAGTACGGCGGGGATCGTGAGCCCGACCGTCGACACCAGCGCCCCGTGGCAGAGGTTCACCACCCGCTGCGCCTCGCCCCCGAGAGCTGCCCGCACTGCGGTGAGGGACTCCGGCAGGAACACGATCGCGGCGATCAGCACGCCGGCCAGGGCGGCCGGGGCTCCGAGGCGACCGAGGCCGTCGTCGAGGAGCGCCGCCATGTCGTGCGAGAGCAGCACGATCGGGGTGACCGTCACCACGAGCAGGGCGAGGCGCACCAGGACCTCGGTGCGGTGCGCGGCGAGAGTCTCGCGGATGCCCGTGCGCGGCGCAGCGTCCGCGGCATCCGTCCGTCGCCGCAGGCGTTCGTCGACCTCGGTGAAATCGCCCGCCTGCGCCCCCATCTGCCGGAAGAGGAAGAATGCGTAGATCCCGAGGGTCAGGATCACGATCGGGATCTCCTGGCCGAGGGTGTACGAGCCGTCGCGGCCGATGAGAGCCGGGAGGGCGAACGCGAGCGCGACGAGCACCACGAGCATCGCCAGGTAGGCCGAGGTTCCCGTGCGGTTGTGCGCCATGCCGCGGTGGCGGAGACCGCCGAGCAGCAGTGCGAGACCGATCACGAGGTTCAGGATGATCATCGCGACGGCCATCACCGAATCCCGGGCGATGGTGGCGTGGTCGCCCGGTCCGAGCATGACGGCCGAGATGAGGATCACCTCGATCAGCACGATGGACAGGGTGAGTACGAGCGATCCGTAGGGGTCGCCCAAACGGTGGGCGAGGGCTTCGGCCTGCTTCACCACGCCGAACGCGCACACCAGGATCACACCGATGATCACCCCGAGGGCGACGATCAGCAGGGGGACGGCCACAGGGGCCGCGAGCAGGGGGTGCGCCAGCAGCACCAAGACGTAGGCGCCCCAGCCCAGGGCGATTCGGGCGATATCGGGTCGTCCGACGAACTGCTTCACAGCGGTGGGGATCATCATCCGGTTCCTTCGCGGGGCCGTCCCCGGGTGATGACGCGATCCGGGTCGTCCCGGCCGCAGCGTGCACCGTGCACACCCAGTATTCTACCGGCTGTGTCCGACGTATTCCTGGGCAGTACTCGTCAAGGAGAAGGGGAGCGCATCGCGCTCCGGAGAGGAGAAGCGGATGCTGGCGGTCGTCGTGCACATCGCGGTCGCCGCGATCGCGGGGTGGCTGGCCGTCGAGGCCGCGCACTACGCCCGGAAGCATCCGAATCGTGATCGTCGCGATCCGCGCCGCCTCCGACTGATGAAGATCCTGCCGATCGGCGGGTGGACCCTCCTCCTGCTCAGCATCCCCATGATCCTGCTCTCGGATGCTTCGCACGACGATGATCGCACCGCCATGTCGATCGCCTCGTTCGCGATCCTGGGCGGCGGCATCCTGTTCCTCGTCATGTACCGCAACTGGTACGTCGCGTTCGGCGACGAGGAGGTGACCTTCCGCACGCTCGCGGGTGTCACGCGCAGCTTCCGCTACTCCGACATCACCGACTACTCGGTACGGCGCTCGGATCAGGGGCCGATGCTCACGGTGCGCACCGCGCGCGGAGTGCGGCTGAGCCTCAACATCCGGATGTACGACGCCTCGCCGTTGCTCGCACAGCTGCAGTTCCACCAGGCGACGGGGCGTTGGGCGATCCGCGGAGAGCTACGCCGCTGACTGGTCCTCGTCGTCCTCGTCGTCGCTGCGCAGATGCGCGATGTGGGCCGCGTGCCGCTGCAGATGGTTCGGCGAGCGGCGCACGAACAGCCAGGCGACGACGAGCAGCGCGAACCAGATCGGCGTCACGAGCAGAGCCGTGAGGGTATCGGGCTGGGTGGTCAGCGCCCACAGGATGAAGACGAAGAACGCCAGCACGACGTAGACCATGAACACTCCGCCCGGCATCCGGAAGGCCGAGGCCGCGGCCTTCTCCGGGCGCCGGCGGCGGTAGACCACATAGCTGAGCAGGAAGATCGTCCACACGAACATGAAGCACACGGCGGAGACCGTCGTCACCATGTCGAAGGCGGTGCCGATGTCCTCGCCCGCGTAGAGCAGCACGACGCCCGAGAGCAGGAGGATGCAGGAGAGGAACAGCGCGTTCTGGGGCACGCGGCGCTTCGACAGGCGACCGAACAGCTTCGGCGCGTCACCGTCGTGCGCGAGCCCGAAGACCATGCGCGAGGTGGAATAGATGCCCGAGTTGGCGCTCGACATCGCCGAGGTCAGCACCACCAGGTTCACGACGGTCGCGGCGATGCCGAGGCCGGCCAGGGCGAACATCGCGATGAAGGGGCTCTCCCCGGCGACGTACTCGGTCCAGGGGGTCACCGCCATAAGCACGATCAGCGCGCCGACGTAGAAGAGCAGGATGCGGATCGGGATGGCGTTGATCGCCTTCGGGAGGTTCCGCTTCGGGTCCTTCGTCTCGGCGGCGGCGGTGCCGACCAGCTCGATCCCGACGAACGCGAAGACCGCGATCTGGAAACCGGCCACGAACCCCATGAACCCGTGCGGGAACATGCCGCCGTGGCTCCAGAGGTTCGCGAACGACGCGGTACCGGCGTCGTGCTCGAAGCCGGTGAAGATCATCACGAGACCGGTGACGATGAGAGCGACGATCGCCACGATCTTGATCAGCGCGAACCAGAACTCCATCTCACCGAACGCGGCGACCGTGGGGAGGTTGAGCGCGAGCAGGATGACGACCACGGCGACACCCGGGATCCACAGCGGGATGCCGGGGATGAGGGTGTTCGTGTACCCGGCGATCGCGATGACATCGGCGACGCCCGTCACCACCCAGCAGAACCAGTACGTCCAGCCCGTGAAGAACCCGGCCCACGGCCCCAACAGGTCGCTGGCGAAGTCGCTGAACGACTTGTACTTGAGGTTCGACAGCAGCAGCTCGCCCATCGCGCGCATCACGAAGAAGAGCATGAACCCGATGATCATGTAGACGAAGATCACCGAGGGACCGGCCACCGAGATCGTCTTGCCGCTGCCCATGAAGAGCCCGGTCCCGATCGCACCGCCGATCGCCAGGAGCTGGATGTGGCGGTTGCTCAGCGCTCGCCGGAGGTGCTGTTCTTCGTCGGTACTCTGCACGGTCACCCGATGCAGAGTAGCCGACGAGAACGGGTCACTCCGAAGCGACACCCCTGCGGCGCAGCGCCAGCGCACCGAGCGCGAGGAGCGCGAGTGCGACGAGCGCGACCGGCCCCGCGGGGAAGTCCGACCCCGTCGTGGCGAGGGCGTCACCGGCATCCGATCCTGCGCCGGATCCCGCTCCGGCACCGCTGTCGCCGCCGCCGTCCGTGCCGTCGCCGCCGCCGGCGGCGACCGGGGCGAGCACCGTGACCGCGAGTTCGGCGGCGCCCGAGGCCGCCGTGGCGGTCAGGGTGTGCGCACCCGGAGCGACGGATGCCGGGGGAACGACGACCGCGCGTGCCGTGCCGTCGGCTCCCGCGGTGAGGGCCGCGAGGCGCACCGGGTCGGAGTTCAGCACGAGCTCGATCTGCTCGCCCTCCGCGAAGCCCGAGACGGTGATCTCGGAGGGCGAGCCGATTCGAAGGGTGCCGCCCGTGACCGCGATCCGCTTCTCGGTGAACGCCGCGCCGAACGACAGTTCGACGGTCTGCGAGGGGAAGAGCTTGAACTCGACGGGGGAGAGGTCCTGCGCCTCGGTGCCGTCGCCGTAGATGTCGACCGTTCCCGAATCGAGCAGCAGGCGCACGGAGGTTCCGTCGGCGAGGTCGCGCACGCCCGCGATGCCCTCGTAGGAGCCGGGCCAGTTCGCGAGTCCGAGGGTGCCGGATGCCGCGACCGGGGCGTCGTCCAGCGAGCCGGACCACCCGAAGAGGGCGAAGCGGCCGGTGTCGTCGGCGCTGCCGGCGACGATCAGGTAGTCACCGGACTCGGCGCGGGCCATGTCGCGGATCGCTCGCCCGCCGAGGTCGAGGAGGAGCGGGTCGCCGACGACGGCATCCGCCCCGGCGACGACGTCGGCGATGTCGGCGACGGGCACGATGAGAGCATCCGCGTCATCGCCGACCTCGGGCGAGCGGAAGCCGAGCCACAGCGTCGTGCCGTCCGGCGCGATCGCCGCTCCCTCGATGTTGAGCGAGTCGGGACCCTCGGCCGAGACCCCCGGCTGGGTGGCCGCGAGGAACCCGAAGCGGTCGGCGCCCAGGCCGTGCTGGTCCTCGTGGTCCCAGGCGACGAGCGCGTCGCGCAGCACGTTGCGGTAGCCGACGAAGGTGAGCGTCGCGTCCGCGCCGGATCCGGCGATCCGCGTCTGGAGCACGATGTCGCGGTCGAGGCGCACATTGCCGCTGCGGGTGTTGCCGGTCGATCCGATCCAGAAGACCTGGTCTCCGGCCCGGGCGACCGCCTCGAAGTCGTGGGCTTCACCTGCGCGTTCGAACTCGATGCGATCGCTGAAGTCGAACGCCGCGACGGCTTCTCCGCCCTCTTCCGAGAAGAGGCGGATCGCGTTCGAGTCGTCGTCGGCGGCGAAGAAGAATCCGTCGCCGGCGTCGATCGCGGCGGAGGCATCCGACATGCCGAAGTGCCCGCGAGCGCCGTCATCGGCGAAGGCCGGGGCGACGCGGTACGGGAGCTGCGAGATCGCGGTGCGTCCGTCGTCGGTGCGCAGATGCACGGTGAGCACGGCGGTGCCGGTGGCCGCGGGTGTCGCCGCGAGCCGGAAAGATCCGTCGTCGGCGACGTCGAGGCGGATCGCCTCGTCGGGTACGACCGCGGGGTTGCTGCTGGTCACGGTCGCCGTGACGGCCTCACCGGCGGCATCGGCGATCACGCCGGTGGCCGCGGGGTTGGTGTCCTGCCCGAGCACGGCGGCGAGGGCGCTGCCGGCGCCGCCGGGAACGCGCACGTCCCACGACAGGGTCGGCTTCGCGAGGATGGGGCCGACCGCATCCGTGCCCGGCTCGAACCCGGGCGCGAAGGCGACACCGCGGAACGCGGTCTGGGGCGCCGCCGTCGCGAGCACATCGGTCTGCGCGGTGAACGCGGAGTCGTCACCGGAATCGACGATCCGCACGATCTCGTTGCCCTGGTTGAGCCCGCGCACGGCGTACAGCACCGAATCGTCGCCGGCCGGGCGTGCCTCGAGGCCCCAGAAGTCACCCGGCAGGGTGTCGACCCAGGTCCAGGTGGCGCCGGTGCGGCGGTACTTCGCGATGCCCTCGTTCGCCCCCTCGGTGTAACCGACGTACAGGTGTTCGCCGGCGAAGGCGAAGTCGTGCGCGACGGATGCCCCGGCCGGGGCCGCGGCCACGAGCGTGAGCGGTGCTCCCGCGGCGGTGGGGATGCCGGTGCCGACCGTGTTCAGCCCCGAGAACCCGCTGCGGTCGCTCGTGAGGTAGAGCTGGCCGCCGTGGATGTCGACCACGCGGCCGTTGTTGAGGTTGCTGTTGCCGGAGACGACGGCGGTGGGGGTGGTCCCACCGGCTTCGACCGTGAGGACGCTGCCGGCGGGAGCCGTGGAGTCGCCGCCGTGCCCGCCCGCCCAGTAGCGTGTGCCGTCGACCGTGGCGGTGCCCCGGATGTGACGCAGCGAGAACCCTCCGGCGAGCGTCGTGGCGGTGTCGACGTCGCCCTCCGATCCGATCCGGGCGATCACGCGCAGCGTGTCGGGGGCGGCCGTGTCGTTGAGCGAGCCCGATCCCGGGGCCGCGTCGTATCCGCCGAGCGTCACGTAGCGGTGATCGGCGGACTGCTGCAGTGCCCCCTGCTGGTCGCGGTTCGCCCCGAGGGTGAACGCGTGCTGATCGCCGGCATCCGTCGTCGGCAGCGCGATCGTGTCGCCGAGCTCGCCCTGTCCGTCGAGGAGCTGGATCGCGACCGGAACCGCGTCGTTGCCGGTGGTCGCGCCGTCGCCGACCACCGAGACGGCGAGCTGGTCGGCGGGGGCATCGGCGGCGACGGCCGCCTGCGGGGCGACGATCGCCGCGCTCGCCGCGACGAGCGCGGCGAGGCCGAAGGAGAGGGAGCGGGGGATGGGCACGGCGAGTACCTCCGGTCGGGGGTCGGGTCGCTCCGACACAAACGGAAGCGGACGAACGGATGCCGACGCAGGGGTGAACGGCAGGCGAACAGCGCACCGGGAACATGACGGATGTCATCCGCACCGCGTGACATCGACGTCCGGCGCGGGCCGTGCTCGCGGCGCTTCACTGGGAGCATGAGCCAGTCCCTCGTCGCCCCCGCCGATCGCCCTCCCGCAGACTCCGCGCCCGCCGTCGATCTCACCGGCATCGTCCGCCGCTTCGGGCACGGCGCGAATCGGATCGTCGCGGTCGATCACGTCGACCTCCGCATCGAGCGCGGCGAGGTGGTCGCTCTGCTCGGCCCGAACGGCGCGGGCAAGACCACCACGATCGACGTGCTCCTCGGACTCTCCGAACCCGACGAGGGCACGGCGCGCGTGCTCGGCACGCATCCGCACCGCGCGGTCACGGCGGGGCGCCTCGCGGCGGTGCTGCAGACCGGCGGACTGCTCTCCGACCTGACCGTGCGCGAGACGATCTCGGTGGTCGCCGGGCTGCACGGCGCCTCCGGTCGCATCGCCGAGGTCATCGATCGCGCCGACCTCACCGCGATCGCGCGTCGCCGCGTCGGCAAATGCTCGGGTGGCGAGAAGCAGCGCGTGAAGTTCGCGCTCGCGCTGCTGCCGGACCCGGACGTGCTGGTGCTCGACGAGCCGACCGCGGGGATGGACGTCACCGCCCGTCGCCGCTTCTGGGAGGCGATGCGGGCGGATGCCGACGCCGGCCGCACGATCGTGTTCGCCACCCACTACCTCGAAGAGGCCGAGCAGTTCGCGCGGCGCACGATCGTCATGAATCACGGCCGTGTGGTCGCCGATGGCGCCACCGCCCGCCTGCGGGCGTCACTGGGCGGCCGCATCGTCTCGGCGACGATCCCCGGCGGGATCGCTGCGCTTGCCGCGGAACTCCGCGCCGACGCCTCCGTCGCCGAGGTGTCGACCGACGCCGATCGGCTCACGGTGCGCACCGAGGCATCCGATCTGCTCGCCGGACGGCTGCTGTCGCTCGGTGCCTGCGATCTCGAGATCACCGCTCCCACCCTCGAATCCGCCTTCACCTCGCTCACGGAGGACCCGTCATGACCACGCTCGTCGCCCCCGCGCTGTACCGCACCGAACTCGTGCGGCAGATCCGCAATCCGTACACGCTCGCCTTCACCCTGGCGATGCCGGTGGCCATGTATCTGCTCTTCGGTGCGAGCATGTCGTACGCCTCGCAGAGCGTGGGCCAGGCGAACGTCTCGTTCTACGTGATGGTGTCGATGGGGGCGTACGGCACGGCCACCGCGATGAGCTCGCTGTGCTCGCTCGCCGCCTCCGAGGTCGGACAGGGGTGGGGGCGTCAGCTCGCGCTCACCCCGCTCTCGACCGCGGGATACGCGGTGACCAAGGTGCTCGCCGCGGTGTCGTTCTCGGCGCTCGCCGTGCTCTTCGTGTATGCAGCCGGTCTCGCGACGGGTGCCGAGGCATCCGACACCTGGCGCTGGTTCGCCGCCGCCGGAATCACCCTGGGGCTCGGGCTGATCTACGGCCTGTTCGGACTCGGGGTCGGCCTCGCCTTCAACTCCGACTCGGCGGCCGCTCTCGCCTCGATCTCCATCACGTTCTTCGGCTTCTTCGGCAACGTCTTCATCCCGCTCGACGGCGTGATGCTCGACATCGCGAAGTGGACCCCGATGTACGGCTACGTCGCGCTCGTGCGCTGGCCGGCCACCGACGGCACCCTCGTGGCGGGCGGGGCCGACCCGCTCTGGGCCGTGCTGCTGAACGTCGTCGTCTGGGCCGTGCTGTTCGCCGCGCTCGTGCGTCTCGGCGTGATGCGCTCGCGCAGCCGTCGTTAGGCTGGGCCGATGACCACCGAGGCTGCCGCGACCCCGGCGCACACCGGTCCCTGGGAGCGCTGGGGATGGTTGATGGCCGTCGTCTGGATGGTCTTCCTCGTCTACCCGGTGCTGGCGCTGCTCGCCTCGGATGCCGCGACCGGATGGGTCGTGCTCGGATGGGCGGGACTCGTGGCATTCGCCACCGTGTACGTGATCGGATTCGTCATCGGGATGCGCTCGTCGTGGGGACGACCGCGCCCGATCGTTCGCACGCTGTTCTGGGTGCAGATCGCGTGCGCGCTCGCGACGATCCCGGCGATCGAGTCGCAGGCGCTGAGCTTCCTCCCGTACCTCATGTCGTACGCCAGCTACGGACTGCGGGGTGCCTGGCACTGGGTGACGACCCTGGCGGGCATCGCGATCGCGGCGGGGACGATCGTCGCGACGGGGAGGTTCGGCGACCACTTCCAGATCCTCGTCATCGTGCTGCTCATCGCGGTGGTGAACACCGTGAACACGTGGCTGATCGGGCGCTCGGTCGACGCCGACAAGGTGCGGATGGACCTCGCCACCAGCGAGGAGCGCACCTCGATCGCCCGCGACGTGCACGACCTGCTCGGGCACACTCTCACGGCCGTGAAGCTCAAGGCCGAGCTCGCCGAACGCCTCGTCGACCACGACCCCGCGCGCGCCAAGGCCGAACTCGCGCAGATCGTGCACCTCACGGGCGAGGCGATCGCCGGTGTGCGCAGCACCGTCACCGGCATCCGCAGCGTCGCCCTGGCGGAGCAGATCGATGCGAGCACGGTCGCGCTCGAATCGGCGGGGTTGCACGTCGACGTCGAGGGTGACGCGGCGGCGCTGTCGCCCGCGCAGGCCCTGCCCGCCGGGTGGATCGTGCGGGAGTCGACCACGAACATCCTGCGCCACGCGAAGGCACGGCGGGTGCGCATCACGATGGCCCCCGGCGTGGTGGCGATCGAGGATGACGGCCGCGGCGCACGGGGGCCCGCGGGCAACGGTCTGCGGGGGATGGCCGAACGCGCCGCGGCGGCGGGCGCGGTGCTCGCCGTGGAGGATGCCCCGCTGGGCGGGACGAGAGTGAGTGTGACCTGGTGAGCGATCCGATCCGGCTGCTGCTCGTCGACGATCAGGCTCTCGTGCGGGGAGCGATGGGTGCCCTGCTCGAACTCGAGGACGATCTGACGGTCGTCGCCGAAGCCGCCGACGGTGCCGAAGCGGCGGAGCGAGCGGCGCAGGCGCGGCCCGACGTGTGCCTGATGGACATCCAGATGCCCGGTGTCGACGGGGTGGCCGCGACGCGCGCCGTGCGCGAGGTCAGCCCGTCGACGCGTGTGTTGATCGTGACGACCTTCGCGCGTCCCGGGTATCTGCGCCGGGCTCTGGACGCGGGGGCGAGCGGCTTCATCGCCAAGGACACTCCGGCCGCGCAACTCGCGCACGCGGTCCGGCGGGTGCATCAGGGACTCCGCGTCGTGGATCCCGCGCTCGCCGAGGCCTCGCTGTTCGAGGGCGCCAACCCGCTGAGCGAGCGCGAGCAGCAAGTCTTGCGGCTGTCGGCGGACGGGCGCGCGATCGCACAGATCGCCGCCGAGGTGTTCCTGTCGGCCGGGACGGTGCGCAACCATCTGTCGTCGGCCATCGGCAAGACGGCGACCGAGAACCGAGCGCAGGCGGCCCGCATCGCCCGCGACAAGGGGTGGATCTAGGACCCGGCTGGATCTAGGACCCGGCTGGATCTAGGACCCGGCTGGATCTGGAACCGGCGGGATCTCGGGGGCGGGTCTCGCGAACAGCTCCGGATCCACGGGCCGCTGCGCTCGGGGCAGTTTCTCGACGACCAGCAGGTACGACTCGGTGACCAGCTCGGTCACGAGTCCCGGTTCGAGCGACGGGCCCGGGCGCAGCGAGATCCAGTGCTTCTTGTTCATGTGATACCCCGGCAGGATGTCGGCGAACGTCTCGCGCAGGGCGACCGCGTCGTCGGGATGCGACTTGACGGTCACCCGACCCGTGCCGTCGAGGGGCAGGAGCAGGAAGACGCGTCCGCGCACCTTGTAGACGTCCCACTCGGGGCCGAACGGGTTGGTCAGCTCGGCGCCGGGGAGTTCTTCGGCGCGTTCGGCCGCCGTGGTGGTGAGGGCATCGACATCCATCGTCAGAACAGCCGATCCGTTCCCTTGTCGTCGGATCGCGCGGCGACGGCGACGCGATCGTCGAGGGACGCCGCCGCCAGCAGCGCCTCGTCGATGAGTTCGCGATCGCCCTGCGCGGTGAGCCACTCGTGGGCGAACGCGGTCGGGATGAGGACCGGCATGCGGTCGTGCACGTCGGCGAGATGAGCGGGCGCGGGACGCATCACGATCGAGTAGCAGGTGAACCATTCGCCATCGGCGGTTCGGCCGCGCTGCGTGACGGCCGCCATGCCGAACAGGGTGCCCTCGCCCATGCCGAACTCGTGCCACACGCGCTCGGGCTTCTTCATCTCGAACCAGCCGGTCGCCGGCACCAGCGCGCGGGTCTTGAGCGAGCCGGGGCGCTCCTGCAGGCGCTCGGAGCGGGTGTTGATCGAGGGGAATTTCGCGGGTTCGCCGTTCACCAGGAACCCCCACCACGCGGGCTCGAGCGTGGCCTGGCCGTCGGCGTCGACGACCACGGGATTGAGGTTGCGGAGGTTCTTGCCGGTCGGGCGCAGGGTCTCACCCGCGTTCTGCTGCGCCCACTGGCGCAGGCCGTCGAGCACGTCGGCGTCGGCCTCGGCCAGCAGCTCGGCGTCGGTGAATCGGGGATCCAGTCCATAGCTCGCGCACATGCCCACAGGCTAGCCCGGGCCACCGACATCCGTCAGGGGGCGGGAGGGGGATCCGGTACCGTGAAACGAGTGACTCCGACCCGTTCGCTCCCCGCGCCGCTCGCGATCGGCGGCGCCGTGGCGATCGGCGTCATGACCGCGATCCAGGCGCGCATCAACGGCGTCCTCGGCATCCGTCTGGGCGATGGGATCGTCGCCGGTCTCGTCTCCTTCGCCGTCGGTACGGCCGTCCTCGCCGTCATCGTCGCCTCCCTCCCGTCCGGCCGCGCCGGTATGGTCCGGCTCGTTCGCGGAGTACGAGGCAGGACCATCCCGCCGTGGATGCTCCTCGGCGGCGCCTGCGGCGCGCTCACCGTCTCGACGCAGGGGCTCACCGCCGCCGTGCTCGGGGTCTCGCTGTTCACCGTGGGAGTGGTCGCGGGGCAGACCCTGCACGGACTCGTGCTCGACCGGATCGGTTTCGGACCGGCGGGCGTGGTGGCCGTGACGATGGGTCGTGTCGCCGGTGCCGCGCTCGCGCTGGTGGCCGTCGGCGTCTCGCTGGGTGGAGACGTGCTGCGCACCGCCCCGCTGTGGATGCTCGTGCTCCCGTTCGCCGCCGGCGTGGGCATCGCGTGGCAGCAGGCCGTGAACGGACGCCTGGCGCAGCGAGTGTCGTCGCCCATGGTGGCGACCATGACGAGTTTCATCGCCGGCACGGTCGTGCTCGCCGTCGCCGCCGCGATCAGCGTCGTCTCGCAGGGTGCCCCGCACGGACTGCCCGCCGAACCGTGGCTGTACACGGGCGGTTTCCTCGGCGTCGTCTACATCTTCCTCGGGGCGTTCCTCGTCGCGCACACCGGCGTGCTGCTGCTCGGACTGGGATCGGTGCTGGGGCAGCTCGTCGCCGCGGTCGCGATCGACCTGATCTGGCCCACCGAGGCGGGGCCCGCGACCTGGCAGATCGTCACGATGGTGGTGATCGCCGCGGCATCCGTGCTCGTGGCGGTCGTGCGCCGACGGCGCTGACTACTTCTTCTTCTTCTTCTCGGACTTCTCGTCCTTCGTCGCCCCGTCCGACGGCATCCGCGTGAGCAGCGCGTCGGCGTCGACGGGCGTGCGCCGCCCCGGGGACTTCGCCGGCTTGCCGCCGACGTAGAGCCACCCCAGCAGCACCTCGTTCTTCGCCAGTCCGTGCGCCCGCGCGACCGCCTTCGACCGGGTGTATCCGCCGGTGCGCCAGAACACGCCCCACCCGGCCTCGTCGAGCAGCAGGCTCAGCGTGTGCGCGACACCGGAGGCGACCGCCTCCTGCTCCCACACCGGCACCTTGTGGTTCGTGCGATAGCTGCCGACCACCGCGATCAGCAGCGACGCGCGCAGCGGCTTGGTCGACGGCTTCTTCTCGCCCTCGGCCTTCGCGATCGCGGCGCCCAGGGCGAGCCGGTCGTCACCGCGCAGCTCGATCAGTCGCCACGGCCGCAGCGACGAATGGTCGGCCACGCGCCCGGCGGCGGCGATCAGCGGAAGGAGCTCCTCGCGGGAGGGCGCCTCCTCGGTGACCTTCGACCAGGACTGCCGCGAGCGGACGGCGTCGAGCGCGCTCACGCCTCGGGGGCCTCGGGAGTGAAGTTCATCGCCAGCGAGTTCATGCAGTAGCGGTCGCCGGTCGGGGTGCCGAAGCCGTCGGGGAAGACATGGCCGAGGTGCGATCCGCACGTCGCGCACCGCACTTCCGTGCGGACCATGCCGAGCGAGGTGTCCTCGATGAGCTCGACGGCCTCGGGGCGGATCGACTCGTAGAAGCTCGGCCAGCCGCAGCCGGAGTCGAACTTCGTGCCGCTCTGGAAGAGCTCGGCGCCGCATGCGCCGCAGGTGTAGAGGCCGGCGCGTCCCTCGTCGAGCAGCTCGCCGGTCCAGGCGCGCTCGGTCGCCGCCTGGCGCAGCACGGCGTACTGGTCGTCGCCGAGCTCCTTGCGCCACTCGTCTTCGGTCTTTTCCACGCTGTACGACATGAGTCCTCCTGGGGTCCTCTCCATTCTCCCCTGTCGCGGGGCGCCGGGCTGCGTACATCCACAATGGAGGGATGACGGATGCTGTTCGCGAGCGCTACGCGCGCTTCGCCGAGAAGGAGGCGCCCGGTCGCAGCGCCCTGTACGCGGAGTGGGCGGCGGGCGTCGCCGGCGACGGCCCGGTGCAGGACGTGCTCGCGCGCATCCCCGAGAACCGGCGTCAGCCGCCGCTGGTCTTCGCGGTGACCCGGCTTCTCGGAGCAGCGCTCGAGGGATATCCGGTGTGGCGGGACTTCGTGCTCCGGAACGCGGATGCCGTCGTCGCCGAGTGCTCCGCGCGCTCGCTGCAGACCAACGAGCCGCTCCGGCTCGCGGCGCTCCTCCCGGTGCTGTCGGAGATCGACGGACCGATCGCGCTGCTGGAGATCGGGGCATCCGCGGGCCTCTGCCTCTACCCGGATCGTTACTCGTACCGCTTCACCGGCTCCGATGGCGAGGTGCGGGTGGCGCTCGATCCACTCGACGGGGTCTCCCCGGTCGTGCTCGCCAGTCGGGTCGACGGGGAGCTTCCGGAGCTGCGGCTGCCCGAGATCGTGTGGCGCGCCGGGATCGATCTCGCACCGCTCGATGCCCGCGATGCCGACGATCGTCGGTGGCTGCAGGGGCTCGTGTGGCCGGGGGAGACCGGCCGCGAGCAGCGGATCGCGGCGGCGCTCGACATCGCGGCATCCGATCCGCCGATGCTCGTCGCCGGCGACGCGCTCGAACGCCTCGATGCTCTCGTCGCCCGGGCGCCGGTCGGGGCGACGCTCGTGATCACCACCCCCGGCGTGCTCGTGCACATCCCGCGCGCCGCCCGGTCGGCCCTGGTCGCCCGCATCCGTGAGCTCCCGGCACGGTGGGTCACGATCGACCCGCCCGGGCTGCTGGACGTCTGGGAGCCGCCGATCGACGTGGAGGAGTGGCCCGGGTTCGCGGTCGCACTCGACGGGCGGGTGCGTGCGGCGGCCGACCCGCTCGGCGCGTGGTGGGAGTGGCGTGCGGCCGAGCGGCCGCACCCGTCCTAACCTGGGCACATGATCGGTGACCTCACGGAGCGCGACCGCGCGATCCTCGCGCTGGAGACGGTCTGGCCCCGGCACAGCGGGGCCAAGGAGGAGGCGATCCGGGCGCAGCTGGGCATGAGTGCCGCGCGCTACTACCAGCTCCTCGGCCGGCTGATCGAGTCGGATGCCGCCCTCGAGTTCGATCCGATGCTGATCCGTCGGCTGCGGCGTCTGCGCGACGCGCGCGTCGTGCGCCGTTCGGCCCGGACGCCCGGTTTCGTGGGCTGACCGCGCTCTCGGATAGCATCGTGGGGTGTCCAAGCCCACCCGTGATCGTTTCGACGACGTCCCCCGCTCATCCGGCCGCGTCGGGGCGCACCGCGCCGAAGCGCCGGGGATGAACGGATGGGTGGTGCTGCTGTGGTCGTTCGTCGCGGCGCTCGTGCTCATCATCGTGGGCATCTTCGGCTCGCTGGTCGTGATGGGGCGGATCGACCTCTTCCCCGAAGCGGTACCGACCGCCGAGCCGACCCCGGTCGAGACGGGTGTGGTCGACACGACGTTCGAGGTGACGATCCTCAACGCGACGCCCGATGAGGGTCTCGACGAGCAGATGCGCGACACCCTGCTCAACGCCGGGTTCGCCACCGTGTACGCGAGCGACAGCGGCAGCCAGGACTTCGAGACCACCACGGTGTACTACGTCGACGAGGCCGATCGTCCGGCCGCACTCGGCGTCGCCGACCTCATCGGGGGAGCGGCGGTCGAGCAGAGCGACTTCTACGCCGACCTCAACGACGGCGAGGCGAAGCAGCTCACGATCGTCGTCGGCCTCGATCGCTCCGCCACGGCGCCCGAGACTTCGGCCGAGACGCCCGCTCCCTGAGACGCGTCGGGCACCCTCCGTCCGCGGCTTGCACTCGCAGGGGTCGAGTGCCAGAATGGCGTTAGCACTCTCACACTCTGAGTGCTAAACCCAACGTCTACGTCCAGGAGGGACGAAAAAACTCATGGCAAAGATCATTGCTTTCGATGAGGAGGCCCGCCGCGGCCTCGAGCGCGGCCTCAACATCCTCGCCGACGCGGTCAAGGTGACCCTCGGCCCGCGCGGTCGCAACGTCGTGCTCGAGAAGAAGTGGGGCGCCCCCACGATCACGAACGACGGTGTGTCCATCGCCAAGGAGATCGAGCTGGACGACCCGTACGAGAAGATCGGCGCGGAGCTCGTCAAGGAGGTCGCCAAGAAGACCGACGACGTCGCCGGTGACGGAACCACCACCGCCACGGTCCTCGCACAGGCCCTGGTCCGCGAGGGACTGCGCAACGTCGCAGCCGGCGCCGACCCGATCTCGCTCAAGCGCGGCATCGAGAAGGCCGTCGCCGCGATCACCGAGGAGCTGCTTTCCAGCGCCAAGGAGATCGAGTCGAAGGAGCAGATCGCCGCCACGGCATCCATCTCCGCCGCAGACCCCGCGATCGGCGAGCTCATCGCCGAGGCGATCGACAAGGTCGGCAAGGAGGGTGTGGTCACCGTCGAGGAGTCGCAGACCTTCGGCACCGAGCTCGAGCTCACCGAGGGCATGCGCTTCGACAAGGGCTACCTGAACCCGTACTTCGTCACGGACCCCGACCGTCAGGAAGCCGTCTTCGAGGACCCCTACATCCTGATCGCGAACCAGAAGGTCTCCAACATCAAGGACCTCCTGCCGATCGTCGACAAGGTGATCCAGGACGGCAAGGAGCTCGTCATCATCGCCGAGGACGTCGAGGGCGAGGCTCTCGCGACTCTCGTGCTCAACAAGCTCAAGGGCATCTTCAAGTCGGTCGCCGTCAAGGCTCCCGGCTTCGGCGACCGTCGCAAGGCGCAGCTGCAGGACATCGCGATCCTCACCGGTGGTCAGGTCATCACCGAAGAGGTCGGCCTGAAGCTCGAGAACGCCACGCTCGACCTGCTGGGTCGTGCCCGCAAGGTCATCGTCACCAAGGACGAGACCACGATCGTCGAGGGCGCCGGCGAGGCCGAGCAGATCGAGGGTCGCGTGACCCAGATCCGTCGCGAGATCGAGAACACCGACAGCGACTACGACCGCGAGAAGCTGCAGGAGCGCCTGGCGAAGCTCGCCGGTGGCGTCGCCGTCATCAAGGCGGGCGCGGCCACCGAGGTCGAGCTCAAGGAGCGCAAGCACCGCATCGAGGACGCCGTCCGCAACGCGAAGGCAGCCGTCGAAGAGGGCATCGTCCCCGGTGGTGGCGTCGCGCTGATCCAGTCGGGCACGAAGGCGCTCAACGGTCTGTCGCTCACGGGTGACGAGGCGACCGGTGCGAACATCGTCCGCGTGGCGATCGAGGCTCCGCTCAAGCAGATCGCACTCAACGCCGGCCTCGAGCCGGGCGTCGTGGCGAACAAGGTCTCCGAGCTCCCCGCGGGCCAGGGCCTCAACGCCGCCACGGGCGAGTACGTCGACATGTTCGGCGCCGGCATCATCGACCCGGCGAAGGTGACGCGCTCCGCGCTGCAGAACGCCGCGTCGATCGCCGCGCTGTTCCTCACCACCGAGGCCGTCGTGGCCGACAAGCCCGAGAAGGCGTCCGCTCCGGTCGGCGACCCGTCGGGTGGCATGGACTTCTGATCCATCGCGCATGACAGAACGCCCCCGGCTTCGGCCGGGGGCGTTCTGCGTTCCTGCGGACGGCGGGGAGGAACCACCGTCCGCAGGAGGTCGGTGTCGGCCGGTGAGCATCGGCCGACGGGCATCAGCGGAACAGGCTCGCGGAGTACTGGTCGGCGTCGCTGTACTGCATCGCGGCCGAACCGAGTGAGGTGCCGATCGAGTCGAGCACCTGCTCGACCTGCAGGGCCGCCGTGCGCCACTGCTCCGCACATCCCTGGAACGCTGTCGAGGCGCTGCCGACCCATGACGACTGCAGCTGCGTGAGCTGCGCCATGAGGGTGGTCGATTCGGACTGCAGGCGCTCCATGGTGGCGCGGGCCGCGCTGTTCGCTGCCTGGACTGCTTCGGTGTCGACGGTGAAGACGGACATCTGGATTCTCCTTCGTGATGGGAGTTCCGAGATTAGGTGGAGCATCCGCCCGTCCGTCCCCGCGATGCGCGCGCTCGACGGCGTCCCGGAAGAGCCTGCGCGATCGCCCGTCCGTGCAGGACGAGTGCCGGGCGCGACGCGGCGTGTGCCGGGCGGGGCGTGTGCCGGGCGCGGCCGTGTCAGAGGTCGAGCGGCTCGAGCGGCTGCGTGTCCTCGAGCAGGTGCGCGGGCGTCGCGCGCGACGGTGCCAGGGGCAGGGTCACCGTGAAGGTGGCGCCGCCACCGGGGGTCTCCGAGACGGCGACGCTGCCGTGCAGCGCCTTCATGATCGACGCGACGATCGCGAGGCCGAGGCCCGACCCGCCGGTCTCCCGTGCGCGAGACGTGTCGGCGCGCCAGAAGCGCTCGAAGATCTGCTCGCGGATCTGCGGCGGGATGCCCTCTCCGTGGTCGACGATCGCGATGCTCGCCGTGCCCTGCACGCGGTTCGCGTCGACGACGATCTCGATCGGACCGTCCTCGGGAGAGAACCGGCGCGCGTTGCCGAGCAGGTTGGTGACGACCTGGCGCACCTTGTTCTCCTCGCCGAGCACGATCGGGGGAGTCCGGACCGGGGTGTCGGGGGTCTCCGAGAAGTCGATCGCGGGGATCTGCTCGGTCGGCGTGGGCGTCGAACGCGGACGCCGCCGCAGACGCGAGAGGGCCGCGCGCGAGAGCCCGCGGGGCGGCGGCGGGGGCGCGGGAACCGAGGCGATGCGCACGCTCGTGGTGTCGCTCGTCTCGGCGGTGCGGTCGATGACCGTCACGGTGCGTCCCGGAGCGGCCGCGCGCAGGTCGAGGGCGGCGTCGCGGGCCACGGGGCGCAGGTCGAGAGCGGCGATCTCCGGCTCGCGCTCCTCGTCGAGACGGGCGAGGGCGAGAAGGTCCTCGACGAGCACACCCATCCTGATCGCCTCCTTCTCGATGCGCTCCATGGCACGGGCGGTGTCCTCGTCGCCCTGGATCGCGCCCATCCGGTACAGCTCGGCGTAGCCGCGCACGCTCACCAGCGGCGTGCGCAGCTCGTGGCTCGCATCGCCGATGAACCGGCGCATGTGCCGCACCGTGCGCTCGCGCTGCGCGAGCGAGCGGTCGACGCGGTCGAGCATCGTGTTGATCGCGGTGTTGAGACGACCGACCTCGGTCGTCGGCTCCAGATCGGTGAGTCTCTGGCTGAAGTCACCCGCGGCGATCGACATGGCCGTCGCCTCGACCTGTCCCAGCCGGCGGAAGGTGAGGGTGACGAGCCCGCGGGTGGCGAGGGCGGCGATCAGGATCGTGATCAGGGCGATCGTGATGTAGATGCCGAAGTACTGCGAGATGATCCGGTCGGCCTCATCGAGCGGCATCGCGACGAGCTGGATGCGCAGGGCACCGCCGTCGGCGGGGATGATGGCGACGGCGCTGCGGTAGACGCTGCCGTCCTTGCCGAGGAGGTCGGTCACCTCGTCCTCGTTCGCCGCGGCCTTCTGCGGCGAGTACGACGAGGGGAAGAGCGGGGCGGACTCCAGCGGCATCGCTCCGGACGACGCGAGCAGATCCCCGTCCGCGTTGTAGATCGCGACGGCGAAGTCGCGCGGGGTGTCGCGGGGCGTCAGCGTCTCGCCGTCGTCGGCGAGCACGAAGTACCGATCGGCGAGGTTGCTCGACACCAGGGCGGGCAACTGCGCGTCGATGTTCAGCACGAGCGCGTTGCGCAGCACCGGGACGGTGCCGACGCCGGCGACGAGCAGCCCGAGCGCGAGGATCGCGACCGTGACGCCCGTGACCTTGGCGCGCAGACTGATCCGACGCCACCATGCGGTGACCGCATCGGGCTTGTGCGCCATGCGGTCCTCCCGGTGCGGCGTGGTTCTGATCGAGCGGGCTCGGGTCAGGCGGACTTGCCGACCTTGAGCATGTAGCCGAAGCCGCGCTTGGTCTGGATGAGGGATTCCTCGGTGTGCGGATCGATCTTGCGGCGCAGGTACGAGATGTAGCTCTCGACGATGCCGGCGTCGCCGTTGAAGTCGTACTCCCACACGTGGTCGAGGATCTGGGCCTTCGACAGCACGCGGTTCGGGTTGAGCATGAGGTAGCGCAGCAGCTTGAACTCGGTCGGGCTCAGCTCGATCGGCTCCTTGCCCACGTGCACGTCGTGCGTGTCCTGATCCATCGCGAGCTCACCGGCGCGGATGATCGACTCCTCGTCGGCCTGCATGGTCCGGCGCAGGATCGCCTGGGCGCGCGCGACGATCTCGTCGAGGCTGAACGGCTTCGTGACGTAGTCGTCGCCGCCGGCGTTCAGCCCCTCGATCTTGTCGTCGGTGCCGTCCTTCGCCGTGAGGAAGAGGATCGGCGCGGTGAATCCGGCGCCGCGCAGTCGCTTGGTGACGCTGAACCCGTTCATGTCGGGCAGCATCACGTCGAGGATGATGAGGTCCGGCTCCTCCTCGAGCACGGCCGAGATGGTGGCGGCGCCGTTGGCGACCGTCTTCACCTGGAACCCCGCGAAGCTGAGGCCCGTGGAGAGCAGGTCACGGATGTTCGGCTCGTCGTCGACGACAAGGATGCGCGCAGCAGTCATGACCCCATTATGGTGACTCCGCCGATGCTCTGGCTGATTATCTGCCGGTGCGCCTCGTCGATCAGCGGTCAGCGAACGATGAGGCGAGGTCGTGCGCGTCGAGGATCGTGTAGCTGTAGCCCTGCTCGGCGAGGAAGCGCTGGCGGTTCTGCGCGTAGTCCTGGTCGATCGTGTCGCGGGCGATCAGGGTGTAGAAGCTGGCGGTGTGACCCGACTGCTTCGGACGCAGCAGACGGCCGAGGCGCTGTGCCTCCTCCTGGCGCGATCCGAACGATCCCGACACCTGGATGGCGACGGATGCCTCGGGCAGATCGATCGAGAAGTTCGCGACCTTCGACACGACGAGCAGCTCGATCTCGCCCTCGCGGAACTGGCGGTACAGCTCCTCGCGCTCGTCGACCGGTGTCGCTCCGGTGATCTGCGGCGCATCGAGTGCCTGCGACAGCGTCTCGAGCTGGTCGAGGTACTGACCGATCACGAGGATCCGCTCGCCCGGATGCTTCGCGATCAGCTCGCGCACGGCGTCGATCTTCGCCGGCGCCGAGGCGGCGAGACGATAGCGCTCGTCGTCGGTGGCCGCCGCGTACTCGAGCCGGTCGTCCGGTGGCAGGTCGACGCGCACCTCGTAGCAGGCGGCGGGGGAGATGAAGCCCTGCGCCTCGATCTGCTTCCACGGTGCATCGAAGCGCTTGGGGCCGATCAGGCTGAAGACATCGCCCTCGCGACCGTCCTCGCGCACGAGCGTGGCGGTCAGGCCGATACGGCGGCGGGCCTGCAGGTCGGCCGTGAGCTTGAACACCGGCGCGGGGAGGAGGTGCACCTCGTCGTAGACGATCAGACCCCAGTCGAGCGCGTCGAGGAGCGCCAGGTGCGCGTACTCGCCCTTCCGCTTGGCCGTGAGGATCTGGTACGTCGCGATCGTGACCGGCTTGACCTCCTTGGACTGGCCGGAGTACTCGCCGATCTCCTCGGGGGTGAGGCTCGTGCGCTTGAGCAGTTCGTCGCGCCACTGCCGCGCCGACACCGTGTTCGTGACGAGGATGAGCGTGGTCGTCTTGGTGGCCGCCATGGCGCCGGCGCCGACGATCGTCTTCCCCGCCCCGCAGGGGAGCACCACGACCCCGGAGCCGTCCTTCGCGAAGGCGTCGACGGCATCCTGCTGGTACGGGCGGATCTTCCACGAGCTCTCGGCGAGGTCGATCTCGTGCGGTGTGCCCGGCGTGTACCCGGCCAGGTCTTCGGCGGGCCAGCCGATCTTGAGGAGCTCCTGCTTGATCTGGCCGCGGGCCCAGGCGTCGACGACGAAGGTCTCGGGGGTCGGGTGACCGATCAGCAGCGGCTGGATGCGCTTGTTGTGCGCGACCTGCGACAGCACCGCGGGGTCGGTGGAGCGCAGGATCAGCACGCCCTCCTCGTCGCGCTCGATCACCAGACGGCCGTAACGGTTCACCGTCTCCTTCAGATCGACGGCCACGGAGGGCGGCACGGGGAAGCGCGACCAGCGGTCGAGGGTCTCGAGCATGTCGTCGGCGGTGTGCCCGGCGGCGCGTGCGTTCCACAGTCCCAGGCGCGTGATGCGGTACGTGTGGATGTGCTCGGGGGCGCGCTCGAGCTCGGCGAAGATCGCCAGTTCGTGGCGCGCGCTCTCGGCATCCGCGTGGGCGACCTCGAGCAGCACGGTGCGATCGCTCTGGACGATCAGGGGGCCATCAGACATAGCAGACAATCCTACCCGCGCCCGGCTGTGCGGGCGCCTACGGGGCGACGATCGTCGCGCTGCGGATGCTCGACACGGGCAGGGTGCGCTCGACGTCGGCCGCTCGGTCGCGACCGCGCAGACGTCCGCCGCCGAGCCCGGTCGCTTCGAGGAGGAGGTCTCGGGTCGATCCGTCGGGCATGCCGACGGTGACGCGCACCACGGCACGCGCGCGGACGGCGGCCTCGAGTTCGCGGTCGAGCCAGGCGGCATCCGCGTCGGGGCCCTGTCGGGAGCGCAGGCGGGCGATCAACGGCGCGTAATCGACGGCGGCGGTCGCCGGCGCGGACGCCGTTCGCGGCGGATGCCGGTCGCCGATGAGAGGCGCGCCGTCGGCGCCGATGAGCGTGGCCGGGTACCGCGCATCGGTGAGCGCCCAGTACACCGTGTCGCGACCGACCTTGGTGGTGAGAGAGGCGACGTCAGCGGTCAGGCCGAGCGGGCGCAGGCTCTGGTCGACGGCCATCGCGTCGATGAGGTGCCGGTCGTCGCTCTCGATGCGCGTGCGTCCGGTCTCGTCGTCGGTCGAGACGCGCACCAGCCCGTGACGATGGGCGGTCTGGGCGATGAGGTAGGCGAGCGGCTGCGGGATGCCGGTCAGCGAGATACCGCCGAGGAAGTCGAGGATGCCCTGTTCGCTCTCACCGACGACGAAGGCGTGCGCGATCGACTCCGCGGTGAAGCGGTAGGAGGATGCCTGCGCCGCGGATTCGCGAGCGGCGATCGTGCGCAGCCGCACGTCGAGCGCGGGGGCGAGGGGGCCGGGGGCGATCGCCGTGAGGTCGTTCTGGAGGAAGATGCGATCGACCTCGGCGGGCAGCAGGACGCCGAGCGCCGAGGTGTCGGCGGGGGCTCCCTCGCGCAGCGGCGTCGCCCACGCGGGCTCGCTGCCGTCTCCGGCGACGAGTCCGAGCATCCGGGCCGTCTCCCGCAGCGCGCGGCTGCGGTCGGGCCAGGCGGGATCCCACGGATGCGCGTCGACCCAGGCGTCGGTGGCGATCCATCCGCCGCTCGGGGTGCGCACGCCGCGGGGGAGCGCGTCGCGGAACGACGACGCGAGTCTCGTCCAGCGATCGGATGCCGAGGAGCGCAACCAGCCGTCGCCGTCCGCGGTCACGCGCAGTCGACGCTCGACCGCGGTGGCGAGCCCCGCATCGACGGCGATCGACACGAGGGCGTCCACCAGGTCGACCGCGATCCCCGCCTCGGCGAGCTGGCGCTTCTCCGCGGCGCTCACGGTGCCACCCGCGAGGAGCGAGAACGGGGCATCCCGGGTGATCATCAGCAGGTCGGCGAGGACGGCGACCGTGGTGAAGGCGCGCTCGGCGGCGTGCGCCGACGCCGCAGGGTCGGAAGGGTGCGGCGCCGATGCGTCGAGCGGTGCGGGGGCGGGGCGACCCTCGAGCGCCGTCGCGAGCTCCGGCCAGGTCGAGCCGTCGGCGGTCAGGAGCGCGAGGGCGTCGAGGGCCTCGCGCTGATCGCCGGCGTCGCCCGTACCGTCCGCACGCAGCAGGGCCGCCGCCTCATCCGAGGTCAGCCGGGGCAGCGCCTTGGCCAGTGACGACGGATCGAGCAGGGCCTCGGCGGCGTCGAAGAAATCATGCCACCCGGGGTCGGCGCGCACACCGCGCGCGGCGAAGAGCCGCGTGAGGTCGTCGTCGCCCGCCGCAGCCAGGCGATCGGCCAGCGGTCGTGCGTGCGCGCTCATGACGAGGCCGCCCTCAGGGTCGCGATGCGCGACCCTTCCGGATGAAGCTCATGGTCAGCAGCGTGATGATCATCGCGAAGGCGAGGGGGAGCCCCCAATAGGGAATGAACGCGATGACGGGCCAGGCGCCGTGGCCGAACGCCTTCTGATCCATGCCGAGCGCGGTTCCGATGATGATCGCGAAGAAGCAGATGACGGATGCCGCGGCGATGCCGAGCGCCGTGAAGGCCAGGATGCGATCCACTCGGCGGATCGGAACATCCGGCTGGGAGTTCTGCGTGCTCATCAGTCTCACCCTACCCGCACCGGGGCCTTCGAGATCTCGCGGCCGGTGACCGGTAGGCTGGAGGGGGTCGCGCACGTGCGCGGCTGTCTTGTTCTGCACCGATTCAGCGAGGTTTCTCCCATGCCCACCGGCAAGGTCAGGTTCTACGACGAAGACAAGGGCTTCGGCTTCATCGCATCCGATGACGGCCAGGACGTCTTCCTGCATGCGTCGGCGATGCCCGCCGGCACCGCCGTCAAGGCGGGCGCCCGCGTCGAGTTCGGCGTCGCCGACGGCAAGCGCGGTCTGCAGGCGCTCTCGGTCCGCGTGCTCGAAGCGCCGGTGAGCCTCGCGAAGGCCAAGCGGAAGCCGGCCGACGACATGGCGATCATCGTCGAGGACCTCGTGAAGCTGCTCGACGGCATCGGCGGCGATCTGCGTCGCGGACGCTACCCGTCCTCCTCCCACGGCCGCAAGATCGCGGCCGTCCTGCGCAAGGTCGCTGATGACCTCGAAGCCTGACGCCGACGAGCGTCTCATCGGAGCCCACGATCTCGCGCTCGCCGCACTGCGCGAGATCACTCCCGCGAACACCATCGGTCCCGCTGCCGGTTTCCTCCCCGAGGAGGACGGCTCGGTCTCGCTGCGCTTCGAGAACCGCCTCGCCGGCTATCCCGGCTGGTACTGGATCGTGACGGTCGCACGGGTCGACGACGAGGACCCGACGGTGCTCGAGGTCGAGCTGCTGCCCGGTGACGGTGCGCTTCTCGCACCCGAGTGGGTGCCGTGGGCCGAGCGTCTCGCCGACTACCGTGCGCACCAGGTCGAACTGGCCGAGCAGGCCGCAGCCGCCGGTGACGATTCCGGCGCGGCGGTCGACGGTGCCGCCGACGACGAGAGCGACGACGCGGACGACGATCTCGACGACGACGACGATCTCGACGACGACGAGCCGGACATCCTCCACGCCGGGGATCTCGACGGTGTCGACATCGACGAGCTCGACGAGGAGTCTGAAGATGACGAGTCGGAGGACGTCGAGTCGGAAGATGACGACTCGGAAGAAGACGATTCCGACGAGGAGTCGGATGACGATTCCGACGACGACGATTCGGACGAGGACTCCGACGACGAGGAGTGATCCTCCCCGGCATCCGGGGAGGGGCGCGGGCTCAGGGCCCGCGCCCGCACCTCAGGAAGCGGTGTTCGCGAGCACGAAGTCGATCGCGCGGGTGAGCTGGCGCACGTCGTCGGGCTCGATGGACACGAAGGTCGCGACGCGCAGCTGATTGCGCCCGAGCTTGCGGTACGGCTCCGTGTCGACGATCCCGTTGGCGCGGAGCGTCTTCGCGATCGCCGCCGCGTCGATGCTGTCGTCGAAGTCGATCGTGACGACGACGGGGGAGCGGTGCGCCGCTTCCGCGACGAAGGGTGTCGCGACCGAGGAGGCCTCCGCCCAGTCGTAGAGCACGCCGGAGGACTCGGCGGTGCGGGCGGCGGCCCAGCTCAGGCCCCCGTTGTCGAGGATCCACCGCAGCTGGCTGTCGAGCAGGTGCAGGGTCGTCAGCGCCGGGGTGTTGAGCGTCTGGTTCAGACGCGAGTTGTCGAGCGCGTTCTTCAGGCTCAGGAACTCCGGGATGTACCGATCGGATGCCGCGATCCGCTCGATCCGCTCGATCGCCGCCGGCGAGGCGACGGCGAACCACAGCCCGCCGTCGGACCCGAGGTTCTTCTGCGGCGCGAAGTAGTAGAGGTCGGCCTGCGTGGCGTCGAAGTCGATGCCGCCCGCGGCGCTGGTCGCGTCGATGACGGTCAGTGCCCCCTCGGAGGCGACGCGCTCGACGGGAACGGCCACGCCGGTGGAGGTCTCGTTGTGCGGCCAGGCGTAGACGTCGACGCCGTCGACGATCTGCGCGGTCGTCGCCGATCCGGGCTCGGCCTTGCGCACGTCGGGGGCGTCGAGCCAGGGGGCTCCCGCAGCCGCGGCGAACTTGCCACCGAACTCGCCGAAGACGAGGTTCTGGCTGCGGCGCTCGATGAGGCCGAAGGCCGCCGCGTCCCAGAACGCCGTGGACCCGCCGTTGCCGACCAGGATCTCGTATCCCTCCGGCGCACGGAACAGGGCGGAGAGCTGCTCGCGCACGCTGCCCACGAGGTTCTTCACGGGTGCCTGGCGGTGCGAGGTGCCGAGGATCGACGCTCCCGCGGTCACCAGAGCCTCGAGCTGCGCGGGGCGCACCTTCGAGGGTCCGCAGCCGAAACGGCCGTCGACGGGCAGGAGGTCACGCGGAATCTCGATCGCCATGCGTAGATTCTACGGGGGCGCGCAGGGCGTGTTTCACCGTGCGCGAGCCCGATGTCCGTGCGGGAATGTAGGCTTGCCTAAGAACCTCGGAGGGCCAGAACATGACGGATCTGATCGACACCACGGAGATGTACCTCCGCACCATCCTCGAACTCGAGGAGGAGAACATCGTTCCGCTGCGTGCGCGCATCTCCGAGCGCCTCGGCCACTCGGGTCCCACGGTCTCGCAGACCGTCGGCCGGATGGAGCGCGACGGCCTGGTGATCGTCTCCGAGGATCGCACGCTCGAGCTCACCGATGCCGGCCGCCGCAAGGCCGTCGACGTGATGCGCAAGCATCGCCTCGCCGAGCGCCTCCTCTCCGACGTGATCGGACTCGACTGGGCGTTCGTGCACGAAGAGGCCTGCCGCTGGGAGCACGTCATGAGCGAGCAGGTCGAGCGTCGCCTCGTCGAGCTCCTCGGGCACCCGACCGAGTCGCCCTACGGCAACCCGATCCCCGGTCTCGACCAGCTCGGCGACCTTCCGGCGCGCACCTTCGACGAGGGCGTCATCGGCCTCGTGCAGAAGCTGAATGCGGCGGGTGAGCCGATCGACGGCACCGTCCGTCGCCTCGCCGAGCCCGCGCAGGTCGACCCCGAACTGCTCGAGCAGCTGCGCGATGCGGGCGTCATGCCCGGTGCGCGCGGCGACTTCCGCTTCAACGAGGGATACGTCCTGATCCAGATGGAGGGCAAGGATGACGGGCTCGAGCTTCCCGTC
This sequence comes from Microbacterium sp. USHLN272, assembly GCF_037149655.1. Classification (NCBI taxonomy): domain Bacteria; kingdom Bacillati; phylum Actinomycetota; class Actinomycetes; order Micrococcales; family Microbacteriaceae; genus Microbacterium; species Microbacterium sp. USHLN272. The sequence goes on along the minus strand of NZ_JBBCRA010000002.1, from coordinate 253,678 downwards.
GAGCTGGCCTCGCACATCTTCCTCGTCGGGGAGCCTGCCTGAAGATGGCTCCCTGAACTGGCTCTCCGAGGATTGCCAGGTTCACAGGGTGACATGATCGTTATCTTCCGGTAACCTCGGTCGAGTCGTCCGCGAAGCCCGCAGACGATGAATCGCGTCGGTTGCCTCCCAGGCTCGTCGTCGACGCGGTGAGAAACGCACAACGTACCCGAGATACACACGTGCCACGAGAGCAGAGTGCCGACGAGTCAGCGCTACCCGAGCGCGCAGGCGCTGGAGGATGTTTTGGTCGCAGACAACGAATTGCCCGTGAAGAAATCTGAAGACCGCGCCGTCGCCCGCCGTACCGGTGGGAAGAACGGCACCCGCTCCATCGCGAAGCCGATCCGGTCGGTCGCCATCTTCGGGGCAGTCGGTGCTCTGGTCGCCGCCGTCGCTCTGCCCGCCTACGCCGCCACCAAGCCGGCAGAGGCCGCCACCACCGTCCAGCAGCTCGCCGCCGTCGACGCGCAGTCGCTCGTCGTGGCCTCCGAGGCCACTGCAGCTCCCCTCGATCGCGGAACCTTCACGGCGACCACGCCGGAGGAGATCGAGAAGAAGAAGGCCGAAGAAGCTGCCGCCGCACGGGCCGCTGAGGCGGCGAAGGCCGCCGCTGCCAGCACCAGCACCAGCTTCAACACCGCGGGCTACGCGCTCGTCGCACCCGGGTCGGGCGAGGTCCGTTACCCGCTTCCCCTCGGCTCCTGGAATGTCAGCCGCACGGTCGGCGGCGGTCACAACGGTGCCGACATGCTCGCCCCCGCGGGCACCCCGATCTACGCGGCCGCTGCCGGCGTCGTGCGCGCCTCGGCCGAGAGCATCGGCGGATACGGCGTCTGCGTCATGCTCGACAGCGTCATCGGTGGCCAGCGCGTGCAGACCACGTACGGCCACATGATCTACGGCTCGCGTCAGGTGCAGCAGGGGCAGACCGTCGAAGCCGGCCAGCTCATCGGTTACGTCGGCAGCACCGGTCGCTCGACCGCCAACCACCTCCACTTCGAGGTCTGGGTCAACGGCGGACTCGTCGAGCCCATCGGTTGGCTCGGCGCCAACGCCGGCTGACCTTTCTTGAGCCGCTCGGCTGGGCGAGCGCTGGGCGAACACGCCCGAACGTTCACCGGCTGTTTCGCCCTGCACCGTCCGGAATGGGTTAGCCTGAACCCGTCGTCGAACTGACGGGAGAAGCCGATGGACACGCAACCGAGTATCCGCACCATGGATGCCCTCGGTCGTCACGTCCTCCGGCATCGCCCGCAGGGACGCCGCGGTTCTTCCGCGCGCAGAAGGCGCTGTCTCTAGACAGCGCCTTTTTTCGTCTCTGCGATCATTCCTCCGCCGGCACGACGTCGTGTGAGTCGAGAGTGCCGGGAAGCCGTCCCGGCGGATCGAGAGGATGACGAATGCGCACACTTGTCCTGAACGCGGGCTACGAGCCCCTGGCGATCGTGTCGTTCAAGCGGGCCCTCGTGCTCGTGATGAACGACAAGGCCTCCGTGATCGAACGCATCGAGGGGGACCCCGTCTGGGGGAGCCGCGGTGCCTACGACCGCCCGGCGGTGATCATCCTCTCGCGTTACGTGCGCGTGCCGAACAGCAGACGCGTGCCGGTCACCCGTCGCGGCGTGCTGCGCCGCGACAATCACCGGTGCGGTTACTGCGGCAAGGCGGCGTCGACCATCGACCACGTGATGCCGCGTTCGCGAGGCGGAGCCGACTCGTGGGAGAACCTCGTCGCCTGCTGCCTGCGCTGCAACAACGTCAAGAGCAATCGCACACCGCAGGAGATGCGCTGGGAACTGCGGTTCGTTCCTCGGCCTCCGCACGGCACGGCGTGGACCGTGCGCGGCACCGAGCGCAGCGACCCGCGGTGGGAGCCGTACCTGGCGCTGGCGGCCTGACCGCGAGCGACAGGCGCGACTCGGAACGGATCAGAGGAAGTAGTCGAGCGCGAGTTTCGCGAGGATGCCGATCGAGCCGAGCACGATCCCGATGATCGCCATCGTCGTATGGGCACCGCTCGTGGGAAGCCCCTGGCGATGCGCGGTCGACTGCGTGCGGAGGGTGAACACGCCCATCCCGATGCCGATGAATCCGGCGATCCAGGGCAGGACGATGATCGAGACCGCTCCGGCGACGACCGAGATGATGCTGCTGGTCTGCGGTGACGTCTGCTTCCGCCCGGCGGACACGGGGGCCTGACCGGGGTAGCCGTAGGGCGCGACCTGCTGCGGGGGCTGGACGGGCTGCGGCGGCGTCGCGTACTGCGGCGCGGGCGGCGGCTGGTACCCGAGCGGGCTCGCGGTGGGTGCCGGGGGAACGGGCGGCACCGACGTGGCCGGCGGGACCGGCGGGATGCCCGCGCCCGGTGCGGGCGGCGGAACGTACGGGTTCTGCGTCGGATCGGTCATCGTCGTGTCCCCACTCGTCGTCGGATGCTCATCGGTGCCCTCGACAGGATTCGAACCTGCGACCTGCCCTTTAGGAGAGGGCTGCTCTATCCTGCTGAGCTACGGGGGCCTGGAATCCAGTCTAGCGACCGGATACGGCAGGCCCCCGAGGTGCAGTCGAGGCTCGGCAGAGACTCAGTCCGGGCCCCGGCGCCAGAGCTTCGACGGCCACCAGATCCTCTTGCCGATGTCGTAAGCGAGCGCAGGCACGAGCAGCGACCGCACGATGAACGTGTCGAGCAGCACCCCGAACGCCACGATGAACGCGAGCTGCACGAGGAAGAGGATCGGGATCACCGAGAGCGCGGCGAACGTCGCGGCCAGCACGAGGCCCGCCGAGGTGATGACGCCGCCCGTGATCGACAGTCCGCGCAGCACACCCTCGCGCGTGCCGTGCGCCAGGGATTCCTCGCGCACGCGCGTCATCAGGAAGATGTTGTAGTCGATGCCGAGGGCGACGAGGAAGACGAAACCGTAGAGCGGCACGGCGGGGTCCGCCCCGGGGAAGTCGAAGATGCCGTTGAAGACCAGCGCCGAGACGCCCATCGCGGTGCCGAACGACAGCACCGTGGTGAGGATCAGGAGCACCGGCGCGAGGATCGAGCGCAGCAGCAGCATCAGGATCAGCATGATGACGACGAGGATCACGGGGATGATCAGATTGCGATCGTGGATCGACGCGTCGTTCGTGTCGATGGCCGTCGCCGTCACGCCGCCGACCAGGGCGTCGACGCCCGCGAGCTCGGTGCGCAGGGAGCGGACGGTCTCGGCCGCGGCATCCGAATCGGCGGCGTCGGTGAGCGTCGCCTGCAGCAGCACCTCACCGTCGACGACCGTCGGATCGGGTGCGGCGGTTCCGGGAGGGCCGACCGCGACGATGCCATCGGTCGTCACGCTCGCGGTTCCGCTGGGGGAATCGGATGCCGTGACCGCGACGCTGTCGACGCCGTCGTTCGCGAGCAGCACATCTGCGGCATCCTGCAGGGAGTCCTCGGCGACGATCACGTAGGCCGGGCTGCCCGAACCGCCCGGGAAGTGCTCACCGAGCGCCGCCTGGCCGTCGCGCGCCTCGGACGCGCCGAGCACGAGATCGGACTGCGGCACGCCCACCGCGTTGAGCTGAGTGATGCCCGCGGCGCCGGCGAGCAGCACCAGCGTCGTGACGATCCAGATCACACGCGGTCGACGGGTGATGACTCCCGCGAGGCGCGCCCAGAGGCCCGTGGTGCGCATGCCGTGCTCTTCGGCGACGACCTCCGGCTCGAACCGTGGCCGCCGGGGCCAGAACACCGCGCGACCGAAGAGCAGCAGCAGTGCGGGCAGCAGGCTGAGCGCCGCGAGCATCGCGAAGACGATACCGATCGCCGCGACCGGACCGAGGGTGCTGTTCGACTTGAGATCGCTCAGCAACAGGCACAGCAGACCCGCGATCACCGTGCCGCCGGAGGCGACGATCGGCTCGAACGACCCCTTCCACGCGGCCATGACCGCCGTGCCCTTGTCTTCCGCGATGCGCAGTTCCTCGCGGAAGCGCGCGACGAACAGCAGCGCGTAGTCGGTCGCGGCGCCGATGACGAGGATGAAGAGGATGCCCTGGGTCTGCCCGCTCAGCAGCAGGACCTCGAACTTCGCGAGCCACCACACCACCAGCAGAGCGACGCAGAGCGCGAAGAGGCTGGTGGAGAGCACCACGAGCGGCAGCAGGAACGAGCGGTAGACGAGCACGAGGATCACCAGAACGGCGAGGAGCGCGACGCCCAGGAGAAGCCCGTCGATGCCCGCGAACCCGGCGGCGAGATCGGCGGTGAATCCGGCGGGGCCCGTGATGTACACGCTGACGCCGTCCGGGGCGGAGGCGCGCAGCTCGTCGCCGAGCTCGGCCGTGACGTCCTTCAGCTCGGCGTCTCCACTGATCGGGATGAACGCCTGCACCGCGTATCCGTCGTCGGAGACGAGCGCGGGCGAGACATCGTCGGCGATGCCCTCGAGCGAGGGGGTGTCGGCGACGGCGTCCGTGATCGCGGAGATCTCGGCATGCGTCAGCGTCGTCTCGGAGGTGAAGACGGCGATCGCGGGGATCTCATCGCTGTCACGGAAATCGCCCAGCAGCTCCTGCACCTGGGTGGCGTCCGCCGACTCGGGGAGGTAGGTGGTCTGGTCGTTGGAGGAGACCTCGTCGACCTTGCCGAAGAGCGGGCCGCCGAGCGACGCGCCCAGGAGCCAGACCAGGATGAGCGCGACCGGCAGGAACACGCGCACCCAGGAGTGGCGGCGTGAGCGTTCGCGGATGGTCGGCGTCGTGGCGCGGTCGGATAGGGGCATGGTGAGGGCCTTTCGGGTGGTGCGGGGTCAGGAGACCCAGGCGAGGATGAGGATCATCGTCGCGAGGAAGCCGGCGAAGTAGTTCAGGAAGATGAAGCGGCGCCAGGCTCGGTTGGTCGCGCCGGAGTCCTCATCGCTCACGCGCCACCATGGCGCGGCGTTGATCAGGTATGGGAGGGCGAGCAGCGCACCGAGCGGTCCCGGCCAGGCCGTCAGCAGCATCAGGATGCCGGCGAGCGCCCACAGGCCCAGCGAGAGGCGCACGGTCGCGGCTGCGCCGATCACGGTCGCCACCGAGCCGATGCCGGCTTCGCGGTCGGGACCGACGTCCTGCACCGCGCCGAACGCGTGCGCCGCCATGCCCCAGAGGAAGAAGGCCACGAGCACGAGCACGGTGTCGCGCGTGACGCCCGAGCCCGCCAGGGCCAGTCCGACGATCGCCGGGGTCACGAAGTGCAGGCTCGAGGTCACCGAATCGAGGAACGCGCGCTCCTTGAAGCGCAGACGAGGCGCGGAGTACGCGATCACCGCGAACACGCTGACCGCGAGCCACGCGGTCGACGCGGCGTTGCCCACCACGACGAGGTAGACCAGGAACGGGATGTTCGACACCGCCGCAGCCCACAGTGTCGGGCGGTGCATCCGCGGGGCGAGGAGCGCACCCTCGATGCCCCCCTTGCGCGGGTTCGCGAGATCCGAGGCGTAGTCGAACACGTCGTTGATCCCGTACATGGCGAGGTTGTAGGGGATCAGGAAGTACACGAAGCCGATCACGACGGTGAGGTCGAGTTCGCGCGTCGTGAGCAGATAACCGGCGGCGAACGGGAACGCGGTGTTGATCCAGCTGATGGGGCGCGACGAGAGCAAAATCTGCCCGAGGTCGCGGGCGAGGGACGGGCGGGCGGCGGGTGCAGTCATGCGCGGGTCCCCTCAGAGGAAGGAGCGTCTTCCGGGGCGGTACGCCGCGAGCGGAGCGCAGCCCACAGCGCCGGCAGCAGCAGAGCGCCGGCGAGCGGATACGCGAAGTCCTCGATCGGGGCGAGGCCGATGTGCACGCCGAGCAGTTGCGGCCCGGCGTAGTGGAAGAGTTCGCTCGCGATCATGATCGTGTCGAACACCGCCGTCAGCGTGAGCATCACCAGGACGGTCAGGGCGACGGCACCGGCATGCGGACCTCGACCGCGAGCGAGGAGCGTCAGGCCGATGGCGATCACCACGGCGGCGCCGAGGAACCACGCGGCGAGCTGCAGGTAGGTCATCGCGCCCCCTCGCTCGGCACCGGGCGAGCGCGGCCGCGGGTGAGCAGGCGCACCGCCCCCGTGTAGACGACCATCGTGCAGATCACCAGGAACGTGAGGAAGACCGGCTCCTCGAGCGGCATCTCGGGAGCGAGCACGATGCCCGTCGCGATCGCGCCCTCGCCCCGGTAGAAGATGCCGGTGACGATGCCGAAGACGTCCCAGATCAGGAAGAACGCCAGACCCGCGATCGTGACGACGGTCGCCGCGATCGCATCCCGCCAGAAGAACAGTCGGAAGCGCCGGTCGAGCAGCAGCATGCAGCCCGTCGAGACCAGCAGGGCGGCCAGGTACACGAAGCCCATCAGCGCCCCGTCGATCCGCGGGGAGTGCGCGCGGGCTCCGGAAGGGGGCCGGCGGAGTGATCGCCGCGGATGCGCTTGAGCACGATCTCCGCGCTGATCAGGCACATCGGCACACCGACGCCCGGCGCTGTCGTCGCCCCCGCGTAGTAGAGGCCGCGCACCCGCTTCGAGGCGTTCTGCGCGCGGAACATCGCGCTCTGCGACAGGATGTGCGCCGGCCCCAGCATCCCCCCGCTCCACGAGTGGTAGTCGTCGCGGAAGTCGGCCGGTCCCTTGGTCTCGCGCACCACGATCCGCTCTCGCAGGTCGGGGATGCCCGCCCAGGTCGAGACGAGGTCGATCGCGGCGTCGGCCGCGCGCTCGATCGTCGCCGATCCGGTGCCGTCGGAGCCGCCGTGGCCGAGGTCGGGGTCGGCGGGGACCGGCACGAGGATGAAGAGATTCTCGTGACCGGCCGGGGCCACGGCGTCGTCGGTCGCGCTGGGGCGGCAGACGTACGTCGAGGCGGGGGAGGGGATGCGCTGCTCGGAGCCGAAGATGGCGTCGAAGTTCGCGTCCCAGTCGTCGGTGAAGAACAGGGAGTGGTGCGGCAGTTCGGGGAGCGCACCGCGCACGCCGAGCATGACGAGCACCGCGCCGGGGCCGCTCGTGCGTCGGCTCCACCAGGATTCGGGATAGCTGCGCTGCTCGGCGGGCAGGAGCGCGGTCTCGGTGTGGTGCAGATCGGCGCCGGAGACCACGATATCGGCGTCTTCGATGTGGCGTTCGCCGGCGGCATCCGTCCATTCCACGCCGGTCGCGCGCGTCGCCCGACCGCGGCCGGTGGTGCGGATGCCGGTGACCTCCGCCTCGGTCACGATGCGCGCGCCCGCGTCGCGGGCCAGCGCCTCGATGCGCAGGGCGACGCCCCAGAAACCGCCCTGGGGGTAGCTGACGCCCTCGTCGAGGTCCAGCGCACTCATGAGGTGGTACATCGCGGGGGCGCTGCGCGGATCGGTGCCGAGGAAGACCGCCGGATAGCCGAGGATCTGCCGGAGCAGCGGATCGCGGAACCGTCGGCCCGCGAAGGACTGCAGGCGCGTGCCCAGGAGGGAGAACAGCCGCGGTGCAGCGCGCAGCACTTCTCCGGTCGTCAGCGTCGTCAGCCGGGTGAACGGGTTGTAGAGGAAGTACTTCTCGGCCATCGAGGTCGCGTGGTGGGCCGAGTCGAGGTAGTCGGACAGCGCGCTCGCCGCACCCGGCTCGCGCGACTCGAACAGCCGGGAGACGGCGTCGCGCCCCGCCGGCACCGTCACCTCCGAGGTCGCCGCATCGCCCTGCGGCTGACGGAACACGCGATAGCCGGGGTCGAGCGGCACGAGGTCGAGCTGTTCGGCTGCCGACGTGCCCATCATCGCGAACCAGTGGTCGAAGACCTCCGGCATCAGGTACCAGGAGGGGCCGGTGTCGAAGCGGAAGCCGTCGCGTTCGATGCTGCCCGCGCGCCCGCCGACCTGTGCGTTCTTCTCGAGGACGAGCACCTCGTGGCCGTCGCGTGCGAGCAGGCCCGCCGTCGCGAGGCCCGCGACGCCGGCACCGATCACCACCACCCGGCTCATCGGGGCTCCACCGCGGTGACGAGCACGGAGCGTGCGGCGAGCACTGCCTTGAGCGGGTCGGGCACGCGCACGCGCCGCCGGTAGAGGTCGTCGACGGGGGTCTTCGCGACGCGTCGGGTGAGCGCGGCGAAGAGGGCGAGCGCGCTGCGCACGGCGGCGCGCGCATCCTTCGGGAGGAGCGGGATCGAGGCGCGGGCGTCGTCGAGCTGGGTCTCGACGGTCGCGACCCAGGTGTCGCGGTCGGCGTCGGTGAGGCGCTCGGCCGTGCCGAGATAGCTACGGCGCAGCCGGTCGGTGTCGTCGGCGAGGTCGCGCAGGAAGTTCACGTTCTGGAACGCGGCGCCGAGCTGGCGTGCGCCGTGCTCGAGCGTCTCGAGCTGCGCGGGCGTGCGCTCGGCGTCTCGCAGGAACACGCGCAGGCACATCAGGCCCACCACCTCTGCGGATCCGAACACGTACCGAGCGTGGGCATCGGCGTCGTACGCCGCCGCCGCATCCGCCGTCGGGATGTCGGCGCGCATCGAGTCGAAGAACGGCTGCGTGAGGTCCTCCCCGATGCCGCACGCGCGCGCCGTCTGCGCGAAGGCGTGCAGGATGAGATCGCTGCTGTACCCCGTGCGCAGAGAGCGGTGGGTCTCGGCGATGTACGACGTCAGGGCGTCGGCCTGCGCTCCGGCGTCGAGCCCCGCCTCGGCGGCCACGCCGTCGACGATCTCGTCGGCGATCCGCACCATCGCGTAGATGTTACGGATGTGCTGGCGGTGGCGGGGGCCGAGCAGCTTGGTCGCCATGCCGAACGACGTGGAATAGGCGCGGATCACGCCGGCGGTGGCGATCTCTGCGGTCCTGCTGAACCGGCGCAGGGAATCGTCGCCGCCGGTCGCGGGCGACGCGGTCACGATGCGCGCCCCTCGATGCGCGCGATCAGGGTGCGGATGCTGTCGATGACGTCGCCCGAGACGATGTGCGCGGACTCGATGTCGACCGCGACCGCGGATGCCGCGGCGAGCTCATCGGCGACGAGGCCCTGCACGAATCGCTCGGCCCCGCAGTCGCGCAAGTGCTCGCGGATGTGCACGGCCTCGTGCTCGTCGAGCATCGTGGAGCCGAAGTGCTGCCGGATGTGGGGCCAGGCGGTCGTCATCCGCGCATAGGCGATGATGGCCGTCTCCTTGCCCTCGCGCAGGTCGGAGAACGCATCCTTGCCGTGCACCTCGTGATCGCCGAACACGCAGAGCAGGTCGTCCTGGAGCTGGAAGGCGAGTCCGAGATGACGGCCGATCGCCGCCAGGTCGTCTTCGAGCTCGGCCGAGGCGCCGGCGAGGATCGCCGCCGCCCGCAGAGGGAGCGAGAACGAGTAGGTCGCGGTCTTGTAGGTGCTCATCTCCAGGATCGTGCGGAGGTCCGGTTCGATGATCCCGTCGCCCAGCCCGACGTCGATGTGCTCCCCGGCGACGGTCTCGACGATGGTGTGCTCGATGAGGTCGAGCAGGCGCAGACGTGCCGCGGTCGAGACGCGGGCACGCGCGAAGCCGAGAACCGAGGTCGCCAGCAGCAGGTCGCCCATGAGGATGGCGCTCGAGCGCGCCCAGTGCAGCTCGGAATCCTCGCGTGCCCGGCCCGTGGACGCCGCGAGGGTGCCGATGAGGTTCGGCTGCCGCCGACGCACGAGGTCGCCGTCGATCACGTCGTCGTGCAGGAGGAAGGCGTAGTGGAGCAGCTCGACCTCTGCGGCGATCTCGATGGCTGCTGTCTGGTCGACCTCCGAACCGGATGCCGACAGCGCTCGGTGCGCGTCGAGGAGCAGACGAGGACGGATCATCTTGCCGCCCATCGCGTGCGCCGCGGCGGCGCGCCAGAGCGCGGCGAACGGTTCTCCGTAGTTCTCGGCGGCGGAGCTGCGCTCGGCGAAGCGTTGCCGGAGGGCCTCCTCGACGCGGGTGCCGAGTTCGTCCTGAGTCGCGACGGAAGCCATGATCAGAGTGCTCCGCTCTCTCGGAGCAGCGGAAGCTGCTCGACCAGCCAGGGGCTGAAGGCGAAGGGGGTGCCGGCGACGGCGGCGGCGACGTCGGCGGCATCCGCCCACGCCCATTCCGCGACCTCGTCCGGTCGGGGGGAGAGGTCGCCGTCGAGTCGGGCGACGTAGACGGGGCACACCTCGTTCTCGACGATGCCGCTCGCGTCGACGGCGCGGTAGCGGTAATCGGGGAGCGCGGGCCGCAGATCGACGACGCGCGCACCGAGTTCTTCGTGTGCTCGGCGGTGCACGGCATCCGCGATGGCCTCACCGGGGCGGGGGTGCCCGCAGAAGCTGTTCGTCCACACGCCGGGCCAGGTCTTCTTGGCGAGCGAACGGCGGGTGAGCAGAACCTGTCCGCGCTCGTTCAGCAGGTGGCAGGAGAAGGCCAGGTGAAGAGGGGTGTCGGTGGTGTGGACGTCGCTCTTCGGCAGGGAACCGATCGCGGTTCCGTTCTCGTCGAGAAGGGTCACGTCGTCCATGGCGTCCTCTGCAGGTCATTTCACTAGCTTGGCGAGTAATTAACTTAGCATGAAATAGATCGTTGTGTAACATGATCGCATGGACACTGCACCCGGCACTACCCCGAAGACGGGGGCGCCGGTCGACGGTTCGCGAGCGGATGCCGCGGCCGACGGGCTCAGCCACGCCGCGATCTACGACGTCGAGGCGAGCGACCCGCGCAGTGCACTCGTCGATCGCTCGGGGGTCGCGCCGGAGGACCTGCAGCAGATCGCGCTCGTGATGGGAGCGCTCGGCGAGTTGCGCGAGGCCGAGCAGAAGCTGTCCCGCGCCTCGCGTCGCTACATGCAGCTCAACGAGACCGACATGCGTGCCCTGCATTACCTCATCGTGTGCGCCAACCGGCACGCGATCGCGACCCCGGGCGGCATTGCGCAACACCTGGCGATCTCGACCGCGTCGACCACCAAGCTGCTCGACCGCCTCGAGAAGGGCGGTCACATCGTGCGCTCGCCGCACCCGACCGACCGCCGGGCGCTCGCGATCACGATCACCGAGGAGACCCGCCACGCGGCGATGCAGACCGTGGGGCGTCAGCAGGCGAAGCGGTTCTACGCCGCGGCCAGGCTCACGCGCGAGGAGCGCGCGGTCGTCATTCGCTTCCTCGAGGACATGACGCAGGAGATCGCCCTGCCCGATGAGGCCTGGGTCACCGAGCACGACGAATGAAGGCTCCCCCGGAGGAGAGCCTTCATTCGTGGTATTCGTGCGCGATCAGTGCGCTTTGTTGTATGCCTCGATGACGGGCGCGGGAATTCGTCCGCGCTCCGAGAGCGAGTATCCGTTGTCATTTGCCCAGGCGCGGATGGCCGCGACCTCGGGGTTGCGCGCAGGCCGCTTGCGGGCGGAACCCGAAGAGCTGCGCGGGGAGCTCGCGGAACCCGCACGACGCCCGGCGGAGATGTAGGGCTCGAGGGCTGCGCGGAGTTCCGCGGCGTGCTCCGAGTTCAGATCGATCTCCCACGCGGTGCCGTTGAGGGAGAAATGAACGGTCTCTCCCTCGCCGATCTCCAGAACGCTGCCGTCGATATCGTCGACCAGTTGATGCACAATTCGTCTCGCCATGGAGTGAACATTACTCGCCGAATCTAATTGCGGCAATCAATTGGACGGCGATTCCTTTTGCATACAGGGGTGAATGCAAATGGAATTCCGGTGTGATTTAGGCGATCACGGCAGGAGCCCCGCCCGCCGGGCTCGAGCGACAGCGGAATGCCGGGTCGATGCGTCGAGCTTCGACATGGCGGTGCCGAGGTATGCCTTGACCGTTCCCTCGCGGAGGCCGAGCTGTGATGCGATCTCGGCATTCGTCGCCCCGAGCGCGGCGCACGAGAGGACATCGGTCTCGCGCGGCGAGAGGCGGACCACGGGCGACGGGCCGGTCGCGGTCGTCGTCTGCTCACCCGAGAGGGCGAGCAGACGCCCCTCGACGCGAGCGAGCCGGGCGCGCAGCTCGTCGTCGTCGATCGATGCGGCGATGCTGCGCAGATCGGCGAATGTCTCACGCAACTGCTCCTGCTGACCGGCCGGCAGGGGGGTGGATGCCGGGGCGCCGGCGCGAAGTCGGCGTTCGACCTCCTCGCGGATGCGCAACTCGTCGGCGACCGACTGCGCGACCTGCATGGCCGGGGCGGTGGTGATCCCGCCGATCTGCTCGTCGTCCCAGGCGCCTGCGTAGAGCACGCCGCGGGATCGTCCCGCGACGACGATCGGAACCGCCAGGAGTGTGCGCAGCCCTTCGCCGAGCACGAAGACGTCGTAGTCGTGAGTGATCTGCTGCGAGGACCCGTAGTCGCTGGTCATGCGCGGACGGAGCTCCATCATCGCTCGCCCTCCGAGTCCTCGCTCGGGTCGAACACGCAGGCCGTCGAGACTGCGGGTGCGGTTGCCGACGATCGTCGTCACGTGCACGACACCGTCATCGAGGAGGCCGCCGAAGGCGACCGGGAACCGGGTGCGGCGGGCGAGTTCCCGCACGGCGCGTGCGATGAGCTCGGTGTCGGATTCGGCTCCGGTCGGAGTGCTCACGGCCACCTGCCTTCCGCGCGACGGCGCCGTTCCCGTCACGCGGTGAGATTACCACCGGCGCCCCTCCGGCGCGGATCCCGACGGCCTACTCGGCAGGACCCGCGCCGATCCTGTGGCGCTGGACGCTCCGCCCGCCCGATTCGAGGTCGAGGAGGAACCGCTTGCGCTCGGGGTGCGCCCCGTAGTGACCGGGAGAGCCGTCGGAGCGGATGACGCGGTGCACGGGCACGATGATCGAGAACGGGGTGATGCGGCAGGCCGATCCCACGGCGCGGGCCGCGCCCGGGTGGCCGGCGAGGACGGCGACCTCCCCGTAACTCAGGGTCTCGCCCCACTCGATCGTTCCGATCGCCTCGAGGGCGCGTCGAGGGAAGCCGTCGACGAGGCGCCAGTCGAGAGAGAGGTGCTCGTCGAACCGGATCGGCGCGCCGTCGAAATAGCGGTCGAGGAGGTCGGCCAGCTCATCGGCCGCACCCGGGTCGGGCTCGGGCACCGCCCGCAGCTCCCGGGCGACGTTCTCGAGGAGCCACGGGACCGAAGGGTCTTCCGACTCGGACAGATCGAAGCGCACGATGCCCTCGTCGGAGAACACCGCGAGCGCATCGCCGAAGGGCGTGGGGGCGAAGTCGTAGCGGAAGGTCATGCGTCCATCCTGACGCCCGGCGACCGCCTGCCCTGAGGGGAGGTCCACGGACGGGGGAGAGTCGCTCTCGACGGGTGGCGGTGCAGAAGGAGTTCGCCGCGGCATCCGCGACCGGAATTCCGCGAAACCCACCCGGGATACCGGGCCTCGCGCCCGGCGCGCTTAGTGTGTGAGTTGTGTGGCGACGGGAAGGCAAGACGGTAGAAGACACGGGAGCAGCGCTCGCCGTGACCCTCAGCGACCTCCGGTCCTCGTCGACCGGCGTCATCGTGACCCACGCCGCCGAGGGCGAGCGCTCGCGACTGCGTAGTGAAGCCGCCGATCTGGGCGGCCCCTCGCCGCTGACCAGCTTCCGCGACGGGGCCGAGTCCGGTATCGACATCTCCAAGGCGCACCCCGGCAGCCTCCCGCAGTTCATCACCGGAAAATCGACGCTGCTGTCGAACCTCTTCCGCGACGAGGTCGGTCTGCGCACCGCACGGCTCGCCGCCGAGCGGATCACCGCGAAGAACACCGAGCTGCGCACCGTGCGCGGCATCGAGGCCGTGCACCTCGCCGTCGGCGTCGCACGCTGGCGGATCGGGGGAGCGTTCTTCGCCGCCCCCGTGCTGCTGCGCCCGCTCGCGATCCGCCGCCACCACTCCGACTACGAGCTGAAGCTGCAGGGGGCGTTCGAGGTCAATCCCGAACTCGTCCGCATCGCCCGCGAGCACTTCGGCATCTCGATCGACGCGTCGACCCTGGCATCCCTCGCCTACGACGGCGGCATCTTCAAGCCTCAGCCGGTCATCGACAGCCTGCGTGCGATCACCCGGACGATCGACACCTTCTCGGTCGAACCGCGCCTGGTCGTGTCGACCTTCGCCGACGTCGCGGGCTCCATGTCGCGCGACACCCGCACGCTCGATCACCAGGTGCTCAACGCCCTCGCCGGTCACGTCGGCGACCGCGAGCGGGTCAGGGCCCCGCGGGCCACGCCGCACTTCACCGGGCCGGACGACCGCGCGCCGGCATCCGACACCCTGTTGCTCGATGCGGATGCCGAGCAGGAGGCCGTGCTCTCGCGGATCGCCGCCGGCCACTCGCTGACCGTCGCGACACTGCCCGGCACCGGCGGCACGCAGACCGTGATCAACGCGCTGGGCGAGCTCGTCCGGGCGGGGAAGCGCGTGCTCGTCGTCTCGGCCCGCCGCTCGACGCTCGACGGAGTCCGCCACCGCCTGGCCGGGATCGGTCTCGACAGCCTCGCGATCTCGCCGGTGAGCGTGCGTCGTGACCTCGTGCGCGCCATCGGTCGCAACGAGAAGGCGAGCGCTCCCAAGGTCGGAGAGGTCGACGATGCGCTCGTGCGCCTGCGCACCGTGCTCCGCGACTACCGTCACGCGCTCACGTCTCCCGTGCCCGGGATGGATGCCTCCGTGCTCGAGGCGACCCGTCACCTCACCCGACTCGCCTCGCTGCCGACCCCGCCGTCGACCACGGCGCGACTCAGCAACGAGTCCCTGCGGCGTCTCGCCGGCGATCGCGGGCCGGCCGCCGCCGCCCTCGCGCAGGCCGCGCGTCTCGGCGAGTTCCGCTTCGGCCCCGACGATTCGCCCTGGTACGGCGTCACCTTCGCCACGACCGAGGCCGCACGCGCCGCGCACGAGCTGGCGGGCCGCCTGCACTCCGACAGCGTTCCGGCGCTGCTCGAGCGGGGCTACGAACTCATCGCCCAGACCCACATGCGCCCGTTCTCGACCATCGACGAGCTCGGCGACTACCTGCGACTGCTCGAGGGCATCCGCGACTCGCTCGACCGTTTCAGCCCGACCGTGTTCGAGCGGCCACTGGGCGAGCTGATCCAGGCGCACGGGTCCCGCCGCGATGCACCGGGGATGTCGTCGGCGAACCGTCGGCGGTTGCGCCGCCTGGCGAAGGAGTACGTGCGTCCCGGTGTGCACGTCACCGAGATGCACGAGGCGCTGCTGCGCATCCAGACCCAGCGCACGCAGTGGCAGCGCTGCGTCGATGCGGGCGTCGCCCCCGAGATCCCGCTGGGTCTCGGCGAGGTCGCGGCCGCGTGGCAGCGCGTCGAGGCCGAACTCGCCGAACTCGACGCGGCCCTCGGCCGACGCGAACCGCTGGCGACGCTGCCCGTGGCGCGCCTGGTGCGCACGCTCGCGGGTCTCGCGGCGAAGTCCGATGTCTTCGAGAACCTCGTCGAGCGCGCGGAGCTGCGCGACGAACTCGCCCTCCTCGGCCTCGAGCCCCTGCTCACCGACCTCTCGGTGCGTCACGTCTCCGAGTCGCGGGTGGGCGACGAGCTCGAGTTCGCGTGGTGGCAGTCTCTCCTCGAGCGCGCCCTCCAGGACAACCGCGCCCTCCTCGGCGCGAACACCGCGGTCGTCGATCGGCTCGAGCGCGACTTCCGTCTCGTCGACGAAGCGCACGCCGCGATGGCCGGCCCGTTGCTGGCCTGGCAGCTCGCCAACCAGTGGAAGATCGCGATCGTCGACGAGCCGCAGGAGTCCGCGAACCTGCGTCGTGCCCTGACGCAGAGCACGACGACGTCCGCCGAGGTGATCAGCGCCGCTCCGACGCTCGTCTCCACGCTCGCTCCGGTCTGGATCTCCTCGCCGTACCTCGTTCCCGAGATCCCGGACTCCGTCGAGTTCGACGCCGTTCTCCTGGTGGATGCCGCGGCGATCAACCTCGCCGAGGCCGCGCCCGCGATCCGTCGTGCGCGGCAGGTCGTCGCGTTCGGCGACCCGGTGACCCAGCGCCCGTCGCCGTTCCAGATCGCCGTCGACCCCGATGACCTCTGGGAGCCCGAGGTCGAGTTCGACGAGACCTCGGTGTTCGAACGTCTCTCGGAGCTGCTTCCGGTGATGACGCTCACGCGCAGCTACCGCGCCGGGGGAGAAGACCTCGCCGAGCTCATCAACGACGCCTTCTACGGCGGCGAGATCGTGTCGCTGCCCTGGGCCGGGTCGTATCTCGGTCGGGGAAGCCTCACGGTCGACTACGTCGAGGGAGGCACGGGCACGCCCGACCCGATCTCGGGTGCGGTCGAGAGCCCCGACGCCGAGGTCGCCCGCGTGGTGACGCTCGTGGTCGAGCATGCCGTGCACCGCCCGTCCGAGTCGCTCATGGTCGTGACCGCCAGCGCCCGTCATGCCGAGCGCGTGCGCGCCGCGGTCACGGCAGCCTTCGCCGGACGCTCCGACGTCGCCGACTTCGTGGGGCGCGATACCGCGGAACCCTTCGCCGTTCTCACCCTCGAGCAGTCCGTCGCCGAGAGCCGCGACCGGGTGATCTTCTCGCTCGGCTTCGGTCTGACCAAGCACGGCCGTGTGCTCAGCGACTTCGGCGATCTCTCGACGCCCGACGGCGAGCGGCTGCTCACGGTCGGCATGACCCGCGCGCGCCGTTCCATGGTGATCGTGTCGTCGATCCGTCCGTCGTCCTTCGACGATGGACGCCTCGAGCACGGCGCCGCGACGCTCATGTCGATCCTCGGCGGCCTGGCCGCCCGTGCCCGCGACGCGCGTCTCGAAGACCTCGCCGACCCGTTGACCCTCGCGCTCGCCCGCGAGCTGCGCCGGCTCGGAGCATCCGTCGACGTGGACTACCGCGGTCTGCTGCCGCTGGTCGCGCAGCACGGCGGCAAGGCCGTCGTGATCGAGTGCGATCCGGAATCGCGCGGCGACTCGCTGCGCGAGACCCTGCGTCTGCGCCCGCACGTGCTGCGCCGACTCGGCTGGCACTACGTGCGCGTGCACGCGTTCGACCTCTACAGCGACCCGGCCACGGCGGCGACGCGGATCGCCTCGGTGCTCGGCATCTCGCCATCGACCGCGCGTGCCGAGAACGACACGCAGCCGCTCGACCTCGATGACGGCGCGAACGGCTGACCGAGCGGATGCCTGAGGATGCCTCTCCGGGGGAGCCCGCATCGGATGCTCCGCGGCAGCGGGTCGAGCGCGTGCCGGGTTCCCGCCGCGCACGCCTGACGCCGGTGGAGGGAAGCGATCCCGACCCCGAGAGCGGTCCCGACTCGGTCGCGAAAGACCGGAAGCGGCGCCCGGACGGCCCCGCGGGTCCCAACGACGACCGCATGATGCAGGACGTCCCGCCCCACTACTGAGCGTCGTGGTGAGGCTGCGGAGCGGAACGGGACGTCCGGTGCGGCTGCCTGTGCAGCGACGGTGTGCCTGTCAGTCGCGGGCGTTGCTCTTCGCGAGCAGGTCGCGGATCTCGACGAGCAGCTCGGCCTCGGTCGCGGCGGCCGGCTCCTCTTCGGGCTGCTCGGCGGACGTGCCCTTGCGGGCCTCGACGTGGGCCTTGAAGGTGTTCATCGGCAGGACGAACACGAAGTACACGACGAGGGCGACCGCGAGGAAGCTGATGACGGCCGAGATCAGGTCGCCGAGCGGGAACGTGACCGTGTCGCCGTAGATGTTGGTGACCTGCGGGCCGAAACCGCCCATCGCGTCGGCCTTGAAGAAGAGGGCGACGAGCGGGTTGATGACACTGGCGACCACGGCGTTGACGATCGCGGTGAACGCCGTGCCGATGACGACGGCGACCGCGAGGTCGATGACGTTGCCGCGGAGGATGAAGTCCTTGAATCCTTTGAGCATGCGAACCTCCGAGTGGTGGGGAATCAGGATGAGGTCGGGCTCGACGTCGGCGCGGGGGCGCTGGTGGTCGTCGACTCCTTCTTCGATGATGTCGAAGCATCCGATGATCCGCCACTCTTCGCCCGCGAGTCCGTGCGATAGAAGCCGGAGCCGTTGAAGGTCACGCCGATCGACCCGTACTGCTTGCGCAGGGTGCCGCCGCACTCGGGGCAGACGGTGAGCGACGCGTCGGCGAAGCTCTGCACGGCGTCGAAGCGGTGGCCGCACGACGTGCAGGCATAGGCGTAGGTGGGCATGGTGTCCTCGGAGGGTCAGCGTCGCGTCTGCGACAGGGAGAGGGTCTGCGTCGGCGTCACGATGCCGTCGACCGGCTGGTCGTGCACCTCGCGAGGCAGGGAGTCGAGTATCTCGGAATCATAGATGACCGCGTACACGGGAGGGCACTTCTCCATCGACCCGATGGTCTTGTCGAAATAGCCGCGGCCCCAGCCCATGCGCATGCCCGAACGGTCGACCGCGGCGGCGGGCACGATCATCAGGTCGACGTCGTTCACCGCGATGGGGCCGAGCACCTCGCCGGTCGGTTCGGGCAGGCCGAAGAGTCCCTCGGCGACGTCGTCGTCATCGTTCGCGACGGCCCAGTCGAGCAGTCCGTCGGCGCGGGTGACGGGGAGCAATACGCGGATGCCGCGGCGCACCGCCCGCGTGACGAACTCACGGGTGCCCGGCTCGGCGGTCGCCGAGAGGTAGCAGGAGATCGACTGGGCACCGAGGCTCTCGACGAGTTCGTCGAGGCGTTCGCCGATCGAGGAGGCGGCGGCATCGCGTTGCGCATCGGAGAGGAGCGCCCGGCGTTCGCGGAGCTCGGCGCGCAGTGCGCGCTTGGCGTGCTCGACCTCGTTCGACATGGCTCAGAGTCTACGCGGCGCCCACCGGTAGGCTGTCGGGATGGGTACACAGAAGTTCAAGGCGGTCATTCCTGCGGCAGGTCTGGGGACGCGCTTCCTGCCGGCGACGAAGGCGATGCCGAAGGAGATGCTGCCGGTCGTCGACAAGCCGGCCATCCAGTACGTGGTCGAAGAGGCGGCGGATGCCGGGATCGACGACATCCTCGTCATCATCGGACGCAACAAGAACGCGATCTCCAACCACTTCGACTCGGTGCCCGAGCTCGAGGTCAAGCTCATGGAGAAGGGCGACCACGGTCGCCTGGAGCGCGTCGTGCGCTCGAGCGACCTCGCCGACATCCACTTCGTGCGCCAGGGCGAGCCGAAGGGACTCGGCCATGCCGTGCTGCGTGCCCGCGCACACGTCGGCGACAGCTCCTTCGCCGTGCTCCTGGGCGATGATCTCATCGACGAGCGCGATCCGCTGCTCACCGAGATGCTGGCCGAGCACGAGCGCTCCGGCGCCGCCGTGATCGCCCTCATGGAGGTCGATCCCGCGAACATCCACATGTACGGCACGGCGGCCGTCGAGGACATCGAGGGTTCGGATGCCGTGCGCGTCACCGGACTCGTCGAGAAGCCCGCGCGCGAGGACGCCCCGTCGAACCTCGCGGTCATCGGGCGCTACGTGCTTCCCGCCTCGATCTTCGACATCCTCGAGCACACCGAACCCGGCAAGGGCGGGGAGATCCAGCTGACCGATGCGCTGCAGGAGATGGCGGCCGACCCGTCGGGCCCCGGAGTGGTCGGCGTGATCTTCGGCGGTCGGCGTTACGACACCGGTGACCGGGTCGAGTACATCAAGGCGATCGTGCAGTTGGCCTCCGACCGCGACGACCTCGGCGGCGAGCTGCGCCCGTGGTTGAAGGAGTTCGCCGAGCGCCTCTAGGCCTCCGGCGGGTCGAGCGCGAGATGATGGATCTCATGGCGGGCATGCGACACGGATCGATCGAGCTGCGCCTCGTGCGCACGAAGGATGCCCGCGTGCTCCAGCAGGAGCTGCTCGCGAACCGGTCCTGGTTGCAGCCGTGGGAGGCCACGGTTCCCTACGGCTCGGTGTCGTTCGACATGCGCCTGAGTATCCGTCGTCTGCTCCAGCAGTACCGCGACGGCGCCGGGTACCCGTTCGTCATGGAGTACGACGGCGAGGTCGCCGGTCAGTTGAACGTGTGGGGAGTCTCACGCGGGTCGCTCTGCTCGGCGACGATCGGCTACTGGGTCAGCGAGAAGTTCGCGGGCAAGGGCATCACCCCCACCGCGGTCGCACTCGCGACGGACGCGTGCTTCGTCGAGTACGGCCTGCACCGCATGGAGATCTGCATCCGCCCCGAGAACGCGGCGAGCCTGCGGGTGGTGCAGAAGCTCGGTTTCCGTTACGAGGGACTGCGTCGTCGGTACATCCACATCGACGGCGATTGGCGCGACCACTACGCGTTCGCGCTGACGAAGGAGGACGTGCCGCAGGGGGTGCTGGCGCGCTGGTTGAGCGGTCAGGTTCCTCCGGATGCCGCGACGATCCCTCCGTCGGACCGGCTCTCCGTCTGACGACACGCCGTCGGAAGCATCCGTCTGGTCGCGACACGCGCCCGGCTGGGGGCCGAGCGACCTTCGTACCCTTACCGTTATCGATATGGACGGGCCGGTGCTGAGCGGGGGAGTGATCGTGCTCGTCGCCGTGCTCCTGTGGATGCTCTATCTGCTGCCCTCGTGGCGCGGCCGTTTCCAGTACAACGCCGCCGAGCGCAACGCCGTGCGCCTGAACCAGGCACTGCGGATCCTCGCCGAGACGAGCGAGACCCCCGAAGAGGTGCGCGTCGAGCTGAGTGCTCGCACCGCCCTGGCGCAGCAGAAGCTCGCCAAGCGCGTGCAGTCCGAGCGCGAGTCCGCGGAGCTCGAGGCGCTGCGCGCCGAACTCGCGGCGACGCGGGCCGATCCGGTGATCCGTCAGGCGCGTGCGCGTCGTCGGGTGCGGATGCTGTCGACCGTCGCCGCGCTCGTCGGAGTGGTGCTCGCGGGACTCGGCGTGTGGCAACTGCTCGCGACCGGAGCGTCGACCCTGCTGTGGGTCGGCGGGGCTCTGGCCCTGCTCGGCGCGATCGCGCTGCAGCGGATGGCCGCTGTCGCTGGTCGAGTCGCCCGTGCGAGTCATGTGGTCGCCGAGGCGCCGCGAGAGCGCGTCGCGCCCGAGATCCACGACCAGGGTCGTGCGACGTGGACCCCGCGTCCGCTGCCCGAGCCGCTCGTCGCGGTCGCCGGGTCGCGCGCGCAGACCGCCCGCGCCGAGATCGACGCGCAGGAGCAGCTCCGCAAGGCCGCACGGCTTGCGGAACTCCGCGCCCGCGCCGAGCAGATCGCCGCCGAGCAGGCTCCGGCGCCCGTGCAGATTCCCGCCCCGCGTACCGCTCCTGCTGCCGAGGCTTCGCCCTACGCGAAGATGGGCTTCGTCGACGACGCCGAGATCGAGGCGCACGTGCGCGACATGCTCGCCCGTCGCGCGGCAGGGTGATCGCGGCGTCCGAGGTGGGGTCGACGTCGTGATAATGTTGATCTCCGTAAGGGCCTATGGCGCAGTTGGTAGCGCGCCTCGTTCGCATCGAGGAGGTCAGGGGTTCGAATCCCCTTAGGTCCACCACCACGAAACCCCCGGGCAGCCGCCCGGGGGTTTCTGCTTTCCCGAGACCCTCAGCGCAAGGCGAGCCCGGCGAGCAGCTCCAGCACGCAGAGGGCTGCGAGGCGCACGGTGCGGGCGTCGTCGGCATCCGCTGTGGCGTCGACCTCGGCGAGGTCGGCGCTGACGACGCGCGGGTCGGCGGCGACGGCGCGGGTGAGGGCGCGCAGCTCCCACGCCTGCAGGCCACCGGGCACGCTCGCGGGGCAACCGGGGGCGACCGAGCGGTCGCAGACGTCGACGTCGATGTCGAGGTGGACGCGGGCATCTGATCCGGCACCGGCGATCTCGAGGGCTTCGTTCACGACGTCGTCGACACCGCGGCGGCGCACCTCATCGAGCGTGATCACCCGGATGCCCCAGTCCGCCGCCCGGCGGGCGTAGGCGACCGAGTTCGCGAAGTCGGCGATGCCGATCTGCACGATGCGCGTCGGGTCGATGCGGGCGGTGTCGAGCGTCGAGAGCACGGGGACGTCTTCGACGAGCCGGCGCACCGGGGTTCCGTTCGAGACGCCGTCGCGCAGGTCGAAGTGCGCGTCGAAGGTGATCAAACCGGTCGCCTGGGCGCCCAGCGCCACGGGGTAGGTGAGGGAGTTGTCGCCGCCGAGCGCGATGACGAACGACTCCGAGAGCTCCCGCACCCGCGCGATGACGGATGCCTCGCCCTCGTCGCCGTCGGGCTCGTGCACGTCACCGGCATCCGCGATGCGCAGCACCTCGTTGAGATCGACCGCCGGCGGGCCCATCAGCGCGGTGCCGTAGCGGGGGAGTGCGTCGCGGATCGCGGCCGGAGTCGCCCCGGCACCCGTGGGTGAGAGCGACGTGCGCCAGACCGGGACACCCAGCAGCACGGCATCCGCGTCGTCGACGGCGTCGGGAGAGGGCCAGGATCCGGCGCGCGGCCAGAGGGGATCGTGCGAGAGGGCCATGTCAGACTCCGGGGATCAGGGCGTGGGCGATCGAGAAGATGGCGAGACCTGCGAGAGCACCGACGAACGTGCCGTTCAGGCGGATGTACTGCAGGTCGCGGCCGACCATGAGCTCGATCTTCTCGGTCGTCTCGGCCGGGTCCCAGCGTTCGACGGTGTCGGTGATGATCGAGGCGATGTCGTGGCGGTAGCGGTCGACGAGGAAGACCGCTGCATCCGATACCCAGGTGTCGACGCGGCGCTGCAGCGCGGCATCCGTCGTCAGACGCTCGCCCACCTCCTGGAGCGCCTGCACGGCCCGGCGGCGCAGCCCGCTCTCGGGGTCGGCCAGGGCCGTGAGCAGGCCGTTCTTCGCGGTGTTCCACGCCTCGGCGGCGAGGGCACCGACGCGGGGGCTGTCGAACAGCGACGCCTTCGCGTTCTCGAGCTTCGCCCGGGTGGTCGGGTCGTTCTGCAGACTGTCGGCGAGACGGCCGAGGTAGCCGTCGATCGCCAGACGGGCCGGATGCCGGGGGTCGGCCTGCACGGCCTGCACGAACTTCACGGCCTCGTTGTAGACGGTGTCGTCGACGAAGCGGTGCGCGAGCCGCGGTACCCACGAGGGCAGGCGCCGAGAGACGAGGCCGGAGAACGATTCGGCGTTCGCCTCGAGCCAGCGCCCGATGCTGTCGGCGGCGAGGTCGACCGCGCCGTGATGGGCGTCGGCCTCGACGATCTTCTCGAGCCAGGCGCCCGCGGGCGGGCCCCACTCGGGGGAGACGAGGTGCTCGCGCGCGAGGTCGGAGATGAGATCGCGCACGTCGTCGTCGCTGAGCCCGTTGAGGATCGCGGTGGCGATCGTCGCGCCCTCGGCGCCGACCCGCTCGGCGTGCGGCGTCTCGCGCAGCCACTCGCCGGCACGCTGCGCGATGGCGGTGGACGACAGCTTCGTGCGCACGACGCTCGCCTCGAGGAAGTTCGTCTCGACGAACTCGCCCAGGCTGCGGCCGATCTCGTCCTTGCGGCTCGGGATGATCGCGGTGTGCGGGATGGGTAGGCCCAGCGGGCGGCGGAAGAGCGCCGTCACCGCGAACCAGTCGGCGAGAGCACCCACCATTCCGCCCTCGGCCGCGGCGCGCACGTACCCGAGCCAGCTCATCCGCTCCTGGAACGCGAAGGCGAACACGAACACGACGGCCATGAAGATCAGCGCCCCCAGGGCGACCGCCTTCATACGGCGCAGCGCGCGGAGACGGACCTGATCGGCGGGCGAGAGCATCGCCATCGGTGTGCGCGGCATGAAGGCATCCTTTCACGCCCTGTCTGTGTAGTACTCTCACTACATCAGAAAACGAGGTGCATCGTGTTCCGTATGACCGCTCGAGATTTCAATCAGTCCGTCGCGCGTGCGCAGCGCATCGCCGACGAGGAGCCGGTGCTCGTGACCCGCCGAGGCGAGCCGGCCTACGTGCTGCTGAACTTCGACGAATACGAGCGGCTGCGGTCGGAGTCGCCCGCAGGCGACGATCGGTCGCTGCTCGATGTGATCGCGCCGGTGCCGACGAGCGCGGATCCCGACGACGTCTTCGGGCGCATCATGGACGACCTCGCGTCGGAGCGAGCGCGCGACCTCGGGCGGGAGGTCGACCTGTGACGGGGTTCCTGCTCGACACGAACGTGGTCTCGGAGACCCGTCGACCGCGGCCCGATGTCGGTGTCGTGCGCTGGTTCGAGGCGACGCCGCGGCGATCCCTGCGGATCAGCGTGGTCACCGAGCTCGAACTCCGACGCGGCATCCTTCTCGTGCAGCGTCGCGATGCCGTCGCCGCAGCATCACTCGACCGATGGTTCCGATCCGTGCTGCAGGGCCTCGCCATTCCCGCGCTCGAGGTGACCGGTGCGGTCGCGCAGCTGGCGGCGGCGATCCAGGTGCCCGATCGTCGTCCCCTCGGTGATGCGTTGATCGCCGCGACCGCTCTTCACCACGGGCTCACGCTGGTGACCCGCAACGTGAAGGACTTCGACGTTCCCGGGCTCCCGGTAGTCGATCCCTTCGGCGGGCTCAGCGACTCATGAGCGGGGTAACCTCGATGCGTGATCGAAGACATCAAGAAGCGCGCCCTGCACCGCACCGCCATCCTCGAGGGGCAGCTCCGCGGGGTCGCTCGGATGATCGAGAGCGAGGACTACTGCATGGACATCATCACGCAGTCCCGCGCGATCCAGAAGTCGCTCGAGTCCCTCAACCGGCTGCTGCTCGAGAACCATCTGCGCACCCACGTGACGCACATGTTCGAGGCGGGTGGGGAGGAGCGCGACCAGGCCGTCGCCGAGCTGCTCAAGGCGTTCGACTTCGATTCGAAGTAGCGCTCCTCGCCTCTCACGCCTTGCCGTCGAAGACCTCGCCCTCCATCGCGTCGTAGCCCTCGGCCTGCGGGTCTCCGTGCGAGCCGCCCGAGAGCGCGTACTCCTCTTCGGGGGAGAGCACGAGGCGGTGGCGGAAGAAGAGCCCGAATCCCAGCAGGATGATCGCGTACACGATCGCGATCGCGATGATGGCCGGGCCGAACGTCGGGTTGAGCAGGAAGCCGACGAAGATGAGCGCCGCGATGACGAGCGCGATGACGGCGCCGGGGATGCCCCAGGGGCTGACGTACGGGCGATCGACGTTCGGGAACTTCTTGCGCAGGATGATGAACGACACGAGCTGCAGCCCGTAGGCGACGACCGCGCCCCAGACCGCGATGTTCAGCACGATCGCTCCGGCCACGGTGCCCGCGCCCTCGGAGTCGACCGCGGTGAGCACGTCGAGCACGATCAGGGCGACGAACCCGATCGCGGCGCCGACCGTGAGAGCGACCCACGGTGTCTGGCGCTTGCCCGTCAGCGAAAGGAAGCGCGGGTAGTACCCGGCGCGCGACAGCGAGTACATGTTGCGGCCGTAGGCGAACATGATGCCCTGCAGCGAGGCGAGCAGGCCGATCAGGGCGAACAGCGCGAGCACGGCGGCGAGCTGGTCTCCCACGATCGCGCGGAAGCCGTCGAGCAGGGGCTCTCCCGCGGTTCCGGTCGCCTCGGCACCGATCACGCCGGTGTTGAGGAACAGCACCAGGAGTCCGGTGACGATGAGGGTGCCGCGCGCCCAGAACCCGGCCTTCGGGATGTCGCGGGTGGGGTTGTGCGATTCCTCGGCCGCGAGCGGCAGCTCTTCGATGCCGAGGAAGAACCACATCGCGAACGGGAGGGCGAACAGGATCGGCAGGACGCCGTGGGGGAGGAAGGTCGACTGGCCCTCGTCGGGGACGATGTCCCACAGGGCATCCCACGAGAACGCACCGGAGAACAGCGCCATGAGCGAGAAGACGAGGATGATGCCGATCGAGATCACGGAGACGACGATCGCGAAGCGGAACGAGATGGCCGCTCCCGCGGAGTTCAGCGCGATGAAGACGACGTAGAGGATGAGGTACCAGACCCATCCGGGGAGTTCGAGACCGAGCAGTTCGCTCGTGATCCCATTGGCATACGACGCCGAGAAGTAGACGATCACCGCCGTGGTCGCGACGTACTCGATCGTCTCGGCGGCTCCGGTGACCAGGCCGCCCCACGGCCCCATGGCCGAGCGGGCGAAGGAGTAGGCGCCACCGGTGTGCGGCATCGCAGCCGCCATCTCGCCGATGGCGAAGATCATGCCGTAGTACATCGCCACGAGGATGACGAAGGCGATGAGCATCCCGCCGAACCCCGCGAAGTCGATACCGAAGTTCCATCCCGAGAAGTCTCCCGAGATGACGGCGGCGACCGCGAGTCCCCACAGGCCCCAGACGCCGGCCGACCTCTTCAGTGTGCGTTTCTCGAAGTATTCGCTCCCGGCACGTGTATAGGTCGCTCCGGCGACCTTGCGGGATTCATTGCTCTGCCCAGACATACGTTCTCCGCTCACTCGCATGCAGGCGCCGGGTGCACCTTGCGGATGATTGTGACAGTCAATGGTGGTTTCGTCTACCTTTAAACGTCGAGGTGATCTACTCTGAGGGCGAAGCCGGTCGGCCGATCGCTTCACCGCAGGAGAACGGAGCGTCAGATGTCGGGAAACCTGAGCATCGAGCAGCTGGACGCCGGCATCGCCGCCGGCGAGATCGACACCGTGATCGTGGCCTTCGCCGATGCGCAGGGGCGTCTGGTCGGCAAACGAGTCTCGGCCCGCCTGTTCCAGGAGGACATCCTGTCGCACGGCGCCGAGGCCTGCGACTACCTCCTGTCGGTCGACGTCGACATGAACACGGTCGACGGCTACGCGATGTCGGGATGGGACCGCGGCTACGGTGACATGGTGCTGCGGCCCGACGCCGAGACGCTCCGCAACATCCCGTGGCTCGAGGGGACGGCGCTCGTGATGGCCGACCTCGTCTGGCAGAACGGCGAGCCGGTCGGACCGTCACCCCGGGCCATCCTCGACCGTCAGCGCGACCGGCTCGCCGAACGCGGCTGGACCGCGTACTCGGGCACGGAGCTCGAGTTCATCGTGTTCGAAGACACCTATCGCGAGGCCTGGGCGCGCAAGTACGAGGGGCTCACCCCCGCCACCGACTACAACGTCGACTACAACCTGCTCGCATCGACCCGCATGGAACCGCTGCTGCGCGACATCCGCAACGGCATGGACGGCGCAGGTCTGTACTGCGAGGGCGTCAAGGGCGAGTGCAACTTCGGTCAGCAGGAGATCGCCTTCCGCTACGCCGAGGTGCGCGAGACCGCCGACCAGCACGCGATCTACAAGAACGGCGCGAAGGAGATCGCCGAACAGCACGGTCAGTCGCTCACGTTCATGGCCAAGTTCAACGAGCGCGAGGGCAACAGCTGCCATATCCATCTGTCCCTGCGAGATCGCTCGGGCGCTCCGGTGATGGCCGGTGACGGCGAGCACGGATTCAGCCCCGTCATGGAGCACTGGATCGCCGGCATCCTCGCGACGCTGCGCGAGTTCACCCTGCTGTTCGCCCCGAACATCAACTCCTACAAGCGATTCGCCAAGGGCAGCTTCGCCCCGACGGGGGTCGCGTGGGGCATCGACAACCGCACCTGCGCCCTGCGCGTCGTCGGATCCGGCTCGGGTCTGCGCGTCGAGAACCGGGTGCCGGGCGGAGACGTGAATCCCTACCTCGGCATCGCGGCGATCATCGCCGGCGGTCTGCACGGCATCGAGAACGAGCTGCCGCTGCCCGAGCGCTTCACCGGCAACGCGTACGAGGCGGGCGTCGATCACCTGCCCACGACGCTGCGCGAGGCCGCGCAGCTCTTCCGCGAGTCGACGATCGCTCGGGCGGCGTTCGGCGACGACGTGGTCGAGCACTACCTGAACCAGGCGCGCATCGAGGTCGAGGCCTACGACGCGGCCGTCACCGACTGGGAGCGCATCCGTGGTTTCGAGCGCCTCTGACCCCGCGCCGCTGATCGGCATCACGACGTACCTGGAGCGCGCGCAGCAGGGGGTGTGGGACGTGCGGGCGGCCTTCCTGCCCGAGCAGTACCTCACGAGTGTGACGTCGTCCGGCGGTATCGCGCTGCTGCTGCCGCCGCAGGATCCGGATGCCGCCGACGCGGCCATCGCGGGAATGGACGGGCTCGTGCTCTCCGGCGGCGCGGACGTCGCCCCCGAACTCTACGGCGAGCAACGGCATCCGCTCACCGACCCCGCGCGGGTCGATCGCGACGCGTGGGAGCTCGCGCTGTTCCATGCGGCCGAGCGCCGCGGCATCCCGGTGCTCGCGATCTGCCGGGGGCTGCAGCTCGTGAACGTCGCCCGCGGCGGCACGCTGCAGCAGCACCTGCCCGAATCGCTCGGGACCGAGAGGTACCGGATCGGGGGCGGCGTGTTCGCCGAGAACGACGTCGAGGTCGAGGTCGATACGGCGCTCGCCGGGATCCTCGGAGAGACCGACATGCGCGTGCACAGCTACCACCACCAGGGCGTCAGCCGGTTGGGCGACGGGCTCGTCGCCGCCGCGCACTCCGATGACGGCCTCGTGCAGGCCTTCGTCGACACGGCAGGCGCCCACATCGTCGGCGTGCAATGGCACCCCGAGGAGAACGCCGAGGACCGGCGACTCTTCGCCGATCTCGTCACACAGGCACGCGCGTTCGCCGCGCGGCGGAAGGAGGACGCCCGATGAGCGCGTTCACGGTCATCAACCCGTCGACGGGCGCGGCGATCCGCGAGATCGCCCGCGCAGATGTTGGAGAGACGGATGCCGCGATCGCGCGCGCCGTGTCCGCTCAGCGCCGGTGGGCGGCGCTCGCCCCCGTCGCGCGCGCCGATGCGCTGCGGTCGTTCGCGCGCGCCGTCGAGGGCGCCGCCGAGGAGCTGGCGCAACTGGAGGTGCTCAACTCCGGGCATCCGATCGGCTCCGCCCGTTGGGAGGCGGGTCACGTCGCCCAGGTGCTCAACTACTATTCCGCCGACCCCGAACGCCTCTCGGGCCGGCAGATCCCGGTGGCGGGTGGGCTCGACGTCACCTTCCACGATCCCTACGGCGTGGTCGGGGTGATCGTGCCGTGGAACTTCCCGATGACGATCGCCGCGTGGGCGTTCGCTCCGGCGCTCGCCGCGGGCAACGCCGTGGTGCTGAAACCCGCCGAGCTGACCCCGCTGACCGCGATCCGTCTGGGCGAGCTCGCGCTCGAAGCGGGGCTGCCCGCGGGACTCTTCGAGGTCGTGACCGGGTCGGGCTCCGTGGTGGGGCAGCGTCTCGTCGAGCATCCGGACGTGCGCAAGGTGGTCTTCACGGGGTCGACCGAGGTCGGCATCGAGGTCGCAGCCGGCTGCGCGCGGGCGCTCAAGCCCGTCACCCTCGAACTCGGTGGCAAGAGCGCCAACATCGTCTTCGCGGACGCCGATCTCGAGAAGGCCGCCGCGGCCGTCCCGGGATCGGTGTTCGACAACGCGGGGCAGGACTGCTGCGCGCGCAGCAGGCTCCTCGTGCAGCGTTCGGTGTACGACCGGTTCCTCGAGCTGTTGGAGCCGGCGGTCGCGGCGTGGCGGGTCGGTGACCCGTCGAGTGCCGACACCGACATGGGTCCGCTCATTTCCGCCGGTCACCGCGACACGGTGGCCGGGTTCCTCGACGACGCGACGATCGCATTCCGGGGGAGTGCACCGGAGGGCGATGGGTTCTGGTTCGCGCCCGCGGTGGTGCTGGCCGACCCCGCCGATCGGATCGCGCAGCAGGAGGTGTTCGGTCCGGTCGTCGCGGTCATGCCCTTCGACGACGAAGCCGACGCGATCCGGCTCGCGAACGACACCGCCTACGGCCTCGCCGGCTCCCTCTGGACCGAGAACCTCGGCCGCGCCGTCCGCGTCTCGCGCGGCGTGCAGAGCGGCGTGCTGTCGGTGAACTCGCACTCCTCGGTGCGCTACGCGACGCCCTTCGGCGGCATGAAGGCCTCCGGACTCGGACGCGAGTTGGGGCCGGACGCCGCCGAGCACTTCACCGAGACCAAGAACGTCTTCTTCGCGACCGACTGAGCGCGACCCCGATCCCCTCGACCACCTGCAACGGAGAAACACACATGAGCATCGATCTGACCCAGCGCCTGAAGGACCGCGTCGCCATCATCACCGGTGGAGCGAGCGGCATCGGCTTCGCCACCGCCCAGCGCTTCGCCGCCGAGGGGGCGTTCGTCGTCATCGCCGACGTCGACCCCGCCTCGGGCGAGAAGGCGGCGGCCGAGGTCGGCGGGGCTTTCCGCCCGGTCGACGTCGCCGACCAGACCAAGGTCGACGCGCTGTTCGACGGCGTGGCAGCGGAGTTCGGGCGCATCGACATCGCCTTCAACAACGCCGGAATCTCGCCCGCCGACGACGACTCGATCGAGACGACCGAGCTGCCCGCCTGGGACCGCGTGCAGGACGTGAACCTCAAGAGCGTGTACCTGTGCAGCCGTGCGGCTCTGCGTCACATGGTGCCGGCGGGCCGCGGATCGATCATCAACACCGCCTCGTTCGTCGCGCTGCTGGGATCGGCGACCTCGCAGATCAGCTACACCGCGTCGAAGGGCGGCGTGCTCGCGATGTCGCGCGAGCTGGGCGTGCAGTTCGCCCGGCAGGGCGTACGGGTCAACGCGCTCTGCCCGGGGCCGGTGAACACCCCGCTGCTGCAGGAGCTGTTCGCGAAGGACCCCGAGCGCGCGCAGCGGCGCCTCGTGCACGTGCCGATGGGGCGCTTCGCCGAGCCGTCCGAACTCGCCGCCGCTGTCGCCTTCCTCGCCTCCGACGACTCGTCGTTCATCACCGCCAGCGCCTTCGTCGTCGACGGCGGCATCACCAACGCCTACGTCACTCCACTGTGAAGCGGGATGCGGTGATGTCGGATGCTGTGAAGCGGGATCATGTCGCTGTGACAGGCTGAGAAGCATGAGCGAGCACCCTTCCGACGGCGATCTCGTCGAGGTGCGTCGGGCGGTCTACCGCCCGCTGCGCCGCGGGAACGCCCTCGAGGATGCGGTCGCTCGCCTCGTGCAGACCATCCGACTCGGCGTCGTCGCTCCGGGGGAGTCGCTGCCGCCGGAGCGCGAGCTCGCGGCGTCCTTCGGGGTGAGCCGCGACACCGTGCGCGACGCGATCCGTGAGCTCGCCGACACCGGCTATCTGGTGCCGAAGCGCGGGCGGTACGGCGGCACGTTCGTCGCGGATCCGCTGCCGGAACCCTCGGATGCCGGGGCGGTGACCGCGGCCGAGATCGACGACGTGCTCGGCCTCCGGCGCGTGCTCGAGACCGGTGCCGTGCGCGCGGCGGCGAGCCGCACGTTGGATGCCGCGACGCGGGCGGATCTGTGGGCGCGGCACGAATCGGCGCTTCCGGCCGGCCCCGAGGAGTACCGCCGACTCGACACGCTGCTGCACCTGGCGATCGCCGAGGCCGCGGGCATCCCGTCACTCGTGGCGCTCGTCGCCGAGAACCGGGCCGACGTCAACGCCTGGCTCGACACCTTCCCCCTCCTGCCGCGCAACATCCAGCACTCGGGAGAGCAGCACGAGCGCATCGTCACGGCGATCCTCGCGGGTCGGCCCGACGTCGCCGAGGCCGCGATGCGCGACCACCTCGCCGGTTCCGAGGCGCTGCTGCGCGGCTTCCTGATCTGAGTGTGCGGCCCCTTGTCAGCGCGCAGCGGCCGCGTCGGCGACGTTCAGCGCCTCATCGATCACGGCGAGTCCGCGCACCAGGTCGTCCTCCGAGATGATCAGCGGCGGCGCGACGTGCACGCGGTTGAAGTGCACGAACGGCCAGACGCCGCCCTTCTTCGCCGCGGCGGCGAAGGCGCCCATCGGCGCGGCATCCGCTCCGGACGCATTGAACGGTACGAGCGGTTCGCGGGTCGCGCGGTCGCGCACCAGCTCGATCGCCCAGAAGAGACCCCGTCCGCGCACCTCGCCGACGCTCGGATGTGTCTCGGTCCAGCGGTGCAGGGTCGGTTCGACGATGCGCTCGCCCAGATCGCGCACGCGCTCGAGGATGCCGTCGCGACGGAACACCTCGAAGGTCGCGACGCCCGCCGCGCACGCGAGCGGATGCCCGGAGTAGGTGAGCCCGCCCGGGAACGGCATCTCGTCGAACGCCGCGGAGATGCGATCCGAGATCACCACGCCGCCCAGCGGCACGTAGCCGGAGTTGACGCCCTTCGCGAAGCTGATCAGGTCGGGTGCCGCATCGAACGCGTCGATGCCGAACCACTCGCCGAGGCGGCCGAACCCGACCATCACCTCGTCGGCGATGTAGACGATGCCGTAGCGGTCGCACAGCTCGCGCACGCCGGGAAGGTACCCGGGCGGCGGCACGAGCACGCCGTTGGTGCCGACGACGGTCTCGATGATGATCGCCGCGATCGTGGCCGGACCCTCGAGCTGGATCGTCTGCTCGAGGTGTGCGAGCGCCCGCTCGGACTCCTGCTCGGGCGTCTCGGCGTGGAAGGGCGACCGGTACAGGTAGGGGCCGAAGAAGCGCACCGTGCCGTTGTCGACGCCGTCGTTCGCCCAGCGCCGCGGGTCGCCGGTGAGCGAGATCGCCGTGGAGGTCGACCCGTGGTAGCTGCGGTACATCGAGAGCACCTTGCGGCGCCCGGTGAACTGGCGAGCCATGCGCACGGCGTACTCGTTGGCCTCGGCGCCGCCGTTGGTGAAGAACACCTTCTGCATGCCCGCGGGCGCGACTTCGGAGATCAGGCGGGCGAGTTCGCCCCGCACATCGTTCGCCATCGAGGGTTGGATGGTGGCGAGACGGCCGGCCTGCTGCTGGATCGCGGCGACCAGATCGGGATGCTGGTGGCCGAGGTTGAGGTTCACGAGCTGACTCGAGAAGTCGAGGTAGGCGCTGCCCGCGTAGTCCCAGAACGTCGACCCCTCGCCGGCGGCGACGGGCAGAGGATCGATCAGAGCCTGTGCGCTCCACGAGTGGAAGACGTGCCCTCGGTCGTCGGCGCGCACCTGCGCCTCGGCATCCGGAGCGGGCAGCGCGTGGGCCGCACCGTGGCGGTTGGTGAAGTTCGTCATCGGTCGTGCTCCTCGATCAGTGGTTGCTCGGGAAGCCGAGGTCGATCTGCGACGGCGTGTGGTCGGGCCAGCGTGTGGTGACCACTTTGGAACGCGTGTAGAAGTGCACGGACTCGGGGCCGTAGATGTGGGAGTCGCCGAACAGCGAGTCCTTCCAGCCGCCGAACGAGTACGCACCGATCGGCACGGGGATCGGCACGTTGACCCCGACCATCCCGACCTCGATGTCGAACTCGTACTGACGCGCCGTGCCGCCGTCGCGGGTGAAGATCGCGGTGCCGTTGCCGTAGGCGTTGGCGTTCACGAGCGCCACGGCATCCGCATAGGTGTCGACGCGCACGACCGACAGCACCGGGCCGAAGATCTCGTCGTCGTACACCTTCGTGCCCGGGATGACGTGGTCGATCAGACTGACGCCCAGGAAGAAGCCGTTCGAGTCGAACTTCTTCGCGGTGCCGTCGACGACGACCGTGGCACCCTCGGCCGCCGCTCCCGTGACGTACGAGGCCACCCGGTCGCGGTGCTCGCGGGTGATGAGCGGGCCCATCTCGCTGGTGGGGTCGGTGCCGTCGCCGATCGTGAGCCCGTCGATGCGGGAGGCGATCGCCGAGACCAGATCGTCGGCGACGTCACCGACGGCGACGAGCACCGACACGGCCATGCAGCGCTCACCGGCCGAGCCGTAGGCGGCAGAAACGGCGGCATCGGCCGCCGCGTCGATGTCGGCATCCGGCATCACGACCATGTGGTTCTTCGCGCCCCCGAGAGCCTGCACGCGCTTGCCCGCGGCCGAGGCCCGCTGGTAGATCGAGCGGGCGATCGGGGTGGAGCCCACGAAGCTGACGGCCGACACGGTGGGCGACTCGAGCAGGGCGTCGACGGCCTCCTTGTCGCCGTGCACGACGTTGAGCACGCCGTCGGGGAGGCCCGCTTCCCGGAAGAGTTTCGCCAGCCACACGGCGGCCGACGGGTCCTTCTCGCTGGGCTTGAGCACGACCGTGTTGCCGCAGGCGATCGCCGAGGCGACCATCCACAGCGGCACCATCACGGGGAAGTTGAACGGCGTGATCGCGGCGACCACCCCCACCGGCTGCTTGACCGAGTGCACGTCGACGCCGCGTGAGACCTGTTCGCTGCGCTCGCCCTTGAGCAGGTGCACGAGACCGGCGGCGAACTCGACGTTCTCGATGCCGCGCGACACCTCGCCCGCGGCATCCGAGAGCACCTTGCCATGCTCGGAGGTGACGATCGCCGCGAGCTCGGGCGTGCGCTCCTTGAGCAGCTGGCGCAGCCGGAAGAACACGTCGGCGCGCTTGATCAGGCTCGTCTCGCGCCAGGCGGGTGCGGCGGCCGCGGCGGCGGCGATCGCGCCGTCGACCTCGGCGGTCGAGGCGAACGCGACCTCGCGGGTCACCTCACCGGTCGCGGGGTTGAAGATCTGACCGGTGCGGGCCGCCTCGGCGGTCTCCGAACCGTTGATGACATGACGGACGACGTCCACAGTGCTCCTGAGGGTGTGAAGGGGAAGGGGAGAGGGGCTGCTCAGAGAACGGCCTGCGCGCGGGTGAGCACGTCGCGCAGGATCTGCTCGATCTCGCGGAACTCGGCCGGACCCACGGTCAGCGGCGGCGCGAGCTGGATCACGGGGTCGCCCCGGTCGTCGGCGCGGCAGTACAGGCCGGCCTCGAACAGCGCGGGAGAGAGGAATCCGCGCAGGAGTCGCTCGGACTCGGCGTCGTCGAAGGTCTCGCGCGTCGCCTTGTCCTTCACCAGCTCGATGCCGAAGAAGTAGCCGTCGCCGCGCACATCGCCCACGATCGGCAGATCGCTCAGCTTCTCGAGCTCGGCGCGGAACAGCGGCGAGTTCTCGCGGACGCGGGCGTTGAGTCCCTCCTCGTCGAAGATCGCGAGGTTCTCGAGCGCCACCGCCGCCGAGACCGGGTGACCGCCGAACGTGTAGCCGTGAGGGAACGACAGGTCGCCCTTCGAGAACGGCTCGTAGATGCGGTCGCTGACGATCGTCGCGCCGATCGGCGAGTACCCGCTCGTCATGCCCTTCGCGCAGGTGATCATGTCGGGCTCGTAGCCGAGACCCGTGCACGCGAAGGTGTGGCCGAGGCGCCCGAAGGCGCAGATGACCTCGTCCGAGACGAGCAGCACGTCGTGCCGGTCGCAGATCTCGCGCACCCGCTGGAAGTAGCCGGGAGGGGGCGGGAAGCATCCGCCGGAGTTCTGCACCGGCTCGAGGAAGACCGCGGCGACGGTGTCGGCGCCCTCGAAGAGGATCATCTCCTCGATACGGTCGGCGGCCCAGCGGCCGAAGGCCTCGAGGTCGTCGGCGGGGGCACCCATCTCGGCCGCCCGGTAGAAGTTGGTGTTCGGCACCCGGAATCCGCCCGGGGCGACCGGCTCGAACATCGCCTTCATCGCGGGGATGCCGGTGATCGCCAGGGCGCCGTGCGGGGTGCCGTGATAGGCGACCGAGCGCGAGATCACCTTGTGCTTGGTGGGCTTGCCCTGCAGCTTCCAGTAGTGCTTCGCGAGTTTGAGCGCGGTCTCGACGGCTTCACCGCCGCCGGTCGAGAAGAAGACGCGGTTGAGGTCGCCGGGTGCCTCGTCGGCGAGGCGGTCGGCGAGTTCGATCGCCGCCGGGTGCGCGTACGACCACAGCGGGAAGAACGCGAGCTCGGATGCCTGCTTCGCCGCGGCCTCGGCGAGACGCTGCCGCCCGTGGCCGGCGTTGACGACGAAGAGGCCGGCGAGCCCGTCGAAGTACTCCTTGCCCTTCGCGTCCCAGATGCGGTGGCCCTCGCCCTTGACGATGATCGGCACACCGGAGGTGGCCATGGTCGACTGGCGCGTGAAGTGCATCCAGAGGTGGTCCTGAGCCTTCGCCTGCAGTGCGGCCTCGGCCTCGGGTGAGAATGCGGTGCTCATCGGGTCCCCCAGTTGTAGAGCTGCTTCTGCAGCTTGGCGTAGATGAAGGTCTCGGTCGACAGCACGCCGTCGATCGGTCGGATGACGTCGTTGATCAGGGACAGCAGGTCTTCGTCGTCCTCGCAGACGACCTCGGCGAGCACGTCGAAGGCGCCGACCGTGATGACGACGTAGTCGATCGCCTCGATCTCGGCGACGGCCTCGGCGACGCGGCGCGCATCGCCGGACACGCGGATGCCGATCATCGCCTGCCGGTGGAAGCCGAGCTGCATGGGGTCGGTGACCGCCACGATCTGCATCACCCCGGATTCGGTGAGCCGCTGCACGCGCTGACGGACCGCCGCTTCGCTCAGGCCGACGACGCGGCCGATGTCGGAGTACGAGCGACGCCCGTCGTCCTGGAGCAGCTCGATGATCGTCTTGGAGACGGCATCGAGGGGGGACTGCTTCTTCGAGGAGACCATGGTGCGATCCTCGCACCCGTGGCTGGTCATTTCAACCGATTTCGCAGGATAGATTCATTCAATCTGCGAATTCGGCAGGAAGTGTCAGGTTTCGCGGGGGCCGAGCCAAGCGCTCGCCGCCGTCGCGTGGGCGGATTCGGGGTCGGAGGGGTGGAAGGCTCCGGCGAGCACGTCGCGGTAGAGGCGGGACAGCTCGTTGCTCGAGAAGTACGAGCCGCCTCCGGCGACGAGCATCGCCTCGTCGACGACCTGCTTCGCCGTCGTGATCGCGCGGTGCTTGAGCCCCGACAGCAGCGTGAACCAGCGGGCGCCGTGATCGACGCGCTCGTCGACGTCGCGCGCGAGGGCCCGGATCTGCGGCGGGAGCGCGTCGTAGGCGAGGCCCATGTCGGCGATCCGCCAGCGGATGTCGGGGTCCTGGCTGTACGCGGCGCCGGTGCTCTTCGAGCGGCGCCGGTGAGCGGTCTCGACCGCGAGATCGAGCGCGCGGCGGGCGAGCCCGGTGTAGACCGAGGCCAGCAGCACCTCGAAGACGCTGAAGATGCCGAACACGATCGGGTCGGGGTTCGGTCCCGGATCGATGCGCCGCACGACGTGCTCGGCGGCGGCCGCCGCGCCCGACAGGCGAGTGGTGCGGCTCTGGGTGGCGCGCATGCCGAGGGTGTCCCAGTCGTCGCCGGTGACGACGGCATCCGTGCGCTCCACGAACGCGAACACGAGCTTCGGAGCGTCGGCGCTCGTCGTGTCGAGGCCGTGCAGTCCGAGCTTCGTCCACACCGGGGCGAGCGAGGTGAAGATCTTCGTGCCGGTGAACGTGTAGCCGCCGTCGGCGGTGGGCACGGCATCCGTGTCGCTGCCGAACAGCACGAGGTCGTTGCCGCCCTCGCTGATGCCGAATGCGAAGACCTCGCCCGCGACTGCGCCGTCCTGCACGAACTCGAGGCCGGGGACCCCGCGGTCGGAGAACACCTTCGCGACACCCGTCCAGACGAGGTGCATGTTGATCGCCAGCGCGGTCGCCGGTGCGGCCGAGGCGAGGCGCTGCTGCAGGATCGCCGCCTCGGCGAGCCCGAGTCCCGCACCTCCGCGGTCGGCCGGGACGAGGATGGCGAGGTAACCGGCGGCGCGGAGCTCGTCGAGATCCTGCTGGGGGAACGTGTTCTCGCGGTCGTGGATCGGTGCGCGTTCGCGGATCCGCTCGAGCAGCTCGTCGGGCAGGAAGGCGGCCGGGTCGAAGGCACTCATGCCAGGGCCTCCCGGAGCTGACGGATCGACTCCTCCGGCTTGTCGCGGTGCAGCGAGTGCCCGGCGCCGTCGACGATCGACATCGTCACGAGCGGGTTCGCGCTCAGCACGTCGGTCGCGGTGTCGCCGGTGAAGATGCTGTAGACCTCGGGATCCGACGCGATCACGTGCGTGGGAACGGCGAGGCGTGCGGCATCCGCTCGCACGTCCCAGGGGGTGTTCTGCACGCTGGTCTGCTCGACCGCCCAGGCGCTCGCCCGGCGGACCGCGTCGACCTTGAGCTCCCAGTCCTGCGGATGCCAGTGCGGATGCTCCTGCTGCACGACCTCGATCCGCTGGTCCGCGAACGCGCGCTCCTGACTCTTGCGCACGATCTTCGCGTCGCGGCCCTCGACGAAGATCGCGGGGTCGAGCAGGATCAGGCGGCGCGTCCAGTCCGGGTCGGAGGCCGCGGCCACCGTGCTCGATGCGCCGCCGAGCGAGTGGCCGACGACGGCATCCCACGCGCCTCCGCGCTGCGGTCGCGCGATCCCGAGATCCGCGGCGTACGCGGCGACGGTGTAGTCGAGCGCCCGCGGTGCGTCGCCGTGACCGCGCAGGTCGACGGCGACCGCGTGCCACCCGGACTCGGCGAGGGCCTCGCCGAGTCGCCACATCAGCGCGCCGGACGACCCCAGCCCGTGCACGAGGAGCGCATGGCGGTCGGCGGTCGGATCGCCCCAGGAGAGGCGGGGGAGCATGAGCGGTGCGGCCATGCCCTCAGCCTAGAACCGCGACGGGAGGGAGTCTCCGTCGGGTGTCGATCGCCGTCATCCGAGCGGCGGCAGGTCTCCGTGGGTGCGGAGCACGCGCGCGGCGGCGGCGTGCCCGGCGGAGAGCCGGTCGGCAAGGGCCGTGCCATCGAGGGTCGCGGCGAGGAAACCCGCGGCGAAGGCGTCGCCGGCTCCGACGGGCTCGACGACGTCGACGAGTGGAGCGGGGACGAACACGGGCTCCTCGCCCGCGGCGAAGGCGGTCGCGCCGACGTCGCCGTCCTTGACGATCAGGAGAGCGCAGTTCGGCAGATGGGCGCGCACATCGGCGGCGGTCGCGGTGCCCCAGAGCCGCTCGGCCTCGTCACGGCCCACGAAGGCGATGTCGGCGGCGTCGGCGAGGCGGGTCAGAGTGGCCTGCGCGTCGTCCATCGACCACAGCGCTCGGCGGTCGTTCACATCGAACGAGACGAGGGCCCCCGCCTCGCGGGCGTCGACGTACAGGTCGTCGACCATGGCGCGGCACGAGGCGGAGAGCGCGGGCGTGATGCCCGTCGTGTGCACGATGCGCACGCCCCGCAGCCGGTCGACGGAGAGGAAGCCGGAATCCATCAGGGAGGCGGCCGATCCGCGGCG
The DNA here is from genome assembly GCF_037149655.1 of Microbacterium sp. USHLN272. Taxonomy (NCBI): domain Bacteria; kingdom Bacillati; phylum Actinomycetota; class Actinomycetes; order Micrococcales; family Microbacteriaceae; genus Microbacterium; species Microbacterium sp. USHLN272. The sequence continues at coordinate 214,728 of NZ_JBBCRA010000002.1, read as the reverse complement.
GTAGTAGTAGACCGACGAGGACTCGACGCCCGGATCCTTGAACATGACGCCGGTGGGAGCATCCGCGTCCTTCTCGGCCCAGAGCTCGACCCCGCGCCGAGCCAGCTCGCCGGTGATGCGCTCAGCGATGGGATCGTCGCCGAGGCGCGACGCCCACACGGCCCGGTGCCCCGCGGCGACCAGGCCGACCGCGACGTTGCCCTCGGCGCCCGCGATGTCGAGGGCGGCGGTCTCGGTTTCGGCCAGGGGAGCGCCCAGCGCGGTGACGAGGCCCATGGACTCGCCGATGCAGACGACCTCGGGCGCGGACGGAGAAGAGGGGAGCGTGCTCATGAGGGGGTGACCGCCAGGGGTTCGGTGTCGGGGTAGGGGCTCGCGTCGCGATGACGCAGGTCGGGGAGGGCGCGGACGAAGACGATCGAGACGACCAGACCGAGCGCGGCGAAGAGGACGGCGGCGAAGTAGGCTCCGCGGGCGTCGGTGGCATCGACGAGGAAGCCGGCCACCGCGGATCCGGCAGCGGCGCCGATGAGCTGACCGGTGCCCGCCCAGCCGAAGGCCTCGGCGGTCTCGCTGAACTTGACGCTCGCCGTCGTGATCGCGAACAGCACCGCGAGGGCCGGCGCGATGCCGATACCGGCGAGGATGAGCGTGCCGCCGAGCCAGAACACGTTGAGCGAGACCATGGTGAGCGCGAGGCCGACCGTCACGATCGTCAGGCGGCGCGCCATCGCCCACGGTCCGATCGGGATGTGCCCGAACGACAGTCCCCCCGCGAGGCTCCCCACCGCGAAGACCGCGAGCACGAGCCCTGCTTCGAGGCTGCCGTGCTCGAAGGTCGCGACCACACCCACCTCGACCGCGGAGCACGCGCCGATGAGGAGGAAGCCAATCATGGTGGCCATCAGCACCGGGGGCTTGAGCACCACCTTGCCGAGCGCGCTGCGGCTGCGCGGGATGCGCACGCGCCCGACCTCGGGGGAGAGGATGAACCACGAGCCGCCGCCGACGAGGAACACCGCCACGAGGAGCAGGCCCTGCGTGGTGCCGACCTGGGTCGAGACCAGCGTGATGACCACCGGGGCGAGGATCCAGATGATCTCCTGCAGCGAGGCGTCGAGGGAGAAGAGGGGAGTGAGCTGCTTGGCGTTGACGAGCTTGGGGTAGATCGTGCGCACCGCCGACTGCACGGGCGGGGTCGAGAGCCCGGCGATCAGACCGAGCGCCATGTAGCCCGGCAGGCTCAGGGGGAGCAGGGCCAGGCAGAGCACGGCGACGACGCAGACCGAGAGGGTGAGGGTGAGCACGCGACGCATGCCCCACGCGCCCATCCAGCGGCTGGTCACGGGGCCGGCGACGGCCTGCCCGACGCTCGTCGCGGCGAGGACGAGGCCCGCGGCGCCGTACGACCCGGTCTGCTGCTCGACGTGCAGCAGGATCGCGAGCGAGGACATGCCGTTGGGGAATCGCGCCGTCAGCTGAGCCGCGATCATGCGCGCCACTCCGGGCGTGCGAAGAAGGTCCTGATATCCCGCCACCAGACAACGGTACCGGCAGCCGCGGACGCGACGGGAACGGTCGGATGCCCCGGCATCGGCGACACGCCGACGACACGCCGAGGAGCAGTTTCCACAGGAATCCGAATGTCGGATGCCCGGCGTAGCGTGCGACCTGTGGATGGATCTCTCACAGGTGCCTCCCAGCCGCGATTTCTCGCGGTTCGGGAGCCCTGCGCCCGCCCCTCCGCCTGTGGAAGAAACGGTGGAGAACCTGTGTTGTATCTGGGGAGAGCGGTGGAAAAACTACACGAATGTAACTACTACCCCTTGTGGTCACTCCGAGTGTCCGTCCCTATATGTAGTATTGAACTCCCGGCGGAGGACTGCCGGCCACACAACGATTCTGAGGGGAAACAGATGTCGATCACGGTCTACACCAAGCCTTCCTGCGTCCAGTGCAACGCGACCTACCGCGCCCTGGATGCCAAGGGCATCGAGTACGAGATCCACGACCTGTCGGAGGACCCGACGGCCCTGGAGCAGGTCAAGGCGCTGGGCTACATGCAGGCGCCGGTCGTCGTCACCGACGAGGACCACTGGTCGGGCTTCCGTCCCGACAAGATCGACGAGCTCGCGACCCGTCTGGCCTGATCGGGCAGCCGCGCAGCGGGGTGAGAGAGCGAATCGACGCATGAACGCCATCGCGACCGCAGCACCGCTCCTCGTCTACTTCTCGAGCGTGTCCGGAAACACGGCGCGCTTCATCGAGAAACTGGGCCTTCCCGCCCGACGTATCCCGCTCCACCGGAACGACGGAGAGCTCGTCATCGACGAGCCCTACGTTCTGGTCACCCCGACCTATGGCGGGGGCGAGGGGCGAGGCGTCGAGCGGGGCGCCGTGCCCAAGCAGGTGATCCGGTTCCTCAACGACGAGCGCAACCGTCGTCACATCCGCGGAGTGATCTCCGCAGGCAACACCAACTTCGGCGAGGCATTCTGCCTCGCCGGCGACATCATCAGCCGCAAGTGCCACGTGCCTCACTTGTATCGGCTAGAAATCTTCGGCACACAGGACGACGTGGATCGCGTCAGCGACGGATTGGAACGAGTGTGGGCAGCGCAGTTGACGAGCAGACCGTGACACAGCAGGCGGCGTTCAAGATGAACCAGGCGTACGAGGGGCTGGACTACCACGCCCTGAACGCGATGCTGAACCTCTACGACGCGAACGGCAAGATCCAGTTCGACGCCGACAAGCGTGCGGCGCGGGAGTACTTCCTGCAGCACGTCAACCAGAACACGGTCTTCTTCCACTCCCTCAAGGAGCGCCTCGACTACCTGGTCGAGAAGGAGTACTACGAGCCGGCCGTGATCGAGCAGTACTCGCTCGAGTTCATCCAGAAGCTCAACGACCTCGCTTACGGCAAGAAGTTCCGCTTCGAGACGTTCCTCGGCGCCTTCAAGTACTACACGAGCTACACGCTCAAGACGTTCGACGGCAAGCGCTACCTCGAGCGCTTCGAGGACCGCGTCGTCATGACCGCCCTCGGACTCGCCGACGGCGACGAGAAGCTCGCCGTCGCCCTGGTGGAGGAGATCATCTCCGGCCGTTTCCAGCCGGCGACGCCGACGTTCCTCAACGCGGGCAAGGCGCAGCGCGGCGAGCTCGTCAGCTGCTTCCTGCTGCGCATCGAAGACAACATGGAGTCGATCGCCCGCGGCATCAACTCGGCGCTGCAGCTCTCCAAGCGCGGCGGTGGCGTGGCGCTGCTGCTCTCGAACATCCGTGAGGCCGGCGCCCCGATCAAGCAGATCGAGAACCAGTCCTCGGGCATCATCCCCGTGATGAAGCTGCTCGAAGACAGCTTCAGCTACGCCAACCAGCTCGGTGCCCGTCAGGGCGCGGGTGCGGTGTACCTCAACGCGCACCACCCCGACATCATGCGGTTCCTCGACACCAAGCGCGAGAACGCCGACGAGAAGATCCGCATCAAGACCCTCTCGCTGGGTGTCGTCGTTCCCGACATCACCTTCGAGCTCGCCAAGAACGGCGAGGACATGTACCTCTTCTCGCCGTACGACGTCGAGAAGGTCTACGGCGTGCCCTTCGGCGACATCTCGGTCACCGAGAAGTACCGCGAGATGGTCGACGACTCGCGCATCAAGAAGACCAAGATCAACGCGCGCGAGTTCTTCCAGACCGTCGCTGAGATCCAGTTCGAGTCGGGCTACCCGTACATCATGTTCGAGGACACGGTGAACAAGGCCAACCCGATCAAGGGCCGCATCAACATGTCGAACCTCTGCAGCGAGATCCTGCAGGTGAACACGCCGACCACGTACAACGACGACCTGTCGTACGACCAGATCGGCAAGGACATCTCCTGCAACCTCGGCTCGATGAACATCGCGCTGTCGATGGATGCCGACGACCTCGGTCAGACCGTCGAGACGGCGATCCGTGCGCTCAGCGCGGTGAGCGACCAGAGCCACATCCGCTCGGTCCGTTCGATCGAAGACGGCAACGACCGCTCGCACGCCATCGGCCTCGGCCAGATGAACCTGCACGGCTACCTCGCACGCGAGCACGTCTACTACGGCTCCGAAGAGGGCATCGACTTCACGAACATCTACTTCTACACGGTGCTGTTCCACGCGCTGCGCGCCTCGAACAACCTCGCGATCGAGCGCAAGCAGGCGTTCGACGGCTTCGAGGACTCGACGTACGCCTCGGGCGCGTTCTTCGACAAGTACATCGACCAGGAGTGGGTGCCGGCGACCGAGAAGGTCAAGGAGCTCTTCGCGGGCAAGCACATCCCGACGCAGGCCGACTGGGTGGCGCTGAAGGCGTCGATCCAGGAGCACGGCATCTACAACCAGAACCTGCAGGCGGTGCCGCCGACCGGATCGATCTCGTACATCAACAACTCGACGTCGTCGATCCACCCGATCGCGTCGAAGATCGAGATCCGCAAGGAAGGCAAGCTCGGTCGCGTCTACTACCCGGCGGCGTTCATGACGAACGACAACCTGGAGTACTACCAGGACGCCTACGAGATCGGCTACGAGAAGGTCATCGACACGTACGCCGCGGCGACGCAGCACGTCGACCAGGGTCTGTCGCTGACGCTGTTCTTCAAGGACACCGCCACGACGCGCGACATCAACAAGGCGCAGATCTACGCATGGCGCAAGGGCATCAAGACGATCTACTACATCCGTCTGCGTCAGATGGCGCTCGAGGGCACCGACATGACCGAGTGCGTCTCCTGCATGCTCTGACCCGTCACTGATTATCGAGAAACGACGAACATGACTCCTCACCCTCCGCTCAAGCTGGTCGACAGCGTGCAGGCGATCAACTGGAACCGCATCGAAGACGACAAGGACCTCGAGGTCTGGAACCGTCTGGTGAACAACTTCTGGCTGCCCGAGAAGGTGCCGCTGTCGAACGACATCCAGTCGTGGAACACGCTCACCCCCGAGGAGCAGCTGCTGACGATGCGCGTCTTCACGGGTCTCACGCTGCTCGACACGATCCAGGGCACCGTGGGCGCGGTGTCGCTCATCCCCGACTCGATCACCCCGCACGAAGAGGCGGTGTACACCAACATCGCGTTCATGGAGTCGGTGCACGCGAAGAGCTACTCCTCGATCTTCTCGACGCTCGCGTCGACGAAGGAGATCGACGAGGCGTTCCGGTGGTCGACCGAGAATCCGAACCTTCAGAAGAAGGCTCAGATCATCATGGACTACTACCAGGGCGACGACCCGCTCAAGCGCAAGATCGCCTCGACCCTTCTCGAGTCGTTCCTGTTCTACTCGGGCTTCTACCTGCCGATCTACTGGTCGTCGAAGGCGAAGCTGACGAACACGGCCGACCTCATCCGCCTCATCATCCGTGACGAGGCCGTGCACGGCTACTACATCGGCTACAAGTTCCAGAAGGGTCTCGAGAACGAGACCCAGGAGCGCCGCGACGAGCTGAAGGACTACACCTTCTCGCTCCTCTACGAGCTCTACGACAACGAGGTGCAGTACACGCAGGACCTCTACGACGGTGTCGGGCTGACCGAGGACGTCAAGAAGTTCCTGCACTACAACGCCAACAAGGCGCTCATGAACCTCGGCTACGAGGCGATGTTCCCGTCGACGGTCACGAACGTGAACCCGGCGATCCTGTCGGCCCTGTCGCCGAACGCCGACGAGAACCACGACTTCTTCTCGGGTTCGGGTTCCTCCTACGTCATCGGCAAGGCCGAGGCGACGGAAGACGACGACTGGGATTTCTGAGGTCCTGTCCGCGGGGCGGTCCGCTCGGCGATCATCTCGCGTGATCGGTTCCGGTGCGCTCGTGATCGGTTCAGGCGCGCTCGCCGGCAAGGCGAGCGCGCCGCTCCTCCTCGCGTTTCGAGTAGGTGGCGGCGCGGATCGAATCGTCCGACTCCAAGCCGGTGCCCAGTGCCCCGCCGAGCGTCGCGGCCGACGCGACGAACCAGGTGAGCACGAACAGGTCGGGAAGCGCGACGGCGCGACCGAGGGCGTCGCTCATCACCGCCGTATCGAGGACGAAGAGGGCCCAGGCGAGGTTCACGGCGTACAGGGCCAGATAGCAGATGACGATCCCCACGGTCAGAGTCAGAATCGTCGAGGTGTTGTAGAGCCGGGATCTCTCCCGCGACGCGGGCGAGTCGTCCTCGGGGCGGTCCCAGAGCTCGCCATCGATCACGATCCAGGCGATGAGGATAGCGATGGAGGCGACCATCGCCGCCGCCAGGCGCCAGCCCGACAGGGAGATCGCGAGCGACCACACCGTCGGTTCGATCGTCGCCACGGCGCCAGTCGCCAGGGCCGCGACCAATGCCGACTTGAGTCCCGCGGCGAGCATCCACGGGCGGTTCGCCAGCACCATGCCCATGAGCAGGCGCCCGCGGGCGCTGATCCGGGGGAGCGGCAGGCGCTGATCCTCGCGCGTGGCAGGTTCGGCCATCTCATCCATGAGCCCTCGCACGGCGTGGCGTGCTCGCGCCTGCACCCGCACGCCGCCCAGAGCGGGCAGTGACAGCACCGCGGACCGGCGCCGCGCGTCGATCGCCGCCAGCAGATAGCGGCCGTCGTCGGCGCGCAGCGGGAGTTCGGTGACACCGACGACGAGATCCCACCCGTTCTGCTCGGCGTGCTCTCCGAGTCGAGCCACGGCGACGTCGACATCTTCGGATCCGAGGGTGAACGGTTCGCTGACGAGTTCGACCGTCCAGCCGACGGCCTCGGCGGTGATCGGCGGCGCGAGGTCGGTCATCCGACGAGCCACGGCCGTGGGCGAAGCCGGATCTGCGACGAGCCCTACGCGCAACGGCTCCATTTCCGAAACATACACCCGCATCGCGCCCGGGCGGCAAGACTGAATCAACGTTCAAAGTAAATTGCGGATGAAGTGTGGCGCACTTCTCTCATTCGACACTTCCTGTCCAATAAGGTGAGCTGACCGAAATATCGCGGGGGATTCGAAAGAACGCGATGTGCCGGTGGTGCGCGCATCGGTATCCGCCAGATGCGCGTAATGATCGGGCCGTTCCGGCGTCTCTTGAAGGGGAGGCGTTGATGGGACGCTGCCCACCTTTACCCAGGGGAGAGCGCTTGTGAGCGTCAAAAAACTGTCGGCGTTCGCCGGCGCAGCAGCACTGTTGGCCATGTTGTTCACGGGAGTCGCGGCGGCTCCGGCATCCGCCGCTCCGATCCAGACGAATTGCGGGTACGCCAACCCGGGCGGGGGCGGGAAGTTCCCGGACTCGATCTGTTGGCTCGACTTCGCCGGATACGACTCCACGATCGGCCAGAGCGCTGACGGCCAGGACTTCGAGATGTCGCTCGGCGCCTACGACGTCGCCTCCACGGTGAGTGAGCGCCCCATCTCCGGTTGGACGGCGCGCCCGGTCGTCGCGGTTCCCGCGACGAACCCCCCGTTCATCATGGGAATCCCCGGCTACTACAACGGCATCCCGGGAAGCCCGTATCTGTATGCGACCGCCGGTCAGCCGTACGGCGGCGTGGACATCATCATCTCCGACTTCCAGGTTTCGCTGAACGGCACCCCGGTCAGCGGCTACGACCTGATCGCGGCAGCCCCCGAGACACAGGATGCCGCGGTCGGCAGCGCCGGAGAGTGGATCCACTGGACTTCGGACGCCCCGATGTCGCTCATCGACTACAACTGGCTGGGCACCGCCGGCGGATGCATGATTCCGCCGGTAGGGAACGGAACGACCGACGTGTGGTGCTACCCGGGTTCGACAGCGAACCCCGGTGTGTACGGTGCGATCTTCGCAGCGCCGTCGGCGACGCGCATCTCGGGCGGCCTCTACATGAACAACCGTGGTGAGCGCGAGGGCCTCGCCTTCGGTATCCGCACCGCCGCGGTCTCGGTCGACAAGCAGGTCGCCAGCCGCGTCGACCCCACCGACTCGTTCGACCTGAGTGTCGCATCGAGCGAGGGTCCGCTCCTGGCATCCGCCTCGACGGGCGACTCCGACTCGGCGTCGACCGACGTCGTGCCGGTGATCCCGAGCGGTCCGCTCACGCTCTCCGAAGCGTCGACCGCGGGCTCTGGGAGCCCGGTGGACTACTACGACGCCGACTGGGCGTGCACCAACGCGAATGCGACCAGCACCACCGAGCTGCCGGAGGGCGCGGGCGCGAGCCAGCAGCTCGCTCTGGTCGCCGGTGACGCGGTCAGCTGCACGGTCACGAACACCGCGAAGGCGGCGTCGCTCGGCCTCGTGAAGACCGTGAGCCCGACCACCGCGGCCGCGGGCGACACGGTCGTCTACGACTTCGCTGTCACGAACGACGGCGACCTGCCGGTCGACGGTCTCGCGATCGACGAGACGGCCTTCTCGGGTACGGGCGAGCTCGGCGAGATCGTGTGCCCCGTCACCGAGCTCGCCGTCGGCGAGAGCACCACGTGCCAGGCGCCCTACGAGATCACGCAGGCCGATGTCGACGCCGGTGGTGTGAGCAACGAGGCCGTCGCGACGGCGCTGATCGCCGACACCACGGTGTCGTCGGCATCCGCTGCGTCCACCGCGCTCGTCGCGGTCGAGGGTGAATCCGCCCTCGCCGTGACCAAGACGGCATCGGTATCGACCGCCGCGGTCGGCGACGACGTTCTCTACACGCTCACCGCGACGAACGCCGGCGCCGTGACCCTCTCCGATGTCACGCTGACGGACACCGACTTCTCGGGATCGGCTCCGCTGGGTGACCTCGAGTGCGACACGACCGCACCCGTGACGCTCGCCCCCGGCGATGTGCTCACCTGCTCCGTGTCGTACGAGGTGCGCGCCGCCGACGTCGGCACGCTGACCAACGGTGCCGCGGGTTCCGCGGTGGACCCCGATGAGAACCTCCTCACCGGATCGGCATCCGCGGCCGTGACCGTCACCGTGCCGGCTGCTGCCGCCGTCGGAGGGAACGCGGCCGGGCAGGCAGGCGCCGGCCTGGCCATCACCGGAGGCGACCTGCCCTGGTACGCCGCCGGCTTCGGTCTGATGCTGCTGCTCGCCGGAGCAGCGACGATGGCCGTGCGCCGCGCGCGCCGCAGCTGATCCGCAACCGACACCTGGCGCAGCACGGGGCGGGCTTGATCCTAAGCTTGTCCCGTGCTGCGCCGTCCGCTCTTCTGGGGAGTCGTCCTCCTCGCCGCCGCCCTCGCGGCGACCCTGGCCGGCGACGACCTGAGCTTCTTCCCGTTCCTCCTGATGCTGGTGGGCGGCTGGTGCTTCGGCTTCGCCTTCGTGGGCCTCACGCTGCGGATGCCGAATCGCACGGGCGTTCCCCTTCACGTCGGGGTCGCCGTGGTCCTGGCCGCGCTGATGATCGTCGTGGTCGAGTTCGCCGGGCCCTGGCTCGCGACGCTCTCCGAGCCGGTGCGCGCGGTCGTGGTGGTACTGCAGATGGCCGCGATCCCGGCGGCGGGATGGATCTGGCTCGGGCTGCTCTCGCGCGTGACCTCGGTGATGAGCCGTCGAGATGCCGCGAAGCGTCCGGCTCCGGTTCTCCGCACCTGGGAGCGTGCGCCGAGCGGCGACGGCTCGGGGCTGCGCGTCGACGCGGTCGAGATGCGCATGCGCGCCCTCACGCTGGCGCTCGTCGGGATGATCGTTCCGGCCGGACTCGTGGCGTTCGTGCTGATGGTCGTGTTCGACGACCTCGCGATGAGGCTCGGCCCGCGCATCGTGATCATCGCGCTGGGCCTGCTCGTCGGGTTGCCCGTGTATTTCGTGTTCACCGCCAGTGCGCGGCGTCGGTCCGTTCCCACCGTCATCGAGTTCGGGAACGACGAGCTGCGCCTCACGGTCGGCCTGGTGCACCATCGCGTCCCGTATCGCGACCTCGACCGCCTGCTGTGGAGGCCACGCAGCGACTACGCGCGCATCGAGGTGCGCGCCGAAGGCGTCGACCTGTCACTCCTCCTGGGCCTCGTCACACCTCCGCGCGGTGTGGAGCGCGGGCTGCCGGACCTGCCGAAGCGCGTGTTCCGTCGGCTGGAGCTCGCGGGTCTCTCGGTGGATCGATCGCGTCGCGACGAGGTCGTCACGTTCAGTCGGCCGGATACGCGCTCGTCTTCAGCGCCCGGGCGAGATGCGCGGCGTTCCGCGACGCGGTCGTGATCGTCTCCACGACCTTCTCCGGCGTCTCGTCGAGGTCCTTGTAGTCGACGCCCTGCATCGCTTCACCGTTCCAGTAGACCGACGCCTGCGCGGGGACCGTGTACCCGATGTCGTTGAGCGACTGGAAGAGGATCGCGGCGATGTGGTGCGCGCCGTCCTCGTTGCCCACGATCCCGGCGATCGCGACCTTGTCGAACAGGATCGGGCGCCCCTCGGCATCCGTCTCGGCGAGTTCGGCGTCGAGGCGCTCGAGCACCCGCTGGGCGACGCTCGAGTGCTGCCCCATCCACGTCGGGGTCACGAGCACGAGGATGTCGGCGCCGAGCACCTTCTCGCGGATGGCGGGCCACTCGTCGCCGTCGCCCATGTCGGTCTCGACGCCCGGCTTCACGGCGAGGTCGACGGCGCGCACCAGATCACCGGTGACGCCGTGGTCGGCGAGAGCATCGAGGATCTGCGTGGCGAGCAGGTCGGAGCTCGAGTCGGCGGGCGAGGGCTTGAGCGTGCAGGTGATGGCGAGTGCGGTGAGCGCGGTATCCATGATGACGAGTAGAGCAGCGGATGCCGCGCGCGCGAAGGGGCTTCCGCGGATCGGTGCCCTGCGCTACGCGCGGTAGGCTGGAGGGGCGGCCGCTACGACAGGAGATCCCGTGATCCTCAGCTTCATCTTCTTCCTGATCCTCTTCCTCGGAGGGATCTACCTCATGGCCTTCGCGCAGACCGCCGAGGACTACCAGGCGATCATCTTCGTCGCGGGTCTCCTGATCACGATGCTGTCGCTCGCCTTCATGATGCGCGAGCGCGGCTCGGCCACGCGGCGCTCGAAGAACTGGTCGGGCCCCTCCACCGACTGATCACGGTCGACGCCGGCGCCCCCACTTCCTGCGCGACAACCGCATCTCGAGGTTCGCGCGCACGGCGGGCCACTCCGGCTCGATGATCGAATACTCGACGCTGTCGCGGAGTGCGCCGTTGCGGTAGCGCGACATCGCGCGCATCACGCCGTCCTGCTTGGCGCCGAGGCGTTCGATCGCCGCACGGGACTGGAAGTTGACCCACTGGGTCGTGAGTCCGACGCGGAAGACGCCGAGCGTCTCGAAGGCGTGGCGCAGGAGCAGCAGCTTCGACTCCGCGTTCGTGCCGGTGCCGTGGGCGGAGGGGCGGTTCCACGTGTACCCGATGTGCAGGCGGGGCACGTCCTCGGCGATGTCGTAGTACGAGGTCAGGCCGAGCACGCGACCGGTCGCATCGATGGCGACGAAGGGGATCATCTCGCCCTTCGCGCAGAGATCGAGCCGCCGATCGATCTCTGCGGCGACCCCGTCGGGTGCGGGCACCGAGGTGTACCAGGCCGTCTGCCAGAGGTCGCCCTCTTCGACGGCTTCGATGAGGGAGTCGCGGTACGACGCATCGAGCGGGCGCAGCTCGACGAGGCGGCCGGTGAGCGTGACGGGCGCGGGGGGAACGAGAAAAGCCATGCGGCCATTCAACCAGCGCGGCGCTGTCGTTCACTCGCGCGGGCGAGGAGCGCCTGGTAGGCGATCACCAGTTCGACCGTGACGTCGAGCTCGAACGCGAGGCTCGCCGGGTGCGGCCCACGGAGGTTCTCGGCGGCGGCGTAGGCCTGCGGGGAGATCAGGAGGCGTGCGGCCCAGGCATCGGCCTGGCGCTCCTGGCGAGCACGCAGGCGCGCGTGCGTCGTCGGCGCGTGACGGAGCGTGGCGTGCCCGAGTTCGTGGGCCAGGACGCTGCGGGTGGTGCGGGCGCTCATGCCGGGGGTGACGCGGATGATGCTGTGCGCGGGGTCGAAGCCGCCACGCGTGGGGCCGGCGCGTTCGACGATGTGCAGCCCGCGCTCCTCGGCGAGGCGGAGGAGCTGCGGGTCCATGTCGTTCCTACGAATAGAGGTCGTCGGTATCGCGATCGTGCGGCAGGGGAGAGCCGAAGGCGACTTCAGGGACATCCTGGCCGAGGGGTGCGACATCGGGGCGGCGGTGCAGGGGAGTGATCGTCGCCGGAGCGCTCGCGATGTCGGCGCTCAGGCGCTCTTCGGCGCGCGCGAGCACGAGGTGCGGAGCCACGTTGATGATCGCGCAGACCGTGTAGACGACCGGCACGGGGATGGCGCGTTTGCCGGTGACGTAGTTGTCGAGCGCGCTCCGCGCGACTCCCGCATCGCGCGCCATGGCGGCGATGCTGCTTCCTGCGGCGGCGATCTCGGCCCGCAGCTGACGGCCGACGGCCGCGTTGAACAGCTCCGCTGATGTCTTCACACGAGTCACGATAGCACCGTGATGGATGCAGTATGCCGTCATATTGGACACATGCCGTGTTGCGTGTCGCCAATCGGGAGGATACTGTCTACGTGTGACGGCAGATGATCGACAATTGGTGGCATCCGCGATCGTCTCCGCCCTGCGTGAGAGTCAGCGTTCGAAGAGGTGGCTCGCGGAGCACTCCGGAATCGCCTACTCCACCCTACGTCGCAAGCTCGACGCGCAGGCCGACCTCAGCGTCGTCGACCTCGCGCGCATCGCCGAGGCGCTGGATCGTTCGCCGGCATCCCTCCTCCCCGACCTACGATCGGGCCGCTGACCACTGACGCGGGTGCCCGCCGTCGCGATATCGTGGCGCTATGAAGACCGTGCCTTTCGGAACCACCACCGCACCCGCCGTCGTTGCCGGAATGATGCGCATCGACGACAAGGACGACGCCCACATCCGGGCCCTGTACGACACGGCGCGCGCCGCCGGGATCGACTTCTTCGACCACGCCGACATCTACGGCGGACGCATGCACCACTGCGAGTCCCGGTTCGCCGCTGCCCTGCGTCTCACCGCCGCCGAGCGCGACGAGATCGTGCTGCAGACCAAGTGCGGCATCGTGCCCGACAAGGGGATGTTCGACTTCTCGTACGAGCACATCGTCGCGCAGGTCGAGGGATCTCTGCGTTCGCTGCGAACCGACCGCCTCGACGTGCTGCTGCTGCACCGCCCGGACGCGCTGGTCGAACCCGAGGAGGTCGCGCGCGCGTTCGACGAGCTCGAAGCCTCGGGCAAGGTGCGCGCATTCGGGGTGTCGAACCACACGCCGCGCCAGATCGACCTGCTGCGCACCGCGGTGCGCCAGCCCCTCGTCGCGAACCAGCTGCAGCTCTCGATCACGCACGCCCCGATCATCGCCCAGCCGATCGCGATGAACATGGCGGCCGAGGACCAGAGCATCGTGCGCGACGGCGGCGGGATCGTCGAGTACTGCCGCATCAACGGCATCACGATCCAGGCGTGGTCGCCGTTCCAGGGCGGCTTCTTCACCGGCGTCTTCCTCGGCAACCCGCAGTACGCCGAGCTGAACGCGGTCATCGACCGGCTCGCCGCCGCGCACGGCGTGACGCCGATCGCGATCGCGACGGCGTGGATCGTCCGTCACCCGGCGCGCATGCAGGTCGTCCTCGGCACCACGACGCCCGAGCGGGTGACGGATGCCGCGGCCGGGGCGGATGTCGAACTCACCCGTGAGGAGTGGTACGAGCTGTTCCGGGCTGCCGGGCACCTGCTTCCCTGATCTACTCTGAGTTCATGCCGTTCCTGTTCACGATCATCACTCTCGCGCTGACGATCGGCGCGGTGGTCGACATCGTGCGGCGCGAGGACTCGCAGGTGCGGTTCCTGCCCCGCCTCGTCTGGCTGATCGTGGTGATCCTGCTGCCGCTCCTCGGAGCGCTCCTCTGGTTCGGCCTCGGTCGGGATTACGGCGACGCGGGGATCGCGATCCCGCGTCTGCGGAGGGCTCCTCGCACGGCCCCGTCGACGGGCACCGCGGCACCCCCGGCACCGCCCCGCGACATCCGCACGACCGAGCAGCAGATCGCCGACCTCGACCGCGAGATCGAGGAATGGCGCCTGCGCGAGGAGATCGAGAAGCGCAAGCGAGATGCCGGCGAATCCGGCGGGGAAGGCCTCTGACATGGCGAAGCGGGCAGTCATCGGCGGCGGCAGCGGGTTCGTCGGCACGGCCCTGACCCAGGCGCTCGAGGCCGATGGATATGAGGTGAGCGTGATCGGCCGCCACGGCCCGGATGCCCGCTGGGACGACCCTGCGTCGATCCGGCGCGTCGTCGACGGCGCGGACCTGGTCATCGGCCTCGCGGGCAAGAGCATCAACGCGCGGTTCACCGATCGCAATCGCGAGGAGATCCTCCAGTCGCGCATCGACACGACCCGCGCGCTCCACGACGCCATCGCGGGAGCCGAGCATCCGCCCGCCGTCTGGATGAACGCATCCAGCGCGGCGGTCTACCGCTACGCGCTCGACCGCGCACAGACCGAGGCCGACACCGAGCGCGACACCGGCTTCCTGCCGGACGTGACCCGGGCCTGGGAAGCCGAACTGTTCCGGGGCGATCTGCCGTCGACGAGGCGCGTGGCGCTGCGGATCACCTTCGTGGTCGGCGACGGTCCCGCGCCGGCACTGCTCTTCCGCCTCGCTCGCTTCGGCGTCGGCGGGCCGCAGTTCGACGGCTGGTGGTTCCCGCACCGGCGCTATCGCGGCATCGGCCCGCACCCGACCGAGCCGCGGAAGCCGCTGGGACGGCGGTCCCGCGGGCATCAGCGGTTCAGCTGGATCCATATCGACGACCTCGTGGGAGCCGTGCGGTTCATCCGCGACGACGCGCGCATCTCGGGTCCGGTGAACATGTCGGCGCCGGGCGTCGTGGACAACCGCGGACTGATGCGGGCGCTGCGTCGTGTCGTCGGGATGCCGATCGGGCTGCCCTCGTGGCGGTTCATGCTCGAGCCGGCGATGTGGGTGCTGCGCGCCGAGCCGGATCTGGTGCTCAACAGTCGGTGGATCGCTCCCGGTGTGCTCGAGAACGCAGGCTACGCCTTCGCCTTCCCCGAGCTGGAGCCGGCGTTGCGAGACGTGCGCGAGAAGGATTCACGGACCGCGCCCTCGAGCTCCGGATAGTCGAAAGCGAACCCGGCGGTCGTGAGCTTCTCGGGGATGACCCAGCGGCTCTTCAGGACCAGTTCGGTCTCGGTGCGGATGCCGATGGCGCCGAGTTCGAGCATCCATCGGGGGAGCGGGGGTCCGAAGCCGACGCCGAGCACTCGGCGCACGGTGGCCATGAACCCGGCATTGTAGGAGGGGTTCGGGGAAGCCGCGTTCACCGGGCCCTCGATCGAGGGGGTGACCTCGAGGAAGTCGATGATCCGGGCCACGTCGTCGACGTGCACCCAGCTGAACCTCTGCGTGCCGTGGAGTGCTCCCGGGAAGTGCCCGGTTCCGGCGGCGCGGCGCGCCCGGCTGACGGGCCAGCGTCCGTCGTGCTGTGCGCCGCCCAGCCCGAGTCTCGCCAGGCGTTCGAGCGGACCGAGCACACCGCCGTGGCCGAGCACGATGGCGCTGCGCAGCGCGACCCGTCGGGTGTGCGGCAGATCGTCGGCGAACAGAGCGCGTTCCCAGGCCTTCGCCACGTCCACGGAGAAACCGGCGCCGAGATCCCCGGACGACTCGGTCATCGGTCGATCCTCGGCATGGCGGTAGATCGTCGCCGTCGAGGAGTTGATCCACAGGGGCGGCGGTTCCGTCGCGTCGGCGATGGCCGAGCTCAGCGACGCGGTGGTGTCGAGCCGCGACCGGAAGATCTCGGCGCGGTTCTCGGGGGTGTATCGGCAGTTCACGCTCTTGCCGGCCAAACCGATCACGAGCGACGCGCCGTCGACGGCGCGATCGATCGCGCGCTGGTCGCCCCAGGAGATGTCGGCCCCGGATCGCGAGATCGTGATGACCTCGCGTCCGGCGGACCGCAGGCGCGGGACGAGGTGCCTGCCCATGAATCCCGAGGAGCCACCGATGACGACGGGGCCCGCGGGGAGCGGCGTGGCATCGGTCACGGGGTCTCGCTCTCGATCACGTAGTCGAAGTAGCCCGTGTACTCGTAGACGCGACCGAGGAGTGGCGCGTCGATGGTCATGTTCACGTGGTGCTGCTGCCGGCCGTCGTCCCAGCGCTCGACGAGGCCGATGCGCGGGCGCAGAAAGCGCGGAGCGGCGATGCGCAGCCGCCCGAACCGCATCCCGACCCGTCGGATGGTGAGCACGACCGCGCCGTCGTGAACGTCGAGGTCGAAGGTGGTCACGACGGTGCGGTGCGGGCCGATCTCGTTGCGGAGGATGCGATTCTCGCCGAGGGCGACCGTGTCGGGCATGACCCAGGTGCGGCCGGGAAGGTCGAAGTACCGCACCGCGACGGCCGTGCCGCCGATCGTGCGGTTCTCGATGCGGAAGGGCACGTCGCTCTCCCACCCGGCGAACGCGACGCCCAGGGATTCGGCGATGCGGAACACCGGCCACAGCCAGCGATGCGGGGACCCGGCTCGGGTGAAGACCCCGGTACCGATGCCGACCTGACCATCGGGGATCGTGCGGAAGTACCAGGCGGTCTTCGGGTGGAGCTCGGAGATGCGATCTCCGAGCGCGCGCTCATAGGGCGAACTCATCGGGTTCTCACCGACACGTATCGTTCGACGTTGGCGGGGGAGAGCACCTCGCGGGCGACCATGATCGCCGCGCCCAGCACCGCGGCGCGCTCCCCGGTCGGGGACTGCACGATGGCGAGATGCTGGGTGGCGAGGGGGATCGAGCGGCGGTAGACGACCTCGCGGACACCGGCCAGCAGGTGCTCGCCCGCTCGTGCGATGCTGCCGCCGAGCACGACGATCGAGGGGTTGAGCAGGTTCACGACCGTGGCGAGCACCTCGCCGACGTCGCGCCCTGCCTGGCGCAGCGCTTCGATCGCCGCGGTGTTCCCCGCCCGCACCAGCTCGGTCACGTCTCGGCTGGTCTCGGCGTCGATCCCCTGCGCGCGCAGGGACGCGGCGATCGCGCTGCCGCTGGCGAGGTCCTCGAGGTCGCGCTCCTCATCGGCGGCGTGCGTGGACTCGGCGGAGTGCGGCACGCGGACGTGCCCCATGTCGCCGGCCGAGCCCTGCGCGCCGCGCTGCAGCTGGCCGCCCGCGATGATGCCGGCGCCGATGCCGGTGGCGACCTTGACGAAGATGAGATCGGTGGTGTCGGGGAAGCTGGTGGTCTGCTCGCCGAGGGCGAGCACGTTCACGTCGTTGTCGACGAGCACCGGCACGTCGAACGTGCGCTGCACGTAGCCGGGGATGTCGAAGCGGTCCCATCCCGGCATGATCGGCGGGTTGTAGGGGCGGCCGGTCGAGTGCTCGACCGGGCCGGGCACGCCGATCCCGACGCCGACGAGCGCGCTCCTGGGCGTCTCGAGGTCGGAGAGAAGGGCCTCGGCCTCGACGAGCATCCGATCCAGCACCGGCTCGGGCCCGCCGGCGATGTCGAGCGGATGCGTGGTGGAGCCGAGGATCCTGCCGCCGAGGTCGGCGATGGCGATCGTGGCGTGTGAGGCGCCGAGGTCGACGGCCAGCACGAGGCCCGCGCGCGGGTTGAAGGCGACGCGCGACGGGGGTCGCCCGCCGGTCGACGCGGCCTCGCCCGCGGCGACGAGCAGTCCGGCGGAGAGGAGGGCATCGACGCGGGCCGACACGGTGGAACGGGCGAGGCCGGTGAGGTGCACGAGGTCGGCCTTGGTGCGCGCCTGACCGTCCAGCAGGAGCTGGAAGATGTCGCCCGCGCCCGTGGAGGCGTTCGGGAGGTGGCGTTCCGCATCACTCATAGGGGTCAGTAAATCACAGGACTTCCATTGCTCAGCGGAGAAGATCTGACGATGGAGAAAAATCTTTTGACGAAGATCTAGCAAAAGTAGGAGGACTCGTGTCAGAATCATCGACATGACAACGGACGTCACAGCTACCGGCGTCGGGACGATCCGATCCGGATTCCTCGGCGGAGGATTCATGGCCCAGGTGCACAGCCGCGCAGCACGCGCCGCCGGTGCCACCACCGCAGTGCTCGCGAGCTCCTCGCGGGAGCGGGCCCTCACCGCCGCTCAGGACCTCGGGATCGAACGCGCCGCCGAGGATCTCGCCGAACTGCTCACCCAGGACGTGGACGTGGTGCACGTGTGCACCCCCAACGCCACCCACGCCGCCTTCGCCCTCGCGGTGATCGAGGCCGGCGTGCACGTGATCTGCGAGAAGCCGCTCGCCACGCACGTCGACGACGCCCGCGCGCTCGCCGCCGCAGCCGCCGAGCGCGGTGTGGTCGCCGCGGTGCCCTTCGTCTACCGGTACCACCCGATGGTGCGCGAGGCCCGCGCCCGCGTCGCCGCCGGTGAGATCGGAGATCTCCTCACGGTGGACTGCGGATACCTGCAGGACTGGATGCTCCTTCCCGGGGACGACGACTGGCGCGTCACCTCCGCCGACGGCGGACCCTCCCGCGCCTTCGCCGACATCGGCTCGCACCTGTGCGACCTGCTTGAGTTCGTCGCGGGGGAACGGATCGTGCGCCTCACCGCGCGCACGCGCCGCGTCTATGCCGAGCGCGCCGGGCGCGCCGTCACCAACGAGGACGCCGTGTCGATCCTCGTCGAGATGGAGTCGGGCGCGATCGGCACGCTGCTGATCTCGCAGATGGCCGCCGGCCGCAAGAACTCTCTCACCCTCGAACTCCACGGTGCGCAGGCCAGCATCCGCTTCGACCAGGAACGCCCGGAGGAGCTGTGGATCGGCGAGCGCGAGGGCAGCAGGCACCTCTTCCGCGACCCGCAGACCGCTCACCCCGGAGTCGCCCGGTTCTCGACCGTTCCCGCCGGTCACGCGCAGGGCTATCAGGACGCCTTCAACGGCTTCGTCGCCGACGCCTACGCGGCGATCCGCGGTGAGTCACCCGACGGCCTGCCCACCTTCGACGACGGGGTGCGTGCCGCTCGACTCACCGAGGCCGTGCTGATCGCCGCCGACGAGCAGCGCTGGGTCGACACCCCCGCACTCTGACCCCGGTGCATGCACCTCTCCTGATTCAACGCAGAACAGAAGGAACACAGATGACTGACAACTTCGACCTCGTGATCGTCGGCACCGGTCCGAACGGCGCGATCATCGCGCAGCAGGTGCACCAGCAGGTGCCCGAGGCGACGATCCTGGTGCTCGAGGCCGGTCGCGAGATCACCTCGGTGCCGGGCGAGCACCTCGTCGAGGCTGATGAGAGCGCGATGAACGCCTCGTACGACGACCTCATGCGCCGCGCGCGCCAGATCGAGTACGTCAAGGATGCGGTCTCGATGAGCGCGATCGAGGGCGACGGATGGGACCCCGAGTCCTCGGGTGTGTTCCCCGCCGCGTTCTTCGGGCACAACTTCGCCGCCTTCCCGGGGGCGTCCGTCGCCTGGAACATCGGCGGGATGGGCGTGCACTGGACCGCCGCGACACCCTGGCCCTACGCCGAGGAGATCCCCGCCTTCCTGCCGCGCACGGAATGGGACGCCGACCTCGAGACGGCGCGCGGTCTGCTGCGCACCTACGTCGGGCCCCTCGTCGCGGGCGTGCCGAACCCGTTCGAGCAGCCGCTGTTCGCCGCTCTCCGCGAGGCCGTGCCGAGCCCCGATCCCGCCCGCGAGTTCGGGTACATGCCCATGGGCGGCGTGCCGCGCGTCGGCGAGCCCTTCGCCCGCACCGGTCCCCGTGACATCGCGCCGTTCGTCTTCGACGGCAGCGAGCCGAACGTCACGCTCCGCAGCGGCGTGCTGGTGCACCGGATCGAGCACGACGGAGCGCGCGTCACCGGACTCTCCTACCGCGACCTCGTCACCGGCGAGGAAGCGACCGCCCACGGCGCGCAGGTGCTGATCGCGGGCGACGCGCTGCGCACCCCGCAGCTGCTCTGGGCCTCCGGCATCCGCCCCACCGCCCTCGGCGCCTACCTCAACGAGCACGCGACGATCGACGGCGAGGTCGACATCGACGCCTCCCGCTTCGGCCTGACGGATGCCGACATCATCCAGCCGCCCGCGGGGGAGCCGTTCATCGGCTCGTTCTGGAGCCCGTCGATCGGCGCCGCCCGCCCCGCGCACGGCCAGCTCATGGAGCGCGAGTTCGAGGGGCGCCACAAGCTCAGCGTCGGTTGGTACTGCGCCACCGAGATCCGCGCCGAGAACCGCATCGAGTTCTCCGACGAGCTGACGGATGCCCTCGGCATGCCGCACATGACCGTGCACTTCTCGTACTCCGACGCCGACCTCGAGGAGATCCGCCGCACCCAGGAAGTGCAGCGGACGGCAGCGGCCGTGATCGGGGACTTCCCGACCGAGGACCGCGAGGTGCAGCCCCCCGGGGCATCCCTGCACTACACCGGCACCGTCCGGATGGGGCCCGATGACGACGGCACGAGCGTCGTGGACACGGACGGCCGTGTCTGGGGCTTCGACAACCTGTATCTCGCCGGCAACGGCGTGATCCCGACCGCGTTGACGTGCAACTCGACGCTCACCGGAGCCACGCTCTCGGTGCGCATCGCCCGCGCGGTCGCCGCTTCCCTCTGACCCTGCAGTACCCCTACCCACCAAGGAGATGATCGCGATGCACTTCCACACCACTTCGCGACGCCGGGCGACGATGCTCGGAATCGCGCTGGTCACGTCCGGCGCACTGCTGCTCACCGGCTGCGGCCGCAGCGGCGACAGCGGCGGCGGCGACGCCGGCGCATCCACGAAGGTCGACGACGAGCCGGCCACCGGAACCCTCGAGATCTGGACGCAGGGCGCCGACGGCGCCGAGCTGCCCCAGATGTTCGAGGAGTTCACGAAGGACAACCCCGACGTCGAGATCAACATGACGCAGATCCCGGAAGCGGAGTTCGCGTCGAAGATGACCGCGGCGATCACCGCGGGCACCGTGCCCGACCTGATCTACGCGTTCACCGAGACGCAGTCGTCGCTGATCTCGACCGGAGGATTCGACGCCGTGCCCGACGGCCTCGTCGACCCGGACGACTTCTTCGAGGTCATCTGGGACAACTCGGTCTACGACGACGTGGCCTACGGCGTGCCGTGGTACGCCTACGCCGACATGGTCATCTACCGCACCGACCTGGCCGAGGCCGCGGGTGCCGAGGCCCCCACCGACTGGGACAGCCTGCGCACCTTCGGTGAGGACCTCAAGGCCTCCGGTGTCGAGTGGCCGCTCGCGCTCTACGCGGCCTACGACTCGTACACCGCCCGTCAGCTGCTGACCTTCGCGAAGCAGAACGGCGGCGGGTTCATCTCCGACGACCTCTCGACGTGGACGATCAACTCGCCCGAGAACGTCGAGGCGCTCGAGTACTGGGCGGGCCTGATGGCCGACGGCCTGGCCTCGCCCGACGGCCCCGCCTTCCTCGACACGGTCTCGTGGTCGACCACCGGTAAGAACGCCGCGATCATCGACGGCGGCCCCTGGTTCGTCGGCTGGTTCGACGACGCCAACGGCGAGGGCTGGGCGGACGAGCACCTCTCGCTCGCCACGATGCCCGTCGGCCCCGACGGCGACGCCGCGACCACGGTCGGCGGCGGCAGCTGGTTCGTGCCCTCGGACTCCGAGAACAAGGACGCGGCGTGGAAGTTCGCCCGCTTCATGTCGGAGCCCGAAAGCCAGGTCAAGTGGTTCGAGATCTTCAAGAACATGCCGGCCGTGAAGTCGGCGTGGGAGGACCCGGCGCTCGCCGGGGACCGTCTGCTGCAGACGGTCGAGGCCGGTCTCGAGACCGGCGTCACCCTGCCGAAGGTCTCGACCTGGAGCCAGGTCGGCACCGTGATCGGTGAGCAGATGGAGAAGGTCGTCCGCGGCGGAGTGTCGGCGCAGGACGCTCTCGACGAGGCTCAGGCGCAGGCCGAGTCCATCGGGACGGGTAACTGACCCCGATCATGTCCACCACTGCGACCCGCACCATGGTCACCTCGGGGGCGTCCTCGCGACGCCCCCGGGGCACCGGTCCTCGACGGATCAGGAAGGTGCACGAGGGATCGCGGGCCGAAGCCACCACCGCGTGGCTGTTCCTCGCCCCGTTCCTCGCGATCTTCCTGCTCTTCACCGGCATCCCCGCCGTGCTCGCGATCGGGGCGAGCCTGACCGACATCAGCGCCCGCGACATCCGCGATCCGTTCAACGTGAACTTCACCGGCTTCCAGGGCTTCATCGACATCATCAACAACCCCGGATTCCAGAGCGCGTTCCTGAACACCGTGATGTTCGTGGTGATCTGCGTGCCGATCAGCATGGCCCTGGGCCTCGCCCTGGCGCTCATGCTCAACAACGGCATCCGTCGCCTGCGCAACTTCTTCCGGGCCGCGGCCTACGTGCCGGTGATCACCAACATCGTCGCCGCCGCCGTGATCTGGCAGTACGCGTTCTCGATCACCGGGCCGGTGAACACGACCCTCACGGATCTGGGACTCGGAGCGCCGAACTGGCTCGGCGAGCCGGGCTGGGCCATCACCACCGTCGTGATGATGGGCGTGTGGCGCACGACCGGAACCTGCATGATCCTCTTCCTCGCCGGCCTCCAGGCCGTGCCGGAGGAGATCTACGAGGCCGCGGCCACCGACGGGGCGGGCGCCTGGCGCCGGCTCTGGTCGATCACGCTGCCGCTGCTGCGCCCGACGACCCTGCTCGTCACGGTGCTGCAGACGGTCTCGTTCCTCAACATCTTCGAAGAGCCGTACCTGCTCACCAAGGGCGGCCCGCTCGGATCCACCAAGTCGATCGCCGTCTGGGTGTACGAGCAGTTCGGGTTCGGCAACGTCTCCGCCTCGATGGCGGGATCGGTGCTGCTGCTCGTGCTCGTCGGAATCGTCGCGATCGTCCAGTTCAGAATCCTGAGGCCGAAACATTGAAAACTCTGTCTCCGACGCGTCAAGCGCTGAACTACACGGCGCTCACCGTCATCACCGTCTTCATGCTCCTGCCCTTCGTCTGGGTGTTCTTCGGATCGTTCAAGACGCAGGCCGAGTTCCTCGGCAACCCGGGGGCGTGGTTCCCGGAGTCCTTCCAGATCCAGAACTACATCCAGCTGTTCGCCGACCGCGGCTTCGGCACCTACATGCTCAACAGCATCGTGGTCTCGAGCGTCGCGATCGTGGGCAACGTGCTCTTCAGCGCGATGGCCGGGTATGCGCTCGCGAAGCTGCGCTTCCGCGGACGAGGCCTCGTGTTTCCGCTCGTGATCGCATCGATGATCGTGCCTTACGTGGCGCTCTTCGTGCCGCAGTTCGTGATCGTCGTGCAGATGGGCCTGGTGAACTCGCTCATCGCGATCATCCTGCCCGTGCTCGTGCTGCCGCTGTGCGTGTTCATCATGCGCCAGTTCGCGCACGGCGTGCCGTTCGAGCTCATGGAGGCCGCGCGTCTGGACGGCGCGGGGGAGGGCCGGATCTTCTTCCGGGTCTTCCTGCCGCTCACCGGTCCCGGCCTCGCGACCGTCGCGATCCTGTCGTTCCTCACCTCGTGGAACAACTTCCTCTGGCCGCTCGTCGTCGCCCAGTCGCAGGACACCTACACCGCGCCGGTCGGACTCTCGGTCGCGTCGCAGGCATCCAACACCATCTCCTTCGGTCTGCTGCTGGCCGGTGCGATGGTCGTGCTGCTGCCGATCCTCATCCTGTTCCTCTTCCTGCAGAAGTACTTCATCCAGGGCGTCGCCGCCACCGGTCTGAAGTGACCGCCGCGTCGTGACCCCTGCAGCGACCCCCTCGAAAGGACCCCTCCCATGGCCGTGAAGGACCTGAAGTTCGCCCTCAACGCGATCCAGTGGATCAACGTGAAGGAGGACCCGGAAGACCTCGAGAGCGCGAGTCTGTGGCGCTTCGCCGACCCCGCGTTCGTCGCCGAGTACCCCGATGTGCTCCGCGAGATTCGGGAGGCCGGGTTCGGGGCCACGATGATGGAGGTGCTCGACACGCAGACCCTGCAGAACTACGCGGCGATGGTGCGGGAGTCGGGTCTGACCCTCGCCCCGGGGTACGTGCAGGTTCCGCTGGCGAGCGATCACGGCGGACGGCTCGAGCGAGGCACCTTCGAGCGCATCCACTGGTTCGACGCGGTGCGTCGCAAGGCCGAGGAATCGAACTACTTCGGGATCGGCACGATCTTCCTCGCCGCCGAGGTCGACCAGACGGCGATCCGCTGGCAGAAGCCGGCCATCGGCGCGGACTTCTCGCAGGATCGCCTCGACGAGCTCACCGACCTGATCGACGAGGCCGTCGACGTGCTGAACGCCGAGGGCGTGAAGCCCGGGCTGCACAACCACGTCGGCACCTGGATCGAGACGCAGCACGAGTACGAGCACGTGCTGAACGCGATCGATGCTCAGCGCCTCGGCGCGGCCTTCGACATCGGTCACCTGGAGTGGGCGGGCATCAGCGCCAAGGACACCATCGCGCGCTGGGTGGACCGCGTGCAGGATCTGCACCTGAAGGATCTCGACCTCGAACTCGCGCGGCGCAGCCGCGAGGAGGGACTGAGCTACGAGCGGGCGACCGACCTCGGACTCTACCTCGAGCCCGGGCTCGGGCAGGTCGACCTGCGGGGCACGCTCGAGCAGCTGCCCGAGGGCTGGGACGGCTGGGTGATCATCGAGGTCGATCGCGCCAGCATGGACCCGGTCGCCAGCGCCCACCACACGGCCCGCTGGGTCGCAGAGATCACGGCCTGACGGTCGAGGAAGGGAACGACGATGACACTCACCAGGGACCACTTCTCGCTCAACACCCTCCAGTGGATCACCGTCTCGCTCGGCGACTCGACGGGCGACCCGGGCAGCGTCGGATGGGAGTTCGACCGCCCGAGCTTCCTCGCCCGCCAGCCGATCGTGCTCGGTCAGGTGCGCGACGCCGGGTTCTCGTCGGTCATGCTCGAGGTGCTCCCGACCCAGACCCTGCAGGCGTACGCCCGCGTCGTCGCGGACTCGGGGCTGAAGGTCACACCGGGCTACGTGCACATCGGACTCCCCGAAGAGTTCGGGCGCGATCACACGGGTGACGACGAGGCGCACTTCCGCTGGTTCGACGGCATCCGTCGGCGTGCCGAGGAGTCGCTGTACCTCGGTGTCGACCGCGTGTTCCTCGCGGCCGACATGGCCCCCGGGCGGCCGCGCATCGACGAGGCGGCGGCCTCCGGCCATGCCTTCGACCCCGCGCGGCTCGATCGGGTCGTGAACGTGATCGGCGAGGCGGCGGAGGTGCTGACGGCCGAGGGCGTGACGCCCGCGCTGCACAACCACGTCGGCACGTGGATCGAGACCGAGGTCGAGTACGACCACGTGCTCGACGCGATCTCGCCGTCGCTGCTCGCCGCCGGGCCCGACATCGGGCACCTCGCGTGGACGGGCACGGATGTCGTGGCCTGGGTCGCCGCGCACGCCGATCGCATCTCGGACCTGCACGTGAAGGACATGGATCTCGCGCTCGCGAAGACCGCGCGCGAGAAGAAGACGCCCTACTTCGACGTCATGGCCGAGCGCTTCTTCCTCGAGCCCGGGCTCGGCGACGTGCCGATCCGCGAGGCGCTCGCCGAGCTGCCGGACGCTTTCGGCGGTACGGTTCTGATCGAGGTCGACAAGCCCAGCATGGAGCCGTTCGAGAGCGCGAAGACGAGCTGGGCGTGGATCGCCGAGAACTACCCCGCAGCGCCAACGGAGGCACATCGATGAGCACGCATCCCGTCACCCTGTTCACCGGCCAGTGGGCCGATCTGCCGTTCGAGGAGGTGGCCCGGCTCGCCGCCTCGTGGGGCTACGACGGGTTGGAGATCGCGGCATCCGGAGACCACCTCGACCTGCAGCGTGCGGACGAGGACGACGCCTACGCGGCCTCCCGCCTCGAGATCCTCGACCGCCACGGCCTGCAGGTCTTCGCGATCTCGAACCACCTCGCCGGTCAAGCGGTGTGTGATGCGCCGATCGACTTCCGCCATCAGGCGATCCTCCGCGAGTACGTGTGGGGCGACGGCGAGGCCGAAGGCGTGCGTCAGCGTGCCGCCGACGACATGAAGCGCGCCGCGCGCGTGGCCCGCAAGCTCGGCGTCGACACCGTGGTCGGGTTCACCGGGTCGTCGATCTGGCCCTACGTGGCGATGTTCCCGCCGGTGCCGGAGTCGGTGATCGACGGAGGGTTCGACGACTTCGCGGCACGTTGGAACCCGATCCTCGATGTCTTCGACGCCGAGGGCGTGCGGTTCGCGCACGAGGTGCACCCGAGCGAGATCGCCTACGACTACTGGTCGTCGGTGCGGGCCCTGGAAGCGATCGACCACCGGGAGGCCCTCGGCTTCAACTGGGACCCCTCGCACATGATGTGGCAGAACATCGATCCGGTGGGTTTCATCGTCGACTTCGCCGACCGCATCTACCACGTCGACTGCAAGGACACCCGGCTGCGCCCGCACAACGGACGCGCGGGCGTGCTCGGTTCGCACCTGCCCTGGGGCGACCCGCGCCGTGGCTGGGACTTCGTCTCGACCGGGCACGGTGACGTGCCCTGGGAGGATTCGTTCCGCGCGCTCGACGCCATCGGATACGCGGGCCCCATCTCGATCGAGTGGGAGGACGCCGGCATGGATCGCCTGCACGGCGCAGCGCAGGCCGTCGAGTACGTGCGGTCGCTGCTGTGGCCGAAGCCGACGGCCTCGTTCGACGCCGCATTCAGCAACCAGTGAGCTCCTGGCGCGATCGCTTCACGCGCGAAGCCCTGACCCGATCGTTCGCCGCGCTGCGCATCCGCGACTACCGCCGGTGGAGCATCGCGCAGCTGCTGTCGGCGGCGGGCGGGGCCGCCTCGCAGATCGCGATCGCGTGGCTCGTGGTCGAACTCGGGGGCGATGGACTCGCGCTCGGTGCCGTGACGGCCTGCATGATGGTGCCGACGCTCGCCCTCGGCCCGTTCATCGGCGTGCTCGTGGATCGCTACTCGCGGCGCTCGGTGCTGCTGGTGACGGCCGTCGCACAGATGGCGGTGGCCGCCGTGCTGGCCGCGCTCGCCTTCGGCGGTGCGCTCGAGATCTGGATGCTGATGGCGCTCTCGCTCGCGCACGGCTTCGCGTTCGCCGCCGACAACCCGGCGCGGCAGCTGCTGGTGCTCGACCTCGTCGGGCGCGAGCGCGTGACGAGCGCGGTGAGCATGAACGAGGTCATCATCAACGGCGCGCGGGTGCTGGGCCCCGCGGTGGCGGGAGTGCTGCTCGTCTTCGCGGATGCCGCGTGGTGCTTCGTCGTGAACGCCCTGGTGTTCGTGCCGTCGATCATCGTGCTGCTGACGCTGCGGCCGCGGTCGCGGCCGACGTCGGATCCGGTGGTCGAGGAATCGGCCGCGCCCGACCCGCCGACGACGGGCGCCTGGCGGTTCGTGGCCCGCGCGCCTGCGGTGCGGCAGACGCTCCTGCTCGCCGTGTGCGCGGCGGCCGGGTACAACATCGCGGTCGTGATCCCCTTGATCGTCGCGAACGTCTTCCGCGCCGACGGCGGAACCTACGGGCTGCTGGCCGTCGCCTTCGGTCTGGGCGCGCTGCCCGGCGCATTCTTCTCGGCCACCGGACCGACGACGCCGCGCGGCGGCGAGGTGCGGATGCTGGCGGCGCTGATGGGCCTGGCGGTGCTGCTGTCGGCGGCGGCACCCAGTCTGCCGCTTCTGTTCATCGGCCTCGCGGTGGTCGGGGCGATCGTGATGTGGTTCATCGCGCGCGCCAACGCGCTCGTCATGCTCTCGACCCCGACGCCGATCCGCGGCCGAGTCATGGGCATCTGGGCCATGGCGCTGCCGGGATCGACCGTCGTGACCGGCGTGCTCGTGGGTGCGCTCGCGCAGCTCACCGACCCGCGCCTCGCCTACGCCGTCGTCGGCGCGGTCACGGTCGTCGTGGCCACCCTCTCGTGGCGCGCCCTCGGGCGTCACGACACGGGCGGCGACGAGGTCAGCGGTCGCGCAGCCTGACCAGGCGCTCGTGCCCGGTCTCTTCGAGCTCGGCGATGTCGTCGCGGGACTTCAGGAAGTCCGAGAACGACCGGTAGCCGAGTCCCTTCTCGCTGAACGACGGATCCATGCGGCGCATGTGCGTCTTGACCGCCGAGCTGTGCAGCCACTCGTCGGCATCCGCCTTGTCGTGCCCCAGGCGCAGCGCCCGCTCGAGCAGCTGCGTCGCCTCGTTCTGCGGGTCGATCACGGGCTCGGGCGGCGGCGCGGCCGGTGCCGACTTGGCGCGGCGCGAGCGGGTGCTCTTCTTGACCGTGTCGGTCGGAGCCTCGGCCGCCGGCTCGGCCTCCGCTTCGGCCGTCTCGGCGGGCGCGGCGACGACCTCGGCCACCGGGGCGGCCTTGACGGGACGGTGCACGCCGGGGAGCGAGTCGTAGGCCTCGAACTCGTCGCAGGCCGCGGCCAGCGACTTCGCGGTGGACCCGGCGACGCCGACGCCGATCACGTACCGGCCGAGACGCTTGCAGCGCTGGGCGAGCGGCACGTAGTCGCTGTCGCCGGCGACGATCACCACGTGCGTGAGGTCGGGCAGGCGGAACATGTCTTCGACCGCATCGACCGCGAGGCGGATGTCTGCCCCGTTCTTCGCGTATGCGGCGGCGGGGAACAGCTGCACCAGGTCGACCGCGCGGGCGACGAGCTGCGAGCGGTAGACCGCGTTCACGGGCGATGACCAGTCCGCGTAGGCGCGGGTGAGCACGAGCGTGCCGAAGGAGGCGGCGTAGTCGATGATCGCGCCGACCTCGATCATCGCGAGGCTCAGGCGCTCGGCGACCTCGGGATCGTTCGGGTTCTCGCTGATGCGCTGACGGTCCTTGCCGTAGGCGTTGCGACCGTGGACCCGGTCGTACCAGGAGATGACGATGTTGTCGAAGTCGAGGTAGACCGCGACGCGGACGTCGGTGGGCTCGGCCATGCTCAGGCCTGCTCGCCGGTCGGCTCGCCGGTCGGCTCGCCGGGATAGCGGACGCCGATCTGACGCCGGATCTCGTCGAGCGTGCCCATGATCGCGACGGACTCGGCGAGCGGCAGGATGTCGCCGGCGAGGTTCCCCTCGCGCACGAGGCGTTCGGCGGCGAGAGCCTCGAACTGCATGCCTCGGCCGCCGGCCTCGGGGTCGAGACGCCCGTCGAACTCCTCGAGCACCGTGCCCTCGGGGTCGATCACGCGCAGCACCGACGGCGACCAGAAGAAGCGATCGATCTCGATGCGGGCCTTCGTGCCGAGGATCGTCGCGCGGTTCGGGCCGGCCGTGCGCGACGAGGAGAGCGTGGTCGAGACCGCGCCGCCCTCGTGGGTCATGACGGTCGCGACCTCGGCGTCGGCACCGGTCTCGATCAGACGCGCGACGCTGTGGATGCTGGTGGGCGCACCGAGGATGTCCCAGACGAACGAGATCGGGTAGATCGCCAGGTCGAGGAGCGCGCCCCCGCCGAGCTCGAGCGCGTTCAAACGGTGCTCGGGGTCGGAGGGCAGCAGCTGCGTGTGGTCGGCGCTCACCGAGCGCACCTCGCCGAGGATGCCGGAGGCGACGATCTCACGCGCGCGGATCATGTGCGGCAGATAGCGGGTCCACATCGCCTCGGTCGCGAGCAGACCGCGCTCGGTGGCGAGGGCCTGCAGGTCGGCGGCCTCGGCCTGGTTCAGCGTGAAGGCCTTCTCGACGAGCACGTGCTTGCCGGCCTCGAGCGCCAGGCGCGCGTTGGCGTGGTGCATCGGGTGCGGGGTGGAGACGTAAATGATGTCGACGTCGGGATCGGCGACGAGAGCCTCGTAGGACGGGTGGGCGTGCGGGATGTCGAAGCGGGCGGCGAAGGCATCCGCCGATTCCTGCGAACGCGACCCCACGGCCACCAGGTCGAGACCCGCGGCGCGCAGGTCGGAAGCGAACGAGCCGGCGATGCCGCCCGTCGCGAGGATTCCCCATCGAAGACCAGTCATGTCCCCAGCGTAGAGGGTGTGACCGACATGGGAACGCGACCTACGGCACCAGCACGATCTTGCCCGCGACGTGCGCCTCGACGAGTTCGTGGGCCCGGGCGGCCTCGGCGAGGGGCAGCTCGGGTCCGAGCTCGATCACGAAGTCGCCGCTCGCGAGGAGTTCGATGGTCTTCGGGAGCGCCTCGGCGCGCCAGGCCTGCTCCTCGTCGGTGAGTGGGACCGGCGAGCCGCCCGAGAAGGCACGGATACCGAACGATGCGGCGTCCGGTCCGCGCACGATCGTGCCGATGCGGTCGCGGTCGGCGACGAGCGCGAGCGACACCTCGATGGCCTCGTCGGTACCGGCCCCGTCGAACACGACGGTGACGTCGGACGGTGCGGCGTCGCGGACGCGTTCGAGCAGGCCGTCGCCGTAGGCCACGGGGATCGCGCCGAGCTCGCGCAGCTGCGCGTGCCGCGAGGGGCTGGCGGTCGCGATCACGGTCGCGCCCCACGCCACGGCGAACTGCACGGCCGCCTGGCCGACGGCGCCGGAACCGGCGTGCACGAGCAGCACATCGTCGGGGCCCACGGCGAGCGAGCGCAGCACCTGGTAGGCGGTGCCGGCGGGGATGCCGATGCCGGCGCCCTCTGCGGCGGTCACCGCGTCGGGCAGGAGGGCGAGGTTCTCGGGGCGCACGAGCAGGGCAGACGCGTAGGTGCCGTGAGCGTCGCGGATCGCGACCCGGTCGCCGACCGCGAAGCCTTCCACACCGTCGCCGACCTGATCGACGACACCCGCACCGTCGAAGCCGACCGGGCGGGGTTCGGTGATGGGCGGCGAGGGGCGGCGTCCACCGCGGATCTTCGCGTCGATCGGGTTGACGCCCGCGGCCTCGATGCGCACCACGATCTCGCCGGGACCGGCGAGGTGATCGGGCACCTCCGTGAGGTGGAGAACGTCGGGGGAGCCGATTTCGGTGTAGACGATCGCGCGAGCCATGCCCTCAGGCTACCCGCGCTACTTCCCGGCGAGGGCCTTCATGATGCGCTGCGGCGACACCGGCTGCGCGGTGCCGAGGCGCTGGGCGAACACGCTCACCCGGTACTCCTCCAGCAGCCACCGGGTTTCGACGAGCGACGGAGCGGCACCGCGGGGGAGCGGGATCGTGCCCCCGGCATCCTCGAAGGCCTTCGCCATCCGTTCGTACTCGCTCATGCGCGTGCGGTCCTTGCCGGGTTCCGACGAGAGGGTCTTCAACCGGTCGACCATGCCGCTCAGGTAGCGGGGGAAGTGGGCGATCCGGTCGACGCCGGCGGCCGACACGAAGCCCGGATGCAGCAGCCCTGAGAGCTGCGTGCGGATGTCGTTCAACGGCCCGAGGAGGGCGAGGGAGTTCTGCGACTTGATGCCGCGCTCGACCTCGCGCGACTGCGTGAGGATGCGGGCGACGAGCGACACGCATGCGAAGAGCTCGTCGACGAGCGCGGCCGACACGGCATCCCGCACCCGCCCGAAGTCTGCCTCGGTGCGCACGACGCCGACACCCCCGGTCGCTGAGCCTGTCGAAGCGTCGATCAGCTTCCTGGCCACGGCCGCACGGCAGTCCTCGATGAGCGCGGCCGCCGACGGGTACGGCGAAGCCGCGAGAGCGAGCTTCTCCTGGCTGGTGAGGTGCTGCTGCACGTACGACGAGGGCGACGGCACGGCCAGCAGAACGAGACGCAGCACGCCGTCACGGGTGGCGTCGGCCGCGGCATCCGCCGATGACTCCACGCGCAGCGCGACGCTCTTGCCCTCGTCGACGATCGCCGGGTAGCCGCGCACGACGCCACCGGCGACGCGCGTATCGAGCACCTCGGGAAGGTCGCCGAACGTCCAGGCGGTGAGACCCGCCTGCTCGATCGGACCCCGAGCGGATGCCGCGGCCACCGCCTCGGAACCACCCCGTGCGCGCGGTCCGCGTTCGGGCTTCGCGATCGATCGCGCGACGCTGCTGCGCGCGCGATCGGAGAGTTCCGCCTGCAGGGTCGTGAGGTCGCGGTGGGAACCGGCCACGCGCCCGCGCTCGTCGACCGCACGGAAGTTCATGCGCAGATGAGCGGGCACCCGCTCGTCCTCGAAGTCGGCGGCCGAGACGAGCTGGTTCGCCAGCGGCTGGATCAGGCGCGCGAGCGCCTCCTTCAACGACCTGCTCGGGCGACCGTCGTGGTCTTCGGGGCCCTGGCCCGCGAGCTCGGCGCCGAACTTGTCGGCCCAATCGGCGGCGGGCACGACGTGACGCCGGATCGCCTTCGGCAGCGCCCGCAGCAGGCCCGTGATGAGTTCGGCGCGCAGCCCCGGCACCTGCCAGTCGAACCCGGTGTCCTCGATCTGGGCGAGCAGGGCCAGTGGCACCACGACGCTCACGCCGTCATCGGCGGCGCCCGGCTCGAACCGGTAGGCGAGGCCGAGCACCTGGTCGCCCTGTATCCAACGGGTGGGGAACTCGCTCTGCGAGGCCCGCCCGTCGTCGTCGATCAGGTCGGCTTCGCGCATGACGAGGAGCTTCGGCGTCGTCGTGAGCGCCTCCCGCCACCACGTCTCGAACGACCGCACGTCGAAGACCTCGGCCGGGATGCGCTCGTCGTAGAAACGGAACACCGCCTCGTCCCCGGCGAGGATGTCGCGGCGGCGCTCGCGCTCCTCGAGCTTCTCGAGACGCTTGCGCAGCTCGGCGTTGCTGCGCCAGAAGGCGCTCACGCGCTTGTCGATGCGGCTCGGATCCCACTCGCCCTCGACGAGCGCGTGCCGCACGAACAGCTCGCGCGAGGCCGCGCGGTCGATGCGCGCGAACTGCACGCGCCTGCGCGGAATGATCTCGAGGCCGAACAGCGTCACCTTCTCGTAGGCGACGGCGGCGCCGGCATCCTTCGACCAGTGCGGCTCGGTGACCTGGCGCTTGGCGAGGTCGCCGGCGAGCGGCTCGGCCCACGCCGGATCGATCGCGGCGACGGTACGGGCGAAGGTGCGCGAGGTCTCGACGATCTCGGCGGCGATGACCGCGCGCGGGCTCCTCTTGCGCAGACCCGACCCCGGGAAGATCGAGAAGCGGATGCCGCGCGCTCCCCGGTACTCGGCGATCCGGCGCCCCTTGTCCTTCGCGGGTGCGTGCGTCTTGCCGGCGGGGGCGGTGCGCTCGTCGAGGAGTCCGATCTGCGAGAGGAGTCCCGCGAGGATCGCCCGATGGATCGCATCGGGATCGCTGCTGCCGTCGCCCTTCGGTTCGGCGCTCTTCACCAGCGTCTTGAGCTGACGGTGCACGTCGAACCACTCCCGCACGCGCACGTAGTTCAGGTGTTCGGCGCGGCAGAGGCGGCGGAACGCGCTGGATCCGAGCTCGCGCTGCTGTTCGCGCAGGTGGTTCCAGAGGTTGAGCAGGGTGATGAAGTCGCTGGTCGGGTCGACGAAGCGCGCGTGCAGCCGGTCGGCCTCCTCGCGGCGCTCCTCCGGTCGCTCGCGGACGTCTTGGATCGTCATGCCCGACACGATCGGCAGCAGATCGTGGGTGACGCCGTGGCGCCCGGCCTCGATCAGCATGCGGGCGAAGCGCGGGTCGATCGGCATGCGCGAGATGTCGCGGCCGATGCGCGTGAGGTGCGGGGACCCGTCGCGCCGCGACGGTTCGACCGCACCGAGTTCGGTGAGCAGGTCGAACGCCGCCTTGACACCCCGCGAGTCGGGCGGGGTGAGAAAGGGGAAGTCCGAGATGTCGCCGAATCCGAGCGACAGCATCTGCAGGATGACGGAGGCGAGCGAGGTGCGCAGGATCTCGGGCTCGGTGAACTCCGGCCGCTTGGCGAAGTCGTCCTCCGAGTACAGGCGGATCGCGATGCCGTCGCTCGTGCGACCGGCGCGACCGGAGCGTTGATTCGCGGATGCCTGCGAGATCGCCTCGATCGGCAGACGCTGCACCTTCGATCGGTTGCTGTAGCGCGAGATGCGGGCGGTGCCGGTGTCGATCACATAGCGGATGCCGGGAACCGTGAGGCTCGTCTCGGCGACGTTCGTCGCGAGGATCACGCGGCGGCGGACACCCGCCACTCGGCTGCGCTCGAACACGCGGTGCTGCTCCGCGGCGGAGAGGCGCCCGTACAGGGGGAGCACCTCGGTGGGGGAGCGGTCCTTCGAATACGCGCCCCGCACGGCGTCGGCGGCGTCGCGGATCTCGGCTTCGCCGGGGAGGAAGACCAGCACGTCGCCGGGCTCCTCGCGGTCGAGTTCGCGGAGCGCCGCGACGATCGCCGAGACCTCGTCCTCGGGCCCTTCGACAGGCTCAGGGACCCATGAAGCGGCATCCGTCTCGTCGTCGTCGCCGTCGGCGACCAGCGGGCGGTAGCGGATCTCGACCGGATAGGTGCGGCCGGAGACCTCGATGATCGGCGCCGGCACTCGGTCGTCCCCCGGGCCGGGAGCGGAGAAGTGCTTCGCGAAACTCTCGGGGTCGATCGTCGCCGAGGTGATGATCACCTTGAGGTCGGGGCGCTCGGGCAGGATGCGCGCGAGGTAGCCGAGCAGGAAGTCGACGTTGAGGGAGCGCTCGTGCGCCTCGTCGATGATGATCGTGTCGTAGCGGGTGAGCAGCCGGTCGCGGTGGATCTCGTTGAGCAGGATGCCGTCGGTCATCAGCGCGATGCGGGTGTCGTCGGACACCTTGTCGGTGAAGCGCACCTTGTAGCCGACGAGGGTGCCCAGCTCGACCTGGAGTTCTTCGGCGACGCGCTCCGCGATCGTGCGGGCGGCGAGACGTCGCGGCTGCGTGTGCGCGATGCGCTCGCGCCCCAGGTCGAGGGCGATCTTGGGAAGCTGCGTGGTCTTACCCGAACCCGTGGCACCGGCCACGATCACGACCTGGTTGTCGCGGATGGCGTCGGCGATCTCCGCCCGGGCCGCGCTGACGGGCAGCTCCGGGGGGAAGGAGATCACGGGAGAGGACATAGCCCTTCATCGTATGCCGACCTCGACCCCCTACGATGCATCGGGTGACCACCGTTCCGCCTTCCCTCAGCGCTCCCGTGCGCTGGTTCCGCGAGTTCGGCCGCCCGCCGCGCATCCTCGGCCTCGACGTGGCCCGCGGCCTCGCGATCCTCGGCATGGCCGGAGCGCACATCGGCGAGACGTCGACGTTCGACTGGCTCGACCCGGCGACCTGGACCGACCTCGTGCACGGGCGCTCCTCGATCCTCTTCGCCGTACTCGCGGGGGTGTCGATCGCCCTGATGACCGGTCGCAGCGCGCTGCCCGACCCCGCCCGGTTGCCCGGCATCCGTCTCGGGCTCATCGGCCGCGGCGCCGTGATCTTCCTCATCGGCCTCGCCCTCGAGTTCCTCAACACCCCGATCGCGGTGATCCTCACCCTCTACGGGCTGCTCTACGTCGCCGTCATCCCGTTCCTGCGGTGGAAGCCGTGGCAGCTGCTGCTCGGAGCCGGCGTGCTCGCGCTCGCGGGGCCCGCGCTGCTGGCCCTGCTCGGCGCCGTCACGCTGAACCCGTTCGGGGCGGGCATCGGATTCGTGCTCTACGGCAGCTACCCGATCACGGTGTGGATGGCGTTCGTGCTCGGCGGCATGGCGCTTGGGCGCTTGCACGTCGCGACCGTGCGCACCGCGGTGATCGCCCTGGTCACCGGAATCGTGCTGGCGATCGTCGGCTACGGTCTCGGCGCCGCCGGGAGCGACGTCGTGCGCGGCTTCGAGTCGGGTTCGTCGTTCGAGGAGCCGCCCGCGTCGGGGTGGCCCGGATACGCCGACGCGCTCGCACAGGCCGATCCGCTCGGGGCGCTGCTGCACGCGATCTTCGCCGTCGAGCCGCACAGCGGTGGCACCGCCGAGATCCTGGGCTCGGGTGGTTTCGCCCTCGCCGTGATCGCGCTGTGCCTGCTGCTCAGCCGTCCGTTGCGCTGGCCGCTGCTGCCGATCGGCGCGCTCGGGTCCATGCCGCTGTCGGCATACAGCGGACACGTGCTGGCGATCGCGCTGATCACCGGGCCCGGTGGGTACTACACGAGCAACGTGTTCTGGGCCGTGCTCGCGATCGGGATGCTGCTCGTCACCACCGCGTGGTCGATCTTCGTCGGCCGAGGTCCGCTCGAGCGTCTGGTCGGGTTCGCCGCGCGCAGAATGGCGGAGGTTCCGGCCCGGCCCGAGATCACGCGTCCTAGGCTGGATGCATGACGATTCCCTCCCTCGAACTGAACGACGGCTCCTCCATCCCCCAGCTCGGCTACGGCGTCTTCAAGGTGCCGGCCGACGAGACCGAGCGCGCGGTGAGCGAAGCGCTCGAGATCGGCTACCGCCACATCGACACCGCCGCGATCTACGGCAACGAAGAGGGCGTGGGTGCGGCGATCGCGGCCTCGGGCATCGCTCGCGACGAGCTCTACATCACCACGAAGCTGTGGAACGACCGCCACCACGACGACGAGCCCCGCGCCGCGATCGGCGAGAGCCTCGACAAGCTCGGACTCGAGAAGGTCGACCTGTACCTCGTGCACTGGCCGACCCCCGCCAAGGACGACTACGTGCACGCGTTCGCGAAGCTCATCGAGCTGCGCGAGGCGGGCCTGACCCGCAGCATCGGCGTCTCCAATTTCCTCGTGCCGCACCTCGAGCGCGTGGTGTCCGAGACCGGCGTCACCCCCGCCGTGAACCAGATCGAGCTGCACCCGGCCTACCAGCAGCGCGAGGTCGTGGCCTGGGCCGACGCGCACGGCATCAAGATCGAGGCTTGGGGTCCGCTCGGCCAGGGCAAGTACGACCTGTTCGGCACTCCCGCGATCGCGGAGGCCGCGGCGGCCCACGGCGTCACCCCCGCGCAGGCGGTGCTGCGCTGGCACCTGCAGAAGGGCGTCATCGTGTTCCCGAAGTCGGTGCGCGCCGAGCGCCTGCGCGAGAACCTCGACGTCTTCGGGTTCGAGCTGACGGATGCCGAGATCGCCGCGATCGACGCCCTCGACCCGCTCGACGGCTCGGGCCGCGTCGGTGCGCACCCCGACGACGTGAACTGATCCCGTCGCGGATTCGACAGGAATCCACAGATGACGCCCCGTGTCGCCAGCCCGCGACACGGGGCGTCTTCGTGGGTACCGTCGAGGACATGACAGCTCCCTACCGCGTCGTCGCCGTGTCCGGGTCGCTCCACGAGCCCAGCAAGACGACCGCCCTCATCCGTGCGATCGCCGCCGCCGTGGCCGAGCGCACGGCGGTCGAGGTCGAGGTCATCGAGCTCACCGACATCGGCCCGGACCTCGCGGGTGCTCTGAGCCGCGATCAGTTGCCGGCCCGGGTCGAGGAGAAGCTCGTCGCGATCGAGCAGGCCGATCTGCTGATCGTCGGCAGCCCCGTCTACCGTGCGTCGTTCACGGGACTCTTCAAGCACCTCTTCGACTTCGTCGGGCAGTACGAGCTCGTCGGCAAGCCGGTGCTGCTGGCGGCCACGGGCGGCGGAGAGCGCCACGCCCTCATCATCGAGCACCAGCTGCGCCCGCTGTTCGCGTTCTTCCAGGCGCTCACCCTGCCGATCGGCGTGTACGCGAGCAACACCGACTTCGACGGCTACGAGATCAACTCCGACGTGCTGCGCTCGCGCATCGACCTCGCCGCCGAGCGCGCGTTGCCGCTGGTGAACTACGCGGCCTCGCAGCCCCTCGCGGCTCTTGCGATCTGAGTGACGTTCCGGCCGCGATGTCGGTCGGGGCGCGTAGCGTGAGGGCATGACCAACCGGCTCGCCGACACGCTCAGCCCGTACCTCCGCGCGCACGCCGAGAACCCCGTCGACTGGTACCCGTGGGGCGAGGAGGCGTTCGCCGAGGCGCAGCGCCGCGACGTGCCGCTGATGATCTCGATCGGGTACTCGACGTGCCACTGGTGCCATGTGATGGCGCGCGAGTCCTTCTCCGACCCCGAGACCGCGGAGATCGTGAACCGCGACTTCGTGGCGGTGAAGGTCGACCGCGAGGAGCATCCCGAGGTCGACGGGGCGTACATGGCCGCGGCATCCGCCTTCACCCAGAACCTCGGCTGGCCGCTCACCGTCTTCGCGACCCCGCGCGGGCGCACGTTCTTCGCGGGCACCTACTGGCCGCCGGAGTCCCGCCCGCCGATGCCGTCGTTCCGCGAGGTGCTCGCGGCGGTGCAGGAGGGGTGGACGCAGCGCCGGGCGCAGGCCGAGGAGTCGGCGGATGCCGTGATCGAAGCGCTCGCGCGTGCCGCCGAGACGACGCCCTCGGACCTGCCCGATGCCGCGGCGCTCGCGGGCGCGGCATCGGCGATCGCCGACCGCGAGGACCCGCAGCACGGCGGTTTCGGGGGTGCTCCGAAGTTCCCCGTCGCGACGGTGCTGCGGTTCCTGCAGGCGCCGCTCGTGCGCCGGGAGAACGCGCCGGCGGCGGAGGCGGGGCGGCGCGCTCTCTCCGCGATGGCCGCGAGTGATCTGCGCGACGACGTCGAGGGAGGGTTCTTCCGCTACGCGACGCAGCGCGACTGGACGGTGCCCCACTACGAGCGGATGCTCACCGACAACGCGCAACTGCTGGATGTCGCGCTGGACGACGGCGATGAAGTCACGGTGCGAGGGATCGCCGGGTTCCTCATCGATGTCCTCGAGCGCGAAGGCGGCGGGTTCGGAGCCGCCCAGGATTCCGAGTCGTGGATCGACGGCGAGCGCAGCGAGGGCGGCTACTACCTCCGTGATGCCGCCGGGCGTCAGGGTCTCGAACCGCCGGCCGTCGACGGCAAGGTGATCACGGGGTGGAACGGCCTCGCGATCGGCGCCCTCGCGCGCGCGGGCGCTGCTCTGGGCGAAGCATCCTGGGTCGACACCGCCCGGCGGGCTGCGGACGCCGTGCTCACCACCAACCGCGACGCGAGCGGTGCCCTCGTGCGCGCGTCGCTCGACGGTGTGTCATCGACGGCCGTCGCGGCCCCCTCCGATCTCGGCCTCCTCGCCGACGGCCTCTTCGCGTTGGCTCTCGCGACGGGGG
This sequence comes from Microbacterium sp. USHLN272, assembly GCF_037149655.1. Classification (NCBI taxonomy): domain Bacteria; kingdom Bacillati; phylum Actinomycetota; class Actinomycetes; order Micrococcales; family Microbacteriaceae; genus Microbacterium; species Microbacterium sp. USHLN272. Next base: position 175,702 of record NZ_JBBCRA010000002.1, on the reverse strand, counting down.
AGGTGACGTGGGCGATCGCCGCACAGGGCATCGTCGATCTCGCCCTCGACGGCATCGCCGGCGATCCGCTGCTGAGCGCGCAGGGGATCGCCTCGTCTCCCGATCAGACCGACGGCGATCTACCGTCCGGCTCCGCAGCACTCGCTCAGGCAGCGCTGACCGCGTGGCGCCTCGGGGCGGGGGAGCGGTATCGCGAGGCGGCCGCCTCCGTGGTGCACGCCTACGCGGCATCCGCCCTGTCCCAACCGTTCGCGCACGGCAGTCTGCTGCGCGTCGCGGCCGGGCTCGTCGATCCGCCGCGGCAGATCGTGGTGGTCACCGACGATCCGGCGGGCGCACTCGCCGTCGCCGCCCGACGTGCGGATGCCGACGTGGTCGGGGTCGTGTCGCCCGTACAGGCCGAGGAGTTCGCCGCGGCCGGGTTCGAGCTGTTCGCCGGGCGCTCGGGCACGGAGGGTCTGGCCTACGACTGCCGCGGCTTCGTGTGCCTGCTCCCGGTGAGCGAGCCTCACGAATTGTCGCGCGAGAGGGTCGCCGTCTAGGGTGGCGCGGTGACCGACTCCGCCCCCACCGCACCCGCCACCGCGTCGAGCACCGCATCGACCTCGTTGAAGCCGGGGCTGACGCGCCGTCAGATCTCGATGATGGGGCTCGGCAGCGCGATCGGTGCCGGTCTCTTCGTCGGCTCGGGGCAGGCGATCGGTCTGGCCGGTCCCGCGGTGCTGATCTCGTACCTCGTGGCGGGTTCCATCGTCGTGCTGGTGATGGCGATGCTCGCCGAGATGGTGGCCGCGCGCCCCAGCTCCGGCGCCTTCAGTTCGTACGCGCAGGATGCGATGGGGCGCAGCGCCGGCAGCGCGGTCGGATGGATGTACTGGATCCAGCTCGTGGTCGTGATCGCCGCCGAGGCGACGGGTGCCGCGGGGATCGTCGCGGGGTGGGTGCCGGCCGTGCCCGCGTGGGTGTGGGTACTGCTGTTCGTCGCCGCGTTCACCGCCATCAACCTCTTCGCGGTGAGCGGCTACGGACGTTTCGAGTTCTGGTTCGCGGCGATCAAGGTGACCGCGATCATCGTGTTCCTCGTGATCGGCGTCTGTGCGATCCTCGGGCTGTTCCCCGGGGTGCCGGCGACCGGCATCGCGCATCTCTTCGACGAGGGCGGCTTCGCCCCGAACGGCGCCGCCGGCATCGCCGCCGCCCTGCTCATCGTCGTCTTCGCGTTCGGCGGCACCGAACTCGTCGCGATCGCGGCGGCGGAATCGGCGGACCCCGGCCGCAGCATCCGCCGGATCGTGCGCCAGGTGCTCGTGCGCATCCTCGTGTTCTACCTGGGCTCGATCTTCGTGATCGTCGCCGTGCTGCCATGGAACACCCCGGCGGTGCTCGACGGGCCGTTCTCGGCGGTGCTCGCCACCCTGCGCCTTCCCGGCGTCGATCTGGTGATGTCGATCATCGTCGTCGTGGCGCTGTTGTCGGCCATGAACGCCAACATCTACGGCGCCTCGCGCATGGTGTTCTCGCTGGGGGAGCGCGGCCTCGCGCCCCGCGCGCTCACGCGCACCACCGTGAAGGGGGTCCCGCGGATCGCCGTCGTGGCCTCGGTCGTCTTCGGCTTCGTGGCCGTGGGGCTGAACTGGGCGTTCCCCGACGTCGTGCTCCCGGTGCTGCTGAACGTCGTCGGCTCGACGCTGCTCGTGACGTGGGCGGCCGTCGCGGTGTCGCAGATCATCCTGCGCCGCCGCGCCGAGCGCACGGGCACGGAGCTGCCGATCCGCATGTGGGGCTTCCCCTGGCTGTCGTGGCTGTGCGTCGCTCTGATCGCCGGCGTCGTCGTGCTGGCGGCGTTCGATACCGCGGCCCGCACACAACTGCTGCTCACGGCCGGGCTGACGCTCGCGCTCTGGGTCGTCGCACGCCTCACACGCCGGCGCTGATCACACCCAGCCGGGCAGCCAGTTGTGCACGAGCCAGAACGGGTACGGCACGCTCATGCCGACCCACGAGGGCAGGAAGAAGATCGACACCAGCACGGCGACGACCAGGAAGACGATCACGGTGCGCTCGCCGGACTGCCGTCGGTAAAGGGGGTCGTCGCGCCGACCGGCGATCGTGCGCAGCGTCAGGGCGAGCGCGATCACGAGGAACGGCATCATGATGACCGTGTAGAACTGGAAGATCGTGCGCTCGGGGAACATCAGCCAGGGCACGTACGTCACCGCGAGGCCGACGAGCGGGATGCCGATCTCGGCGCCGACCGGCTGCCGCAGCACCCAGCCGCGCACGAGCCGGTAGAGCAGGTAGACGGATGCCGCGACTCCGGCGTACCAGATCAGCGGGTTCGGGATCGAGGAGATCACCGCGATGCAGTGGTCGGTACCGCAGGGGCCGGGGTCGCTGTCGACCCACACCGCGGTGGGGCGCAGGAGGAACGGCCACTCCCACGCGGGACTCGCGTAGGGGTGCCCGCGGGTGAGTCCGACGTGGAACCCGAGCATGGACTGGTGGTAGTTCCACAGCGCGATCAGCGGATTCGGGTCGCTCTGCCGGTCGTACCCTCCCGCGGTGACCAGCCATCCTGTCCAGCTGACGAGGTAGGTCGCGAGCGCGGGGAAGACCAGCAGCACGAACGAGACCGGCCCCTGCCGGAAGACCGCGTCGGACGGCCAGACCACGACGCCCGCGCGGCGCCGTGCGAGGGCATCCGTCACCACGACGTACAGGCCGAAGCCCGCGAGCGCGTACAGGCCCGACCACTTCACGGCGGAGGCGGCGCCGAGGGCGACGCCCGCCGCGATCAGCCAGGGGCGCCGCCACAGGATCGGACCCCACAGCGGCTCGGGTCTGTCGGGGTCGCCCCGTTCGAGGAGCGGGATCGTGCGGCGCCTGTCGAGGAGCACGAAGAGCACCCCGAGCAGCACGAAGAAGGTGAGCGGGCCGTCGAGCAGGGCGATGCGACTGAGCACGATGCTCAGTCCGTCGATCGCGAGCAGGAAGCCGGCGACGGTCGCGACGACGGTCGATCCCGTCAGCACGCGCGCGATCAGGTAGACCAGCAGCACGGAGGCGGTGCCGAGGATGCCGGTGGCGAGGCGCCAACCCAGGCTGTCGGCCGGTCCGCCGGCGGCCATGCCCAGCGCGATCAGCCACTTGCCCAGCGGCGGGTGGACGATGAACGACCCCTTCTCCGACAGCGGGAGATCCTGGTTCGCGACGACGGCCTCGTTCGCGCCGTCGCCCCAGGTGCCCTCGTAGCCGAGCGTCCACAGCGACCAGGCGTCCTTGACGTAGTACGTCTCGTCGAAGGCGAGCTCGTGCGGGTGCCCGACGTTCACCAGTCGCAGGAAGGCCGCGAGCAGGGTCACCGCGAACGGCGCGAGCCAGTTCAGGATGCTGTTCCACTCCGGATCGAGCAGCAGACGGTCGCGGGTGCGCCCCCACCAGGTCGTGCGCTCCACGTGTGCAGGCAGGTGCACAGGCAGCGCAGGAGCGGGATCGGGCGACGTCACGGGTACAGCCTAGGCTGGGCGGGTGATCATCCTCGCTGCGACCCCGATCGGAAATCTCGGCGATGCCTCGCGCCGCCTCATCGAGGTGCTCGAGAACGCGGAGGTCGTCGTGGCGGAGGACACCCGCACCACGCAGAAGCTGTTGAAGGCGCTCGAGATCGCCAACCGTCCGCGTCTGATCGCTCTGCACGATCACAACGAGAAGCAGAAGGCCGCCGAGCTCGCGACCCTCGCGATCGAGACCGACGTCGTCGTGATGAGCGATGCGGGCATGCCGACGGTGAGCGACCCCGGCTACGGGCTCGTCGCCGAGGCGGTAGCCCAGGGAGTGACGGTCACCGCCATCCCTGGGCCGAGCGCGCCGCTGATGGCCCTGGCGATCTCGGGTCTTCCCACCGACCGCTTCACTTTCGAGGGGTTCCTGCCCCGCAAGCCCGCCGAGCGCCGCACGACGCTGCGGGCGCTCGCCTCCGAGCCGCGCACGATGGTGTTCTTCGAGTCGCCGGCCCGCCTCGCCTCGGCGCTCGCCGACATGGGGGCGGCGTTCGGCGACGACCGGCGCATCGCCGTCTGCCGCGAGCTCACCAAGTTCTACGAGGAGGTGCGCCGGGGAACGGCCGCCGAACTCGTCGCCTGGGCCGAGGGCGGCGTGAAAGGTGAGATCGTCGTGGTCGTCGAGGGGGCGCCGCGTCGCGATGCCTCGCCCGAGGACGCGCTCGCGCAGGTGCAGCGGCTCGTCGCCGACGGCATCCGCCTGAAGGATGCCGCCTCGGAGGTCGCCGGACTCACGGGGCTGTCGTCGCGGGATCTCTACCAGGCCGCGCTCGCCGCGAAGAAGGGCTAGCCACGCGCATGTCGGACGCGGTCGCGTCGGAGGCAGTCACATCGGACAGCGTGATCGCCGCGGCGTACTCCGCGCGCGCCGAGGATTACGTGAGTGTGCTCGGCGAGATCGAGCAGATGGATGCCGCGGACCGCGCGACCATCGCGGCCTGGCGCGACTCCACGACGGGAACGCTGCTGGATGCCGGCAGCGGGCCGGGGATGTGGACACGGTTCCTCGGCGGCGGCGGCGGCGGCGGCGGTGGCGGCGGCACGCGCGACGAAGGCGGGCGCGACGTCTGGGGCCTCGACGTCACCGAGGCGTTCGTCGCCTCGGCCAGGGCGCGCTTCCCGGAGACGACATTCGCGGTCGGGTCGTTCCGGGAGATCCCCGCAGCGGATGCCTCGCTCGGCGGCATCCTCGCCTGGTACTCGCTGATCCACACCCCGCCCGCCGAGGTGCCCGCCGTGCTGGCGGAGTTCGCGCGGGTGCTCCGGCCCGGCGGGAGCCTGCTGATCGGCTACTTCGACGGCACCGCGCGCGAGGCGTTCGGGCACCGGGTGACGACCGCGTACTTCTGGTCGGCCGAGGCTCTCGGGGCGCTGCTCGTCGACGCGGGCTTCACGGTGGTGTCCGCCGAGCGCCGTGATCGCCGGCCGGGCGAGGCGAGCTCGCGCCCGCACGGTGCGCTGACCGCGGTGCGGCGTGATCCGCCGGGTACCCTGGCCTGACGTCCCGGCGCCGGGGCGCGACCACCAGGACGGAGCAATCATCGTGAGCAGGTCCGTGACCGTCTACGACGTCGCCGCGCGCGCCGGAGTCTCGATCGCCACGGTCTCGCGGGTGCTGCGCTCGCCGGATGCCGTCCGCGCGACCACGCGCGAGCGGGTGCGCGAGGCGGTCGCCGAACTCGGCTACGTGCCCAGCGGCAGCGCGCGCGGGCTCGCCGAGCGGCGCACGGGAGTGCTGGGGCTGTACTTCCCGGGGTTCGACGCGGCCGAGGAGGCCCCGGATCTCGACGTGTTCGTGGACGACCCGGCATCCGTCCCGCCGTTCACCCTGGCGCACGACGACGGGGAGGTGCATCCGACGTCGCTCTTCCTCGACGAGGTGCTGCGCGGGGCCGAGCTCGAGGCGTGGAAGCGCGGTTTCGTGCTCATGATCGGCGTCGGCCGCGACGACCCCGACCGCTCGACGGTGCGCGACATGGCGGGGCGTGTCGACGGCCTGGTCGTGCTCGCCCGGAGCGTGCCCGACGACGTGCTCGCCCGACTGTCGCGTCGCATCCCCGTGGTCGTGCTCTCCGGGCCACCCCGCGGAGACGACTACGACCACGTGACGGTGAGCAACAGCGAGGCGATGGCCGAGCTCACCCGGCACGTGCTCGCGCAGGTGCCGGCGGGGGCACGCGTGGCCTTCCTCGCCGGCCCCGAGGACTCGCCGGACGGCGGGCAGCGGTGGGAGGGCTTCTCGCAGGCCGTGCGCGCCGCGGGAATCGGAACGGATGCCGTGACCGTGGTGCGGGGCGACTTCACCCGCGAGTCCGGGCGCCGAGCAACGGAGGGCCTGTTGGTCGGGGGAGCCCCCGACGCCCTCGTCGCGGCCAACGACCAGATGGCGCTCGGTGCGATCGACGTGCTCCGCGACGCCGGGTTGGGGGTGCCGGAGGACGTGCTCGTGACCGGGTTCGACGGCATCGAGGCGGCGGCGCTCTCGCGGCCCGCGGTGACCACGATCCGGCAGCCGATGATCGACCTCGGACGCGCGGCGGTGCAGGTGCTCGCGCGTCGGTTGGAGCATCCGGATGCCCCGCCCGCAGTCGTGCGCCTGCCCCTGCAGATCCTGCTCCGGGAGAGCTCTCAGCGCCCGTCCTGAATTCGTCACCCCCTTGCGCGACCGAAATGTATGCGCTTACAGTGGCTTCTCGAGGGGCCACCGGGTCCCTCCATGACGACGACGACATGAGGTGGACGCGTGGCGAAGACGCACATGCTCCGACGCTGGCGCAGGACGGCGGTGGTCGCGCTCGCGGCGGCGGCCGTGGCGCTGAGCGGATGCAGCATCCAGATCACATCCCAGCCCGATCCCACGATCGGCGACGACACGATGCTCATCAACGCCGACCACGGAAACCCGTTCTTCACCCGGAACTTCAACCCGTACCTGACGAACACGCGCACGGCGTCTCGTTGGATCTACGAACCGCTCATCCTGGTGAACCCGCTCGACGGCGAACTGAACCCGTGGCTGGCGACCGAGTGGTCGCAGCCCGACGCGAAGACGATCGTCATGACGATCCGCGACGGCGTCGAGTGGAGCGACGGCGAGCCGCTCACCCCGGATGACGTCGCGTTCACGTTCCAGCTGCTGAAGGACGAGCCCACGCTCGACATCAAGGGCGCCTGGCAGCACATCGAGAGCGTCGAGACGCAGGGGAACGACGTCGTCTTCCACCTGCTGAGCGAGGACGCCCCGTCGCTGTCGATCATCGGCCTCACGATGATCGTGCCCGAGCACCTCTGGGCCGACGTCGAGGACCCGGGCACCTATCGCAACGAGGAGCCGGTCGGCACCGGGCCCTTCGTGCTCGGCAACTACAACGACCAGCAGTACTCGATGGATCGCAACCCCGACTACTGGCAGGCCGACTCGATCGAGATCGAGCACATCGTCCTGCCCGCCACGAACAACCAGCTCGACACCGTCAGCCGCGGATACGACTGGGCGTACGCCTTCATCTCCGACGTGGAGGGCACGTGGGGCGCGGCGAGCGAGCACAACTCCTGGTGGTTCCCGCCGGGCGGGGTGATCGGGCTCATGCCGAACCTCGAGGTCGCGCCGTTCGACGACGTGAACGTGCGGCGCGGCATCGCCCTCTCGCTCGACCGCGAGGAGATCGCCGAGACGGCATCCGAGGGGTACATGGAGCCCGCCGGCCAGACCGGCCTCATCCTGCCCAACCAGGAGAAGTACCTCGACCCGTCGATCCCCGACTCCGGCATGATCACGCAGGACACGGATGCCGCGCTCGCGGCGTTCGAGCAGGCCGGATACACCCTCGACGGCGATCGTCTCGTCGGCCCCGACGGCGCGCAGCTCGAGTTCGCCCTCACGACCGCGAACGGCTTCACGGACTGGACGCGCGCGGCCCAGAGCGTGCAGAGCCAGCTCGCCGCGGTGGGCGTGAAGGTCACACTGAAGCTGCCGCAGCCGGCCGGGTACCAGAGCGCCATCAGCAACGGCGACTTCGAGATGGCGATCGGCGGCATGGGCAACGGTGACGCCTACCAGGCCTACAACAACCTGCTCTCGAGCGAGTTCTACGTGCCCTCCGGAGAGCCGACCGCGAACAACTTCGAGCGCTACCGCTCGGACGAGGCGGATGCCCTGCTGCTCGAGTACCGCGAGACGGTCGATCCCGACCGGCAGGCCGAGATCGTGCGCGAGCTGCAGAACATCGTCTACGACGAGATGCCCGTGATCGGGCTCTACTACGGCGGCATCTGGGGTCTGTTCAGCGATGCGAAGTTCACCGGCTGGCCGAGCGCGGACGACCCGTACATGATCCCGCAGAACTACGACTCGGCGCCCCTGATGATCTTCACGAAGCTGAAGCCCGTGAAGGAGGGCGACCGATGAAGTACCTCCTGCAGAAGCTCGGCCTGTTCGTGCTCACGCTGTGGGCCGCGATCACCCTGAACTTCTTCCTGCCGCGGCTCATGCCCGGCTCTCCCGCCGACGCGGCGATCGCGAAGCTCTCGCAGAACGGACCGGTGTCCGACGCGACCCGGGCCGCCATCGAAGCCCAGCTCGGTGTTCCGGGCGGGTCGCTGTGGGACCAGTACGTGGCCTACCTCGGTCAGGTCGCGACGCTCGACTTCGGCGTCTCGTACACCTTCTATCCGCAGTCGGTGGCGAGCATGGTCTCGACCGCACTGCCGTACACGATCGGACTCGTCGGGATCGTCACGATCCTCGCGTTCGTGATCGGCACGCTCATCGGCGTCGCGGCGGCTTGGCGCCGCGGCACCTGGCTCGACTCCCTGCCGACGCTGACGGGCTCCTTCCTCAGCACGTTCCCGTACTTCTGGACGGCGCTGCTGCTGCTGTTCTTCCTCGGCTACGTGCTGCACTGGTTCCCGACGACCGGCGCCTACTCGGCGACGACGACCCCGGGGTTCACCCTCGAGTTCATCGGCGATCTCGCCCGGCACGCGGTGCTGCCCGCGCTGACGATCCTGCTCACGTCGCTGGGCGGATGGATCATCGGCATGCGCAACGCCATGATCAACACGCTCGGCGAGGACTACATCACCTTCGCCGAGGCGAACGGGCTCCACGGGCGCACGATCGCCGTGCGCTACGCGGCGCGGAACGCGATCCTCCCCAACCTCACCGGTTTCGGGCTCACGCTCGGCGGCGTGGTGGGCGGGTCGATCCTCGTCGAGCAGGTGTTCGGCTATCCCGGCATCGGGTACCTGCTCTTCAACGCCGTGATCGGGCAGGACTACCCGCTCATGCAGGCGCTCTTCCTGATGATCACCGTGAGCGTGCTCATCGCCAACTTCCTCGTCGACATCCTGTACGGCGTGCTGGATCCAAGGACCCGCCGATGACTTCCACCATGAACGTCAAGATCCCCTCCGATCGCATCGCCCAGCCGAGCCGTTGGCGCTCGGTCGGCCGCATGGTCGGCACGCTGTGGTCGAACGGCAAGGCCCGCATCGGGCTGTGCCTGCTCGCCTTCTTCGTGCTGGTGGCCGTGTTCGCCCCGCTCCTGGCTCCCTACGGCGCGAAGGAGAACGGCTTCGAACGCAACGCGGATGCCTCGGCCGCGCACTGGCTGGGCACCACCGCGGCGGGAGAGGACGTGCTGAGTCAGCTCATCTACGGCGCGCAGGTCAGCCTGCTGGTCGGCTTCGCCGCCGGCATCCTCTCGACCATCGTCGCCGTGCTGATCGGTCTCAGCTGGGGGTACATGCGCGGGTTCTCGGGCGAGGTCGTCGGCTTCGTCGTCAACCTGTTCCTGGTGATCCCCGGCCTGCCCCTCATGATCGTGATCGCCGCCTACCTGCAGAACGGCGGCATCCTGATGATCATCGCGGTGATCGTCATCACCGGCTGGGCGTGGGGAGCGCGCGTGCTGCGCAGCCAGACGCAGTCGCTGCGCGGCAACGACTTCGTGGCCTCGGCGCAGTTCTCGGGCGACAGCCCGGCACGCATCGTGTTCCGCGAGATCCTGCCGAACATGACGTCGATCATCGCCGGCACGCTCTTCGGGGCGGCCACGGCGGCGATCCTCGCGGAGGCGGGCCTGGAGTTCCTCGGACTCGGCGACTCGAGCATCGTCAGCTGGGGCACGATGCTCTACTGGGCGCAGAACTCCAACTCCCTGCTCACGGGCCAGTGGCTGCTGCTGTTCGCCCCCGGTCTGTGCATCGCGCTGCTGGCGCTGAGCCTCACACTCATCAACTTCGGCGTGGACGGCATCTCCAATCCGCGCCTGCGGGAAGGGAAGGGGCGATGACCGCCATGACCGTGTCAGAGACGACCGAGACCCCGATCCTTCTCGAGGTCGAGCAATTGTCGGTGGAGTACGCCTCTCCCGGCGCCGAACCGGTGCAGGCCGTGCACGACGTGTCGTTCACGCTGCGGCAGGGCGAGTTCGTGGGACTGGTCGGCGAGTCGGGGTCGGGCAAGTCGACGCTCGGCTTCGCGCTGACCCGGCTGCAGAAGCCCCCGGCGCGCATCAGCGGCGGACAGATCCTGTTCGACGGCAAGGACATCCGCGACCTCGACGCCGAGGGGCTGCGCCGCCAGCGTCAGGGCGGGTTCGCGATGGTGCTGCAGTCGGGCATGAATGCGCTGAACCCGGTGCGCACGGTCGGCCACCATTTCGCCGACATCTTCGCCGCTCACGGTCACGTGCCGCGCGACGACCGCGACGCTCGCGCCCGCGAGCTCGTCGCGAAGGTGGGGCTCGACCCGGCCGTGCTCGCGCGCTACCCGGGCGAGCTGTCCGGCGGCATGCGCCAGCGCGCCTCGATCGCCCTCGCCCTGTCGCTCGAGCCGCAGCTCATGGTGTTCGACGAGCCGACGACCGCGCTCGACGTGCTCGTGCAGCACGCCGTGATGGACACGATCCGCGACCTGCAGCGCGCCGAGGGGTTTACCGCGATCCTCATCAGCCACGACCTCGGCATCGTGCTCGAGGCCACCGACCGCGTGATGGTGATGCACGAGGGCCGCATCGTCGAAGATGCGGCGAGCGCCGACATCCTGCACTCCCCGCAGGACGAGTACACGCGCATGCTGCTCAGCCACTACGCCGATCCGCGCGCCGAGACCCTCTCGATCCCCGGGTTCGTGGATGCCGGCACCCGCCGGCGCGAGGGGCGCTCGCGCACCGACGTGACCGAGACGCTGCCGACGGTGTCGCAGCGCGAGACGCGGAGGGCGGATGCCGCGATCGTCGTCGACGGCGTGAGCAAGCGCTATCCCGCTCCGCGTCGCGGACAGGATGCCGTCACCGCGGTCGACGACGTGTCGTTCCGGCTGGAGCCGGGGGAGGCCCTGGCACTCGTCGGCGCCTCGGGGTCGGGCAAATCCACGATCGCGAAGCTGCTCACCGGCATCGAGAAGCCGACCGCGGGCACGGTGCGCTTCGGCGAGACCGACGTCGCGTCGCTGAAGCGTCGGGGTCTGCGCGATCTGCGCAAGGACGTGCAGATGGTCTTCCAGGATCCCTACGCCGCACTCAACCCGCTGCACACCGTCGAGTACGCGCTCAGCCGGCCGATCCGCAACTACACGCCGCTGCGCGGGGCGGAGGCGCGCGCCCGGGTGCTCGAACTGCTCGAGACCGTCGGACTCACCCCCGTCGAGCAGTTCGCGGCGAAGCTGCCGCACCAGCTGTCGGGCGGTCAGCGTCAGCGCGTCGTGATCGCGCGGGCTCTGGCGAGCGACCCGCAGGTGCTGATCGCCGACGAGCCGGTGTCGATGCTCGATGTCTCGCTGCGGGCCGGTGTGCTCGCCCTGCTCGAGGATCTGCGCGAGCGCTGGGGCATCAGCATGCTCTACATCACGCACGATCTGCTCAGCGCTCGTCTCGTGACCGAGAACATCCTCGTGCTCAACCGCGGTCGCGTCGTGGAGCGCGGCGAGACCTCGCAGGTGCTGCAGCATCCCGAGGATCCCTACACGGTCGAGCTGCTCGATGCCGTCCCCAACCCCGCGCGTTCGCGCTGAGACCCCACAAGACCCCTCATGAAAGGAGCATCCGTGCTCGCATTCCCCGACGGCTTCCTCTGGGGCGCCGCGACCGCCGCCCACCAGGTCGAGGGCAACAACACGACCAGCAACTGGTGGCGCATGGAGCATGCGCCGGACTCGACGATGGTGGAGCCATCCGGAGACGCCGCCGACCACCTGCACCGCTATCCCGAGGACATGCGGCTGCTCGCCGATGCGGGGCTCAACTCGTACCGCTTCTCGCTGGAATGGGCGCGGATCGAGCCGGAGCGCGGGTTCGTCTCGCGGGCGATGCTCGACCACTACCGGCGCATGATCGACACCGCTCGCGAGAACGGTCTCGATCCGACGGTCACGCTGATGCACTTCACGGTGCCCGAGTGGTTCCAGCGCGACGGCTTCTGGCGCGCGGATGACGCGGTCGACCTCTTCTCGCGCTACGTCGAGACCGTCCTGCCGATCCTCGACGGGGTGCGGTACGTGTGCACGATCAACGAGCCGAACATCGCGGCCATGCTCGCGGGCGGCGAGGACGCATCGAACCTCGTGGCCTACGGTCTGCCGAACCCCGATCTCGCGGTCGCCGACACCCTGCTCGACGCCCACCACCGCGCCTCCGAGATCGTGCACTCGGTGTCGGGCGCGCAGGCGGGGTGGACCATCGCCACCCAGGCGTTCCACTCGACCGGCGAGCCCGGCGCCGACGAGATGCTCGCGCAGTACGGCGATCCGCGCGACCACTGGTACCTCGAGCAGTCCGCGGGCGACGACTTCGTGGGCGTGCAGGCGTACACCCGCACCTTCATCGGTCCGGAGGGGCCGCTGCCGGTCTCGCCCGATGTCGAGACGACGCTCACCGGATGGGAGTTCTTCCCCGAGGCGTTGGAGTTGGGCGTGCGCAGCGCCTGGGAGCGCAGCGGAGGGGTGCCGGTGATCGTGACCGAGAACGGCATCGCGACGGCCGACGACACCCGCCGCATCGCCTACACGCAGGGGGCGCTGGAAGGGTTGCACCGGGCGATCTCCGACGGCATCGAGGTGCGCGGCTACCAGCACTGGAGCGCGCTCGACAACTACGAGTGGGCGAGCGGTTTCGCCCCGACGTTCGGGCTGATCGCCTTCGATCGCGAGACGTTCGCGCGCACACCGAAGCCCTCGCTCGCGTGGCTCGGAGAGGTCGCGCGGCGGAACGCTCTCTGAGAGCCGGCGCACGAGAGCACGTCCGGTCGCCGGGCGTGCGCGGCGGCGTACGATCAGGAGATGATGCAGACGCCGCCGCAGACGCCACCGCAGGCGATCGGGGCTCCGAGCGATCGGGGCTCGGCGGAGCGCGTCCGGGCGGCGGCCGCGGGGCTCGCCGCCGCCACTCTCGGCGTGGGCGTCGCAGAACTCGTTGCCGCCCTCATCGCCCCGGAGGCGAGTCCGTTCGCGGTCATCGGCGGCGGGCTCATCGATCTCGCACCGGCCTGGGCGAAGGACACGGCGATCGCGCTCTTCGGAACTGCCGACAAGGTCGCCCTGCTGGTGGGCATCGGGGTGGTCCTCGCCGCGGTCGCAGCTCTGGCCGGCGTGGTCGAACGGCGCATCACCGGCCTCGGGGCGACGATGTTCGGTGTCCTGGGCGCGGTGGCGGTGCTGGTGGCGCTGACGCGGGCGAACCCGGGCCCGTACGCGTGGGTGCCCGGCATCGTCGCGGGCGGGATCTCGGCGTTCGTCCTGCGGCTGCTGATCCGCCGACTCCGCCCGATCGTGGGCGTCGCCCCCGACCCCGACGATCGCCGCCGCTTCCTGCTGTGGACGGGCGGCGTCGCGGCCGCGGGCGTGGTCTCCCTGCTCATCGGGAATGCGGCCCGCGGCGCCTCACGATCTCTCGAGGCGGTGCGCAAGGCGCTGACGCTGCCGAAGCCGACGACCGCGGCGGCGGCGGTGCCGAGCGGCGCCGAGCTCGATCTGCCGGGCCTCGCTCCCGTCGTCACGCCGACCGACCAGTTCTACCGGATCGACACGGCCCTCGTGGTCCCGCGCGTGGACCCCGCCGACTGGTCGCTCCGCATCCACGGCATGGTCGATCGTGAGGTGGTGGTCACCTGGGACGAACTGTTGTCGCTGCCGATGACCGAGTCCTACGTCACCCTTTCGTGCGTGTCGAACGAGGTGGGCGGCTCGTTGATCGGCAACGCCCGCTGGCTCGGCTATCCGTTGCGCGAACTGCTCGCCCGCGCCGGGGTGCAGTCCGACGCCGACATGGTGCTCTCGACCTCGGCGGACGGGTTCACCGCCTCGTCGCCGATCGAGGCGCTCACCGACGATCGCGATGCGCTCCTGGCGATCGGGATGAACGGTGCCCCCTTGACCCTGGAGCACGGCTTCCCCGCGCGGATGGTGGTGCCGGGGCTCTACGGATACGTCTCGGCGACGAAGTGGGTCACCGAGCTCGAGGTCACGCGCTTCGACCGGGCGATGGGGTACTGGACCCCGCGCGGATGGTCCGACCACGGACCGATCAAGCTGCAGTCGCGCATCGACGTGCCGCGCGATGGAAGGACGGTCGTTGCGGGGGAGACGATGATCGCGGGCATGGCCTGGTTTCCGCACACGGGCGTCGCGGGCGTCGAGGTGCGCGTCGACGGCGGGTCGTGGCAGGCTGCCGACCTCGCGACCGGGATCTCCGACGACACCTGGGTGCAGTGGAGCATGCCGTGGTCGGCGCAGGTCGGTGAGCACAGCATCGAGTGCCGGGCGATCGGTGCCGACGGCGACACGCAGACCGAGCAGCGCGCGGCCCCCGCACCCGACGGCGCCCAGGGCTGGCACCGCATCGACGTGACGGTGGGACCGGCGTAACGTCGCCCTGCGGGCACCTAGAATTGCTCCATGCCCGCAGGCGAATCGTTCTACATCACCACGCCCATCTACTACCCCTCCGACGTGCCCCACATCGGCCACGGGTACACCTCGGTGGCGGTCGACACGCTCGCGCGCTGGCACCGCCAGGCGGGCGACGACACCTGGATGCTGACGGGCACCGATGAGCACGGCCAGAAGATGCTGCGCGCGGCGGCGGCGAACAACGTCACCCCGCAGGAGTGGGTCGACAAGCTCGTCACCGAGGCGTGGTTCCCGTTGCTGAAGACCCTCGATGTCGCCAACGACGACTTCATCCGCACGACGCAGGAGCGTCATGAGGAGCGCGTGAAGAAATTCGTGCAGGCGATCTACGACCGCGGCTACATCTACGCCGGCGAGTACGAGGCGCTCTACTGCGTGGGCTGCGAGGAGTTCAAGCCCGAGTCCGAGATCCTCGACGGCACCGGTCCCTTCGAGGGACTGAAGGTCTGTGCGATCCACTCCAAGCCCCTCGAGCTGCTGCAGGAGAAGAACTACTTCTTCAAGCTCAGCGAGTTCCAGGACCGTCTGCTCGAGCTCTACAAGGAGCAGCCCGACTTCATCCGCCCGGAGTCGGCGCGCAACGAGGTCGTCTCGTTCGTGCGCCAGGGTCTCAAGGACCTCTCGATCTCGCGGTCGGCGTTCGACTGGGGCATCGAGGTGCCGTGGGACGACGCGCACGTCATCTACGTGTGGGTCGACGCACTGCTCAACTACGCGACCGCGGTCGGCTACGGCGACGACGACGCGAACTTCGATCGGCGCTGGCCGGCCTACCATGTGGTCGGCAAGGACATCCTGCGCTTCCACGCGGTCATCTGGCCGGCGATGCTGATGGCCGCGGGCGTCGATGTGCCCAAGGGCGTCTTCGCGCACGGCTGGCTGCTGGTCGGCGGCGAGAAGATGTCGAAGTCGAAGCTCACCGGCATCGCGCCGACCGAGATCACCGATGTCTTCGGCTCCGACGCGTACCGCTTCTACTTCCTGTCGGCGATCGCCTTCGGTCAGGACGGCTCGTTCTCGTGGGAGGACCTCGCGGCGCGCTACCAGGCCGAGCTCGCGAACGGCTTCGGCAACCTCGCCTCGCGCACGACCGCGATGATCGAGAAGTACTTCGAGGGGATCGTGCCGCCCGCGGGCGAGTACACCGAGAAGGACCTCGCGATCCAGCAGATCGTGGCGGATGCCGCGACGAAGGCGGATGCCGCGATCGAGCAGTTCCGCATCGACGAGGCGATCTCGTCGATCTGGAAGATCGTCGACGCGCTCAACGGCTACATCACCGAGAACGAGCCGTGGGCGCTGGCCCGTGACGAGGCGCAGCGCGAGCGGCTCGGCACCGTGCTGTACACGTGCGCCGAGGGATTGCGCGCGCTCGCCGTGCTGCTGTCGCCGGTGATGCCGCAGTCCACCGAGAAGCTCTGGGAGGCGCTCGGTGCCGGAGACGACCTGGGCCGCCTGCAGGATCAGCCGATCCGCGAGGCGGGCGCCTGGGGTGCGCTGAAGCCGGGCACAAGCGTCAACGGTCTCGCGCCGCTGTTCCCGCGCGTGGAGACGACCGCCTGAGAATCGACGACCGCCTGAACAGGAGGGGCGCGCGAGCATGACGTACGTGCAGCAGCGAAGCAACGACGGGCGCAAGGATCTGCGATATCCGGCGGCTCCCGAGCCGCTCGCGGTGCCGGTGTACGACAACCACGCGCACCTCGACATCGTCGACGGCGATGAGCCGCTGACGCTCGGCGAGCAGCTCGATCGCGCGCAGGCGGTCGGGATCGCCGGCGTCGTGCAGTCCTCGGGAGATATCGAGTCGTCGCGCTGGGCGGTCGATGCCGCGGCATCCGATCCCCGTGTGCTCGCCGCGGTCGCGATCCACCCGAACGACGCGCCCACCTACGCCGACGAGGGGCGCCTCGACGAGGCCATCGCGGTGATCGACGACCTCGCCGCGCACCCGCGCACGCGGGCCGTCGGCGAGACCGGCCTCGACTTCTTCCGCACCGAGCCCGAACGCCGAGGCCCGCAGCACGCCTCGTTCGAGGCGCACATCGCGATCGCGAAGAAGCACGGCATCGCGATGCAGATCCACGATCGCGATGCGCACGATGCGGTGCTCGAGACGCTGACGCGGGTCGGCGCGCCCGAGACGACGGTGTTCCACTGCTTCTCGGGCGATGATGCGATGGCCCGCGTCTGCGCCGACGCCGGGTACTACCTGTCGTTCGCCGGCAACGTGACGTTCAAGAACGCGCAGAACCTGCGCGATGCGTTGAAGGTCACGCCGCTCGACCGCATCCTGGTCGAGACGGATGCCCCCTTCCTCACTCCCGTGCCGCTGCGCGGACGGCCGAACGCGCCGTACCTCGTGCCGATCACGGTGCGATTCATGGCCGCCGAACTCGATCTCGAGGTCGACGAGCTCTGCGCGCGGATCGCCGCGAACACGCAGCGGGTCTACGGCTCGTTCGAGGGCTGAGCCGGGTCGTCCTGTGAGACCGGCCTTGCGCTGACGATCGCGCTGATCGGCTTCCAGACGAACAGCAGGGTCAGCGCCGCTCCGGCGAAGGCGAACCACCACGGGGCCGTGAGGCCCCAGATCTCGGCGATCACGCCGCCGAGGGCCTGGCCGATCACCATGCCCCCGAACACGCCGACCATGTTCACCGAGGCGACGCGGCCCTGCAGTTCGGCGGGCACGAGGCGCTGGCGCACGGTGGTCGAGATCGTGCCCCAGACGAAGGCGTAGGCGCCGAAGATGAACATGATCACGAGCGCCACCCACCCCACGGTGGTGAGTGCGAAGGCCAGGTGCATGAGCACCTCGAGGGTCAGCACGATGCGCATGAGGCTCGCGAACGAGATGTGCCTCTCCAGCCACCCGAAGCTCAGCGTCGCGAGAATGCCGCCGACGGCCGAGGCCGTGGTGAGCGCCCCGTACCCCACCGCTCCCATGTGCAGGTGCTCGGTCGCGTAGAGCACGAGCACACCCCAGGGCGCTGCCCAGGTGACGTTGAAGAGCAGGATGATGAGCACCAGCATCCGCACCGGAGGGTTGCGCCAGAGCCACCGCAGACCCTCGGCGATGTCGGTGTGCACGGGAGGGTGCGCGGAGCCGCCGCCGTCGGCGCTCGCGCGCGGGGGCACTGGGGTGCGGGCCAGGCGCGAGATCAGCACGACGGCCGCGAGCACGCAGACGATCTCGACGAGGAACGGCCAGGCGCTGCCCGCCGCGAAGAGGAAGGCGCCGAGCGGCGGGCCGGCGAACTGGTTGGCCACGAGATAGCCCGCCTGGAGCCGTGCGTTGCCGATGCCGAGATCGGCGGGCTGCACCAGCATTGGCAGCAGCGTGCTGCCGGCGGTGTCGACGAAGACCTCGGCCGTGCCGTAGAGGAAGGCCACCGCCAGCACGATCCAGATGTTCGCGGTACCGGTCACGAGGAAGACGCACAGCGCGGTGAGGACGACGGCGCGGGCGGCGTTGGCGAGCATCACCAGTCGCCGCCGGTCGAAGCGGTCGGCGATCGCTCCCGCGTGCAGACCGAAGAGCAGCCAGGGGAGGAACTGCAGGATGGCACCGGCCGCGACGAGGATCGGCGACGAGGTCATCGAGGCGATCAGCAGGGGAGCGGCCGCGAGAGCGACGCCGTCGCCGACGTTGCTGGTCCACGACGATGCCAGCAGCCACCGGAAATCGCGCCCCATGCGGCGCGGGGCGACGAGTTCTCCGAGGGTGGGCACCACCCGAGAGTACTGGGAGCCGGGGACATCGTCCGCCGTAGGGGAGAATGGAGCAATGACCGTCACCCTGCTCGGCGCCACCGAGATCCGCCGCCTCGCCGCCGAGCTCGACGTCACCCCCACCAAGAAGCTCGGCCAGAACTTCGTGGTCGACGCCAACACGGTGCGCAAGATCGTGCACGCCGCGCGCGTGCAGCCGGGGGAGCGGGTCGTCGAGGTCGGACCCGGCCTCGGATCATTGACGCTCGCGATCCTCGAAGCGGGGGCGAAGGTCACCGCCGTCGAGATCGATCACCGGCTCGCCGCCCGCCTGCCGCAGACCGCCGCGGAGCGCGGCGTTCCCGAGGGCATGCTGACCGTCGTGGATGCCGATGCCCTGCGCATCACCGAGCTGCCGGGTGAGCCGACGGTGCTCGTCGCCAACCTCCCGTACAACGTCTCGGTGCCGGTGCTGCTGCACTTCCTCGAGAACTTCTCGTACCTGCAGCGCGGGGTCGTGATGGTGCAGGCCGAGGTCGCCGAGCGTCTCGCCGCGAAGCCGGGATCGAAGATCTACGGTTCCCCGAGCGTGAAGGCCGCCTGGTACGGCGAGTGGAAGCTCAGCGGAAACGTCTCGCGCCAGGTCTTCTGGCCGGTGCCCAACGTCGACAGCCTGCTGGTCGGCTTCGACCGGTCCGAGGGCGAGCGGGGGAGCGAGGACGAGCGCCGCCGCACGTTCCAGATCGTGGATGCCGCGTTCAACCAGCGCCGCAAGATGCTGCGCCAGGCGCTGTCGGGGATCTTCGGCAGCTCGGCCGCGGCATCCGAGGTCCTGACCGCCGCCGGTGTCGCGCCGACCGCCCGGGGCGAGGATCTTACGGTCGATGACTACCAGAGGATCGCCGCGCAGGCCGCAACGACTAATCTGGCACCGTGACCGACTCGCCCCGCTTCAGCCCGAACGTCCCCGAACTGCACCGCCCGTATGCCGCCGCCGAAGGCCGCTACAGCGAGTTCGCCTATCGCCAGGTCGGCTCGTCCGGCCTGTACCTCCCGCCGATCTCGCTCGGCCTGTGGTGGAACTTCGGCGACAACATCCCGCTCGACAACCAGCGCGCACTGTTGCGCCACGCGTTCGACCGCGGCATCACGCACTTCGACCTCGCCAACAACTACGGCCCGCCCTACGGCTCGGCCGAGAAGAACTTCGGTCGCATCTTCGCCGAGGACTTCCGCCCTTACCGCGACGAGCTCATCATCTCGTCGAAGGCCGGGTGGGACATGTGGCCCGGGCCCTACGGAGACTTCGCGAGCCGCAAGTACATCCTCGCGAGCGCCGAGCAGTCGCTCACGCGCATGGGCCTCGACTACGTCGACATCTTCTACTCCCACCGGGTCGACCCGGTCACCCCGATCACCGAGACCGTCGCAGCGCTCGACACCCTGGTCCGCCAGGGCAAGGCGCTCTACGTGGGCATCTCCTCGTACAGCGCCGAGCGCACGGCCGAGGCCGTCGCCGTCGCGAAGGAGCTGGGCACCCCGCTCGTCATCCACCAGCCCGCGTACTCGATCCTCAACCGCTGGGTCGAGGACGGCCTCGACGACACCCTCACGCAGAACGGCCTCGGCGCGATCGCGTTCACCCCACTCGCCCAGGGCCTGCTCACCGACAAGTACCTCGGCGACGGCACGGCCGATCGCGCGCAGAAGCGCGGCTCGCTGCCCGAGGGGCGTCTGAGCGACGAGGCGGTGCAGACCCTGCGCGATCTGAACGAGGTGGCGAAGGAGCGCGGACAGTCGCTCGCCCAGCTCGCCCTGCAGTGGACGCTGCGCAACCCGGTCGTCGCCTCGGCGCTGATCGGCGCCTCGCGCGTCTCGCAGCTCGACGAGAACATCGCCGCGGTGAACGGTCCGGAGTTCACCTCCGAGCAGCTCGATCGCATCGACGCACTCTCGGGCACGGTCGACGTCAACCTGTGGGCCAAGTCCTCGGAGTTGTGAGCCGATGAGCTCTGCCGCGTCCGTCGATCGCGTGCACGTCCGCGCCCCGGGGAAGATCAACGTCTTCCTCGGGGTCGGCGGGCGCCACGACGACGGGTATCACGCCCTCGCGACCGTCTTCCAGGCGGTGTCGCTCTACGAGGACGTGATCGCACGCGCGGCGGACGACTTCTCGGTGACGGTCAGGGGAGCGGTGGACGCGGATGCCGTTCCGCTCGACGACCGCAACCTCGCGATGCGTGCGGCGAAGCTGCTCGCCGCCGCCGCCGACTACCACGGGGGAGTGGCGCTCGAGATCCGCAAGAGCGTGCCCGTCGCCGGCGGCATGGGCGGGGGATCGGCGGATGCCGCAGCCGCCCTCGTGGCGTGCGATGCGCTGTGGGGCACCGGGTTCTCGCCCGCGCGGCTGCACGAGTTGGCTGCGCGGCTCGGGGCCGACGTGCCCTTCGCCCTGCACGGGGGCACCGCCGTCGGCACGGGGCGCGGCGATCAACTCAACCCCGCGCTCGCCCGCGGCCGGTTCGACTGGGTGCTGGTCACCAGCGACGAAGGCCTCTCGACCCCCGTCGTGTACGAGCAGCTCGACCTGCTCCGCGAGGAGCAGGGGGCGCTCGCCGACGATCCGCCGTTGAGCCTCGACGTGCCGATCCCCGTGCTGCAGGCGCTCCGGTCGGGCGATGCGGTGCAGCTCGCGGCGAGCCTGCACAACGATCTGCAGGCGGCCGCGGTGCACCGGCGTCCCGACCTCGAGGAGACGATCCGGCGCGGCATCCGTGCGGGCGCGCTCCACGGCATTGTGTCGGGCTCCGGACCCACAGTCGCCCTCCTGTGCGGTGATCCGGAGTCCGCGCAGGCGGTGCAGACGGCGCTGCAGCAGGCGGGTCGCGAAGCGCTCCACGTGCACGGCCCCGTGCCGGGCGCGCGCATCCTGGTCTGACCCGATCCCGACCCGCGCTCCGTTCCCGCGCTAGGCGCTTTCGTGCGCTCAGGGTCATAATGTACGTACGATGTGACCGTGCACATAAGGGTGCACATGCAAGGAGGCCGTGATGTCCACTGCCTCCGAGCGCGCCCGGATGCCCAGCATCCGCGATGTCGCCCGTCTCGCCGGGGTCTCGCATCAGACCGTCTCCCGCGTGCTCAACGATCATCCGAGCATCCGCCCCGAGACGAAGGCGAAGGTGCTCGACGCGATCTCGGTGCTCGACTACCGCCCGAATCTCGCCGCCCGTGCGCTCGTCACGAGCAGATCGAACATGCTCGGCGTGCTCTCGGCCACGATCGGGGAGTTCGGGCCGACCTCGTCGATCGCGAGCATCGAGGACGCCGCCCGCGAGGAGGGGTACTCGGTCTCGACGCTCAACCTCGCGGCGACCACGCCGGAGGCGATCGGCAGCGCCGTGCGCCAGCTCGCGCGCGAACAGGTCGACGGGATCGTGGTGCTCGCCCCTCAGGTGCGCGTGTTCCACGTGCTGCGGGGCATGGCGGTCGACTTCCCGTTCGTCACGCTGCAGACCGCGTCGGGCTCGGACGGGGTGAGTCTGTCGGCTGATCAGGTCGCCGGGGCGCGGGCCGCGACCGAGCATCTCATCCGCCTCGGGCACAGCGACATCCTGCATCTGGCCGGCCCGCAGGACTGGATCGAGGCGGAGTCGCGCATGCGCGGATACCTCGACGGCCTGCGCGAGGCCGATCTGCCGACCTTCCCGCCGATCCGCGGCGACTGGACCGCGGACTTCGGCTACTTCGCCGGGCAGGAACTGTCGCGCCGGCGCGACTTCACGGCGGTGTTCGCGGCGAACGACCTCATGGCGATCGGACTCATGCACGGGTTCCGCGATGCCGGGGTGCGCGTACCCGACGACATCAGCGTCGTCGGATTCGACGACGTGCCGGTGGCCGCGCACGTCGCACCGACCCTCACCACGGTGCACCAGGACTTCCCCGAACTGGGCCGTCGCGCGGTGAAGATCCTGCTCGCGCAGATCCGCGGAGAGCAGGCTCCGGAGTTCGGTCCGATCCAGACCACGGTGCGCGATCGCGAGTCCGCGGGGCCCCACGCGCCGCGCAGGTCACGGTAGCGACACGAAAATCCGCGCCGGACTTGACAGGCCCGGTATGCCGGAGTTGTATGTACCAATGTGAACGGTCACATCGAAGGTGACCGCACGTCGCGAGGAAGATCCGTGAGCACCACAGCAACGTTGCCTACCGTGTCTGGCCCGATCCTGGAGATGAAGAACATCACCAAGGAGTTCCCGGGGGTCAAGGCTCTCGCCGACGTCTCGATCACTGTCCGCGCCGGCGAGATCCATGCGATCTGCGGCGAGAACGGTGCCGGGAAGTCGACGCTCATGAAGGTGCTGTCGGGGGTGTACCCGTACGGCACCTACGACGGAGAGATCCTGCTCTACGGCGAAGAGCAGCGCTACAAGGACATCGCGGCGAGCGAAGCCGCCGGCATCGCGATCATCCACCAGGAGCTCGCGCTCATCCCCGAGCTCTCGGTCACCGAGAACATCTTCCTCGGCAACGAGATCCGCCGCTTCGGCACGATCGACTGGCAGGCGCAGACGAAGCGCGCCACCGAGCTGCTCGCCCGCGTGGGTCTCAACGAAGACCCCGACGTGCAGATCAAGACCCTCGGCGTCGGCAAGCAGCAGCTCATCGAGATCGCCAAGGCGCTCAACAAGGACGTCAAGCTGCTCATCCTCGACGAGCCGACCGCCGCGCTCAATGAGAACGACTCGCAGCACCTGCTCGACCTGATCCTCGGCCTCAAGGCCAAGGGCATCGCGTCGATCATGATCAGCCACAAGCTCAACGAGATCGAGCAGATCGCCGACGAGATCACGATCATCCGCGACGGCCGCACGGTCGAGACCCTCGACATCTCGCGCGGCGAGATCAACGAGGATCGCATCATCCGCGGCATGGTCGGACGCTCGCTCGAGAGCCGATACCCCGACCGCACCCCCGAGATCGGCGAGGTCTTTTTCGAGGTCAAGGACTGGTGGGTGCAGCATCCGACCGTCTCCGAGCGCATGGTCGTCAAGGGCTCCAGCCTCAACGTGCGCCGTGGTGAGGTCGTCGGCATCGCCGGACTCATGGGCGCCGGACGCACCGAGTTCGCGATGAGCATGTTCGGACGCTCCTACGGCACGTTCCTCGGCGGCACCATGGTCAAGGACGGCCAGGAGATCTCCCTGCCCGACGTCGCCTCGGCGATCAAGCACGGCCTCGCCTACGTGAGCGAGGACCGCAAGGTGCTGGGCCTCAACCTGCTCGACACGATCAAGCGATCGGTCGTCGCCGCCAAGCTCTCGAAGATCACCAAGCGCGGCGTCGTCGACGATCGTGCGGAGTTCGCGGTCGCCGACCAGTACCGCAAGGCGCTGCGCATCAAGACCCCCTCGGTCGAGGAGGGCGTCGGCAAGCTGTCGGGCGGCAACCAGCAGAAGGTCGTCCTCGCGAAGTGGATGTTCACCGACCCCGACCTCCTGATCCTCGACGAGCCCACCCGCGGCATCGACGTCGGAGCGAAGTACGAGATCTACGCGATCATCAACGAGCTCGCGGCGCAGGGCAAGGGCGTGATCGTGATCTCCAGCGAGCTGCCCGAGCTGCTCGGCATCTGCGACCGCATCTACACCGTCTTCGAAGGTCGGGTCACCGACTGCATCCCGGCCGACCAGGCGACACCCGAGGCCCTCATGCGCAGCATGACCTCCGCTACCCAGAAAGCATCCGCATGACCACCGACACCACGACCGCGAAGCGCGGGTTCCACTTCAAGGACATCACCAAGATGTTCGGCGGCGGTGGCACCTCGACCCTGCGCCAGTTCGGAATCCTCGGCAGCCTGATCGTCATCATCGTGCTGTTCGAGATCCTGACGCTCATCCGCAACGGGCCCAACGGCGCGACGCTGACCTCGGGCAACCTGATCAACGTCATCAACCAGTACTCGTTCATCCTGATCCTGGCGATCGGCATGGTGATGGTCATCATCATGGGGCACATCGACCTGTCGGTCGGCTCGGTGGCGGCGTTCACCGGCATCATCGTGGCGAAGTCCATGCAGGACTGGAGCCTCCCCTGGCCGCTCGCGATCCTGCTCGGCCTGGCCGTGGGTGCCGCCGTCGGCGCCTGGCAGGGCTTCTGGGTCGCGTACGTCGGAGTGCCGGCGTTCATCGTGACGCTCGCGGGCATGCTGCTCTTCCGCGGTGCTCAGCAGTGGATCGGCGATGCGCAGACCATCCCGGTCCCCAAGGGCTTCCAGATCATCGGCACCGGCTACCTGCCCGAGATCGGCCTGCCGTTGCCGTTCAACGTGCCGACCATGCTCCTCGCGCTCGTCGCGGTCGCCTGGCTCGTGTTCTTCGAGATCCGCACCCGCCGCGTCCAGCACAAGATGGGCTCCGAGAGCGCGCCCCTCTGGGTGAGCATCACCAAGGTCGTGCTCCTGTCGGTCGTCGTGCTCGTCGCCGCGTGGATGTTCGCGACCGGCCGTCCGGGCACGAGCTTCCCGGTCCCGGGTCTGATCCTCCTCGCCCTCGTCATTCTCTACACCTTCGTCACGAGCAAGACCGTTTTCGGCCGTCACATCTACGCCGTCGGTGGCAACCGCCAGGCCGCACGGCTGTCGGGTGTGAAGGACCGCTGGGTCGACTTCTTCGTCATGATGAACATGTCGGTGCTCGCCGCCCTCGCCGGAATGATCTTCGTGGCCCGTTCGCAGGCCTCCGGCCCGAACGACGGCACCGGGTGGGAGCTCGACGCGATCGCCTCGGTCTTCATCGGTGGCGCGGCCGTCGCCGGTGGTATCGGCACCGTGATCGGATCGATCATCGGTGGTCTCGTGATGGCGTTCCTCAACAACGGCCTCGCACTGCTCGGCCAGGGCGCCGACGTCGTCTCCATGATCAAGGGCATCGTGCTCCTCTTCGCCGTCGGTATCGACGTGTGGAACAAGCAGCAGGGCCGCCCCTCGCTCATCGGCTTCATGACGCGCCGATTCGGCCGTCAGGTGGATCCCGCCACCGAGACCTTCGAGCCCAACAAGACCTACCAAGCCCCACCCGTCGACAAGACGAGCGGAAAGTAGGGGTCGGATCGCGTGGCCCACGCGCGTTCAGGCCTTCACACACCAGAGAAAGAGATCACATGAAGAAGATCCTTGTTACGGCGACAGCGCTTGTCGTCGCGGGCGCCTTCGCCCTCACCGGCTGCTCATCGGAGCGCGGCGGTGACACCGGATCCGGCGGCGAAGAGGCCACCAGCGGCTTCGAGGCGGGTTCGACGATCGGTGTCGCACTCCCCGACAAGACGTCGGAGAACTGGGTGCTCGCCGGAAAGCTGTTCACGGACGGACTCGAGTCGGCCGGCTTCAAGGCCGACGTGCAGTACGCCCCGGCCAGCAACACGGTCGCCGAGCAGCAGAACCAGATCCAGGCCATGGTCACCAACGGCGCCAAGGTCATCATCATCGGTGCGAAGGACGGCAAGCAGCTGGCCACGCAGGTGCAGGCGGCTCAGGATGCCGGCGCCAAGGTGATCGCGTACGACCGTCTCATCGAGAACACCGAGGCCGTCGACTACTACGTCGCGTTCGACAACTTCAAGGTCGGCCAGCTCCAGGGCCAGGCTCTGCTCGACGGCCTCGCCGAGCGCGCCGGTCACGAGGCCCCGTACAACATCGAGCTGTTCTCGGGTTCGCCGGATGACGCCAACTCGGCCGTGTTCTTCAACGGTGCGATGGACGTCCTCCAGCCGAAGATCGACGACGGCACGCTGAACGTGGTCTCGGGTCAGACCGCGATCGCCCAGACCGCGACCGAGGGCTGGCTCGCGGAGAACGCCCAGAACCGCATGGACACGCTCCTGACCGGTTCGTACAGCGGTGACACCGTCCTCGACGGCGTCCTGTCCCCGAACGACACCCTCGCCCGCGCCATCATCACCTCGGTGCAGCAGGCCGGCAAGCCGGTTCCGGTCGTCACGGGTCAGGACTCCGAGGTCGAGTCCGTCAAGTCGATCATGGAGGGCATCCAGTACTCCACAATCAACAAGGACACCTCGCTCCTCGTTGCGCAGACCATCAAGATGGTCGAGCAGCTCCAGAAGGGCGAAGAGGTCGATGTCAACGACACCGAGCAGTACGACAACGGCGCGAAGGTCGTTCCGGCGTACCTCCTCGAGCCGCTGATCGTCACCAAGGAGAACGCTGCCGACGCGTACGCGAACGTCCCGAGCCTGCTCGAGATCGTGAAGTCGTACGAGTAAGCACCTTCTGCTCTGAACGAACCGCCCGGGTCATCCGACCCGGGCGGTTCGTGCGTTCGCGGGTATGCGAGTGCGTGGGGTGCTCAGTCCTCGGCGACCTGCAGGGCGAGCTCGCAGAACATCGACTCCGCCCACGAGAACCACGGGCGGCTGAACACGGCGGGATCGTCGACGTCTATGCTCTCGTGCACGTGCCCGGTGCCGGCATCCGTCTCGGCGATCGTGCGCAGCAGGCGGATGCGGTCGTCCGGAGTGCCGACGAGCCCCTCGACGGCGAGGGCGATCGGCCAGACGCGCCGCTCGCGGGTGTGGGGGCTGCCGATGCCGCGGAGGGCGGTGCCCGCGAACCAGTACGGGTTCGCGGGGCTCAGTACGACGCGACGCGTCGCCTCCCAGATCTCGCGGTCGATCACCTCGGGGGCGATCAGCGGGAGCGACAGCAGCGACGGGGTGTTCGCGTCGTCCATGACGAGCACGCCGCCCAGGCCGTCGACCTCGTACGCGTAGATCGGTTCGCCCCGGGGTCCGTCGACGATCCCGTGCGCACTCACACCGGCTCGCAACTCGTCGGAGAGGGCGAGCGCGTCGGCGGCGAGCACCTCGTCGTGGAGCACCTCGCGAGCGATCTCGGCGAGGGCGCGCAGCGCCTGGGCGGCGAAGAGGTTCGCGGGAACGTTGTACCCGAAGGTGCACGCGTCGTCCGAGGGGCGGAATCCGCTCCACGTCATCCCCGTGTGCGCGACGGCGGAGCCGCGACCGCCGCGGGGGAGCGTCTCGGTGGGGATCGCGGTGTCGCGCTCGAACCGGTACGCGGACTCCTCGTGGTGCTGCTCGGCGCGGAGCTGATCGACGATCGTGCGGAGGACCGCGTGCACGCGCTCGTCGAAGACGGCGGTGCGTCCCGTGCTGCGCCAGAGCGTGTGGGCGAGCGAGAGCGGGTAGCAGAGGCTGTCGACCTCGTACTTCTGCTCCCAGACCTCGGGGTCGTCGCAGACGTCGTCCGGGTCGTAGTGGGCGCCGGTGGGGCCGTCGTTGAACGCGTTGGCGTAGGAGTCGTGCGCGAGGAATCCGAACTGCCGACGCACCACACCCTCGACCAGGTCGGCGAGCTGCGGACTCCGGTCGAGGAAGCGCAGGTACGGGGTGAGCTGCGTCGTGGAATCGCGCAGCCACATCGCCGGGATGTCGCCGGTGATGATGAACACCCGCCCCTCCTGGTCGATACCCACCGTCTCGGTGAGGGTGCGCAGCAGGGCGGCCTCCACGAGGTCGCCGATGCGCTCACCGCTGGCGCGCCGCACGCTGTCGGCGGCGTCCTCGATCAGATTCCGCGTGCGGACATCGGGCGTGAACGCCGTCAGCTCGTCCATCCGGTGCGGCCCTCCTCGTCGGTGATGCGGATCGTGATCGCGTCGTGGGTGGGATCGTGCACGGATGCCGTCCACGCGAGGATCTCGGCGGGCAGGGCCTCGGGCCGCCCGCTCGCCCAGGAGCCCAGCGCGTCGAGTCCGAGGTCGACCGGGGCCGTGGTGCGGCCGCCCGCTGCGACGGTCACCCGGGTCACCGCCAGCAGCGTCCGACGTCGGGGACGGATGCCGCGCTCGTGCCGCCGCCCGTAGAGCGGAACGGCGAGGGAGATCTCGGATGCCGAGGCGTTCGCGACGTCGATCAGGACCGTGACACGCTCGCCCCTGCCCAGGCCGGCGGCAGGGATGGTGGGGGACTCGCCGGGAGCAGCGGGGCGCAGACGGACCTCGACCGTCGACGGTATGCCGGTGCCGAAGAGCACTCCGGCGGGGTGGCGTGCATCGAGGTAGCCGCGCGCCGTCTCGCGGCGCTCGTCGTGCGCGACCGGTAGCACTCCGTCGGCGGAGGGGAGCGTCGCCGGCAGCAGGCCTCCGCCGACACCGGTGGTCAGGGCGGTGACGATCGCCTCTCCACCGCCGGGACCGGGGAAGGGCGCGAGGATCACGGCATCCGAGAGTGCGATGACGTCGTCGAGCGGGCGCGGGCGCCCGTCGATCACGACCGCGATCACCCGAGGTGCCCCCGAGGCGCGTGCGGCGCGGAGCAGGGCGAGCTGTGCGTCCGGCAACCCGAGGTGCGCGAGATCCACGCCCTCGCCGTTGGTGGTGTCGGGTGCCGGCGCATCGATCGCGCCGTTGTCGGCGAACTCGTCGTCGTAGCTGCGGCGGCTCGTACCGCCGAGCACCACGAGGGCGACGTCGGCGCCGTCGAGGGCTGCGCTCACAGCATCCCGGGCGCCGGCGGGATCGGAGAGTTCGCCGCGATGCGTGGAGCCCTGCGCGACGCGCACCCGCTCCGCGCCGTATCGGGTGACGAGTGCGGAGTGCACGGTGGAGGAGGTCGGGTCGGGGACCGGACGCGGGGGCGTGTAGTCGCCGAGCTGGGCGTCGAGGTCCGAGGCGTTCGGTCCGAGGAGGGCGATCACGGGGCCGGCGTCCGCGTGATCTCCGGCAGCCGGAAGCGGGAGCGCCCCCGCGTCGTGCACGACGACGACGGACTGGGCGGCGGCACGCGCGGCGAGGGAGAGGAACGCGCGCTCGCGCTCGGGGTCGGCAGGAATCGCGGCCGGCACGTCGGGTTCCCCGAGAAGGCCGAGGCGGCGCTTGAGCGCGAGCACGCGGTCGGCGGCCCGCGTGACGACCCCTTCGTCGAGGATGCCGCGATCGACGGCCTCCTCGACGTGCGTGAAGGCCTCGTCCCACAGGCTGAGGTCGACGCCGGCGTCGAGAGCGATCGCCGCGGCCATCGCCGGATCGGGGGCGCTGTCGCGCAGACGATCGATCGCGGTGCCGTCGGCCATCACGAGGCCGTCCCAGCCCCACCCCTCGCGCAGCGTGCCGGTCAAGAGCTCACGATTCGCACTGCAGGGGATGCCGTCGATGTCGTTGTACGCGGCCATGAAGCCGGCGACCCCGGCCCGGGCGGCGGCGTAAGCCGGACGCAGATGGATCTCGCCCAGCTCCCGGCGCCCGATCGGTGCGCCGGAGCCGTTGCGGCCTCCGATGCCCGCGCCCTGCGCCGCCAGGTGCTTGGCGACGACGGCGACGCGGTCGGGGGCGATCACGGATGCTGCAGCCGCGGCATCCGCGCCCTGCATCCCGCGCACCGTCGCCTCGACGAGCAGGGCGGCGAGCGCCGGATCCTCGCCGAAGCACTCTTCGGCGCGGCCCCAGTGCGGGTCGCGCAGCATGTCGAGTCCCGACACCAGCGCGACGTGCGTGCCGCGCAGGCGCGTCTCGGCGGCGACGTGCGCCGCGAGCTCTTCGGTGAGGGCGGGATCCATACCCGCGCCGAGGGCCAGGTTGACGGGGAGGGTCGTGCCGCCGAGGGCCATGAGCCCGTGCGGCACCTCCTCGACGAACAGCGTCGGCAGGCCCGCGCCGTGCGTGACGATGTACTCCTGCACGGCCCGATAGGCCTCGGCGCTGCGCTCGGGCGGGATGCCGTTGCTCCACCGCACCTGCGACCACGGGTCGGCGCGCAGCACGCCGTAGATCGCGCCGATCCCACCCCAGCGGTCGACCTCGCGGCGCAGGACGTCGGTGATGCGGGGTGCGCCGTCGGCCCAGCGCACCGCTTCCCAGCCCTTGAGGCGCTGATTGATCTGGCCGACGCGCTCGCGCAGGGGCAGATGTGCAGAGCCCGTCATCCCTTGATCGCCCCGGAGACCAGCGCCTTCTGCATCTGCTTCTGCAGCACGGTGTAGACGAGATAGACGGGCAGCAGGGTCAGGAGGGTTCCGGCCATCAGCACACCGTAGTCGGTTCCCGCGTCGACCTTGAGGGTCGGCAGCGCCACCTGGATCGTGCGCTGGGCGGTGTCGGGTCCGATGAGGATGAGCGGGTACAGGTACGCGTTCCAGAACGAGAGGAAGTTCAGCAGCAGCACGGTCGCGATACCGGGGATGCAGATCGGCAGGTAGACCTGGCGGAGCACCTGCAGCGTCGTCGCGCCGTCCATCGACGCCGCCTCTTCGAGCTCGCGCGGGATGGTGCGCATGAAGGCGGTGAGGATGACGATCGACAGCGGCAGGGCGGTCGCCGGGAGCAGCAGCACCACGAAGGTGCGCGTGTGGAACAGGCCGAGCGATGCCGCCAGCAGGAAGGTCGGGAACAGCGCGGCGAACGAGGGGATCAGGAAGCCCAGGCTGAAGACTGTCTCGATGATGCGGCCGATCCTGCCGGTGGCACGGGCCAGCGCGAACGCGGCGGGGAGCGCGAGGAGCAGCGTCAAGATCAACGCGGCCACGGTCGTGAGGGCGGAGTTGGCGACGGCGAGGCCCAGATCGGCCTGGCGCAGCGCCGTGGTGAAGTTCGAGAAGTCCCAGCTCGTGGGGAGCGCGAGGGGCGACTCGAAGATCTCCTCGTTCGTCTTGAACGACGACGCGATGAAGTAGTAGAAGGGGATGATCAGGATGGCCGCGTACAGCCAAGCCAGCGTGCCGCTCGTGATCGATCCGACCCGGTCGCGGAGGGGGAGGACGGTGCGTGATGCCATGGGATGCTCCTTCGTCCGGTCAGTGGGTCGCGCGCAGCGTGCGGCGGATCAGCCACATGCCGAGCAGTCCGAGGATGAACAGGATGACGCCGACCGCCTGGCTGTAGCCGAGGTTCGTCTCGACGAATGCCTTGCTGTAGATGAGGTACGACAGCGTCATGGTCGAGGTACCGGGGCCGCCCTGGGTGAGCAGCAGCACGGTCTGGGCCGAGTTGAACAGCAGCGACAGGAACTGCAGCATCGTCACGACGCCGATGAAGTCCTGGGCGATCGGCCAGTACATGCGCCACGCCACCCGCCAGTCTCCGGCGCCGTCGACGCGGGCGGCCTGCACGATCTCGGTGTCGACGCCGTCGAGGCGCGCGGCGATCAGCACCGCCGAGTAGCCGATGCCGCTCCAGAGCTCGACGGCGATGATCGCGCCGAGCGCCGTGCTCGGGTCGGCCAGCCAGGCGTTCCCTCCCAGGCCCAGGGGAGCGAGGATGCCGTTGATCAGGCCGTCGGGGTTGAGCATGGCGTAGAACACCATCGCCGTCGCCGGGGCGGAGATGAGGGCCGGGATGAAGAGCAGGTAGCGGAGCACGCGGTGACCGCGCGGCTTCTGCACGACGTAGAACGCGAGCAGGAACGCGAGGATGATCATGATCGGCAGGCCGACGACGATCTGGATGGCGGAGTTGCCGAGTGCGGCCCAGAAGGTCGCATCGGCGAACACTGCGCGGAAGTTGTCCCAGCCCGCGAAGGTCGGCGTCTCGAGCATGCCGGGCCAGCGCAGGAACGAGATCACGAAGATCGCGACCACGGGGCCGATCATGAACACGGCGTACCAGATGAGCGCGGGCAGGGCGAGGCCGGGGAACCGCTCGCGCAACGACGAGCGACGGGGGCGTCGGTTCGGGGGCAGGGCGGTGACGAGCTGTTCGGTGGTGGGGGCGGGGGCGAGCGCGGTCATGGTGTCCTCTCGGGCCCTCAGGCCGCGGCGTAGGCCTTCTCGAACGTGTCGATGATCTGGTCGGCGGAGGCACGGCCGTAGGCCATCGCGGTCGCGCGGATCATCGGCTCGAAGACGGCGTCGGGGATGAGCAGGTCGGGCAGCATCACCGGGGTCACCTGATCGGTCGTGAGCTGGGAGGCCTGTGCGACGAGGGGGAAGTCGCGGCTGACCACATCGGTGATCCGGCTCATGTCGCGGCCGGAGCCGAGGATGAACTCGCTCGTGACCTCGGGCGTGTAGAGGTTCTGGATGAAGGGCTTCAGCAGGTCGAGCTTCTCGGCGCCGTTCGCGCTGATCCAGATGCCGTGGCCGTTGAAGCTCTGGATGACGGTGGGATGGGCGACGACGCCGCCGCGCGACGGGGCGGGCCAGCCGCCGACCGTGACCTCGGCAGCGCGTTCGGCGGGCACGAGGGCGAGCGCCGACGACATCGCCGGGACGATCGCGGCCTTGCGGGTGTTGAACTGGGTGAGTTCGGAGTCGGACGTGTATCCCTGCACGTTGTCGACGAACACGCCCGCGTCGCGCAGCTCGACGAAGTGCTCGACGCCGGCCACGGCGCCCGGGAAGTCCGAGAGCTTGCCGGAGGAGAACGCCTTCTTCGCCTCGTCGCGGGTGAGGAAGCCCTGCAGGATCTGCAGGAACATCTTCTGGCCGCTCCAGTCGGAGCCACCGACGGTTACCGGGCCGATGCCCTTCGAACGCAGTGCGTCGGCCGCGGCGATCAACTCGTCCGAGGTCGTCGGGATGCCGACGCCGGCCTCGTCGAGGAGCCCCGTGTTGAAGGAGACCGGCCAGTTGGTGCGAGTGAACGGGAAGGCGCGCAGGTTGCCCTCGGCATCCGTCCATTCCTCGAGCGCCTCGGGGATGATCTTGTCGCGCAGGCCCCACTCGTCGAGCAGATGCTGCACCGGAATGGTGGCACCGAGGCGGGTCCAGGAGAGCGTGCGGCCCTGCAGGTTGACCATCGCGATGTCGGCCTCCTTGCCGGCCAGCGAGCTGGTCTCGAAAACGATCGGCAGGTCGGAGCCGTTCTTGAGGAGGGCGACGGGCCGATCGTTCGCCCGCGAGTAGGCGGCGACGACGTCCGAGAACACCTGGGCGCCCGAGACGGCGCCGCTGAGCTGGGTGTGCACGGAGATCGAGCCCGCCGCGCTGGATGTCGGCATGAGGGGGCCGCATCCGGTGAGCAGGGGGATCATCACGCCCCCTCCGATCACCGCCCCGAGAAAGGTGCGCCTGCTGATGCCTTCGGTCATGAGCCCTCCTGAGAGCTGCAGTGCTACGGATGGATGTGTCGCGGCGCGCTTTGTAAAGCGGTACACGTCAACGTGCGATTAATGTATACCGCTTTACAACGGAGGGTCAACACCCTAATCTCGGTGGTGTGAGCGAGAAGGTGACGAACGAGAAGAAGCCCGCCCGCGCGACGATCGCAGCGGTCGCCGCGCGTGCCGGGGTGTCGCCCTCCGCCGTGTCGCACGTGTTCAACGGCCGGCCCAACGTGTCTGCGGCGACGGCCGCGCGCATCCGTCAGGCGGCCGACGAGTTGCACTGGCGTCCGAACTACGCGAGCCGCAAGGTCAGCGGTCAGGGTGGACGCAGCCTCGGCCTCGTGATCGCCCGCTCGGGCGACACGTTCGAGCGCGATCCCTTCTTCATGCGGCTGATCGCGGGCCTGACCGAACCGCTCGCCGAGATCGGATGGTCGCTCTCGCTCACCCTCGTGCGCGCCGACGACGAGGAGCGCGTGTACCGCGAGTGGTGGAGCGAGCAGCGAGTGGATGCGTTCCTGCTCGTCGACCTCCGCGACGACGACCCCCGCATCGGCTTCGTTCGCGAGCTCGGCGCACCCGCCGTGCTGCTCGGAGCGCCGGTCGACGACGCCGTGCCGGCCGTGACCGTGCACGATGATGCCGCGTACGAGGAGGTGCTCGAGCACCTTCACGGTCTCGGCCACCGCGCCGTCGCGCGCGTGAGCGATTCGCCCGGTCTCGTGCACGCCCGCGATCGTGATCGTCGGTTCGTGGATGCCGCAGAGAAGCGCGGCATGACCTCGCTCGTGCTGCGCTGGGAGCGCGCGGCATCCGATCCGGTGGCCGATCTGCTGGCGCGCGCCGGAACGACGACGGCCCTGCTCGTCGACAGTGAGGCCCTCGCGGCCGAGATCGTCGCGCATGCGCCCGAGATCGGTGTGCGCGTGCCCGAGCAGCTGTCGGTGATCGCCTGGGAGGACTCCTGGGTCTCGAGCCTGGTGCGCCCGCGGCTCACCGCGCTCGACGCCCCGGTCGAGGAGAGCGCTCGCACCGCCGTGGCGCTGCTCGCACAGCTCGTGAGCGGCGAGGACGTCGTGTCGCAGAGCGTGTCGGCGCGGCGCCTGATCGTGCGCGAATCGAGCGGCCCCGCGCCGACGGATGCATGATCCCCGATCCCCGAGACTTCCTGCCCACGATCGAGAAGGACCACAGATCAGTGACTGACAACACTCCGCGCTCCGATGCACCGCGCTTCGAAACACCGCGTTTCGGGGCGAACTACACCCCCTCTCAGGACTGGATGTTCCAGTGGATGGGGATCGACGCCGATGTCGTGCGCGCGGACTTCGAGGCGCTCGCCGGGCTGGGGCTCGATCATGTGCGGGTGTTCCCGCTGTGGCCCGTGCTGCAGCCGAACCGGACGCTCATCCGCCGCAAGGCGCTCGACGACATCGCTCTCGTGGCCGACATCGCGGCCGAGTTCGAGCTCGACATCGCTGTCGACGTCATCCAGGGCCACATGTCGGGCTTCGACTTCGTGCCGGCGTGGCTGGTCAACTGGCACGACGGCAACATGTTCACCGACGAGAAGGCGATCCAGGCGCAGGCGGCGCTCGTCGCCGCGGTCTACGATGCAGTGCGCGACAAGCCGAACCTCATCGGTCTGACGCTCGGCAACGAGCTCAATCAGTTCCAGCTGCCCAACCCCGCCGCGATGCCCGCCGAGAGCGCGCAGATCACGCACTGGCTCGAGAGCCTGCTGGGGGCGCCGCGCGATCGTGATCCGCGCCACCTCATCGCGCACAGCGAGAACGACCACCTCTGGTACCGCGACGGGCATCCGTTCCTGCCCGAGCACGCGTCCCGTCTCGGTGATGTCACGACGGTGCATTCGTGGATCTTCAACGGCACCGCGGCGCGCTACGGCGGCCTCTCGTCGCCGTCGGTTCGCCACGCCGAGTGGATGATCGAGCTCTCGAAGGCGTTCGCGACCGATCCGCAGCGGAAGGTGTGGCTGCAGGAGGTGGGTGCGCCGTCGATGAATCTCGCCGACGACGAGATGCCCGAGTTCGCCACGCGCACGGTCGAGGCGGCGCTGACCACCGAGGGCCTCTACGGCATCACGTGGTGGTGCTCGCATGACGTATCGCGCTCGCTCGGGGACTACAAGGATCTCGAGTACTCGCTCGGACTGCTCGACACCGAGAACGTCGTCAAGCCGCTGGGTCGGCGGTTCGCGGAGCTGGTCGCTCAGGCGCGGGCGGATGCTGCGGGTGCCGGTGACTCTCCGGTCATGCCGCGCACCGTGGGTGTGGTGATCGACGTGGACACCGACGACCTTCCGCTCTCGCGCACCGACCTCGCCCCCGGCGGGCGGGTGTTCGAGCGCTGGCACGAGCTGCGGGAGCAGGGCGAGCCCGTGACCGTCGTCACCTCGCGCACCGCTCAGGATGCCGCCTCTCTCGCCACTCGCGGAATCGAGACCGTCGTCGAGGTCGCGCAGCGCGCCTGACGGCGTCGTGCCTGACGGCGTCGTGCCTGACGACGTCGCGCCTGAGTGCCGGAAGACATCGCGCCCGTTGGCATCATGCCGGAGGGCGATTCACCGGCTGTCGGAGAACCTGACCGTGTTCTGCTCGGGCGGGCGGTCGATGTAGGTCGTTCCGGTCGGGCTGGTCCAGACGAGATCGCCGGTGGTTCTGATGGTCTGATCTGCTCCTCCGCCTTCGAGATGGAGCCCGACGTCGTCCTCCCTGGGGCGCCGGTGTTGGACGCGCCAGAGCGAGTGGTGTTTGAGCGTGTGGTGTCGTCGGCAGAGGTGCGCGAGGTTGGTGGCGCAGGTCTCACCGCCGTCGGACGCGGCGTGGGTGTGGTCGATGTCGCATCGTCGTGCGGCGATGTTGCAGCCGGGGAAGCGGCAGCGTTGGTCGCGAGCCCGGAGGTGTCGGGCGAGCTGATCCGACGGGCGGTAGCGGTCGACGGCGAGGAGTGCGCCGGTGATCGGGTGTGTGAGCACCCGTTCCCATCCGGTCGCGTCGCCTGCGAGGAGGCGTGCGGTGCGGGTGTCGATGGGGGAGCGGCCGTCGAGCTCTGCCGGGGGTGCGCCGGAGGCGCTGCCGCCGTTGTGGCCGCCGGTGTCGTCGTCCATGAGGGTGAAGACGGGGACGGTGACCTCGACTCGTGCGCGGATCTCGCCGAGCAGTCCCGCCTCGGTGTCGTGCCCGGTCGGCGCGCCGGTGAGTGCGATGTCGGCGAGCAGGTCGGCGCGCAGCTGATCGGTCGTGCGGGTGTCGGAGTCGCGGTCCGTGTCGGTGGGGGAGTCGATATCCGGGTCGGTCCCCTTCGCCGCCTTCCGGGCCCGCCCGTTCTCCACGGTGATCGTCCGCGCCATGCGCGTCAGCCGGTCGTGGATTCCGTGGACGAGGACGGCGGGCCCGAGCATCCCGAGTTCGGCCATCCCGTCGTCGAGGTCCTTCACCCACACCCGCCGCAACTCCCGCGCGTCGCGGTGACGCTCGGTGACGGTGCGGGCCTGGTACTGCTCCGCGATCCGCCGCGCCACCCGTCGCAGTCTGTTCGGCGACTCGACCACCGCCGCCTCCACCGCTCGCGCCGCATACCGCGCTCGATCGGCCGGGTCGTCCAGATGTGCGCCCGCGTCGACGATGACCCGGGCGTGGGTGGCGCTGATCCGCCCCCCGCCCTGCGCTGCCCACACCTCGGCGAATCGCTCGACCGCCCACGATGCCTCGTCCATCCGCCGCTCGATCGTACGGTCGCTCGCCCGCACTGCCGCCCCGATCTCCGCCGCCACCGCCCGCAGGGCCATGTCGCCGTGATCGGGATGCGCCGCCTGCCGTGCGATGTCGACCGCGACGCGAGCGGCGACGGCGAGCATCCCGTCGCGCACGGCTGACAGCCGAGCGATCGTCTCCTCGACCGCCCGCACCGAGCCCACCAGATCGGCGATCATCGCCGTCTGGGAGTCCGTTGCGTCGAGCAGTTCCGTCATGCGAACAGCCCACCACGGACCACCGACATTCGAACATATAGACGAAGAATCGTCGCCAATCGGACCGGAGGTTCCCCACAGCGCCGCACCGCAGCTCTGGGCCGACCTCACATGTCCGACGAGCGCAGCCACCTCTACCGTGGCTTCCCACCGGCGGTATCCAGCGGCATCCAGCGGCATCCGATGAAGGGGAAAACGACATGAGATTCGACCTCCGCCGACTGCTCGGCATCCCGACCGCGATCGCACTCACGGCGGGCGCGACCCTGGCGCTCGCCGCCGCGACCGACACGCCCGCGTCGTCCTCCCCACCCGTCACCCACACCGTCGCCGCCTCGGCCGAAAGCCCCGACGAGTTCATCCGCGACGTCCAGACGTGGACGACCACCTCCGCCGCCGGTCGCGACTACAAGATCTCGGTCGCCCTCCCGGCGAACTACGACGAGAACGGCGATCCGTATCGGGTCCTCTACGTCACCGACGCGAACGCCGAGTTCGGAACAGCCGTCGAAGCCGCACGGCTGAACGCTCCCGGCACGATGGTCGTCGGCATCGGGTACGACGACCCCGGCCAGGGCTTCGCGGCCTCCGGAGTGCGCCGCACGCTCGATCTCACCCCGACCGAGATCACGGCCGACGTGCCCACCGGCGGTGCTCCCGAGTTCCTCGACTTCCTGAGATCCGAACTCGTCCCGCAGATCGAGAGCGAGTTCCGCGCCGACCCCGGCGACCGCGCACTCATGGGCCATTCCTTCGGCGGTCTCTTCGCCACCTATGCACTGCTCCACAACGACGGACTCTTCCACCGGTTCGTCATCGCGAGCCCCTCGATCTGGTGGGACGACCGCACGATCCTCGACATGGAGGCCGACTACGCCGAGACGCACGATGCGCTCGACGCGCGCGTCTTCCTCTCGGTCGGAGAGCTCGAGGAGACGACCTCCGGGTTCCCGATGACCAGCGACATGACGAGCTTCGCGCACACGCTCGCCGCCCGCGCTTACGACGGACTCGAACTGGGCGCCACGGTCTTCGACGACGAGACCCACCTCTCGGTGATCGGAGCGGCGTTCAGCCGCGGGCTGAGATTCATCTACGCAGCGCCGGGCACCGACGTTCCGGGAACGTCCCTGCCGGAGCAGCAGGACGTCGCCCCGCAGATCGTCACGCAGCCGTCGGATGCCGAGATCCCCGCGGGAGCGACCGCGACCTTCACCGCCACGGCGACAGGAACCCCCGAACCCACCGTGATCTGGCAGACGCAGCTGCCGGATGCCGGTGACTGGGTGACGATCCCGGATGCCGCCGCCCCCACCCTCACGATCGACGCCGTCCCGGCATCCGCCTCCGGCACCCGCTATCGCGCGGTCTTCACCAACGCCGTGGGCGAGTCCGCGACCGAGCCCGCCACGCTCACCGTGACGGTCGCCCCGGAGGCGCCCGCCTCCCCGTCCGCCGACGACCTCACCGACGACAACCGCGGCCCCGTCACCGCACCGGTCACCGTCGCGCAGGGGGCGCCCTTCGATCTCTCGCTCGGACCCGACCTCGCCGGCGCGAAGGTCGACGTCTACCTCTTCTCCGACCCCACCCACCTCGGCACGCTCGCGGTTTCGTCTGCCGGCATCGTGCAGGCGATCGTTCCGACGGATGCCGCGCTCGGGGCGCACCGCGTCGCCGTCTACGCCACCGACGGCGCGCTCATCGGCTGGGCGCCGGTCGAGGTCGTCGCGGCGGCGTCCGGCGGGGCGACCGCTCCGGGCGATCGCCTGGCCAACACGGGAGCGGACGCCGGGGCCATCGCCCCGATCGCCCTCGCCGCGAGCGCCGCAGTGCTCCTCGGGGGAGGGGCCGCGCTGCTCGCCCGCCGGCGACGCAGCAGCGTGCGCTGACCCCCGCGCACCCGGTTACCCTGGACAGTGACATGGCACATCTTCTGGGGGCCGAGGCCCTGCACCTCGAATATCCGACGAGGGTCGTCTTCGACTCCGTGACGCTCGGCATCGAGGAGGGGGATCGCATCGGCATCGTCGGCCGCAACGGCGACGGCAAGTCGAGCCTGCTCGGCATGCTCGCGGGCATCAAGGAACCGAACTCGGGTCGCGTCACGGTGCGCGGCGGAACGACGATCGGTGTGCTCGATCAGGCGGACACGCTCCCCGACGAGCTCACGATCAGTCAGGCCGTCGTGGGCGACACCCCCGAGTACGAGTGGGCGGGTGACGCTCGCACCCGCGACGTGATCGAGGGGCTGCTGACCGACCTCCCGTGGGATGCCGAGATCGGCTCCCTCAGCGGTGGTCAGCGCCGCCGCGTCTCGCTCGCCCGCCTCCTCGCCGGCGACTGGGACGTCATCGCCCTTGACGAGCCGACCAACCACCTCGACGTCGAGGCGATCACGTGGCTCGCCGGGCACCTCAAGAAACGCTGGGCCACGAACTCGGGCGCCCTGATGGTCGTGACTCACGACCGGTGGTTCCTCGATGAGATCTGCACCGAGACCTGGGAGGTGCACGACCGCATCGTCGAGCCTTTCGAGGGCGGGTACGCGGCATACATCCTGCAGCGCGTCGAGCGCGACCGCATGGCCGCCGCCACCGAGGCGAAGCGTCAGAACCTCGCCCGCAAGGAGCTCGCGTGGCTCCGCCGCGGAGCCCCCGCGCGCACGAGCAAGCCCAAGTTCCGCATCGACGCGGCCAACGAGCTCATCGCCGACGTGCCGGAGATCCGCGACAAGGTGTCGCTGCAGTCGCTCGCCGTGTCACGGCTCGGCAAGGACGTCGTCGACCTCCTCGACGTGGGCGTGACGTACCCGACCGTCGACGGCGGCGAGAAGACGGTGCTGCGCGATGTCGAATGGCGCATCGCTCCGGGCGAGCGCACCGGCATCCTGGGCGTGAACGGCGCGGGCAAGTCCACGCTGCTGGGCCTCATCTCGGGAACCGTCGAGCCGACGGTCGGCCGCGTCAAGCGCGGCACGACCGTGAAGGTGCAGACGCTGACGCAGCGCCTCGACGAACTCGACCAGTACTGGAACGACCCGGTGCGCGTGATCATCTCGGGCCTGCGCACCTCGTACACGCTGGGTGCCGGCTCGAAGGCGCAGGACCTCACGCCGGGGCAGCTCCTCGAGCGCCTCGGCTTCTCGTCCGCCCAGCTCTCGACGCCGGTCAAGGACCTCTCGGGTGGCCAGCAGCGCCGCCTGCAGCTCCTGCTCGTGCTCCTCGACCAGCCCAACGTGCTGATCCTCGACGAGCCCACCAACGACCTCGACACCGACATGCTCGCCGCGATCGAAGACCTCCTCGATTCCTGGTCGGGCACCCTCCTCGTGGTCAGCCACGACCGCTACTTCCTCGAGCGCGTCACCGACCAGCAGTTCGCGATCCTCGACGGGCACCTGCGCCATTTGCCCGGCGGCGTCGACGAGTACCTGCGTCTGCGCCACCTCCAGACCTCGAATGCCGAGAAGGGCCAGGCGGTGAAGGCCGCGACGAGCACGGCCGCGTCGACGGCATCCGCTCTCGACGGTGCCGCCCTGCGCACCGCGCAGAAGGAGGTCTCCTCCCTCGAGCGCCGCATCCAGAAGCTGACGCAGCAGGTGGATGCCGCCAAGCACGCACTCGCGGAGCACGACCAGGCCGACTACGCGGGTCTGGGCGAGAAGATGTCGAAGATCAGCGCGCAGGAGGCCGAGATCGAAGAGCTCGAGCTTCGCTGGTTCGAGCTCACCGAGCAGATCGGCTGACGCCCGCCCTACCCGCATCGGGATCGGGCGCGCGAACCAGGGACCAGCAGTACCTGGTGATCTCGGTGCTGCGGGAATACCTTTGCCTTGCGACGCGCTGTGCTCTGGGCGGGGTCTGACGCCGGCCGGTGTCGCACAGCACGATTCTGCGGCACCGGGAGGTACACATGGAAGGACTCGAGGTCACGGTCCTGCTCGGACTCACGATTCTCGTCGGCACTCTGATCGCACCGCGGGTGCGGCTGGCGCTCCCACTGGTGCTCGTCGTCTTCGGGCTTCTGCTCGGCTTCGTGCCGGCGCTGCGCGAGGTGCAGCTGCCGCCCGAGACCGTGCTGCTGCTGTTCCTGCCGGTGATGCTGTTCTGGGAGAGCCTGACGACGTCGCTGCGGTCGATCCGCCGCGACTTCCGGTACATCCTCCCGATGAGCACGCTCCTGGTCGTCGCCTCCGCCTTCGCTGTCGCCGGCGTCGGTGTGCTGTTCGGGATGCCGTGGGAGATCGCCCTCATCCTCGGTGCCGCGGTCGCCCCGCCGGACGCCACCGCGGTCGCGGCCCTCGGCCGCCTGCTGCCGCGGCGCATGTTCATGAAGCTGAAGGCCGAGAGCCTCACCAACGACGGCACCGCGCTGG
The DNA here is from genome assembly GCF_037149655.1 of Microbacterium sp. USHLN272. Classification (NCBI taxonomy): domain Bacteria; kingdom Bacillati; phylum Actinomycetota; class Actinomycetes; order Micrococcales; family Microbacteriaceae; genus Microbacterium; species Microbacterium sp. USHLN272. The sequence continues at coordinate 134,069 of NZ_JBBCRA010000002.1, read as the reverse complement.
TGCTCTACGCCATCGCCGTCTCGCTCGCCGTCGGCGGCCAGGTCACCCCGTGGTCGGTCACCTGGACGGTGCTCGTGTCGTACGTGGGCGGCATCGCCGCAGGTGTCGTGATCGCCCTGCTGGGCGTGTTGCTCCTGCAGCGCTCGAATCGTACGGCGGTCATCAACGTCACGATGCTGCTCATCCCGTTCTCCGCGTTCCTCGTCGCCGAGCTGATCCACGCGTCGGGCGTGCTCGCCGTGGTCGTCGCGGGACTCATCGCCTCGTACGTCTCGCCGCGCGTCACGACGGCATCCTCCCGCCGCCAGTCCGACGCGGTCTGGCCGTTCGGGGTGTTCCTGCTCAACGGCGCGCTGTTCATCCTCATCGGTCTCGAGGTGCAGTACGTCGTGCACGAGATCTCGGCGGCGATGATCGGCTGGCTCGTGCTCACCTCGATCGCCGTCTGGGCGACGCTCGTGGTCGTGCGCTACCTCTTCCAGTTCTTCACCGGGTTCTTCCAACGGCCCGCCACCCGGCCGCCGCGCGGTCTGCGCGCCCGGTCGCGCGTGGTCTCGACCGTCGCCGGTATGCGCGGCGCGGTCTCGCTGGCGATCGCGCTGTCGGTGCCGACGAGTCTCGCCGAGGGGTCGTCGGGTCGTGACGAGGTCGTGTTCGTGACCGCCGGCGTCATCCTGCTCAGCCTGCTCGTGCAGGGTCCGCTGCTGCCGGCGGTCGTGCGCTGGGCGCGGATGCCGGTCGACCACGCCGAGCAGGAGGAGTACGAGCTCGCCGAACGGGCGATCTCGGGGGCCGCGCTCTCGGCGCTCGATGACCTCGCCGCCGAGCACGGCATCGGTCAGGAGGTGCGCGATCGCGTGCGCTCCGAGGGATACCAGATGCTCGAGCTCGCCAACGCGAAGGCGCTGGCCCGCGAGCAGGCGCTCGTCGACGCCGAGGCGCGCGAACTCGACGCCCTGCTGGACGCCCCCGACACGACGGCGCCCGGCGCCCCGGCATCCGATGCCCTCGACGATGCGCTGGGCGTCGGGGGAGTGACGGATGCCGTCGACGGCACCACCCTGCAGATGATCGCGACCTCCACCGACGTCGACGTGCTGCAGCGCTCGCCTCTCGTGCGCCACGAGGAGCACACCCGGCTCAAACTCGCCCTCCTCGACCGCAAGCGCGAGGTGCTGATCGGCCTGCGCCGCTCCGGCACCGTCGATGACATCGTGGTGCGGCGCATCGCCGCCCGCCTCGACCTCGAGCAGGTGCGCCTGCAGGGGATCGAGGAGTTCGACTGACCGACGTCGAAGGAGGGGACGCGCTCCGTACGGACCCGACACGCGCGGCCGTCGGGCCCGGTGACGCTGTGTGACAGTCGATTCCGTGCCCGGGGCCGTACCTGCCTAACGTATGGGAGTCTCTGAGAGAGGAACTCGCACACATCATGTCCCGTCGTACCACGTCCATCATCGCCGCGCTCGCCGCGGTCCCGCTCTTCGTCGCGCTCGCCGGGTGCGCCACGTCCACCGATGCCGGCTCCGACTCGGGTTCGTCCGAGAACGAGGTCGTCAAGGTCGGCGTCGTCGGCAAGGGCGACCCGCAGTGGCCCGCCTTCGTCGAGGCCGCTGCGGAAGAGGGCATCACGGTCGAGCTCGTCGACTTCGGTTCCTACGAGCAGCCGAACCCCGCGCTGACCGAGGGCGAGATCGACCTCAACCAGTTCCAGCACATCGTCTACCTCGCCGGCTACAACGAGGACTCGGGCTCGGATCTCACCCCGATCGGTTCCACCGCGATCTACCCGCTGGGCCTGTATTCGAAGAAGTACGACGACGTCGACAGCATCCCCGAGGGCGAGACCGTCGCCGTTCCGGACGACGCCTCGAACCAGGCGCGCGCCCTGCTCGTGCTCCAGTCGGCCGGCCTCGTCGAGCTCAAGAGCGGCGGAACCATCTTCTCCGACCTCGCCGACGTCGACACCGACAAGAGCAAGGTCAAGGTCACCGCGCTCGAGGCCGCCCTCATCCCGACCTCGCTGCCCGATGTCGCAGCCGCGATCATCAACAACGACTTCGTCGAGGACGCCGGTCTCACCTTCAGCGACGCGATCGCCCAGGACGACCCGGAAGACCCCAACGCGCTGCCGTACGTGAACATCTTCGCCGCCCGCGCCGAAGACGCCGACAACGAGACCTACCTCAAGCTCGTCGAGATCTTCCAGACCGACGAGGCCGTCCAGGCCGGACTCCTCGAGTCGTCGGGTGACACCGCGGCGCCGCTGCAGACGCCGGTCGCCGACCTCGTCGCCTCGCTCGAGAAGGTCCAGAAGGACACCGCAGCGAACAAGTGATCACGGCGGGGACACCCCGCCTGATGCGAGAGAATCGGGTGGCGCCTCGTGCGTCACCCGATTCGTCGTTTCCCGACATCCCACCCACCGGAGCTTCCATGCCGATCGTGAGCCTGACCAACGTGTCGAAGGCCTATCCCTCCCGCGTACCGGGAGACACCGAGATCATCGCCGTCGACGACGTGACCCTGTCGATCGAGAAGGGCGACGTGTTCGGCATCATCGGATACTCGGGGGCCGGCAAGTCGACACTGGTGCGCCTGATCAACGCCCTCGAGCCCGCCACCGGCGGCACGATCCTGGTGGACGGCGTCGACATCACCTCGCTCTCCGAGAGTGCGCTGCGCAAGGTGCGCGGCGGCATCGGCATGATCTTCCAGCAGTTCAACCTGTTCTCCTCGCGCACGGTGCGCGCGAACGTCGCCTATCCGCTCAAGCTCGCGGGCTGGTCGAAGGCCGACATCGAGGCCCGCGTGACCGAGCTGCTCTCGTTCGTCGGTCTGTCCGACAAGGCCAAGGCCTACCCCGAGCAGCTCTCCGGAGGTCAGAAGCAGCGCGTGGGCATCGCCCGCGCCCTCGCCACGGGCCCCGCGATCCTGCTCGCCGACGAGGCGACCAGCGCGCTCGACCCTCAGACGACCCATGAGGTGCTCGATCTGCTCAAGCGGGTCAACCAGGAGCAGGGCGTCACCATCGTCGTCATCACCCACGAGATGGACGTGATCCAGACGATCGCCACGAAGGTCGCGGTCATGGAGAACGGCCGCGTGATCGAGCAGGGCGACGTCTTCGACGTCTTCTCCGCCCCGCAGAACCCTGCGTCGCAGCGCTTCGTCGGCACGGTGGTCAAGGGCGTTCCGTCGCCGGCCGAGCTGTCGGTGCTGCGTGAGCGCCACCGCGGACGCCTGGTCACCTTCTCGTTCCGCGACGGCGATTCCTCGCAGGCGCAGGTCTTCCTCGATCTCGCTGCGGCCGGCCTCGACTTCGAACTCGTCTACGGCGGCATCAACGACATCCGCGGGCGCGCCTTCGGTCACCTGACCCTGGCGATCCGCGGCGAGAGCGCCGCCATCGACCGCACCCTCGCGGCCATCGCCGAACGCGTCGAAGTCACCGAGATCGCACGAGAGGAGGCCCGCTGATGGATCGTCTGCAGGAACTGATGCCCGAGTTCTGGGCCGCCGCGCTCGAGACGCTGTACATGACGTCGTTCGCGCTCGTCCTCGGCGGCGTGCTCGGACTCCTCATCGGCGTCATCCTCTACGTGACCCGCCCCGGTGGTCTGCTGCCGAACCGCGCCGTGTCGATGCTCGCGAACCTCGCGGTGAACATCTTCCGTCCGATCCCGTTCGTCATCTTCATGGCCGTCGCGCAACCGTTCGCCCGCGTCGTGGTGGGCGTCGGTATCGGCACCACGGCCGGAGCCTTCATCATCGCCCTCGCCGCCTCCTTCGCGATCGGACGCATCGTCGAGCAGCATCTCGTCTCGGTGTCGCCCGGTGTCATCGAGGCGGCGCGCGCGATGGGCGCAGGCCCTCTCCGCATTCTCTTCACCGTCGCGATCCCCGAGTCGTTGGGCCCGCTCATCCTCGGCTACACGTTCATCGTGGTCGCGCTCATCGACATGACCGCGATGGCCGGTCTGATCGGTGGCGGCGGCCTCGGAGCGTTCGCGCAGATCTACGGTTTCCGTCAGTTCGAACCGGTCGTGATGTGGGCGGCGATCGCCCTCATCGTCGTGTTCGTGCATCTCGTGCAGATGCTGGGCACGCGCCTGGCGCGCAAGATCATGCGCCGCTGAGCGCGCCCGTCAGTCGCCTGCGGGGGCTTCTGCCGCGTCGCCGGCGGGAGCGTCCTGCAGGCGACGACGCGTCGTGAACACGCGATCCTCGCCCGACAGCGGGTCGGTGAAGCTCAGCTCGCGCGCGAGCAGCTGCATGGGACGGGCGAAGTCGTCGGGCGCCTCCGGACGCAGCTCGGGATAGAACGGATCGTTCAGGATGCCGGCGCCCAGAGCCGAGAGGTGCACGCGCAACTGGTGCATCTTGCCGCTGTGCGGGCGCAGCAGCGTGTGCACGACCCGCTCATCGGCACGGATGAGCTCGATCAGCGTCTCCGAGTTCGGCTCTCGCTCGTCGTCGACCCGCACGCGCAGCTCGCCGCGATGCTTGTCGATGTGGGTGCGGTAGACGAGGGGGAGCGGATGCCCCGCCAGGGCCGGATGCTCGGGATCCCAGCCCTCGGGTCGGGCCGACACCGCCTCGTAGGTCTTCTGCACCCGGCGGGTCTCGAAGAGAAGCTGGTAGGCGCCGCGCGTCGCGGGGCGCGCGGAGAACATCAGCAGGCCGGCCGTCGCTCGATCGAGGCGGTGGATCGGGGCGAGGTCGGGGTTGTCGAGGAGGTTGCGCAGCCGCACCAGGGCGGAGTTCTGCAGGAACTTGCCTCCCGGCGTCGTCGGGAGGAAGTGCGGCTTGTCGACCACGACGAGGTCGTCGTCGCGGTGGAGGACCTCGATCTCGAAGGGGATGACGCTCTCGACCGGGGGCTCGCGGTAGTACCAGACGAACTCCACGCTCCCCAGGGGCGCATCGCGCGGCACCGCGCGGGCGTCGATGTCGACGATCTCACCGCGGTCGAAGCGCACTCGCAGCAGTTCCGGCTCGAGGTGGAAGAAACGCTCCACCATGTAGTCGGCGATCGTCGGCCATGGCCCGGTGAGCGGCACGTGCAGGCGCGTCGCGCCGACACCGTCGCGCACGGGAAGGGGCGAGGGCATGCCCATCAGCGCACCCCGCTCACGCGTCGAAGCTCAGGCTGAGCTTGCGCAACAACCCGGCCAGCCGATCGCGGTCGCCTCGCGACAGCGCCTGCAGCAGGTCGGCCTCGACGTCGACGAGGCGGGTGATCGCGGCATCCACCCGCGTGCGACCGTCGTCGGTCAGCGTGACCAGGATGCTCCTGCCGTCGCCGGGATCGGCCTCGCGTCGCACCAGACGACGCCCGACGAGGCGGTCGATGCGATTGGTCATCGTGCCGCTCGAGACGAGCGTCTGCTGCAGCAGCTGCTTGGGGGAGAGCTGGAACGGCGCCCCCGCGCGGCGCAGCGCCGAGAGCACGTCCCACTCCCAGGGTTCGAGGTCGCTGCGGCGGAAGACGTCGCGTCGCGCGCGGTCGAGGTGGCGCGAGAGCCGGTCCATGCGGGAGAGCACCTCGAGGGGCGAGAAGTCGAGGTCGGGGCGCTGGGTGTTCCAGGCGCCGACGATCCGATCGACCTCGTCCGTTGCGCTCATCCCTCCATTATCGCGCCCGAGGGCCCCGACTGCGCTTCGTCGCCGAGCTCGACGGTCATGAACGTGCTGTGCGGGTCGGGCAGGTAGGAGCCGAACGGGGCGCACTCCACGAACCCGGCTCGCGCATACAGCGCGTGCGCCGGGCGGAAGAACTCCGCGCTGCCGGTCTCGAGCGAGATTCGGCGGATGCCGCGGCTGCGGGCGTCGGCGAGCAGGGCGTCGAGCATCGCCCGCCCCAGACCCTGTCCCCGGCGGGCGGGCTCGGTGCGCATCGACTTGAGCTCCTCGTGACCCTCGGCGAGCGGGGCGAGTGCTCCCGTGGCGACGAGATCGTCGCCGTCGCGCGCCACGAACAGCCGCACGCCCGGGGCGAGGAGCCGATCGAGCGACAGCGCGTGCTGGCTCTCGGGCGGCGCGGTGCCGGCCATGTCGTCGTGGTGCGCGAGGAGGAACGCGGCGAGGCCGGGGGTCGGGCCCGCGACGCGGTCGATCAGGATGCTCATGGTCGAAGCATCCCAGAGCCGTGTTTCGCGCCGATGTCGGCGTGGCAGAATGAGCGGGCGGCTTTCCTCGCGGAGGCCGCGGTCCGCCGTGGTGTAATGGCAGCACGACAGCCTTTGGAGCTGTGAGGTCTAGGTTCGAGTCCTGGCGGCGGAGCATGACGGAGAACAACCTCGCGATCGTCGTCCTCGCCGCAGGGCAGGGCACGCGCATGAAGTCCCGGCTGCCGAAGGTGCTGCACCCGATCGGCGGTCGCCCGCTCGTCGGCCACGTGCTCACGACCGCCGCCCGGCTCGGCGCCGCGCACGTCGAGGTCGTCGTGCGGCACGAGCGCGACCAGGTCGTCGCGGCCCTCGCCGAGGACTACCCGGACGCCGTGTTCATCGATCAGGACGACGTGCCGGGCACCGGTCGCGCCGTGCAGGTCGCGATCGATGCCCTCCCCGCCGACTTCACGGGTGACGTGCTCGTGCTGTCGGGTGATTGCCCGCTCGCGGATGCCGACACCCTGAACGGCTTCCTCGCTGCCCACCGTGCCGCGGGTACGCCGGCGACGCTCATGACCGCCGTCGTCGACGATCCGACCGGGTACGGCCGCGTCATCCGCGATGCGGACGGGAGCGTCGACCGCATCGTCGAGCAGAAGGACGCGAGCGCCGACGAGGCCGCCGTCCGCGAGATCAACGCGGGCATGTACGTGTTCCGCGCCGCGACGCTGCGCCGGTACCTGCCGGAGATCGGCGTCGACAACGCTCAGGGCGAGATGTACCTCACCGACGTTCCTGGGCTGCTCCGTCGCGACGGCGACCGTGTCGCGGCATCCGTCGTCTCCGACGTCACCGTGACCTACGGGGTCAACGACCGCGCGCAGCTCGCGCTCGTCGGCCGCCTTCTCAACGAGCGCATCGTCCGCCGCTGGCAGCTGGAGGGCGTCACGGTCGTCGACCCGGCCACGACGTGGATCGACGACGACGCCGTGCTCGCCCCCGACGTCACGATCCTCCCGAACACGCACATCCTGCGCGCCACGACGATCGCGGAGGGCGCGATCATCGGTCCCGACACGTCGCTCGTCGGCTGCGAGATCGGCGAGGGCGCGACCGTGCGCCGTACCGACGCGACGTTCGCGGTGATCGGAGCCGAGGCGACGGTCGGGCCGTTCTCCTTCCTGCGCCCCGGCACGATCCTGGGCGCGAAGGGAAAGATCGGCGCGTACGTCGAGACCAAGAACGCCGAGATCGGTGAGGGCAGCAAGGTGCCGCATCTGTCGTACGTGGGAGACGCCACGATCGGCCGCGGCGTGAACCTCGGCGCGAGCACGATCACGGCGAACTACGACGACGTGAACAAGCACCGAACGGAGATCGGCGACGAGGTGCACACCGGGTCGCACACGGTGCTCGTCGCGCCCGTTAGGCTGGGAGCAGGCGCGAAGACCGGCGCCGGCGCGGTCGTCCGCAAGGATGTTCCGGCCGGTGCACTGGCCATGACCGTCGCACCCCAGCGCAACATCGAGGGCTGGGTCGAGAAGAACAGAGCAGGGACGGGCGCGGCGGATGCCGTGGCCCGAGAGCGAGCGGCGGAATAGGCAGGCCATGGCCCGGAAGAAGAAGACGGTCGATCTGGATCGCGACAACGGGGTAGCCCCCGGCATCATCGCGAAGACCAAGAAGCGGCTCGTCGTCGCGGGTGGGCGCTCGCACCCCGAGCTCACGGCGGCCGTCGCCGAGGCCCTCGGCACGGAGATCGCTCCGGTCGAGCACCGCACCTTCGCCTCCGGCGAGATCTACGCGCGCTTCGAGGTGTCGATCCGCGGCGTCGATCTCTTCCTCGTGCAGACCTTCGGCGAGCCGGTCAACGAGTGGCTCATGGAGACGCTCATCATGATCGACGCCGCCAAGCGCGCCTCGGCCAAGCGCATCACGGTCGTCGCCCCGTACTATCCGTACTCGCGTCAGGACAAGAAGGGCCGCGGTCGCGAGCCGATCAGCGCCCGTCTCGTCGCCGACCTGCTCAAGACCGCCGGCGCCGACCGCGTGATGAGCGTCGACCTGCACGCCGCCCAGATCCAGGGCTTCTTCGACGGTCCCGTCGATCACCTCTTCGCCAAGCCCGTGCTGCTCGACTACTTCGAGCGCACGCTCTCGGCCGCGGACCGCGAGATCCTCACGGTCGTCTCGCCCGACATGGGGCGCGTGCGCGTCGCCGACACGTGGTCCGACAGCCTCGGCGCCCCGCTCGCGATCATCCACAAGCGCCGCGATCCGAAGGTCGCGAACCAGGTCTCCGTGCACGAGATCGTCGGGACGGTCGAGGGCCGCACCTGCCTCCTCGTCGACGACATGATCGACACCGGCGGCACGATCGTCAAGGCCGCGCAGGCGCTGAAGACGGCCGGCGCGCACCGCGTCATCGTCGCGGCGACGCACGCGATCTTCAGCGACCCGGCATCCGATCGTCTGCAGGACTCCTCGATCGACGAGGTCGTCATCACCGACACGATCCCGCTCACCGAGTCGCGTCGCTGGGACAAGCTCACGATCCTCCCGATCGCTCCGCTGCTCGCCCGCGCGATCCACGAGGTCTTCGAGGATGGTTCGGTCACGAGCATGTTCGGCGGCGACGCGTAGGCCCATAGCCTTCGCCTCGACACGGCACAGCGGGCACATAGCCACCCTTTCTACGCTCGGATCATCGACACCGCGTCGACGACACCGAGCCGGGAGGACCACCATGATCCGCACGACCGTACCGACTTCCGTCCGCAAGGGATCCGCCCTCGTGGGCATCGCCGGACTCCTCGTCCTTGCCGGGTGCGCGACCACGCCGACCGACACCGGCGGGACGACCGACAGCACCTCCGGCACCGACAGCGCGACCGGCTCGGAGTCCTCCTCGGGCGCCGACGCGTCGTCGTCGTACGCCGACGGCACCTACACGGCGGAGGGCTCGTACCAGACCCCCGAATCGGTCGAGACGATCTCGGTGACCCTCACCCTCGCCGACGGCGTCGTCACCGACGTCGAGGTGACCGGTGACCCGCAGGCGCGCGAGACCGAGCAGTACCAGGGCGCGTTCATCGACGGCATCTCCGAAGAGGTCGAGGGCAAGGCGCTCGACGACCTGAACGTCAGCCGCGTGGCCGGATCCTCGCTGACGAGCGGTGGGTTCAACGCCGCCGTCGACGACATCAAGGAGCAGGCCGCAGCCTGATCCCCGACGGTGATCTGGCGATGGTGACGTGGTCGTGGTGATCCGGCGATGGTGATCTGGCGATTCGAGGCGATCGGCACGCGCTGGGAGATCGAGTCGGCCGACGAGCTGTCGGCGGACTCCCGCGGCGCCGTCGATGCCGTGATTGAGCGCTTCGACCGGGAGTGGTCGCGGTTCCGCCCCGACTCCGATGTCACGCGCCTCGCGCGCGAGGGCGGCATGCTCGCCTCTCCCGACGCGGGGGCGATGCTCGATGCGTACCGCGAGCTGTCGGATGCGACCGCCGGGGCGGTCAATCCGCTCGTGGGGGAGAGCCTCGAAGCCCTCGGTTACGACGCCGACTACTCGCTCACCGCCGCAGATCCGGTGATCGCGCCGGCCGATTGGACCGAGCGGGTGCGGTGGACGACGGGCACGGCGGCGGTCGCGCATCCCGCACTGATCGACGTCGGTGCGCTCGGCAAGGGGCGTCTCGTCGACCTCGTGCGCGATGCGCTGAGCTCTGTCGCGGGTGACCTGATCGTCGATGCCGGCGGAGACCTCGCCGTGCGCGGCGCTGGTGCCGACGGCGCCGGTGTGCGCATCGGCCTGGAGCATCCGTTCGATCCGTCGCGGGCGATCGGCGTCGCTACGATCCGTGACCAGGCCCTGTGCGCCTCGGCCATCAACCGCCGGGCCTGGGGTGACGGACTGCACCACGTGCTCGACGCCCGTACTGGACTGCCGGTGCGCACCTGGGCGGCGACCTGGGCGATCGCACCCGACGCCATGACCGCGGATGCCGTCGCCACCGCGCTCTTCTTCGACGGCGGCCCCGAACTCGCCGCCCGCTGGGGCGTCGAGTGGGTGCGCATGAGCACTGACGGCCGAGCGCAGCGCTCACCCGGGTGCCCCGTCGAGATCTTCACCCCCACCCGTTCGCCCCGATAGGGAAGAGTCGAGCTCATGAACCGTTCCTTCACCGCCGCGCGGCAGCGCGTGCTCGCCCTCCTCGGGGCCCTGTCGATGTACCGGCTGGTGCTGTTCGCGCTCATCGCCCTCGCCGTCATCGCCCTCGGCCTGTCGGCGCTCGGGGTCATCGTCTCGCCCACACCGGTCGAGATCGTGGTGTCGTTCCTGGTGCTCGCCGTCGTGATCTCGGGCGTGGATGCGCTGGTGCAGCGTCTGCTCCGCCTGCCGTGGCGTATCGAGTCGTCGCTCGTGACCGCGCTGATCCTGCTCTTCGTCCTGCGCCCGGGCGTCGATGTGCAGGCGATCCTCGGTCTCGCGATCGCGGGCGCCGTGGCGAGCCTGTCGAAGTACCTGATCGCCTGGCGCGGACGCCACATCCTCAACCCCGCCGCGTTCGGCGCCGCCGTCGTCTCGATCGTCGGGTCGTTCGGGGCGTTCTCGTGGCTCGGCACCTCGGCATCGTGGTGGGTCGGCACCCCGTCGCTCACGATCCCGGTCGTGCTGCTCGGTCTCGCCGTGCTGTGGCGCACCGAGAAGGTGCGGATCGTGCTGCTGTTCCTCGTGATCGCTCTCGCCACGTCGGTGCTGCGCCAGTTCGTGCAGGCCCAGCAGGCCGGCCTCGACGCCGATCTCGGCACCGCGTTCTCGTTCGCGCTGCTGCAGTCGCCGTTCCTCTTCCTCGGGGCATTCATGCTCTCCGAGCCGCTGACGCTGCCGCCGCGGCGTTGGCAGCAGTTCTCGGTCGCCGCGGTCGTGGGCGTGCTGGCCGGCTGGCCGATCTCGATCGCCGGGCTGTTCACGCTCGGCCAGGAACGGGCGCTCCTCATCGGCAACCTCGTGGCCTTCGCGTTCGCGGTGCGCGGCTCGGTTCGCCTGGTGCTCGAGAAGCGCCGGTTCGTCACACCCACCGCGCAGGAGCTGACTTTCCGCGCGAAGGGGAAGGTGTCGTTCCTCCCCGGGCAGTACCTCGAACTCGACGTGCCGCATCACCGCCCGGACGCACGGGGAACCCGCCGCGAGTTCAGCATCGTCTCCGCTCCGGCCGACCTTCCGACGCTGCGCATCGCGTACAAGAACGGCGATCAGCAGCATCCGTCGTCGTACAAGCGCGCCCTCGCCGCCGCCGAATCGGGCACGACGCTCGCGGTCACCGGCACCTGGGGCGACTTCCTGCTCCCGCGCGGCGAGAGCCCCGTGCTGATGGTGGCCGCCGGCATCGGCGTCACGCCGTTCGTCTCGCAGCTCCGGCAGCTGCAGGCCCAGGGCGTCGAGCGCGACGTCGTGCTCGTGTACGTCGCGGCGGAGGCCGCCGAGCTCGCGTTCCGCGACGAGCTTGCCGCGACCGGAGCGCGCGTGGTCGTGTTCACCCGAGACCAGCCGCACGACCTCCCGCCGCACTGGACCTGGGCGCACGGCATCCGCCTCGACGCCGACGGTCTCGACCGCTTCGTGCCCGACATCGCCGATCGTCATGCGTTCATCTCGGGTCCGCCGCGCCTGATCGCCGACCTCGCGCCCGCTCTCCAGCGCGCCCGTGCCCTGACGACCGACGCCTTCGCCGGGTACTGACCCGCGCGCGGTGCGCGCCGTCTCAGCCGACTGCAGCCCGCCGCACGTGCGCACCTGCCCGGAGGAAACACGTCCGCACGGGCGGATGCCGGTTTTCACCGTGCAGACGTGCGCACTCCGTGCAGGTGTGATGCGTGCACTCTTTCTGCACTACGGAGCAGCTACGAGAGTTCTTCGCGCACGCGGCGGGAGAGCACTTCGCTGCTCGTCGAGATCGGTGACGATGGTCGGATGCTCTCGCCTGCACATGTGATCAACCACAGCGGCGGCATCGCCCGCGGCACCTTCCTGCAGCGTTTCGGTCTGACACGGTTCCACGTTGCGCGAGCCGTGCGCGACGGGACTGTCGTGCGCGTGCGGCGAGGGGAGTTCGCGACTGATCGCACCGCCCCGGAACTCGTCGCCGCTGCTGCTCACGGAGGAGCGCTCACCTGCACGGCGGCGCTGCGGATGCACGGGATCTGGGTGCTCGATGATGATCCGGACCTGCATGCGTGGCTCGGAGAGAACGGACGCGTCCATCACACCGGATGCGACTGTGTCAGCCATTGGTTCGAGGGGGCGACGGTTCTTGGACTGGCGCCGGTCGAAGACGCGCTGGTGCATGTTTACGCCTGTCGCGGGGCGGAGGCATTCTTCGTCGCTCTCGAATCGGCGATGCGTCAGCGCAAGATCGGGTCGGCCAGACTGTTGCGAGCGCGGCTGCCGGCGTCCGCGCGATGGCTCATCGACCTCGCTCGGTACGACGCAGGCAGCGGCCTCGAGTCGCTCCTCCGGTTGCGGCTGCACCACCTCGGCATGCGCCTGGATTGCCAGGTGAAGATCGAGGGTGTGGGGCGGGTCGACTTCGTCGTCGGCGGGCGACTCATCCTCGAAACCGACGGGGCTGAGCATCATGGTGACCCCGCGCAGCGGCATCGGGATCTGCAGCGCGATGCCGCCGCATCCGCGCGAGGATTCGAGACGCTGCGTTTCGACTACGCCCAGGTCGTGCACGACTGGCCCGTGGTCGAGGCGGCGATCATCGCCGCACTCACCCGGGCGTCCTGACGTTGCGTGGCCTCGCTCATCTGCACGGCCGACGCACGTCTGCACGAAGCACACGGCGGATGTTCCGTGCAGACGTGACTTCTCCGTGCAGACCTGCGACCCCGACGCCGTGCGGCCCCGACGCCGTGCGGCCCCGACGCCGTGCGGCCCCGACGACGAGCGGCCCCGACGACGAGCGACCCCGACGCCGAGCGACCTCACCGCCCGCCCCTACGCCTCGCTCGCCTCCGACGTCTCACCCTCGGCCGCCGCAACCGCGGGGTTCCGGGGCAGACGCACCGTGAAGGTCGTGTCTCCGGGCTCGCTGGCGACGGAGATGAAGCCGCCGTGCCCCTCGACGATGGCCTTCGCGATCGCGAGCCCCAGACCCGTGCCTCCCGTCTGGCGGGCCCGCGAGCTGTCGCCCCGCGCGAAGCGGGCGAAGAGCTCGTCTCGCACGACCGGATCGATGCCGGGACCGTCGTCGTGCACGCGCAGCACGGCCTCATCGTCCTCCTGCGCGACCGACAGGGTGATCGTCGTGCCGGCGGGGGTGTGCGTCCGCGCGTTGGCGAGCAGATTCGCGACGACCTGGTGCATGCGCCCGCTGTCGCCGACGACGACGACGGGCTCATCGGGCACCTCGATGTTCCAGTGGTGATCGACGGCCGTCGGCCGGGCATCGGCCAGACTCTCGAGTGCGAGCTGCGTGAGGTCCACGGTGCCGTAGACCAACTCGCGCCCCTCGTCGAGACGTGCCAGCAGCAGCAGGTCCTCGACCAGGCGCGTCATCCGCAGCGACTGGGCCTGGATGCGCTCCAGAGACGTGGTCGTGCCCTCGATCGCCTCCGGTCCGTGCGCCTGCCCGAGAGCGCGCAGCGACAGCTCGGAGTAGCCCCGGATCGAGGCGAGGGGAGTCCGCAACTCGTGGCTGGCGTCGGCGACGAAGCGCCGCATCCGCTCCTCGTTCTTCTGGCGAGCGGCCAGCGAGGTGTCGACATGATCGAGCAGCTTGTTCAGCGATGCGCCGACGAGTCCCGCCTCGGTGCGCGGATCGGCCTGAGACGCGGGGATCCGTTCGGTGATCGACACCTCCCCGCGATCGAGGGGCTGGTTGGCCACGCGGGTGGCGGTCGCGGCGACCGCCCGGAGCGGTCGCAGCCCCACCCGGATCGTGATCGCCGTCGTGAGGGCGAGCAGGATGAGCCCGCCGATGGTCGCGAGCGCGATCACCGTGAGCAGCGCGGTGAGCTGATTCTGGATCGCCTCGCGGGGGAGGCCGGTCACGACCACGACGCCGGAGGGTGCCGTCGACGCGGTCACCCGGTACGAGCCGAGACCCTCGATCGTGACGTTGGCGACGTGCTGGCCGTTGAGAGCATCGGCGATCTGCACGAGCTGCGCCGAGGTGAGGGCATCCGTCCCGCCCTCGAAATCGTCCGTCGAACTCGGCACCACGACACCGTCGATTCCGGTCGCCGGGTTCTGGATCGCCACCAGGAGCCCGGGTTCGCCGCCACCGCGTCCGATGATGTTCTGGGCGGTGACGAGGTCGGGAGAGACCTGCTTGATGATCCGCGACACCGAATCCGCATAGCCGTAGATCCGCTCGCTCAGCTGGTCTTCGAGCGTCTTCCCCAGCGTCGCGCTGGTGATCACGGCCACGATCACGAGGATGAGCGAGACGAACCCGATGACGGCGGTCATCAGCCGCGTCTGCAGGCTCATCGGCCGACGCGTCATCCTCGTCTGGGTCACTGCGGGGCCTTGATCATGTAGCCGACGCCGCGCACGGTGTGCAGCAGGGGAGTGCGTCCGGCGTCGATCTTCTTGCGCAGGTACGAGATGTAGAGCTCGACCACTGACGACTTGCCGCCGAAGTCGTAACTCCACACGCGGTCGAGGATCTGGGCCTTCGAGAGCACGCGACGCTCGTTCCGCATGAGGTACCGCAGCAGCTCGAACTCGGTCGCGGTGAGCTCGATCTCGGTGCCGTCGCGCACGACCTCGTGGCTGTCCTCGTTGAGGGTGAGATCGGCGACCCGCAGGATCGACTGTCCGTCGTCGGCCATCGCGTGGCCGGTGCGGCGGATGATCGCACGCAGGCGGGCGATCACCTCTTCGAGGCTGAAGGGCTTCGTCACGTAGTCGTCACCGCCGGCGGTGAGGCCCGCGACCCGGTCGCCGACGGCATCCTTCGCGGTGAGGAAGAGCACGGGTACCAGGCTCCCGGATTCGCGCAGGCGCCGCAGCACGGCCATCCCGTCGAGGTCGGGCATCATGATGTCGAGCACGAGGGCGTCCGGCTCGAACTCGCGGGCGACCTGGAGCGCCTCCATGCCGGATGACGCGGTGCGCACCTCCCAGCCCTCCATGCGCAGGGCCATCGCGAGCAGGTCGGTGAGCATCTGCTCGTCGTCCACCGCGAGGATGCGCAGCGGGGTGCCGTCGGGGCGGCGCAGGTCGGGGAGATCACTGGTCATGCACTCATTCTGCGGAACCTCCTATGGGGTTTCTATGGAGCGCGCTATGCATAGCCTGTGAAGATCGGATGCCGTCGTCCCCCCATCCTGTCATCCATAGCGTCTTCATCACCGTGCCTTCGAATCCGCATAGACCGCGTTCCTAACGTCGTCTCTGGCACCGCGACCTCCGCGGCAGAAGGAGAGAGATGTACGGAACATATCTGCGGCGCGAACTCGCGGGCCGCAAGAAGCAGACGACGATCGTCGCGATCGGCCTCGCCATCGCGATCGGACTCGTGATCATCGTCAACGCCCTCACGGCGGGCGTGCGCGACGCGCAGGCGCAGGCCCTCGAGTCCGTGTACGGCGTCGGCACCGATCTGACCGTCACCGGAGCTGCGGTGGAACCCGGGGAGGGCGGTGGCCCGCGCTTCGAGTTCGACGCCGACTCCGGCGAGACCGAGGGCGATACGACCACCCTCAACCAGTCCACGCTGAGCACCGATTTCATGCGCGGCACGCTGGAGGCCTCGGTGCTCGACACCGTCGCCTCGACCGAGGGCGTCTCGGCCGCGACGGGCGCACTGAGCCTCACCAACTCCACCTTCTCGGGCGAACTCCCCAGCGGTGGTTTCGGACAACAGGACGGCGCGACGCAGGGCGAGCAGGGACAGATGCCCGCAGAGGGCCAGGCTCCTCCGCAGGGTGGATCCGATGGGGCGGGCGGTGGCGCGTTCGGCGTCGATTCCTTCACCGTCCTCGGTATCGACCCGGCGGCGACGGCGATCGGACCGCTCGCCTCGGTCGAGGTCGGCGACGGACGCGCGCTCGACGCCGACGACAGCGGCGCGCTCGTCGCCCTCGTCGACAGCACGTACGCGACCACGAACGACATAGCCGTCGGCGACACGATCGACGTCGCGGGGTCCGACGTCGAGGTGGTCGGCATCCTCACCTCCACCTCGGATGCGGCCGACACCGCGGCGAACGTCTACCTGCCCCTCGACACCGCGCAGGAGCTCTCGGGCGCCGGCGACGTGATCTCCACCGTCTACGTGCAGGCCGACTCGGCATCGTCGATCGACGCGGTGCAGGCGGCGCTCACCGACGAGCTGCCCGATGCGACCGTCACCTCGCAGGCCGAGCTCGCATCGAGCGTCTCGGGCTCGTTGTCGAGCGCGACGTCGCTCATCACCAACCTCGGCACGTGGCTCTCGATCATCGTGCTGGCGGTCGCCGTGCTGCTGTCGGTCCTGCTGACCCTCTCGGGCGTCGGGCGCCGCACCCGGGAGTTCGGCACCCTGAAGGCGATCGGATGGTCGAACGGGCGCGTCGTGCGCCAGGTGGCCGGGGAATCCATGGTGCAGGGCCTCATCGGGGGAGCGGTCGGCCTCGTGATCGGCATCGCCGGGATCATCGTGATCAACGTCATCCGGCCGACGGTCGCGGCGGGCGCCGCGGCCACCGAGGGTACGCAGGGCGGCCCCGGCGGTATGGGCGGGCCGACGGGCGGGGGAGGGATGTTCCAGACCACGCAGGCGGCCGACATCGTGCTGCAGGCCCCCTTCACCCCGTGGGTGCTCGTCGCCGCGGTCGGTCTCGCGGTGCTCGGCGGCCTCGTCGCCGGTGCCTTCGGCGGCTGGCGCGCCGCCCGCCTCAGCCCGGCCGAGGCTCTGCGGTCGGTCGCGTGATCGCGCCGCCCACGACAATCACGACAGACCAGGAGAAGAAGATGACCATCACCGACACCACCGCCACCGCTTCGGAGACGGATGCCGCGGCGCCGCTGTACCGCGCCACCGGCGTCACGCGCACCTACGCCCAGAAGGGGCGCACGGTGAAGGCGCTGACCGGCGTCGATCTCGAGATCGGCACCGGCGAGTTCGTCACGATCCAGGGGCCGACCGGCGGAGGGAAGTCCACGCTGCTCCAGCTGCTCGGCGCGCTCGACCGCCCGTCCTCCGGCTCCCTGACCCTCGGAGGCACCGAGCTCGCCTCGGCATCGCCGAAGGAGCTCAGCCGCATCCGGGCCGAGGAGATCGGGTTCGTGTTCCAGGGGTTCAACCTGATCCCCACGCTCACGGCCGCCGAGAACGTCGACATGGCGCTCGAACCGACCTCTCTCGACCGGGCCGAGCGACGCCGTCGCGTGACCGAGGCGCTCGCGCACGTGGGCCTCGCCGACCGCGGTGATCACCTGCCCACCGAGCTCTCGGGGGGTCAGCAGCAGAGGGTCGCGATCGCGCGGGCGATCGTCAAGCGCCCGCGCGTGCTGCTGGCCGATGAGCCGACGGGAAACCTCGACGAGAGCATGCGCGATGAGATCCTCGCGCTTCTCGAAGGGCTCTGCGCCGAGGGCATCACGATGATCGTCGTGACGCACGACTCGGCCGTCGCCCGCCGCGCCACCCGCCGGTTGCGGCTCTCGAAGGGGACCGTGCAGGACATCACGAAGTAGGCGGACGCACGAAGGGCCCCGGCGTGATGCCGGGGCCCTTCGTGTGCGTCAGCGCGAGGTCAGTGGGTGTCCTCGGCCTCGATCTCGGTGCGGTCGCCCGACCACTGCGTGTGGAAGGTGCCTTCCTTGTCGATGCGCTTGTAGGTGTGGGCGCCGAAGAAGTCGCGCTGACCCTGCACGAGGGCGGCGGGCAGGCGGTCGGCGCGGATGCCGTCGTAGTACGACAGCGACGACGAGAACGCCGGAGCCGGGATGCCGGCCTGCGCGGCGGTCACGACGACGCGGCGCCAGGCGGACTGGCCGCGCGTGAGCGCCTCGGCGAAGTACGGTGCGGTCATGAGCACCGGCAGCTCGGGGGTCTCGGCGTAGGCGTCGGCGATGCGGTTCAGGAACTGTGCGCGGATGATGCAGCCGCCGCGCCAGATCTTCGAGATCGCCCCGAGGTCGATGTTCCAGTCGTACTCGGCGGCGCCGGCACGGATCTCGTCGAAGCCCTGCGAGTAGGCGACGATCTTCGACGCGTACAGCGCGAGGCGCACGTCCTCGATGAACTGCTCGGTGTTCTCGGCCGAGACGGTGAACTCCTCGTCGGGGCCCGGGAGGGCGCCGGCGACCGCGCGCTGCTCGGGGTGCGACGAGAGCGAACGGGCGAAGGTCGCCTCGGCGATGCCCGAGACGGGAACGCCGAGCGAGAGGGCCGTCTGCACGGTCCATGCTCCGGTGCCCTTGGCGCCTGCCTGGTCGAGGATGACGTCGACGAGCGGCTTACCGGTCTCGGCGTCGACCTGGCGGAGCACCTCGGCGGTGATCTCGATCAGGTACGACTCGAGCTCGCCCTTGTTCCACTCGGCGAAGATGTCGGCGATCTCGGAGGGGCTCTTGCCCGTGCCGCGACGGATGAGGTCGTAGGCCTCGGCGATGAGCTGCATGTCGGCGTACTCGATGCCGTTGTGCACCATCTTCACGAAGTGACCGGCGCCGTCGTGGCCGACGTGCGTCACGCAGGGCTCGCCCTCGGCGATCGCCGCGATGGACTTCAGGATCGGGCCGAGGGTGACCCACGACTCGTCCGAGCCGCCGGGCATGATCGAGGGGCCCGTGAGGGCGCCCTCCTCACCACCGGAGATGCCGGCGCCGACGAAGTTGATACCGGTCTCGCGCACGGCCTTCTCGCGACGGATCGTGTCGGGGAAGTACGCGTTGCCGCCGTCGACGATGATGTCGCCGGGCTCGAAGACCTCGACGAGCGAGTCGATCACGGCATCCGTCGGGCCGCCGGCCTTGACCATGATGATCGCCGTGCGCGGCTTCTGCAGCGAGTCGGCGAACTCCCGGTAGGACTGCGCCGGGATGAAACCGGCCTCGGGGTGCGCATCGAGAAGGCTCTGGGTCTTCTCGTAGCTGCGGTTGAAGATCGCCACCGTGTTGCCCTCGCGGCTGGCGAGGTTGCGGGCGAGGTTCGACCCCATGACGGCGAGTCCGACGACTCCGATGTTGGCTGATGCTTCGGGCACAGAAGGCTCCTCGATCGTGAAGAAGGGTTGTTCTCAGCGTATCGCTGTCACCGGGGACCCGTGCGCGTGTGTCTCGGTTTGCGTCAGCGACCGGCAGGGCGCCGCTCCGGGGGCCTCTACGCTGGATGCAGACGGCGTCTTCGAGGAGGAATCAGCGTGGTGCACAGCGGACCCAGACTGCGAGCGGTGGTAACGGTGCCGTTGCCCGAGGAGCAGTGCCGACTGATCGAAGAACTCGAGCCCCGGCTGGAGGTCGTGCGCGACCACTCGCTCGTGCATCCCGCGCGCTGGCCCGCCGACTGGTCGGGGGATCCCGACCACGTCCGCACCGCCGAGCAGCAGACGGCCTTCGACGCGATGGTCGACTCCGCCGATGTTCTCTTCGGCATCCCCGATGTGGACGCGGCGGCGCTCGCCCGCACCGTGCGTGCGAACCCCGCCCTGCGCTGGGTGATGACGACGGCGGCGGGCGGAGGGGCGTCGGTCAAGGCCGCGGGTCTCGACCGCGCCGAACTCGATCGCGTCGTCTTCACCACGAGCGCGGGCGTGCACGGCGGCACGCTCGCCGAGTTCTCGGTCTTCGCGGTGCTCGCCGGGGCGAAGGGACTTCCCCGGCTCCTCGCCGACCAGCGCAGCCGCACCTGGCCGGATCGCTGGCAGATGCGTCAGCTCGACGAGATGACCGTGCTGGTCGTCGGCCTCGGCGGCATCGGAGCGGAGTGCGCGCGCCGCTTCCACGCGCTCGGCGCGACCGTGTGGGGCACGACCCGTTCGGGCGAGCCGGTGGATGGCGTCGACCGTCTGATCCCGCTCTCCGAGCTGACGGATGCCGTGGCCCAGGTCGACGCGATCGTCGTGACCCTGCCGGGCACCGAGCAGACCCACCACCTGATCGGCGCCGACGTGCTCGCCGCCGTGAAGCCGGGACTGATCCTCACCAACGTCGGTCGCGGCACGGTCGTCGACGAGGCCGCGCTCCTGACGGCTCTCGACGACGGGCGCGTGGCGTTCGCTGGCCTCGACGTGTTCGAGCAGGAGCCGCTCGCCGATCAGTCACCGCTGTGGAGTCATCCCCGGGTCCTCGTGAGCCCGCACACGGCGGCGATCAACGCGAACGAGGAGGAGCGCATCGCGCGCCGCTTCGCCGACAACGCCTCCCGACTGCTCGACGGTCGACCGCTGCGTGCGGTCGTCGACACCGTCGAGTTCTACTGAGCGGAACTCTCTTGCGCGCGTTCGACGGAGGAGGAGTTCGATGACCGTGCGAATCATCGTGATGGGGCCGAGTGGCTGCGGCAAGTCGACGGTGGGCCTCGCGCTCGCCGAGAGCATCGGGGCGCGGTTCATCGATGCCGACGACCTGCACCCGATCACGAACGTCGACAAGATGGCCGCCGGCATCCCGCTCGACGACGACGATCGGATGCCGTGGCTCGGCGTCGTGGGACGGGCGCTCCAGGCCGACGATCGGATCGTCATCGCGTGCTCGGCGCTGCGTCGCATCTACCGCGATGCGATCAGGGCGGAGTCGTCCGATGCGTTCTTCGCCGAGCTGACCGTCGACAGGGCGGCGCTGGAGGAGCGGATGCGTGCCCGGACCGATCACTTCATGCCGGCGGCTCTGCTGGACTCGCAGTTGGCGACCCTCGAGTCGCTCGAGAGCGACGAGAACGGCATCCGCGTCGAGCCGGCGGACGTCGAACGCAGCGTCTCGCTGATCCGGGCGGCGATCGGGGACCCGGCCGCCTGAGGCGTCAGTCCTTGCGGTAGCCGGAGCGGCCGAGCGAGAACAGTGCGGCGAAGCTGGCGATCGTGGCGCCGACGGTCATCGCGCCGATGACCCAGAGGATGACGTGCGAGAAGAAGGCTCCGTCGAGCATGAGGGGTCTCCGTGATCTGCGAGAAGGCGAACGGTGTCCCCAGCCTATCGGGTGATCCGGTACCATTGATCGAGTACCTCGGCGAGGGATGATTGCGCGCGTGCGCGAGCGTCCGTTATCGACGCGGCGATGCGAGTCCCCGGTGGCTTTCCTCACGTGTCCATGTCGAGAACACGACAACACAGACCACCGCGCGGCGCAATCGCTGCGTGCCCCGAAGGAGAACCTCATGTCTGAAGACACCAAGGTCCAGGCCGAGCTGCGCAACAGCTTCGGCAAGGGCTTCGCCCGCCGTCTGCGCGCCGCCGGCAAGATCCCGGCCGTCATCTACGGCCACGGCACCGAGCCCGTGCACGTCGCACTGCCCGGCCACCAGGTCTCGCTCATCATCCGTCGCGCCAACGCGCTGCTCGAGCTCGACATCGAGGGCACGCCGCAGCTCGCCCTGGTCAAGGACGTCCAGAAGGACCCCGTGCACCAGATCATCGAGCACATCGACCTCCTGGTCGTGAAGAAGGGCGAGAAGGTCGCCATCGACGTGCCGATCGTCGTCACCGGCGAATCGGCTCCCGGCACGATCGCCAACCTCGACGCGACCACGCTGTCGATCGAGGCCGAGGCCACGCACATCCCGCAGAACGTCGAGGTCTCGGTCGAGGGCCTCGAGGACGGCACGCACATCACGGCTGCCGACGTGAAGCTCCCGAAGGGCTCGACGCTGCTGACCGACGCCGAGGTGCTCGTCGTCGCCATCTCCATCCCGGCCCTCGAGGTCGAAGAGGACGAGGCGCCCGCCGAGGGCGAAGAGGCTGCCGCCGAGGAGCCCGCCGCGGAGTGATCTCCGGCTGAATCACCGACAGAGGGGGCGCGATCCGATCGCGTCCCCTCTGTCGTACCCCGACCGGGCGGCCGCTGCGCCCGTGCGAGAGGATGAGGACATGACTTCCCCCTGGCTGGTGGTGGGGCTCGGCAATCCGGGTCCGCGCTACGAGGCGACCCGTCACAACATCGGGCAGATGGTGGTCGACGAGCTCGCCGCGCGCCGCAACGAGAGCTTCCGCGAGCACAAGGGCGGAGCGCGCGTCGTCGAGACCTGGCTCCGACCCGGCGGCGACAAGCTGGTGCTCGCGAAGCCGAACACCTTCATGAACGTGTCGGGCACGCCCGTGGCGGCCCTCGCGCGCTTCTACTCGGTGCCGGCGGAGCAGATCATCGTCGTGCACGACGAGCTCGACATCCCCTTCGACACCGTCAAGCTGAAGACCGGGGGAGGGCATGGCGGTCACAACGGCGTGCGCGACATCGCGCGCGCGATCACCACTCCCGATTTCCCTCGTGTACGGGTCGGCATCGGGCGCCCCGTCGGACGCCAGGATCCGGCGGACTGGGTGCTCTCGCCGTTCGGCAAGGACGAGAAACCCAACCTGCCGATCCTCGTCTCGGATGCCGCGGACGCCGTCGAGCTCCTCATCGGCGAGGGACTCCTCGCCGCCCAGCAGAAGCACCACGCACCGCGCTGAGGCGCAGGGCGCGGAGTCGTGCTGTGCAGGGTGCGGACTCGGGCTGCGTAAGGCGTCGCGTCGTGCTTCGTCGGGCGCCTCAGCTGTAGAGGCCGATCCCTCCGGCTGCCGCTCCGGCGCCGAGCGCGACCCCGGCGATGAGGAAGAAGATCGCGGGGCCGACGACCGCGACGATGAGCGCGCCGATTCCCTGGCCGCGACCGCGCTTGCGTGCGATGGCCATGATGCCCAGCACGATCGCGGCGATGCCGAGGATCGTGCCGGCCCAGAACGAGATCTCCGCCCACAGCACCTGGTCGCGGGCGGGGGAGAGGACGGCGAGCGACGAGAGGTCGTCGCTGTTGAGGCGCACGATCGCCTCGGGCACCCGTCGGCCGATCTCGTACGAGGCGAACGCCGCCACGATCGGCGTGACGACGGCGGCGACGAGAGCGAAGACCAGCGACAGCGTGCCGGTCAACTTCGACGGCCGGGGTGCCGGGTCGGGGACGGTGTAGGCACCGGTGGGGGCCGCGTATCCGCCGACCGGCACCTGATAGGCCCCGGGAGGCGCGGCGTAGCCGGGCGCCGGCGGAACGGGCGGAACGGACGCCCCGTACGCCGCAGGTGCGAGAGCCGGAGCGGCTGCGGGCGGTGCGGGCGCGACGGGCGGTGCGGCCGGCGGAGCCGGGGGAACGAAGCCTGAGGGCACGGAACCGGACGGCGGAGGAAGCTGGGGATCGGTCACGAGGTCATCCTAGGGTGAAGGGTCAGACCCGGCGGAGCAGGCCGACGCGGTCGTAGACCTGCGCGAGGGTCGCGTCGGCCACGGCATCCGCGCGTCCGGCGTTGTCCGCCAGGATGCGGTCGAGCTCGGCCGGATCGTCGAGGAGCTCGAGCGCGCGGGCGCGCACCGGTTCGAACTCCGACACGACGACCTCCGCGAGGCCCCTCTTGAAGTCGCCGTAGCCGCGTCCGGCGTATTCGTCTTCGATCGACGCGACCTGGCGGCCGGAGAGGGCCGCGTAGATCGTGAGCAGGTTCGAGACGCCGGGCTTGCTCTCACGGTCGAAGCGCACGGAGCCCTCGTTGTCGGTCACCGCGCGCATGATCTTCTTCGCGGACTTGGCCGGATCGTCGAGCATCCACAGCACGCCGGCGTCGCTCTCGGCCGACTTCGACATCTTCGACGTCGGGTTCTGCAGGTCGTAGATGCGCGCGGTGTCCTTCTGGATCACCGGCATCGGCACCGTGAACGTCTCGCCGAAGCGCGAGTTGAAGCGCTCCGCGAGGTCGCGGGTCAGCTCGACATGCTGCTTCTGGTCGTCGCCCACGGGAACCACATCGGTCTGGTACAGCAGGATGTCGGCGGCCATCAGCACCGGATACGTGAACAGCCCGACGCTCGTGGCGTCCTGTCCGTACCGCGCCGACTTGTCCTTGAACTGCGTCATGCGCCCGGCCTCGCCGAAGCCGGTGATGGTGCTGAGGATCCAGGCGAGTTCGGCGTGCGCCCGCACGTGCGACTGCACATACAGGGTCGACTGCGAGGGCTCGATGCCGGCGGCGATGTACTGCGCGGCGGTGCGGCGCGTCTTCTCGCGCAGCACTGCGGGGTCCTGAGCGACGGTGAGGGCATGCAGGTCGACGACCGAGAAGTACGCGTCGTACGAACTCTGCAGATCACGCCACTGGAGGAGCGCCCCGATGTAGTTGCCGATCTGGAGGGAGTCGGCGGAGGGCTGCATTCCTGAGTAGAGGCGAGGCTTGGTCACGCGTTCAATCCTATGGGGCGGGGGAAGCCGCCGGTGCCGGGTCAGTAGGTGTAGTCGACGACGACCGGAGCGTGGTCGCTCCAGCGCTGGTCGTACGCGGCGGCGCGGGCAACGTGGTAGCCGGTGGCGCGCTCGGCGAGTGCAGGCGTCGCGAGGTGGTAGTCGATGCGCCACCCGGAGTCGTTGTCGAACGCCTGTCCGCGCATCGACCACCAGGTGTAGGGCCCCTCGACCTCTCCGTGGAAGCGGCGGCCGACATCGACCCAGCCGAGCCCGGTGCCGACCGTGCCGTCGACACCCGTCACCTCGGTGCCCGCTGCGCCGAGGAAGCGATCGAAGTAGGCGCGTTCACGGGGGAGGAACCCGGCCTTCTTGCGGTTGCCGCGCCAGTTCTTGATGTCGAGTTCACGGTGGCCGACGTTGAGGTCGCCGGTCACCAGGGCGAGCGCATCGTCGGCGCCGAGTTCGCTCAGGCGCGGGCCGAAGGCATCGAGGAACTTCCACTTCTCGTCCTGCTTCGGGGTGTCGGCCTCGCCGGAGTGCACGTAGGCGCTGACCACGGTGAGGGGACGGTCGCCGAGCAGGAAGTCGGCCTCGATCCACCGGCCCTTCGAGTCGAAGTCCTCGGCGCCGAACGCCGTGCGGGAAGCGAGCGCCGGAACGCGGCTGGCGATCGCGACGCCGGCGCGACCCTTGGCGGTCGCCTCGTCGTGCACGAACGACCAGCCGGGCAGGGCGGCTGCGAGATGCTCGTCCTGACCGCGGACCTCCTGGAGCGTCAGAACGTCGACGTCGGCGGCGTCGAGCCATCCGCTCATGCCGTTGCGGGCGGCCGCCCGGATCCCGTTGACATTGACCGAGGCGATACGCAGATGAGGCATGTGATCCAGCCTACGGGCGGGGTCGGACATTGCCTGTCGTCACGGCGTCCGCCTCGGCGTCCGCCCGCGCATCCGTCAGCCTCTGCTGCGCGGCCTTCAGCGCGCGTCGTGCAGCCGGTCGCCGGTACCAGGGCGCCGTGTCGACGGCCTCCTGCGCTCGGCGCACCTGCACGCGGGCGGCGAGCAGGAGCGCCTGCTTCTCGGCCCGGCGCGCCGTCTCCTCGTCCGCGCGCTCGAGCGGCTGATCCTTGTCCTCGGCCGCCACCGCGATCCACGAGGCCGCCATCAGCACCACGATCGCCAGCCAGCGGCACCACAGCAGCAGACCGATGATCACGGTGAAGGAGGCGAGCAGCGGATTGCTGGGCACGTGCGAGAGCAGCAATCCGGCACCGAGCTGCAGCACGACCATCGCGCCTCCGCCGAGGATCGCACCGGGCCAGATGAATCGCCAGTGCAGATGCGTACCCGTCAGGAAGCGCACCAGCATCGCCAGCGCGGTCGCATCGAGGGCGAAGGCCACGACGACCGAGACGGTCTGCGCGCCGAACGAGAAGAACCAGGTGCCGGTGCTCCAATCGAAGAGCAGGAAGATCTGCTCCAGCGCCCAGACGCTCAGGGAGATGAGCACCGCGCCGACGAGCATGGCCCCGCCGAAGACGATCGCCGCGAAGAAGTCGCGCACCTTGAGCAACCAGTACGGGCGCGCATCGAACGGCAGTCCGAAGAGGTCGCGCACCGCGCGTCGGGTGAAGGTCACCGCGCTCACCGCCGTCCACAGCGCCACGCCGACGGCGATCGCTCCGGTGACACCGAGAATGCCCGTGGAGTCCTGAGCGATCTGGGTGACGTCCTCGACCGAGAACAGGCCGCCCTCCGGGGCGATCAGCCCCGGGATGTACGTGTTGACCAGGCGCACGAGGGCTTCGATCGCGAGGCTGCTCGCTCCGAGCCAGAGACCCGCGCCCGCGAAGCCGACGTACAGCAGCGCGAAGAGGGCGAAGAGCACGTAGTAGCTCATCCCCGCCGACAGCAGGAAGCCGTTGCTGAACGCGAAGTTGCGCCAGACCCGTACGGGGAAGGCGGCGAGGGTGCGGTCCTTCAGCTCCGTCACACGCTCGATGGGTGCCTCGAGCCGCGCGCGGAGGGGACGGGGAGCGGACATGCCCTCCACATTATCGATCGGTGACAACGGGCCGAAACGCGAGAACGGGCGGCTCCCCGAGGGAGCCGCCCGTTCTCGAACGAATGCCGGATGCAGGTCAGGGGCGTCCGCGCAGAACGGCCTGCTTGACCTCGGCGATCGCCTTCGTGACCTCGATGCCACGGGGGCAGGCCTCGGAGCAGTTGAAGGTCGTGCGGCAGCGCCAGACGCCCTCCTTGTCGTTGAGGATGTCGAGACGCACGGCGGCGTTGTCGTCGCGCGAGTCGAAGATGAAGCGGTGCGCGTTGACGATCGCCGCCGGGCCGAAGTACTGACCGTCGGTCCAGAAGACGGGGCACGACGAGGTGCACGCGGCGCACAGGATGCACTTGGTGGTGTCGTCGAAGATCTCGCGGTCGGCGATCGACTGGGTGCGCTCCTTGCCCTTCTCGGGAACGGAACTCGCGACGAGGAACGGCTGCACCTCGCGGTAGGAGGCGAAGAACGGCTCCATGTCGACCACGAGGTCCTTCTCGAGGGGAAGTCCCTTGATGGCCTCGACGTAGATCGGCTTCGAGATGTCGAGGTCCTTGATCAGCGTCTTGCAGGCGAGACGGTTGCGACCGTTGATGCGCATGGCATCCGATCCGCAGATGCCGTGCGCGCAGGAGCGACGGAAGGTCAGCGAGCCGTCGACCTCCCACTTGATCTTGTGGAGCGCGTCGAGCACGCGGTCGGTGGAGTAGAGCTCCACGTCGTAGTCGACCCAGTGCGGCTCGGAGTCGACCTCGGGGTCGAAGCGGCGGATGTTGAAGGTGACGATGAAGGACTGGATCCCGGTCTCTTCGGTCGTGTCTGCGGGGGCCTCGGCGATGGCGTTCGACATGCTCAGTACTTCCTCTCCATCGGCGGGTAGTTCAACTCGCCCTGCTCGTTCTTGGTGAAGACGACGGGCTTCCAGTCGAGCTTGATGTGGTCGCCCGGGTCGGACGAGTGCGCGTCTCCGGTGAGGTACGCCATCGTGTGCTGCATGTAGTTCTCGTCGTCGCGCTTCGGGAAGTCGTCGCGCATGTGGCCGCCGCGGCTCTCCTCGCGGTTCTGCGCGGCGTAGACGACGACCTCGGCGATGTCGAGCAGGAAGCCCAGCTCGACGGCCTCGAGGAGGTCGGTGTTGAAGCGGTGGCCCTTGTCGTCGACGTGCACGTTCTTGTAGCGCTCGCGCAGCTCGGCGATGACGCCCAGCACGTGCTGGAGCGACTCGTGCGTGCGGAAGACCTGGGCGCCCTTGTCCATCTCGTCCTGCAGCGTCTTGCGCAGTACGGCGATGCGCTCGGTGCCCTGGTTGTTGCGCAGGCCCTCGAGCATGTCGGAGACGAAGGCCGCCGGGTTCTCGGGGAGCGGAACGAACTCGGCCGTCTTGACGTATTCGACCGCGTTGCGGCCGGAGCGCTTGCCGAACACGTTGATGTCGAGCAGCGAGTTGGTGCCGAGACGGTTGGCGCCGTGCACCGAGACGCACGCGCACTCGCCGGCTGCGTAGAGACCCGGGACGATCGTGTCGTTGTCGGCGAGCACCTCGCCGTTGTTGTTCGTGGGGATGCCGCCCATCGCGTAGTGCGCGGTCGGCATCACGGGCACCGGCTCGACGACCGGGTCGACGCCCAGATACGTGCGGGCGAACTCGGTGATGTCGGGGAGCTTGGTCTCGAGGACCTCGGCACCCAGGTGCGTGCAGTCCAGCAGCACGTAGTCCTTGTGCGGGCCGGCGCCGCGGCCCTCCGCGACCTCCTGCACCATGCAGCGCGCGACGATGTCGCGAGGAGCGAGGTCCTTGATGGTCGGCGCGTAGCGCTCCATGAAGCGCTCGCCCGAGGCGTTGCGCAGGATCGCTCCCTCACCGCGGGCACCCTCGGTGAGCAGGATGCCGAGGCCGGCGAGACCGGTCGGGTGGAACTGGAAGAACTCGAGGTCCTCGAGCGGGAGGCCCTTGCGCCAGACGATCCCGACGCCGTCACCCGTGAGGGTGTGCGCGTTGGAGGTGGTCTTGAAGATCTTGCCGAATCCGCCGGTGGCGAAGATCACGGCCTTCGCCTGGAAGACGTGCAGCTCACCGGTGGAGAGGTCGTAGGCGACGACGCCGGAGACCTGCGTCTTGCCGTCGGCATCCTTCACCGTCAGCAGGTCGAGCACGTAGAACTCGTTGAAGAAGTTGATGCCGAGCTTGACGCAGTTCTGGAACAGCGTCTGCAGGATCATGTGGCCGGTACGGTCGGCCGCGTAGCAGGCGCGGCGCACCGGCGTCTTGCCGTGCTCGGCCGTGTGACCGCCGAAGCGACGCTGGTCGATCTTGCCCTCGGGCGTGCGGTTGAAGGGGAGGCCCATGTTCTCGAGGTCGATGACCGCGTCGATGGCCTCCTTCGCGAGGATCTCCGCCGCGTCCTGGTCGACGAGGTAGTCGCCGCCCTTGACCGTGTCGAAGGTGTGCCACTCCCAGGAGTCCTCCTCGACGTTGGCGAGCGCCGCGGCCATGCCGCCCTGCGCCGCGCCCGTGTGCGAGCGGGTCGGGTACAGCTTCGAGATCACCGCGGTCTTCGCACCGGGGCCCGCCTCGATCGCCGCGCGCATGCCGGCGCCGCCGGCGCCCACGATGACGATGTCGAACTGGTGGTAGTGCACGCCGTCACGGACGACGGAATCCTGCGTCTCGGTAGTCACTTCTCGTATGCCTTCTTCTTTAGTTGCCCAGCGACTGGCACGAATCCCACAGCGTGCTCGACTCGGTCACACCCAAGCAGGGGTCGAACGTGAACACGACGAGCGTGCCGAGCAGGATCAGCAGTCCGGCGGCGAGGCCGAGTGCCCAGATGAGCGCCTTGCGGGCGGTGTTGTTCGTGACGTAGTCGTTCACGATCGTGCGCATGCCGTTCGCGCCGTGGATCAGTGCGAGCCACAGCATCAGCACGTCCCACCACTGCCAGAACGGGGTCGCGAACTTGCCGGCGATGAACGCGAAGTCCAGGGCGTGGATGCCCTCGCCGACCATGAGGTTGATGAAGAGGTGGCCGAAGATCAGCACGACGAGCACGATGCCCGAGGCGCGCAT
The DNA here is from genome assembly GCF_037149655.1 of Microbacterium sp. USHLN272. Classification (NCBI taxonomy): domain Bacteria; kingdom Bacillati; phylum Actinomycetota; class Actinomycetes; order Micrococcales; family Microbacteriaceae; genus Microbacterium; species Microbacterium sp. USHLN272. Next base: position 104,459 of record NZ_JBBCRA010000002.1, on the reverse strand, counting down.
GAAGATCCAGCCCCACTTCTCGAGGTTGAATCCGCGGCGGCGACGGGCCGGCGCTGCGATGGTCTGCGCGGACATCAGTGTCCACCTCCCGTGAATCCGGCGAACGCGAGCATGAGGTGTCGCGGCACGAAACCGGCCATGATGATGCCCCACACCAGCAGCACGCCCCAGAAGAGCTGTCGCTGGTACTTCGCGCCCTTCGACCAGAAGTCGACGGCGATGATGCGGAGGCCGTTCATCGCGTGGAACACGATGCCCGCGACCAGGACCACCTCGCCGATCGCCATGATCGGGTTCTTGTAGGTGCCGATGACGGCGTTGTACGCCTCGGGTGAGACCCTGATCAGCGCCGTGTCGAGCACGTGCACCAACAGGAAGAAGAAGATGGCGACTCCGGTGATGCGGTGAAGCACCCACGACCACATGCCTTCGCGACCCCGGTAGAGGGTGCCGCGGGGGGTCTTGGACGTGGTTTCCGAAATCGACGGTGTCAAGCGAGCGCTCGTGGACACGGTCGTCCTCCCTGGATCGATGTGCGTCGGTCGCATGCCGCCAGGCACGCCCGATCGGTGTCCATCCTATTCCCGTCTTCCAGCGGGGGGCGACGAAGGGGAACCTAACTCCGGCGCGTCTTGAGGCGTTCTTGAGCAGCACCGGGAGTCTGCGATCACCCCGGGATACCCTGGCGGCATGACGCAACCGATCGAAGACTTCTACGCCGTGATCCCCGCGGGCGGAATCGGCAGCCGGTTGTGGCCGCTGTCCCGGGCGGATGCGCCGAAGTTCCTGCACGACCTCACCGGATCGGGTCATTCGCTGCTGCGCGACACCTGGGATCGGCTCGTCCCCCTGGCGGGCCCCGATCGCATCGCCGTCGTCACCGGTCGCGCCCACCGCGCCGCGGTCGAGGAGCAGCTGCCCGGCATCGCCGATCTCAACGTCTTCCTCGAATCCGAGCCGCGCGAGTCCGCTGCCGCGATCGGCCTCGCCGCCGCCATCCTCCACCGCCGCGACCCCGATGTGATCATCGGGTCGTTCAGCGCCGATCACGTCATCCGCGGTACGCGCGTGTTCGAGTTCGCAGTGCGGGATGCCGTGGAGGTCGCCCGCGAGGGCTACATCTGCACCATCGGCATCTCACCCACGGAGCCGGCCGTCGGATTCGGCTACATCAAGATGGGCGCCGAGCTCGTGGTCGACGGCGCGCGCGAGGCGGCGCTCGTCGACACCTTCGTCGAGAAGCCGGACCTCGAGACGGCGAAGGGATATCTCGCCGACCGCGGTTATCTCTGGAACGCGGGGATGTTCATCGCGAAGGCGAGCGTGCTGCTCGACGAGCTCGCGGCGAACGAGCCCGAGCTGCACGCGGGACTGCAGGAGTTGGCCGAGGCCTGGGACGACCGCGAGGCCCGCGGTCCCGCGGTCGATCGGATCTGGCCGCGTCTGAAGAAGATCGCGATCGACTACGCGGTGGCCGAGCCCGCCGCGCGCCGCGGGCGCCTCGCCGTGGTCCCGGGCCACTTCGACTGGGACGACGTGGGGGACTTCGCCTCGCTCACGAAGCTCATCACGAACGGGCGCAAGAACGATCTCGCGGTCCTCGGGCCGCACGCCCGGGTGCTCTCGGATGCCGCGACCGGAATCCTCGTGAGTCAGACCTCGCGGGTGATCAGCCTGGTGGGCGTTCAGGACATCGTGGTGGTCGATACGCCCGATGCGCTGCTGGTCACGACGGTCGAGCACGCGCAGCGGGTGAAGGGTGTCGTGGAGTCGCTCAAACTCACGGGACGGGGCGACGTGCTCTGATGAGCAGCGCCTCGTGCTCATCGGCGCTCCAGGTTTCGAGTTTGTAAAGATTCACCGGAGCGAGGGCCGCCGGTATACGAAAAGCGTGAAACAGTAGGTAACTTTGATCGATCCGCGAGGGACGCGGTTCCGTTCAGGGAGGCACTGAGTTGACCATCTCCACCACCAAGAAGCTTCTCGGCGCGACCGTCGCCGCGAGCGTCATCTTCGCTCTCGCCGGCTGTGGCCAGGCACCGGCCGAATCGGGCGGCGACGCGGGCGGCGACACCCCCGACTTCCTGCCCTGCATCGTCTCCGACATGGGCGGCTTCGACGACAAGTCGTTCAACCAGCTCTCGTTCGAGGGCGCCACGAAGGCCGCCGATGAGCTCGGTGTCAAGCTGAAGGACGTCCAGTCCAACGCCGAGACCGAGTACGGTCCCAACATCACGAACCTCGTCGACGAGGGCTGCAACGCGATCGTCGCCGTGGGCTTCGCCCTCTCGGCCGCCACGGTCGAGGCTGCCACCGCCAACGAGGACGTCGACTTCATCCTCGTCGACGACGCCGCCGACAACGACTTCGACGGAACCAAGGACGCGGACAACATCAAGCCGCTCCTCTACGACACCGCCCAGGCCGCCTTCCTCGCGGGCTACCTGTCGGCCGGCTACTCGAAGACCGGCAAGGTCGGCACCTTCGGTGGCATGGAGTTCCCGACCGTCACGATCTTCATGGACGGCTTCAAGCAGGGCGTCGACCACTACAACGAGGTCAAGGGCACCGACGTCCAGGTCGTCGGTTGGGACGGCAAGACCGGCTCGTTCACGGGTGGCTTCGAGGCCAACCAGGACGCCAAGCAGGTCGCCGTCAACGTTCTCGACCAGGACGTCGACGTCATCTTCCCCGTCGGCGGCCCGATCTACCAGTCGGCGCAGCAGGCCATCAAGGAGTCCGGTAAGGATGTCGCGCTGATCGGCGCCGACGCCGACCTGTTCGAGACCGACCCGAGCACGGAGGACGTCGTGCTCACCTCGGTCCTCAAGGCCATGGACCTCTCGACCTACGAGGCCGTCCTCGCCAGCGGCAAGGGCGAGTTCGACCCGGAGACCTACATCGGCACGCTGGAGAACGAGGGCGTCGGCATCGCCGACCTCCACAACTTCGCCGACAAGGTCGACGCCGGCCTGCAGGACGAGGTCACCCAGCTGCAGCAGGACATCATCGACGGCACCGTCACCGTCAACTCCTACCTGAGCGAGTGATTCACTGAGAACGGGGAGGCCGACGCTCGTCGGCCTCCCCGTTCCGTCCTGTCGGGAGGCATTCCCGACGCTCCGGTCTGCTGAATAGGATCGAATACATGAAGCTTGAACTGCGCGGCATCACGAAGAGATTCGGGGCGCTGACAGCCAACGACCACATCGATCTCACCGTCGAAGAGGGTGAGATCCACTGTCTTCTCGGAGAGAACGGCGCCGGGAAGTCGACGCTGATGAACGTTCTCTACGGCCTCTACCAGGCCGACGAGGGAGACATCCTGCTGGACGACGTCGTCCAGCACTTCGACGGACCCGGCGACGCCATGGCGGCCGGCATCGGCATGGTGCACCAGCACTTCATGCTGATCCCCGTCTTCACCGTCGCCGAGAACGTCATGCTCGGCCATGAGCAGACCCGATTCGGAGGTCGTCTCGACCTCGCGGCCGCTCGCGCGAAGGTGCGCGAGATCTCGGACCGCTTCGGATTCGCCGTCGACCCCGACGCCCTCGTCGAAGACCTCCCGGTCGGCGTGCAGCAGCGCGTCGAGATCATCAAGGCGCTGTCGCGCGAGGCGAAGGTGCTCGTGTTCGACGAGCCGACCGCCGTGCTCACCCCCCAGGAGACCGACGAGCTGATGGCGACGATGCGCCAGCTCAAGTCGCAGGGCACGTCGATCGTCTTCATCACCCACAAGCTCCGCGAGGTCCGTGAGGTCGCCGATCGCATCACCGTGATCCGTCTCGGCAAGGTCGTCGGCGAGGCATCGCCCACGGCCTCGAACGAGGAACTCGCCTCGCTCATGGTCGGCCGCGCGGTCGAGCTCACCGTCCACAAGGACGTACCGACGCTGCGCGAGAACGGTCTCAGCGTGCAGGGCCTCACCGTCACCGACCGCTCCGGCATCGTCCTCGTCGACGACGCGAGCTTCGAGGTGCACGGGGGAGAGGTCCTCGCGATCGCCGGTGTGCAGGGCAACGGCCAGACCGAGCTCACCGAGGCGATCCTCGGCCTGCAGGACCACGTGCGCGGAAGCATCCGCCTCGACGGCGAAGAGCTCGTCGGACGCAGCGTGCGGCAGATCCTCGACGCGGGTGTGGGCTTCGTGCCCGAGGACCGCAGCGTCGACGGTCTCGTCAAGGAGTTCTCGATCTCGGAGAATCTCATGCTCGACCGGTCGTTCGGCGGGGAGTTCGTCTCCGCCGGAACCGTGCGCCGTGGCGCTCTCGACGAATTCGCCCGCGCCAAGATCGCCGAGTTCGACATCCGTACGCAGGGACCGGCGCAGGCCGCCGGCCGTCTGTCGGGCGGTAACCAGCAGAAGGTCGTCCTCGCCCGCGAGCTCAGCCGCGACCTCGCGCTGTTCGTCGCCGCGCAGCCGACCCGTGGAGTCGACGTCGGATCGATCGAGTTCATCCACAAGCGCATCATCGACACGCGCGATGCCGGTGTTCCGGTGATCGTGATCTCGACCGAGCTCGACGAGGTCGCCGCCCTCGCCGACCGGATCCTCGTGATGTACCGCGGCCGCGTCGTCGGCATCGTGCCCGGCAACACCCCCCGCGATCAGCTCGGTCTGATGATGGCGGGCATGAACGGAGAGAGCGCATGAGCGTCGCAGAGACCAAGGGACCGCTCGCCGAGCCGGAGACCGTCGTGGCCCCCTCGCGGTGGCGCGTCGCGTTCCAGCAGATCGTCTCGGGCAACGCGATCATCTCGGTGCTCGCCGTCCTGATCGCGGTCGTCGTCGGCTCGATCATGATCGCGGCGACGAACGAAGAGGTGCAGGAGACGGCGGGGTACTTCTTCGCCCGTCCCGGTGACATGATCGCCGCCGTCTGGCAGGCCGTCAGCGGTGCGTACGCCGCGCTGTTCCGCGGCGCGATCTACAACTTCAACGCCGACGACTTCGCCACCGGCATCCGTCCGCTGACCGAGACGCTCAAGTTCGCGACGCCGCTGATCGCGGCCGGACTCGGCGTCGGCCTCGCGTTCCGCGCCGGGCTGTTCAACATCGGTGGTCAGGGGCAGATGCTCATGGCGGCCGCGGCCGGCGGATACGTCGCGACGCAGATCGACATGCCGTTCCCGCTGCACCTGATCGCCGCCGTCATCGCCGGTATGGTCGCCGCAGCCCTGTGGGCCGGTATCGCCGGACTGCTCAAGGCGCGCACCGGCGCGCACGAGGTGATCACGACGATCATGCTCAACCACATCGCCTTCTACCTGCTGGCCTGGATGCTGGCGACGCAGGGCATCCTGCAGGCTCCGGGGTCGAGCAACCCGAAGACGGCTCCGATGCCCGACTCCGCGGTGCTCCCGTCGCTGCTCGGCGATTCCTACAAGCTGCACTGGGGCTTCGTCGTGGCACTCGCCGCCGTCGCCTTCACGTGGTGGCTGCTCGAGCGTTCGTCGCTCGGTTTCCGCTTCCGCGCGGTGGGGGAGAACCCCGCGGCGGCCCGGGTCGCGGGTATCGACGTCGGCAAGATGTACTTCGTCGTCATGCTGATCGCCGGTGCGCTGGTGGGTATCGCCGGCATCAGCCAGATCCTCGGCACCGAGACCAGCGGTTTCGGCGGTTCGATCGACGCGGGCATCGGCTTCGACGCCATCACGGTCGCTCTGCTCGGGCGCTCCTCGCCGATCGGCATCCTCGGCGCCGGACTCCTCTTCGGGGCGTTCAAGACCGGTGGTTTCACGATGCAGTCCTCGCAGGGCATCCCGATCGAGATCGTGCTCGTCGTGCAGTCGCTGATCGTGCTCTTCATCGCCGCGCCCCCGCTGGTGCGCGCGATGTTCGGTCTCCCGCAGCCCGGGCGTCCCTCACGCAAGAAGACCCGAGCGGCCAAGAAGTCGCAGAAGCAGGAGGTGTCGGCATGAGCGCCGTCACGAATGCCGCCGTCGCGATCGAGGAGCCGCGCGCCGTCGCCGTCGCCTCGTGGAAGGCGCCGATCATCTTCGGGATCTTCACGGTCCTGTTCGCCCTCCTGCCGTTGCTCGCCCCGCGCGACGGGGAGACGACCTTCCGGCTGGCCTCGGCCGACGCGTTCTTCGCGATCCCGGACGTGATCCTGCCCGCGAACGCGACCGCCTGGGTCGCCGTCGTGGTGCTCGCCGCGGTCACCGTCTTCGCGTTCGTGCGGGCATCCGCTCGTCGCAGCATCCCGCTCTGGCTGGTGATCGTCTACGTCGCGGCCCTCCTGCTGGGCTTCCTCGCCTGGGCCGCCGCCGGTGAGACGCTGCGCATGATCAGCCTGCTCGGGGGAGCGCTGGCCCTGGCCACGCCCCTGATCTTCGGCGCCCTGGGCGGCGTGATCGGTGAGCGCGCCGGTGTCGTGAACATCGCGATCGAGGCGCAGCTGCTGGCGGGTGCCTTCTCGGCGGCGATCGCCTCGTCGATCACCGGTTCGCCGTGGGCGGGTCTGGTCGCCGCGATGGGGGCGGGCATGCTCGTCTCGCTCGTGCTCGGCGTCTTCACGATCACGTACTACGTCGACCAGGTCATCGTCGGTGTCGTGCTCAACGTGCTGGTGATCGGTCTGACGACCTTCCTCTTCCGCGTGGTGCTCGCCCCGAACACCGAGACCCTCAACAGCCCGGCCACGTTCGACACCGTGTCGATCCCCGTGCTGAGCGAGATCCCGGTCATCGGCCCGATCCTGTTCCGCCAGTCGTTCATCGTCTACCTGATGTTCTTCGTGGTCGCGCTCGTCTGGTTCGGTCTGTACCGCACCCGGTGGGGTCTGCGCCTGCGCGCGGTCGGCGAGCACCCGCAGGCGGCCGACACGGTCGGCATCAAGGTTCTGGCGACCCGCTACCGGGCGATCCTGCTCGCCGGTGCCGTCGCCGGCATGGGCGGCGCGTTCTACACGCTCGTTTCGGTGCCGCGCTTCAACCAGGAGATGACGGCGGGCGCGGGCTTCATCGCCCTCGCCGCGGTGATCTTCGGTAAGTGGGACCCGATCAAGGCCACACTCGCGGCGCTGCTGTTCGGCTTCGCCACCAACCTGCAGGGCGTGCTCAGCGTCATCGGATCCCCGGTGCCGAGCCAGTTCATGCTCATGCTGCCGTACGTCGTGACGATCTTCGCGGTCGCCGGCCTCGTCGGGAAGTCGCGGGCCCCCGCGGCTGACGGCGAACCGTACATCAAGTCCTAGGAGAGACATGACAGACATCGACTGGGACGAGCTGCGCCAGGTCGCCACGTCCGCCATGGAGAAGGCCTACGCCCCCTACTCGCGCTACCGCGTGGGGGCTGCGGCACTGGTGGGAGACGGGCGCATCGTCGCCGGCTGCAACGTCGAGAACGCGTCGTACGGCGTCACCCTGTGCGCCGAGTGCGCTCTCGTCGGCGATCTGCACATGTCCGGCGGCGGCCAGCTCGTCGCCTTCGTGTGCGTGAACAACGACGGGCAGACGATCATGCCGTGCGGCCGCTGCCGTCAGCTGCTGTTCGAGCACGCGATGCCCGGAATGCTGCTCGAAACCGTCTCCGGCATCCGCACGATCGACGAAGTACTGCCGGATGCGTTCGGCCCCCGCGACCTGGAGGACGCACGATGAGCACGGTGGAGCCCTACGACGCGGTCGACGTCATCCGCGCGAAGCGCGATGGCGGAGCCGTTCCGGAACCCGCCCTGCGATGGATGGTCGACGCGTACACGCGCGGCTACGTCTCGGACGCGCAGATGGCCTCGTTCGCGATGGCGATCTTCCAGCGCGGCATGGAGCGCGACGAGATCCGTGTGCTCACCGACGCGATGATCGCGTCGGGGGAGCGGATGAGCTTCGCCGCTCTCGGCAAGAAGACGGTCGACAAGCACTCCACGGGCGGCGTGGGCGACAAGATCACGCTGCCGCTCGCTCCGCTGGTCGCGGCGTTCGGGGTGGCGGTGCCGCAGCTCAGCGGCCGCGGCCTCGGCCACACGGGCGGCACGCTCGACAAGCTCGAGTCGATCCCCGGCTGGCGCGCGGCGCTCAGCAACGAGGAGATGTTCGCCCAGATGCAGGGTGACGTGGGTGCGGTGATCTGCGCGGCGGGTTCCGGTCTCGCCCCCGCCGACAAGAAGCTCTACGCGCTGCGCGACGTGACCGGCACGGTCGAGGCGATCCCGCTGATCGCGTCGAGCATCATGTCGAAGAAGATCGCGGAGGGCACGGACGCCCTCGTGCTCGACGTCAAGTTCGGCTCGGGCGCCTTCATGCAGGACATCGATCGTGCGCGTGAGCTCGCTCGCACGATGGTCGCGCTCGGCACCGATTCGGGCGTCGCGACGACGGCCCTGCTCACCGACATGAACGTGCCCCTCGGCTTCGCGATCGGCAATGCCAACGAGGTGCGCGAGTCGGTCGAGATCCTGGCCGGCGCAGGTCCCGCCGACGTCCGCGAGCTCACGATCGCGCTCGCCCGCGAGATGCTCGCGCTGGCCGGTCAGCCGGATGCCGATGTGGAGGCGGCTCTCGACGACGGGCGCGCGATGGATCAGTGGAAGGCGATGATCCGCGCGCAGGACGGCGACCCGGATGCCGCGCTTCCGGTCGCCCGCGAGACCCACGTCGTCACGGCGCCCGCCGACGGCGTCATCAGCCGCATGGACGCCCTGCCGTTCGGCATCGCGGCCTGGCGTCTCGGCGCCGGCCGTGCGCGCGCCGAGGACCCCGTGATCTTCGAGGCGGGGATCGACCTGCACGCGAAGCCGGGCGACCGCGTCGTCGCCGGACAGTCGCTGTTCACGCTCTCGGCGGCCGACGAGGCGCGCTTCCCGCGCGCGATCGAGGCCCTCGAGGGAGCGTGGGAGATCGGAGCGGATGCACCCGCGCGCGGACCGATCGTGCGCGAACGCATCACGGCCTGACCTCCGGCCCGCTACCCTGAACACGGCGGTCACCACCGCCACACTTTTCTGCGACTGGAGGATCCCCATGGCGATCGATGCGAACGGCGACGTCAAGATCCAGGGGATCTCCCTGCGGAGTCTGCCGAAGGTGTCGCTGCACGACCATCTCGACGGCGCGCTGCGTCCGGCGACGATCGTCGAGCTGGCGGATGCCGCGGGCATCGAGCTGCCGCAGAGCGATGCACGCTCGCTCGGGCGCTGGTTCGCGAAGCAGAGCGATTCGGGCTCGCTGGTCGAGTACCTGAAGACGTTCGACCTCACGATCGCGGTCATGCAGACCCCGGAGGCGTTGACCCGGGTGGCCCGGGAGTTCGTGCAGGACCTGGCGAAGGACGGCGTGATCTACGGCGAGGTGCGCTGGGCACCCGAGCAGCACCTGGCGGGCGGCCTCAGCCTCGAGCAGGTCGTCGAGGCCGTGCAGCAGGGGATCGAGGAGGGCGAGGACGCCGCGGACGCCGCGGGGCACAGCATCCGCGTCGGCCAGTTGCTGTCGGCGATGCGCCAGCACGATCGCGCCCGGGAGATCGCGGAACTCGCGGTCGACTTCCGCGGCCGCGGCGTCGTGGGCTTCGACGCCGCGGGCCCCGAGGACGGCTTCCCGTCGTCGAACTATCGCGAGGCCTTCGACTACCTCGCCGACAACTTCTTCCCCGTGACGGTGCACGCCGGCGAGGCGGCCGGACTCGACTCGATCCGCTCCGCCCTGCTCGACGGACGCGCCCTGAGGCTCGGGCACGGCGTGCGCATCGCCGAGGACCTCGAGGTCATCACGCGCGAGGGCGATGAGGTGCAGGTGCAGTTCGGCGAGGTGGCGCGCTGGGTGCGCGACCGCGAGATCCCGCTCGAACTGTCGCCGTCGTCGAACCTGCAGACCGGGGCGGTCGCCGCCTGGGGCTCGGAGCTCGCCGATCACCCGTTCGATCTGCTCTACCAGCTCGGCTTCGCCGTCACCGTGAACGTCGACAACCGCACCATGAGCGCGACCTCGCTCACCCGTGAGCTCGCCCTTCTCGTCGAGGCGTTCGAGTACGACCTCGACGACCTCGAGACCTTCCAGTTCAACGCCGCGGCCGCGACGTTCCTCCCGGTCGAGGAGCGCGAAGAGCTCGTGGAGATGATCGCCGAAGGCTTCGACGCCTGACCATGACGACTCGGGGGAGCCGTTCGCGGGCACGGCGCAGACGCCGGGGGATCTGGATCGGCGCGGTCGTCGCCGTGGCGGTCGTGGCGGGTGGTGCTGCTGCCGCCTTCACGTGGATGAATCGCGAGCCGGAGCCCGTCCCGCGCGTCGAGGCGACGCCGATCGAGCGCCCGCTGACCGCGGCGCAGCAGCTCGTCGCCGACTCCGGTGATCCGAACGGGTGCGCCGTGTCGTTCACGGGCGAGGGCATCGCGCTCGACATGCAGGTGCAGTCGCAGGGCGCGCTCTACCAGTACCTGCCGATCCCGGCGCAGGACGGTCGCGTGTTCGCCGGGTGGTACGCCACGGCCGACGATGCGGCGGCCCAGAACGTCGCGGCGCGCGTCAACGGTGCGGACGCGGTCGTCTGCACGGATGCCGAGGTCGAGCTGTTCGGCGCGTGGACGACGCCCGAGGCGAACACGGCGGCCGATGTGCAGGTGCCGATCCTGATGTACCACCAGTTCACCCCGAACCCCGAGGGGGAGTCCGGGTGGCTGCGCGGCAACTACGCCTACATCGGCGACTTCGACGCGCAGATGAACCACATCGCGACGACCGGGTTCTACCTGCCCACGTGGGACGAGCTGAGCGCGTTCATCGACGGCCGGCTGTCGCTACCCGCGCGCTCCGTCATCATCACCGATGACGACGCCGACCAGACGTGGTTCGACCTCGCCGTGCCGGTCATCGACAAGTACAAGCTACTCTCGACATCGTTCATGATCACCGCCTACCGGCAGGACCCGCCGCCGTCGCCGTACGTGCTGCGCCGCTCGCACACGCACGACATGCACCAGGCCGGTGCCAACGGTCGGGGCCGAATGGAGAACTGGACCGCCGACGAGATCGCCGCCGACCTCAACACCTCCGGCGACGTGCTGGGCGTGCGCGAGGTCATCGCCTACCCGTTCGGGCACTACAACGACACGGCGAAGCAGGGCGTGACGCAGGCCGGCTTCGAGATGGCGCGCACCATCGAGCCGGGTTACGTCGAGATCGGCACCGACAAGCTGGCGCTGCCGGTCGTGCGCATCGACTACGGCATGGGCCTCGAGTCGCTGATCTCGCGGATCGGCTGACCTCCGCGCTCAGCCCGCGGCGGCCAGCGCGTCCTCGGAGAGGAACGCACCGAGGAGTTCGGTGACCGTGGCGTGCATCTCTTCGTCCGAGATCGACGGCGTGCCGTCGCCGGCCTGCGGGCCGTAGTCCCCGAACGAGGCGTGCGAGGCGCCGTCGATCTCGACGAGGTCGGCATCGGCGGGCAGGTTTCCGCGCGCATCCGAGATCTTCGCCGGCGTCGAGAGGCCGTCCTCGGAGCCGGCGAGGCTGAGCACCGCGAGATCGGTGCCGGATAGATCGTTGGCGCAGTACGAGCCGAAGAGCACGAGGGCGTCGGCATCCGCCGCGAGCTGGCAGGCGCGCACGCCGCCCAGGGAGTGGCCGCCCACGGCCCACACGTCGACGTCGGGCGCGGCGGAGGTGAAGGAGTCGAGGGGGCGCGGGTCGAAGAAGGCGAGGTTCAGCCAGGGGCGCGTGATCACCACAGTGACCCCCTCCTCGGCGACGCCCTGCAGGATCGCGGCGTACGCCCAGGGGTCGACCTTCGCGCCCGGCACGAAGACGAGACCGATCTCGGAATCCCCGTCGGCGGGCGCCAGGACGATGCCCTGCTCCGCGTCGTCGACCGAGATCGCGGGGTTCTCGCGCACGGCGGCGAGGGGGGCCTTCTCCGCCCCCATCACACCGATCTGGCTCCAGGCGACGATGCCGCCGGCGCCGAGGAGGACGAGGATCAGGATGCTCCACAGCGTCCACTTCAGGACGCGCCGGCCACGCTTCTTCTGCACCTCTCCAGGGTACGCGCGATGCCTGGGAGAGCACCGCTCACGCGGGTTGCGCGAGAGCCTGCTGCTCCCGCCGGACAGCGCCGCGGTAGGCGTCCTTGTTGACGTAGTAGGCCATGCGGTCGAGGCCCAGGTAGTGATACCCGCCGGTGAGGTCGGGCCAGGCGGAATCGGTCACCCTCGCGCGGAACCGCGCCGCGCGGGCCGGGTCCCGCTCCGCCGCGTCGAGATACGTGGCGAGGAGCTCCGCCTGCTCGTAGCGGCCCTGCCAGCCGATCCCGGATGCCTCGATCATGCCCATCACGAACAGCCCGTTGAACGACGACGGGAACACGTGCAGGAAGAGCCGGGGGGAGGCGCCGCGCCAGTTCAGGTGCGCGGGATCGACGAACGGATAATCGAGTCGGTAGCCGGTCGCGAGGAGCACCAGGTCGTACTGGCCGGACGATCCGTCGCGGAAGTGCACGGTCGAGCCGTCGAAGCGGTCGACGTCGGGCCGGACGCGCAGATCGCCCTGGCCGAGGTGATTGAGCACCATGGTGTTCACGATCGGATGCGACTCGTAGATGCGGTGGTCCGGCTTCGGGAAGCCGAACCGCACGGGGTCGCCGGTGAAGGCGCGCAGCACGCGGGAGTCGACGGCCTGCTTGAGCCGGGCGGGCAGCGGACGGCCCTGGTTCAGGGTGTCGCTCGGGCGACCGAAGAGGTAGCGCGGAACGAAGTAGTAGCCGCGACGCACGCTCATGTCGATCGCGTCGGCGTGGTGCACGGCATCCACTGCGATGTCGCAGCCCGAATTGCCGGCGCCGATGATGAGCACCCGGCGTCCCGCGAGCTGCGCGGGGGAGGAGTAGGCGCTCGTGTGCAGCAACTCGCCGGTGAAGTCGCCCGGGAAGGTGGGGACGTTCGGCTCGGCGAGCGTGCCGTTCGCGAGCACGACGCCGGCGTACCGCCGCGTGCGCTCGCCGTCCGGGCCGACGCTCGTCAGGTCCCAACCGCCGTCGTCGCGGGGGTTGAGCCGGGTGACGCGCGTGTCGAAGCGGAAGAGCTCGGTGAGACCGAAGTGATCGGCGTACTCCCGGAAGTACTCGAGCAGCGCCGCGTGCCCCGGATAGTCGACCGTCGATCGCATCGGGAACTCGCGGAACTCGGTCGTCGTGCGCGACGAGATGAGGTGCGCCGACTCGTACATCGTGCTGCGCGGATTGGAGATGTCCCAGAGGCCGCCGACGCCGTGCGAGGCCTCGTAGCCAACGACGGGGATGCCGCGCTTCCGCAGAGCGCGGACGGCGGCCAGGCCCGACGGTCCCGCGCCGATCACGGCATAGGTGTCCATGTTGCCCCCGCACGTCCGTGTACCGAAAACGCCCCCGCACCCCGATCGTATCGGGGTGCGGGGGCGTCCGAGATCGATGGATCAGGCGGCGCGGAGAGCGTCCTGTCGGGCGGCTACGACCGCCTCGACGGCGACGAAGAGCGGATGCTGCGGCTCCAGCCCCGTCGTGCGCGTCGTGAACGTCTGCGCGTCCAGCGTGCCGAGCAGCTGGCGCAGCTCGACGGCCTGGGTGTCCTCGGCATCCTCGAACTCGAGGGTCGCGGCGATGGCCGCCACGAGCGCGTCCGTCGACAGGCCGTGCTCGGCGGCGGCGGCGGCAGGTCCGATGAACCGCTCGTGCCGCGAGATCTTGCGCAGCGGCTGGCGTCCGACGCGCTGCACGGTGTCGACGAGCGCCGGATTGCGGAAGCGCTCGAGGATGGTCGCGCGGTACTCGGCCAGATCGGCCGGGTCGAGCCCGTGGGTCGCGGCGAGCACCGCCGAGGTCTCCTCGAGGGCCGCGCCGACCGCCGCGGCGATCTGCGGATCGGCGAGGGCGTCGGAGATCCGGTCGATGCCGGCGCGGGCGCCGAAGTACGCGGTGGCCGCGTGACCGGTGTTGACGGTGAACAGCTTGCGCTCGATGTACGGGGCGAGGTCGTCGACGAAGTGCGCGCCGGGGATGCTCGGCAGCGAGCCGCCGAACGGGCCCTGCTCGATCGTCCACTCGAAGTACGGCTCGACCGTGACGTCGACTCCCGCACCCTCGGGCTGGGCCGGCACGATGCGGTCGACGGCGGTGTTCGCGAACACGGCCTTCGCGAGCAGCTCGCGCGCGTCGGCGCCCGCGGCGCTCTCGATCTCGGCGCGGAGCAGATCGGTCGCGCCGATCGCGTTCTCGCACGCCATGATCACCAGCGGCGCGGCGTCGGGGGAGCGGCGGGTGAGACCCGCGACGATCGTCGGCGCGATGAAGCGCAGGACGGTCGGGCCGACCGCGCAGGTCACGACGTCGGCCGTGGCGACCTCGTCGGCCGCGGCATCCGGATCGGTCTTGCTGTTGACGGCCCGGAACCCGGTCACGGTGCGGTCGACGCCCCCCGGCCCGACCTCGTGCACCGTGTACGCGTCGACGGCGTTGATCGCATCGACGAGCGCATCCGCCACATCGGAGAAGACGACCTCGTAGCCGCCCTCGTGGAGCAGGAGGCCCACGAACCCGCGGCCGATGTTGCCGGCGCCGAACTGGACGGCCTTCATCCCTCGTTCACCGCCGAGAGCAGGGCGAAGAGCTCGTCGGGGGTCTGCGCCGCCGTCAGCTTCGCGACGTCGTCCTCGTCGGAGAACAGGATCGCGATCTGCGAGAGGATCTCGAGGTGCTCGTCCCCGCGTCCGGCGATGCCGATCACGAACGTCGCCGGCTCGCCCGCCCAGTCCACGCCGCCGTCGTAGCGCACGACGGAGAGGGCCGAGGCGAGGATCGCGTCCTTGGTCTCGTTGGTGCCGTGCGGGATCGCGAGACCGTTGCCCATGAAGGTCGAGACCGTCTCCTCGCGCTGACGCATCGCGTCGACGTAGGCCGGGGTCACGGCGCCCACCGAGACCAGGATGTCGGTCGCCTCCTGCAGGGCCTCCTCCTGCGTCGCCGATCCCGGGTGGATCCGGATCTGGTCGAGGGTGAGAACGCTCATGATGTTTCCTTTCTGAGAATGGTCCGGTGGGCGGATGCCGCAGCATCCGCCCACCGGGGTGTGTCACGCGTCGGTGTCGCGCTGGGCGCGCACCATCTCGACGACCTCTTCATACTTCGGGGAATTCATGAAGTTGTCGACCGATACGTGCAGGGAGTTCGGCGACTGGGCCCTCGCGCGATCGGTCAGCTGCTGCTGCGTGATCACGAGATCGGCCGTTCCGTCGAGGTTCGCGATCGCCTGATTGGTGACCGTGACGCCCTCGACGCCCGCCTTCTTGAACTTGTTGCGCAGGACGCTCGCGCCCATGGCGGAGGAGCCCATACCGGCGTCGCACGCGAACACGACGTTCTCGATGCGGCGATCGGTCGCGACGGCCGTGCCACCGGCGGCTGCGCCGCTCGAGGTGCGCAGCGCGTCCATCGCAGCGGAGGACTTGCCCTTGTTGGCTTCGGTCTGTGCGATCGCGGCGCCGAAGGTGTCGCCCTCTGCCTCGAGGTCGCGCCTGCGGGAGGCCCGCAGGATGACGGCCGTGATGAGGAAGGTCACGGCCGCGGCGATGAGCACCGACAGGTAGACGACGACGAGGTTGCCGACGCCCGAGCCGATCGCTCCGGCGGTGACGGCGATGATGCTTCCCGGTGCGGCCGGGAAGCCGAGACCGCCGCCGAGGAGCATGTTCGTCGTGACACCGGCCGCGCCACCCGCGATGAGGGCGAGGATGGTGGTCGGCTTGCTGAGCGCGTACGGGAAGTAGATCTCGTGGATACCACCGAAGAACTGGATGACGGCCGCGCCCGGAGCCGAGGCCTTCGCCGCGCCGACACCGAAGAAGGTGAAGGCGAGCAGCAGACCGAGGCCGGGGCCGGGGTTCGCCTCGATGAGGAAGAGGATCGATTTGCCCGTTTCGGCGGCCTGCTCGATGCCGAGCGGGGTGAAGACGCCGTGGTTGATGGCGTTGTTGAGGAACAGCACCTTCGCCGGCTCGACGATGATCGAGACCAGGGGCAGCAGGTTGAGCGAGACGAGCCAGTCGACCGCCGCGCCGAGCACGGCGCTGATGCCGAGCATGACCGGGCCGAAGGCGAAGAAGCCGACGATCGCGAGGATCATGCCGAGGATTCCGGCCGAGAAGTTGTTGACGAGCATCTCGAAGCCGGGGCGGATCTTGCCGTCCCACAGCTTGTCCATCTGCTTCGTGATCCAGGCCGCGATCGGGCCCATGATCATCGCGCCGAGGAACATCGGGATGTTGGTTCCGACGATGACACCCATGGTGGCGATGGTCGCCACGACGCCACCGCGCTCGCCGTAGACCATGCGGCCCGCGGTGTTGGCGATGAGGAGCGGCAGAAGGTATGTGACCATCGGTCCGACCAGACCGACGTAGGCGAAGATGTTGCCGTCGGCGCCCTCGGCGACCGCCGTCATGGCCCCCTGCCATCCGATGACGGCGGAGTCTCCGCCGCCGCCGATGATCTCGGCCACCGGAGCCCAGTGCCAGCCGAAGGGGCTCTTGGCGCCGAAGAACCCGGCCGGGATGAACAGCATGGTGATGAAGCCCCACGCGATGAACGCCGCGATATTGGGCATGATCATGCCGGAGAGGAACGTGCCGAAACGCTGCACGCCCGTTCGGAGCCCGTTCGCCTTCGCGGGGGCTGGTGACGTCGTCGTCATGATGTCGTCTCTTTCTGGTGAGGAGGGAGGGCCGTGGATGCTTCCACCACGGCCAGGCGTGCACCGGCGGCGTCGTCCGCCGCCAGTGCGAGCTCGGCGAGGTTACGGGCCTCGTCGAGCGTGCGTTCGGAGAGCGCGTGGCGGACGTCCGCCAGCGCTGCGGGAGCCATCGAGAGGCTCGTGGCGCCGAGGCCCACGAGCACGACGGCGAGGAGGGGATCGGCGGCGGCCTCGCCGCAGATGCCGACGGGCTTGCCGAGACGAGAACCTGCGGCCCCGACCTCGCGCACGAGGCGCAGGACCGCGGGGTGCCAGGGGTCCTGGAAGCTCGCGACCGATCCGAGCAGGCGATCGGCCGCCATCGTGTACTGCGTCAGGTCGTTGGTGCCGATCGAGGCGAAGTCCGCGTGCGCGAGCACCCGGTCGGCGAGCAGCGCGCTCGCCGGAACCTCGACCATGACGCCGGCGGTCTTCAGCCCGTATTCGCGGGCGAGGCCGGTGAAGTACGCGGTCTCCTCGACGGTCGTGACCATCGGCGCCATGACCCACAGGTCGGCGGAGGTGGCGGCATCCGCCTCGGCGAGGGCCGTGAGCTGCTCGCGCAGGATGTCCTCGCTCGCGCGCAGGGAACGCAGGCCCCGGAGCCCGAGTGCCGGGTTCTCCTCGTGGGCGTCGTTGAGGAAGGCGAGGGGCTTGTCGGCGCCCGCGTCGAGCATGCGCACGACGACCTTCTTGCCCGGGAAAGCCGCGAGCAGCTCGCGGTACGACTCGCGCTGCTGAGCGATCGTGGGCGCCTGCGTGGCCGAGAGGAACAGGAACTCGGTGCGGAAGAGACCCACGCCCTCGGCGCCGCGCTCGACGGCGTCCGCGGCATCCGCGGGCTTGCCGAGGTTCGCCAGCAGCGGGATCGCGGTGCCGTCGGCCAGCGCCCCCGGCGTCGCGGGTGCGGCGTCGGCGGAGGCGCGCTCCGCGGCGCGCTGGGCGGCGCGGTCGAGGGCGTCCTGCGCGGGGTCGGCGGTGACGATGCCCGCCGCGGCGTCGACGATGACCGTCGTGCCGGTCGCGAGCGTCGCGGCCTCGGTCGCTCCGACGATCGCGACGATGCCCTTCTCACGCGCGAGGATCGCGGTGTGCGAGGTGGGGCCGCCATCGCTCGTGATCAGCGCGAGCACCTGGTCGAGATCGAGCAGGGCGGTGTCGGCGGGCGCGAGATCGCGCGCCACCAGGACGAACGGATGCCCCGGGTTCGGCACACCGGGCGCCTCGACGCCGCGCAGGCGGGCAAGCACCCGCTGGGCGATGTCGTCGAGGTCGGCGGCGCGTTCGCCGAGATAGCCGCCGACGGCCTCGAGCGTGGCCTTGAATCCCGCGAAGGCGTCGTGCACGGCCCACTCGGCGGTGGAGCCGGCGTCGATGCGCTCGTCGACCTCGTCCTGGAGCGTCGGGTCCTCGGCGATCATCGCCTGGGCTTCGAGCACTTCCTGGGCCGACCCGCCGGCCGCCTCGCCGCGGGCGGTGAGCTCCTGGGCGACGACCGCCACGGCCTCGCGCACGCGGGCGCGCTCCGCCTCGGCGCCGACGGTGCTGGGCGTCTGGTCGGGCGCGGGCAGCGCCTCGGTCATGCGCACGACCGGGCCCTGCGCGACGCCGAGCCCGATGCCGACTCCGCGCAGCTCGCTCATCAGGATTCCTGGTCGTGGTCGGTGGTCAGCAGTTCGGTGAGCGTGTCGAGCACACCCTCCGCGCTGTCGCCGTCGGCCGTGAGGGTGACGTAGTCGCCGTGCTCGATCGCGAGGGCGATGACCCCGAGGATGCTGGCCGCGTTGACGGCCTTGCCGGAGTCCTTGGCGATCGTGACGGGGATGCCCGCCTCCTTGGCGGCCTGCGCGAAGAGCTTCGCGGGGCGCGCGTGCAGTCCGTGGGAGGAGCCGATCCGAACGGTGCGTGAAACGGTCATGGTGTTCCTTTCGGGGTGGTCTCCGCGGCGAGCAGCGCGCGCACCAGGGCGAGCGTCCGTTCCCCGTCGCGGTCGGCGAAGATGTCGGCGGGCAGGAGGGCGACGGGAACCCCGGCGCTCGCGCGCAGGGCGTCCACCCGGTCCGCGAGGTGCGGGCCGACGAGGAGCGCATCCTGTGCGCCGGGGAAGACGGAGGACTCCACTCCGGCGACGGCATCCCATTCGAGACCCGCGTCGGATGCGGCGCGCCGCAGTCGCTGTGCGACGAACGTGCTCGACGCACCCGCGCCGCACACAATGAGGATCCTCATCGATTCCACCTTCCTGAGAACAGTCTGTGAAAGACCGGGGGTGGGGTGCCAACAGGATCCTTTCCGCCCCTGCGGAACCCCGCTTCCGGCCCCCGCTCCGGCCGCGGCCTGACATCATGGGAGGGCGGCGCACAGAGAAGTCGCGCACGTACGACGAGCAGAGGGAGGATCATGTCGCGCCAGCGCCAGGACCAGATCCTCACCGCTCTGCTGCGTCGGGGATCGTGGGCGACAGCTGCCAGCCTCGCCGATCTGGTCGGGGTGACGCCCCGCAGCATCCGTTCGTACGTCGCCGCCCTCAACGCCCGCGTCGGCGGCGACGCCGTGGAGTCCGGTCCCGCTGGTTATCGCGCGGGCCCCGCCGCGCGCGATGCGCTGCGCGCGCGGTCGGGTGGCGAGTCCGCTCCTCGCGATCGCCTGCACGCCGTGGTGCGGATGCTCCTCGACGAGCCGGACGGCATCGACATCTACGCGACCGCCGACCGGATGCACGTGAGCGAGGCGACCCTCGAGTCCGATCTCGCCCGTGTCCGCAGCCTTCTCGACGGCACGAACCTCGTGCTCGAGCGCGATCGCGAGATCGTGCGCCTGCAGGGCACCGAGGAGGAGCAGCGCCGGCTGATCTCGCGCCTCGCCCACGACGAGATGGATGCCGCGTCGTTCCACCCCGAGACGTTCCGTCGTGCGCTCGCCGGCACGGGCATGTCGGCCGAGGCGGTCGGCCCGTTCAAGTCGGCGCTCGTGCGCGAACTCGGAACGCTCGGCTACTTCGTCAACGAGCTCGCGATCTCGGACGTGCTCCTGCACATCGCGATCGCGACGGATCGCGTCGCCGCGGGCTACGCGATCGCGGGCGTCCCGACCGGAGCGCACGACGAGATCCCCCGGGTCGGGGAGACGATCTCACGCCTGGCGACCGAGCACTTCGGCGTCGAGCTGGGGCAGGGCGACAGCCGGCACCTCGCCTCGCTCGTGCTCACCCGGGTCGTCGCTCCCGGCGAGGAGGCGACGCGGGAGGTCGCCCGCAGCGGTGTGGAGGCCGGGGTCGAAGACGCTGTGCGCGCCGAGCTCGCCCGGGCTGCGGCCGAGTACGACGTGGACCTCGTCGAGGATTCGTTCGTGCTCCGCCTCTCGCTGCACGTGCAGAACCTGCTCCGGCGTGCGCAGGGCCAGGCCTTCGCCCGCAATCCGCTCACACGTTCGCTGAAGACCTCCTATCCCATGATCTTCGAGGTCGCGGTGTCGATCGCCTCGGGGCTGCACGACCGCCTCGGCACCCCGATCCACGACGACGAGATCGCCTACATCGCCATGCACGTCGGCGGACGGCTCGAACGCAGCCGCAAGGCCGCGACGATCCTCACCGCCACCATCGTCTGCCCGGGGTATTACGAGCTGCACGAGCTGCTGCGATCGAGCGTCGACCGCTCACTCGGTTCGGCGATCGAGGTGACGAGCGTGGTGACCAGCGTCGACCCGGACTGGTCGTCGTTCGACACCGACCTCGTGCTCAGCACGATCGAGCCCGCCCTCACCGGCGACCGCTTCGTGCGCATCCATCCGTTCTTCACCGACTCCGACGTCGAGCGCGTGCAGCAGGCCGCCGGTCGCATCCGCCGCGGTCGCCGGCTCACGCACCTGCGCGAGGAGCTCGCCCAGTACTTCGATGCCGATGCCTTCGTGCACCCGCTGCCCGACGAGGGCGAGGAGGCGATCATCCGACGCCTCGGAGGACTGCTCGTGGACACCGGCGTCATCGGGGAGGACTACGTCGAGAACACCATCGTGCGCGAGCGGATGTCGTCGACCGCGTTCACCGATGCACTCGCCGTGCCGCATGCGCTGCAGATGACCGCGACGCGCACGGCCATCGCGATCGGGGTGGCCGACGGATCGGCCGCCTGGGCGGACGGGCGTGTGCAGGTGGTCGCGCTCGCCGCCTTCAGCGAGGGCGATCGCGCGGCGTTCCAGACCGTGTTCGAGCAGCTCGTCGAGGTCTTCAGCGAGCGCGAGAGCGTGCAGCGGATCGTGCGCCGCGGAACGACCTTCGAGGCCTTCCTCGACGAGCTCGTCGCCGTCATCGACGGCTGAACGGCCTCGCCGTCATCACCGCAGACAGCGGAGCGGGGTCAGCTCGCCGGCGCGAGGACGGCCGCCAGCTCGTCGAGCAGCTCATCGGCACCCGGACCCGCCGCGGTCTGCAGCTCGACGGCATCGCCCGTGCCGAGCGCGAGGTCCATCACGGCCAGCACGCTGCGCAGATCGACGGTCGTCCCGTCCGAGGTGCGCAGGGTGACCGGTGCCCCGTGCGCCTGCACGAGACGGACGATCTCGGCGACGGGTCGGGCATGCACTCCGTTGTGCGCGCTGACGATGACGTGGCGGGTCGGCATGATCCGATCGTATCCGGGTATGCCGACGGCGCGCGGCCCCGAGGGGCCACGCGCCGTCGTGAGGGATCAGGAGCGCTCGTCGAGGAGTTCCCGCACACCGGTCTCGATCTCGGCGACCGCTGCGCGGGCTTCGTCGGCCGAGGCACCCGCGGCGTCGATGTACACCTTGAGCTTGGGCTCGGTACCGCTCGGGCGCACGATCACCCGTGAGCCGTCGTCGAGCCGGTAGCGCAGCACATCGCCCGAGGGCTGACCCGCGGCTGCGTGCAGAAGATCCTCGGCCGAGGCGACCGGGCGGCCGGCGATCTGGACCGGGGGCAGCGTGCGCATGGCCAGCATGACGCGCCCGATGATCGAGAGATCGTCGACGCGGATCGAGACCTGACCGCTCGAGAAATGCCCGTAGGTGTCGCCGAGTTCCGCGAGCAGATCCGCGATCGATGCGCCGCGGTCGCGGGCCTCGGCGGCGAGGCCGAGGATCGCGACGGCCGCGGAGATGCCGTCCTTGTCGCGCACCGTCTCGGGGTTCACGAGATAGCCGAGGGCCTCCTCGAAACCGAAGACGATGCCGGGCGCACGGGAGATCCATTTGAACCCCGTGAGCGTCTCGTGGAAGTCGAGGCCGTGGTGCGCGGCGATCGCGCCGAGGCCCGGCGACGACACCAGTGAGCACGCGAGCGCTGCGCCGGGCGTACCGGCGGCGGCGCGCGCGGCGCGGGCGCCCAGGAGCAGGCCGACCTCGTTGCCGGTCAGGCGACGCCAGCCCTCGGGGGCAGAGTCGTCGGGGATGGCGACGGCGAGGCGGTCGGCGTCCGGGTCGTTGGCGAGGATGAAGTCCGCGTTCGTGCGGCGGGCACGCGCGAACGCGAGGTCCATCGCTCCCGGCTCCTCCGGATTCGGGAAGGAGACCGTGCGGAAGGTCGCGTCCGGCGCGAGCTGTTCGCCGACGACGGCGGGCCGCGGGTACCCCGCGGCGGTCACGATGCGCGCGAAGGTCTCCCACCCGACGCCGTGCATCGCCGTGTACACCCAGCGCAGGCCCGATGCGCCCGCGGGAGCGGGGGCGACCGCGGCGGTGGCGGCCACGTACGCATCGACGACGTCTTCGCCCGCGACCTCGTAGGAGGTCGAGCGGGGGAGAGCGGCGATGCTGCCGGCATCCGCGACGCGCTGGATGGACGCCGCGATCTCGGCGTCCGCCGGAGCGACGATCTGCGAGCCCTCGTCGGCACCGCCGAGGTAGACCTTGTAGCCGTTGTCGTTCGGCGGGTTGTGGCTCGCGGTCACCATGACCCCGGCATCCGCACCGAGGTGGCGCACCGCGAACGCGAGCACCGGTGTGGGCAGCAGACGGGGGAGCAGCACGGCACGCAGCCCCGCGCCGGCGAAGATCTCGGCGGAGTCCGTGGCGAACACCCGCGAGTTGCGGCGCCCGTCGTAGCCGATCACCACGGTCGGCGTCGCGCCTCCCGAGCGCTCGCGCAGATACGCCGCGAAGCCCGCGGCGGCCTGCGCCACGAGCACGCGGTTCATGCGGTTGCTCCCGGCACCGAGCTCGCCGCGCAGACCCGCCGTCCCGAAAGCCAGGCGGGCGCCGAAGCGGTCGTCGAGGTCGGCGAGCGCGGCCTCCTCGCCGCTCGCCGCGCGCGTGATGATCCCGGCGAGCTGGTCGCGGGTCTCGTGGTCGGGGTCCTGGCGCATCCAGGCGCGTGCCTGGGCGAGCCGCTCCTCGCTCACAGCGCCTCGACCACTCGGGCGAGGAGGGCCGAGATCACCGGCTCCGCCTCGCGGCCGGCCTCGATCACCTCGGCGTGGCTGAGGGGCGTCTTCTGGATGCCGGCGGCGAGGTTCGTGATCAGCGAGAAGCCGAGCACCTCCATGCCCGCCTCGCGGGCGGCGATCGCCTCGAGAGCGGTCGACATGCCGACGATGTGCCCGCCGATGACCTTCGCCATCTGCACCTCGGCCGGCGTCTCGTAGTGCGGGCCGCGGAACTGCGTGTAGACGCCCTCGTCGAGGCTCGGGTCGACGCTGCGGGCGATGTCGCGCAGGCGCTTCGCGTACAGATCGGTGAGGTCGATGAAGGTGGCGCCCTCGAGCGGGGAGTCGGCGGTGAGGTTGATGTGGTCGCTGATGAGCACCGGCTGGCCGGGCGTCCAGGTCTCGCGGATGCCGCCGGCGCCGTTCGTGAGCACCATGATCTTGGCGCCGGTCGCCGCCGCCGTGCGCACGCTGTGCACGACACGACGGACGCCGTGGTCCTCGTAGTAGTGGGTGCGCGCGCCGATGACGAGGACGTTCTTGCCGTCGGGGGTGCGGATGCTGCGCAGGGTGCCGACGTGGCCCTCGAGCGCGGGCTTCGAGAAGCCGGTCACCTCGGTCGCGGGGATGGTCGCGACGGTCTCGCCGATGATGTCGGCGGCCTTGCCCCAACCGCTGCCGAGCGTGAGCGCGATGTCGTGCTTCTCGACGCCGGTCAGCCGGGCGATGTCGGCGGCGGCGGTGGCGGCGACCTCGAACGGGTTGGCGTTCGGGTCGTCCAGGGGGTTGCTGTGAGTCTCGGACATAGGCTCCACTCTAGGAAGGTGACGGCTCGGCTGCCAAGATTGCGGAAGAATGGCTTCCATGTCTTCCACCCCTTTTGAGCGCACTCAGCGCGTCGCCGTCCTCGGCGGCGGTCCCGGCGGTTACGAGGCGGCCCTGGCTGCCGCTCAGCTCGGAGCCGAGGTGACCCTGGTCGAGCGCGTCGGCGTGGGCGGTGCGGCAGTCCTCACCGACGTCGTGCCGTCGAAGAGCCTGATCGCGACGGCCGATGCCGCGGTCGCGATCTCCGAGGCGAGCGACCTCGGTGTGCAGTTTTACGCGAAGGGCGAGAAGGGCAAGCCGCTCAAGCCCGAGATCGCGATCAACCTCGCCGCCGTCAACAAGCGCCTCATGGCCCTCGCCGGGCAGCAGTCGGAGGACATGCGGGCGACTCTCCTCGAGGCGGGTGTGCGCATCCTCTCCGGTCACGGGCGGCTGGAGGGTTCCGACGCGATCGTCGTCTCGACCGGTCAAGGCGGCACCGACTTCGACCGCGTGGAGGCCGACACCATCGTGGTGGCGGTCGGCGCGGCTCCCCGCGAGCTGGACTCCGCCAAGCCCGACGGCCGACGCATCCTCACGTGGACGCAGCTGTACGACATGAAGTCCCTCCCGGAGCACCTGATCGTGGTCGGCTCGGGTGTCACCGGTGCCGAGTTCGCCTCCGCGTACATGAACCTCGGTGCGAAGGTGACGCTCGTCTCCAGTCGCGACCAGGTGCTTCCCGGCGAAGACCAGGATGCCGCCCGCGTGCTCGAGAAGGTCTTCAAGCGCGGTGGCATGACCGTGCTCTCGAAGGCCCGCGCCGACAAGGTCGAGACCACGAAGGACGGCGTCACCGTCACGCTCTCCGACGGCCGCACGGTCGACGGCAGCCACTGCCTCATGGCGGTCGGATCCATCCCCAACACCGCCGACATCGGTCTGGCCGAGGCGGGCGTGGAGCTCACCGAGCAGGGGCACATCCGCGTGAACCGCGTGGCGCGCACCTCGGTCCCCAACATCTACGCGGTGGGCGACTGCACGAACTTCTTCCCGCTGGCCTCCGTCGCGTCGATGCAGGGACGCACGGCCGTGTTCCACGCTCTCGGCGACATCGTGATCCCGCTCGAGCAGATCAAGATCACCTCGAACATCTTCACCGCGCCCGAGATCGCGACCGTCGGGTACTCCGAGAAGGACGTCGAGGACGGTGTGGCCGACGGCATGGTCTACAAGCTCCCGCTGGCCGCGAACCCGCGCGCGAAGATGATGGGCATCAAGGACGGCTTCGTGAAGCTCATCGCCCGCAAGGGGTCGGGAACCGTCATCGGCGGCGTGATCGTCGCCCCGAAGGCCTCCGAGCTGATCTACCCGATCGCGATCGCCGTCGAGCGGCGCCTCACGGTCGATCAGGTCTCGCGCGTCTTCGCGGCGTACCCCTCGCTGTCCAGCAGCATCACGGACGCGAGCCGGGCGATGCACCTGTTCAACATCTCCTGACCGGACGACGCGAAAGGCGCCCCACCTCGGTGGGGCGCCTTTCGCGTGTTCGCGGGATGGTCAGCTGATCGTGAGCAACTGGTGCCCGGCGGAGACGGTGGCACCGGCATCCGCATTGATGTTGCCGACCACGCCGTCCTTGTGGGCCTGCAGAGGCTGTTCCATCTTCATGGCCTCGAGCACGACGACGAGGTCGCCCTTGACGACCTGCTGCCCCTCCTCGACGGCGATCTTGACGACGGTCGCCTGCATGGGCGACTTGACCGCATCGCCCGAGGCGCCCGCGTTGGCGGTGGTGGCGTGGCTGCGACGTGCCGGCGGCACGGCGGCCGGGCGCCCGGCGCTGCCGGCTGCGACGGCCACGCGGTCGGGCAGGCTGACCTCGAGGCGCTTGCCGGCGACCTCGACGACCACCGTGTGGCGACCTGCACCCGGTGCCGGGGCCTCGAGCTCGCCGTCCCACGCGGGGATGTCGTTGACGAACTCGGTCTCGATCCAGCGCGTGAAGATGCCGAAATCGCCGTTCTCGGCGGTGAAGGCGGGGTCGCGCACGACCTTGCGGTGGAAGGGGAGCACGGTGGGGAGACCCGCGACCTCGAACTCGTCGAGCGCGCGGCGCGAGCGCTCCAGCGCCTCCTCGCGGTCCTTGCCGGTGACGATGATCTTCGCCAGCAGCGAGTCGAAGGCGCCCGAGACCGCGTCGCCGGCGGTCACGCCGGAGTCGAGACGGATGCCGGGACCGCCGAAGGTCTTGAAGACGTGGACGGGGCCCGGCTGGGGGAGGAAGCCGCGACCCGGGTCCTCGCCGTTGATACGGAACTCGAAGGAGTGACCCTGGGGCTCGGGGTCGGCGTAATCGATCGTGCCGCCGGCGGCGATGCGGAACTGCTCGCGCACGAGGTCGATGCCGGTGACCTCCTCGGAGACCGGGTGCTCGACCTGGAGGCGCGTGTTGACCTCGAGGAACGAGACCGTGCCGTCGGCGCCGATGAGGAACTCGCAGGTTCCGGCGCCCACGTAGCCGACCTCCTTGAGGATGGCCTTCGACGCGGCGTAGAGCTGGGCGTTCTGCTCGTCGGTCAGGAACGGCGCAGGCGCCTCCTCGACGAGCTTCTGGTGGCGACGCTGCAGCGAGCAGTCGCGGGTCGAGATGACGACCACGTTGCCCTCGGCGTCCGCCAGGCACTGGGTCTCGACGTGGCGAGGCTTGTCGAGGTACTTCTCGACGAAGCACTCGCCGCGACCGAAGGCCGCGACGGCCTCGCGCGTGGCCGACTCGAACAGCTCGGCGACCTCGTCGAGCTCGCGGGCGACCTTGAGGCCGCGCCCGCCGCCGCCGTAGGCCGCCTTGATGGCGATCGGCAGGCCGAACTCCTTCGCGAAGGCCACGACCTCGTCGGCGGTCTCGACCGGACCGGGCGTGCCGGGGGCGAGCGGGGCGCCCACCTTCTCCGCCACGTGGCGCGCGGTGACCTTGTCTCCGAGGGCCTCGATGGCCTCGGGCGACGGGCCGATCCAGATGAGTCCGGCACCGATCACGGCGCGGGCGAACTCGGCGTTCTCGGCGAGGAAGCCGTATCCGGGGTGCACGGCGTCGGCACCGGCGCGCCGGGCGACGGAGAGGATCTTCTCGATCTGGAGGTACGTCTCGGCGCTCGTCGCGCCTCCGAGTGCGTAGGCCTCGTCGGCGAGTCGCGTGTGCAGCGCGTCACGGTCCTGGTCGGCGTAGACGGCGACCGAGGCGATTCCGGAATCCCGGGCGGCGCGGATGATGCGGACGGCGATCTCGCCGCGGTTGGCGATGAGCACCTTGGCGATAGCAGGCATGGTTGCCAGCCTAGCGAGAAGCAGGGGGATCCATTTGACGACTCCCCACAAGAAAGAGCCGAGAACGTGGAGGGGAGTCTACGACGTGGTCGGGGTGTTCCAGAGGTCCGTCCAGACGACGCCGAGGTCGGCGGCGAGGCGCCGCACGGTCGAGAGGGACATCCCCACCACGGTCGATGGATCGCCGTCGACCCGGGTGATGAACGCCCCGCCCAGGCTGTCGACGGTGAAGGCGCCCGCGACCAGCAACGGCTCGCCCGAGGCGATGTAGACCGCGATCTCCGCGTCGGAGATGTCGTCGGCGAAGGTGACGGATGCCGCGGCCGTCGCGGTGGCCTCGACCGGCTCGGCGCCGGGCGAGACGCGGAAGACCGAATGTCCGGAGTGCAGCACGCCGGTGGCGCCGCGCATCTCGTGCCAGCGGCGCGTCGCCTCCTCCGCCGTGTAGGGCTTGCCGTAGACGCGTCCGTCGAGCTCGAACATCGAATCGCCCCCGATCACGATGCCGTCGAAGGAGGGGTCCTCGGACGAGAGGCGACGGGCGACATCGGCGGCCTTGGCCCGTCCCAGCAGCAGCACGAGCTCCGCGGGTGGCAGCTCCGCACCCCGTTCGGCCGCGGCGGTCGCGGCCACCGCGTCCTCGTCGACGTCGGGGGAGAGGGTGAGCGGCTCGATCCCCGCCTGTCGCAGCAGCATCAGACGGGCGGGAGAGGTGGAGGCGAGGCAGACGCGCATGTGGTCCACCGTATCCGTGGACCGCCGTATCCTCGAAGGATGACTTCCCCCGATGCGGACCTGCTCGACCTCGACATCACGGGGATCGCGCACGGCGGCACCTTCGTCGCCCGCCACGACGGACGCGTCGTCTTCGTCTCCGACGCCATCCCGGGCGAGCGCGTCCGTGCCCGGCTGATCGCCCCGGGCGAGGGAGCGGATGCCTCGACCCGCAGCTTCTGGCGCGCCGAGACCGTCGAGGTGCTCGACGCGTCCGAGCACCGTCGTCCGCATCTCTGGGCAGAGGCCGACGTGACCCGTGATCCCGCCGATCGTCCGGGCGGAGCCGATCTGGGGCACATCGACCTCGACCACCAGCGCGTCCTGAAGCGGCAGGTGCTGACCGAGGCGCTCGACCGTTTCGCCGGTGCGGGTCTCGAGGCCCCCGAGATCGAGGCCGTCGAATCGGGCGACGGGAGCGGCTGGCGCACGCGTGTCACGCTGCACGTCGACGACGCGGGGCAGGTCGGTCCGTACGCGGCCCGCAGCCACCGCGTGATCCCCGTGACCTCCCACCCGCTCGCGCGGCCGGCGATCGCCGAGGCCGCACTCTCCCTGCACGGAGAGGCCCCCGGGCGCATCGAACTCGTCGAACCGGCCGACGGCACGGTGCGGGTCATCCGCCGCGACGCCACCGAGCGTCCGGCGAAGGTCGCCCGCGGGTTCCGACGCCGCCCGGCTCCCGAGGTGATCCACGAGGTCGTGAACGACCGGCGGTTCGCGGTCGACTCCACCGGGTTCTGGCAGGTGCATCCGCGTGCGGCATCCGTTCTGGATGCGGCGGTCTACGGCCTTCTCGACGGGCACGTCGACGAGCGGGCGACGCACTTCGACCTCTACGGCGGGGTCGGCCTGTTCGCCGCGACGCTCGCCGATCTCGGCGGCACCGACATCGTGACCGTCGAATCGAGCGCCCGGGCGACCCAGCATGCCGCCGAGAACCTCGCCCCGCTCGCGGTGAACGCCGTGACGGCGCGGGTCGACCGGTTCCTCGCCACGCGCACCGGAGGCGGACGCAGCGGAGCCGTCATCCTCGACCCGCCGCGCGCGGGCGCCGGCCGCCAGGTCGTCGAGGCGGTGCACGCCCTCGCTCCGGAGGCGATCGCCTACGTCGCCTGCGATCCGGTCGCCCTGGCACGCGACCTCGGCACGTTCCGGGGGCTCGGCTGGAATGTCGATCGGCTGCGCGGGTTCGATCTGTTCCCGCACTCGCATCACTTCGAGGTCGTCGCGCTGCTCACCCGCTGACTAGGCTGTGGGGATGAGCACGGTCGCCCTCATCGATGATCACGAGTCCGTCCGCCTGGGACTCGAAGCGGCGTGCGCGCGCGACGGGCAGACCATCGTCTTCTCGGGCAGCACGGTCGTGTCGTACCTCGACTGGCGCGCCGCATCCGGCGCGGCACCCGCCGAGGTCGTCGTGCTCGATCTCACCCTCGGCGACGGGACGACGGTCACCGAGAACGTGACCTCGCTGGTCACCGACGGCGCGAGCGTCGTCATCCACAGCGTCGCCGATCGTCCGGCCGCGGTCCGAGAGGCGCTCGCCGCCGGAGCCGCGGGCGTGGTGAGCAAGTCGTCCGCGCTCGACGACGTGCTCGACGCGATCCGCACCGTCGCCCACGGCGAGGCGCTCAACAACGTGGAGTGGGCGAGCGCGGTCGACGGCGACCGCGACTTCGCCGATGCGCAGCTCTCGACCCGCGAGCGCGAGGTGCTCCGCCTGTACGCCGCCGGGCTGCCGCTCAAGGCGGTCGCCGAGCGTCTCGGTGTCGCGTACTCGACGGCCAAGGAGAACATCACCCGCATCCGCGTGAAGTACGTCGAGGTCGGGCGCCCGGCGCCGACGAAGGTCGACCTGCTCCGCCGTGCGATGGAAGACGGCATCGTCGAACCAGACGGGGCGTCGAGTGGCCGCTGAGTCCCTCAGCATCCGCGAGGCGTGGAACCAGATCCCGTCTCCCGGAGCGGCCGAGACCGAATTCGAACGGTTCACCGGCAAGCGCATGGAGCGCATCCTCGCCACGGTCGTCGCGATCGGGTCGACGGCGCTCGGCGTGCAGGCGCTGTTCGTCGCGATCCCTTCCCTCGCGGATGCGAACGTCGGCCACGCCGTCATCGTCTTCCTCGTCTACGTGCCGTTCGCGGTGATGCTGGTCTGCTGCCTGATCGGCCGGGGAGTCCGTGTCGCGTCCGGCGTCTTCGCCGTCACGTACGTGCTCGTGCTCGCCGCCTGGCCCAACGTCGTGACGATCGGCGACGGGCTCGCGGCCAAACAGCCGTGGATCTTCTTCTTCGTCAACGTCGGCGTCGTGGCCGCGATGCTCGCCTTCCCGGTGCGCGTGCAGTACGCCTGGGCGGTGGCCGTGCCGTTCGTCTACGGCTACGTGCGGCTCGTGCAGGGGGAGTTCTCCCGCGAGTTCTGGACCACGACGGCGTTCGATGTCTCTTTCACGCTGATCCTCGGCATCGTCATCATCTCGCTGGGATGGATGTTCCGCTCGGTCGCCGCGGGCGTCGACGACGCGCGAGGGCACGCAGTCGCCTCCTACGCGGCAGCAGCGGCGGCGGCCGCCGCGGAGGAGGAGCGCATCGCGATGTCGGCGCTCATGCACGACAGCGTGCTCGCGGCGCTGATCGCCGCCGAGCGGGCCGAGAGCGACAGGGCGAAGGAACTCGCGGTGGCGATGGCGCGCGAGGCGCTCACCCGCCTCGCCAACACCGAGGCGGCGGTCGCCCAGGAGGGCAGCGACGAGCCGGTCGCCGTCGGCCAGATCGTGTCCGAGCTGCGTCGGGCCCTGTCGGAGATGGGCGTGGACGCGATCGTCGAGGAGACCGGTACTCCCGGGGCGATTCCCGGCCGCGTGGCGCGCGCGCTCGTGCTCGCCGCGCGTCAGGCGATCGGCAACGCGGTCACGCACGCGGGCGGGCGGGGACTCCACATCCTCGCCGACTCGCAGGGTGACGTCGGCATCCGCGTGATCGTGAGCGATACCGGAGCGGGGTTCGACCTCACGGCGATCGGCGAGGACCGCCTGGGGATCCGCGCGTCGATCCTCGCGCGCATGGCCGGGGTGGCCGGAACGGCTCGGATCGATTCGGATGCCAGGGGCACGACCGTGACCCTGGGCTGGAGCGCCTCATGAACCGGACCGTCCGCAGCGTCGCGACGTCTCTCGCGGTCGGCTTCGCCCTGTACTTCGCTGCGCGCGCCGTGTGGTGGATCGTGCAGCCCACGGCACCGCTGCTCATGGTGCTCGCGATCGCGCTCTACCTCCTGGTCGTCAACCTCGCGATCCTCGGCTCTCCGGATACGGTGAAGCTGCCGTTGTGGACGGCGATGCTGGCGGTAATCGCCAGCGTGATCATCCCGATCGCGGTGACGTTCTCGCTGAACGAGGCAGGGCGGACCGCCCCCTTCGCCACCTGGTACATCGGCGGCGTGGGCTTGCTCAGCGTGATCCTCATCGTCCGGCGGCGGTTCCTGACGGGCTGGCTGATCCTGCTTCTCCTGGTGGCGACGTCGTCGGTCTTCCTGGGCTTCCTCGAGTCCCTTCTCAACTTCGGCCTGGTCGGATCGATCATGTGGGTGGTCGTCGCGAACCTCCTGGTGTGGTTCTGGGACCGGGCGGTGCGCGACACCGAGCGCCTCGCCGAGATCCAGCAGGCCGTGTCGGCCTGGCACGCCACCCAGCTCGTGCGTCAGCGCGAGCGTCGCGTGCGCACCCAGTTCGCGCTCGCGGTCGCCGGCCCCGTGCTCAGTCGCGCGGTGGCGACGCGTGGCTCTCTGACCGAGGAGGAGCGTCTCGATGCCCGGCTCGCCGAGGGGCGCCTGCGTGATGAGCTGCGCGGAGCCGACCTGCTCAACGATGCGGTCCGCGATGCGATCGAAGCAGCGCGTCGGCGCGGTGCGGTCGTCACGGTGTTCGACGAGGGCGGTCTCGAGGGGGTCGACGAGGCGCGTCGCATCGAGATCCGGGACGAGCTCGCCGGCGTCCTGGCGGAGGCCCACGCGGGACGCCTCATCATCCGTTCCGCCAAGGACGATCGCACCGCGGTGACGGTGGTCGGGCGCGTGGGGTCGGGATCGTCGCGCGACGACGACTCCGTCGACGTGTGGCACGAGATCCCGCGCAGCGCCGCCCGCGGCTGAACCACCGGCGATCGCGCGTCTCTTCGGCTCCGGCTGGGGGAGGGCGCCGGAGTCGAAGAAGAGGTGAGAATGGGCGAGGGGCGGCGATATCGCCAGCCCCTCGCCATGCGGCTCAGTTACCCGAAAACCAGCCGCGGATGATCGATCACCGTCTGTCTACCCTGGGACAGAGAGACCGATCGAACGCGAAGCGTCTCCATTAGTTTCGCGGCTCGCAACCCCCGTGTCTGTAGGTATTTTGGGGGACATAGGTGCGCGGATGCGGGAGGATGGCCGGATGAGCACGCGGCGCGGAACGAACCTGCCCCGAATGGGCGACTTCAATCAGGCGGTCGTGATCGAGGCGATCCGCCGCGCGGGTGAGGCGCTGAGCCGTACGGAGCTCGCCGCGACCACCGGACTCTCCGCGCAGACGCTCACGAACATCACCCGCCGCCTCCTCGACGAGGGACTGATCGCCGAGGCCGGGCGTGCCATCAACGGCCCGGGAAAGCCCCGCGTCCTGCTCCGTCTGGTCGCGGAGAGCCGGTACTCGGTGGGTGTCCATCTCGATCCCGCGGTGGTGACGGTGGTGGTCCTCGACCTCGCCGGCGCGGTGGTCGCGCGGCGCCTGATCCCGGTGGGATCACCCGAACCCGGACGAATCATCGACGAGATGGCTCGCGCGATCGATGCCCTCATCACCGAGGTCGGTGTCGATCGCTCGCGGATCTTCGGTATCGGACTCGCCGCGCCCGGACCCCTCGACGAGGCGAACGGGACCGTGGTCGACCCGCCCATGCTGCGCGGATGGCGCCGGGTGCCCCTGCGTGAGCTGCTGTCGACGGCGACCGGGTTCGCGGTGGCGTTGGAGAAGGACACCGCTGCGGCGGCCGTGGGTGAGCTCTGGACGCGCCGAGGTCCCTTGGACGACTCGTTCGTCTTCCTCTACCTCGGCACGGGCCTCGGTGCGGCGCTCGCGCGCGACGGCGATGTCACGCGCGGACGCACGGGCAACCTCGGCGAGATCGGGCACATCGTGGTCGATCCTGAGGGGCCGCGGTGCGCCTGCGGATCCCGGGGATGCGTCGCCGTCACGTGCACGCCGCAGTCGATCGTGGCGGAGGCGGTGCGTGCGGGGGTGCTGTCTGCGGAGGGCGACGATGACGAGCCCGGTGCGCTCGAGGCGCGGTTCGCGCACGTATGCGCGCGGGCGCAGCAGGGGGAGGCGGCGGCCTCGGCCATCCTCGGCCATGCCGCACGCTGCACCGCCGCCCTCCTGGTGGTGCTCACCGACGTCCTCGACGTGGAGCGCATCGTGCTCGGAGGACCCTTCTGGGGGTACGTCTCGGCGGTCTACCTCGCGGAGATCTCGGAGCACGTGCAGCGACTGAGCGCGACGCGAGCCCTGCGGGAGATCCCGATCGACGGCACGGTCGTGGGTGCCGACGTGGGAGCCGTGGGGGCGGCGTGCGTGGTGCTGGATCAGGCGCTCACCCCGCGGAGCGCGACGCTGATGCTGTCGGAACGCTCGGACGTGCCTGTCGCTCCTTAAATCCAATCGATGTAGTATTCGGGTGTTCCTCCGTCATCGTCGATCGGAAACCCGTCATGCACGACAACTCCTCGCTGGTCGAAGCACGCATCCGCCGGTTCGTCCGGGAGCGCCTCGAGCCCGCGCTGTACGCGCACTCGCACGAGCTCACTCTCGAGGCCTGGCAGGTCCCGGGTGAACCCGTGCCGTTCGCCGAGGCTGTCGGGCAGAGGTACGCCCCCTTCGCCGTCGGCTCGCCGTGGGGGCGTGCGTGGAGCACGATGTGGCTGCGGGTGACCGGGACGATCCCGACGACGGATCCCGGGGAGCGGGCCGAACTCGTCTTCGACCTCGGCTTCCACGGCGCGCAGCCGGGGTTCCAGGCCGAGGGCACGGTATACCGGCCGGACGGATCCATCGTCAAGGCGGTCGAGCCGCGCAACGCCTATGTGCCGCTCGACGGTGCTCCGGGCGATGCGATCGAGCTCTACCTCGAGGCGGCGGCGAACCCGGATGTGGGCGACGGGTTCCGCACCTTCGGCCCCACACCGCTCGGAGAGTGGGACTCCGCCGGCGACGAACCGCTGTACGAGCTGCGTCGCGCCGACGTCGCCGTGCTCGACCTCACGGTCTGGGAGCTTCTGCAGGACATCGCAGTGCTCGACGGTCTGCGCGCCGAGCTCCCCGAGAGCTCCTCCCGCCGCGCCGAGATCCTGCGCGCCCTCGAGCACGCGGTCGACGCGACGGATCCGGACGATGTCGCCGGCACCGTCGCCGATGCGCGCGCCGCACTCTCGGAGGTGCTCGGCCGCCCGGCATCCGCGTCTGCGCACTCCGCCCACGCGGTCGGGCACGCCCACATCGACTCCGCGTGGCTGTGGCCGGTGCGCGAGACGCAGCGCAAGGTGGCGCGCACGTTCTCGAACGTCCTCTCGCTGATCGGAGAGGACTCCGAGTTCTCGTTCGCGGCGTCGTCGGCGCAGCAGTACGACTGGATGAAGCGGTTCCAGCCCGAGCTCTTCGAGCGGTTGCGCGCCGCCGTCGCGGCCGGTCGATTCCACCCCGCGGGCGGCATGTGGGTGGAGTCTGACACGAACATGCCGGGAGGCGAGGCCCTCGCGCGCCAGTTCGTGCGGGGCAAGCGTTTCTTCCTCGAGGAGTTCGGGGTCGAGCCCCTCGACGTCTGGCTGCCCGATTCGTTCGGATACTCGGCCGCTCTCCCGCAGATCGCGCGGGCCGCTGGGTCACGGTGGATGCTGACGCAGAAGATGTCGTGGAACGAGACGAACACGATGCCCCATCACACCTTCACATGGGAAGGTCTGGACGGCACCCGCATCTTCACGCACTTCCCGCCGGTCGACACGTACAACTCGCAGCTCTCCGGTGCGGATCTCGCCCGCGCCGAGCGCCAGTTCGCCGAGAAGGGCGCGGCGACCGCCTCGCTCGTGCCCTTCGGATACGGCGACGGCGGAGGCGGGCCGACCCGCGAGATGCTCGCCGCCGCCGCACGACTGCGATCGCTGGAGGGATCACCGACCGTGACCCTCTCCGATCCGCGGCGCTTCTTCGAGACGGCCGAGGCCGAGTACCCCGATCCGCCGGTGTGGTCGGGGGAGATGTACCTCGAGTTCCACCGCGGCACCTACACCTCGCAGGCGCGCACCAAACGCGGTAACCGGCGCAGCGAGCACGCCCTGCGCGAGGCCGAGCTGTGGGCGACGAGCGCAGCGCTGGCGGGTGCCGAGTACCCGTACGACGCGCTGGAGGAGGCGTGGGAGACCGTGCTCCTGCAGCAGTTCCACGACATCCTGCCCGGCAGTTCGATCGGTTGGGTGCACCGCGAGGCCGAGCGCCGCTACGCGGAGGTCCTCGAGACGCTCGACAGCCTCATCGACACCGCGCTCGAGGTCGTCGCAGGCCGCGGGGAGGTGGAACTGGTCGCCAACGCGAGCCCCTACCCGTCGGGTGGTGTGCCCGGCCTGGCGATCGGGGTCACGGAGTCCGCGAATGCGGCGGCCCATGCCGCAAGGCACGGCGAGGAGGTCCTGCTCGAGAACGAGCATCTGCGGGTCGTGGTGGATGCCAATGGGCTCATCTCCTCGCTGAGCGTGCGTGCGACCGGGCGCGAGACGATCCCGACGGGGGAGCGCGGGAACCTGCTGACGCTGCACCGCGACACCCCCACGGCGTGGGATGCCTGGGACATCGACGAGCACTACCGCCGGCACGCCGTCGAGCTGAGGGATGCCGTGGCGGTCGAGGTCGTCGCGCACCCGACCGCCGCCGTCGTGCGGATCGACCGGGAGTTCGGCGGGTCCCGCATCACTCAGGTCCTCACGCTCGCGGCGGGGTCCCCGAGCCTCGACATCGAGACGATCGTCGACTGGCACGAGCGCCAGAAGCTGCTCAAGCTCGGCTTCCCGCTCGACGTGCACAGCGATCGTGCGGCATCCGAGATCCAGTTCGGTCACGTGCACCGGCCCACCCACACCAACACGTCGTGGGACGTCGCCCGTTTCGAGACGGTCGCACACCGCTGGGTGCACCTCGGAGAACCGGGCTTCGGGGTCGCGATCGCGAACGACTCGACCTACGGCCACGACATCACGCGAGCGCCCCGTGAGGGCGGCGGAACGGCGTCGACGGTACGGCTCTCCCTGCTGCGGGCGCCGCTGTTCCCCGATCCGGAGGCGGATCAGGGACGACACGCCTTCCGCGTCGGCATCCGTCCGGATGCGGGGATCGCGGATGCCGTGCGCGAGGGGTACCGCCTGAATCTGCCCGCACGCTCGCTGCGCGGCTCTGGCCCCGTCGCGCCGCTATTCGCGGTGTCGTCGGACGCGATCGTGATCGAGGCGGTCAAGCTCGCGGAGGACCGGAGCGGTGATGTCATCGTGCGGCTGTACGAAGCGCACGGCGGACGGGCAGTGGGGCAGGTCACGCCGTCGTTCGACTTCGGGTCGGTCGTGGAGACCGACCTCCTCGAGCGGGAGACACCGCGGGCCGCGGTCACCGGCGTCGCGACGGGCGTCGAGCTGTCGCTGCGGCCGTTCCAGCTGGTCACGCTGCGCTTCGCGCGCTGATCCACGGTTCCGGGAGAGCCCGGCGGTGCTCAGCGGGCGAAGCGTCCCCAGGGGATGTCCCTGCGCAGCGGCTTGCGCAGGGAGCGCTGCGTGCGCGTCCACGCCGAGACGACCGGCTCCTCGGCGACGGCATCCGATTCCTCGGCCGCGTAGGCATCGCTGACCACCGCGATGAGCGCGGCCAGTTCTTCCTCGGTCGCCGTGCCGCGGGTGATCTCGAGCGCCGGGCGCTCGTCCCTCTCGTCGATCACAGCGGGATGTTCCCGTGCTTCTTCGGCGGCAGTTCGGCGCGCTTGCCGCGCAGGGCGCGGAGTGCCTTGGCGATCGAGACGCGCGTGTTCGCGGGTTCGATGATGCCGTCGAGTTCGCCGCGCTCGGCGGCGAGGAACGGTGAGGCGACGTTGTAGGTGTACTCGTTCGCGAGGCGGGTGCGCACGGCGGCGACGTCTTCGCCGGCTTCCTCGGCCTTCTTGATCTCACCCCGGTAGAGGATGTTCACGGCGCCCTGGCCGCCCATGACGGCGATCTCGGCGGTCGGCCACGCGAGGTTGACGTCGGCGCCGAGCTGCTTCGAGCCCATCACGATGTAGGCGCCGCCGTAGGCCTTGCGCAGGATGACGGTGACCAGCGGCACGGTGGCCTCGGCGTACGCGTAGAGCAGCTTGGCTCCGCGTCGGATCACTCCGGTCCACTCCTGGTCGGTTCCCGGCAGGTAGCCCGGAACGTCGACGAGCGTCACGATCGGGATCGAGAACGCATCGCAGAAGCGGACGAAGCGGCTCGCCTTCTCGCCGGCCTCGATATTCAGCGTTCCCGCCATCTGCGAGGGCTGGTTGGCGATGATGCCGACCGAGCGGCCCTCGATGCGGCCGAAGCCGATGACGATGTTCGGCGCGAAGAGCGGCTGAACCTCGAGGAAGTCGCCCTCGTCGACGACGTGCTCGATCACCGTGTGGATGTCGTACGGCTGGTTGGCCGAGTCCGGGATGATCGTGTTCAGCGTGCGGTCGGCATCCGTCGTCTCGAACTCGAAGACACCCTCGTACGAGGGGAGTTCTGCCATGTTGTTGTCCGGCAGGAAGCTGAGCAGAGTGCGCGCGTAGTCGAGAGCGTCATCCTCGTCCTCCGCGAGGTAGTGAGCGACACCGGAGCGGGTGTTGTGCGTGTACGCACCGCCCAGCTCCTCCATGCCGACGTCTTCGCCCGTGACCGTCTTGATGACGTCGGGGCCGGTGACGAACATCTGGCTCGTCTTGTCGACCATGATCACGAAGTCGGTGAGGGCGGGGGAGTACACCGCGCCGCCGGCCGCCGGGCCCATGATGATCGAGATCTGCGGGATGACACCGGAGGCGCGGGTGTTCAGGCGGAAGATCTCGCCGTACTTGCCGAGCGCGACGACACCCTCCTGGATGCGCGCCCCTCCCGAGTCGAGGATGCCGATGCAGGGCATGCCGCCGGCCAGTGCGAACTCCATGACCTTGATGATCTTCTCGCCGGCGACCTCGCCGAGCGAGCCGCCGAACGTCGAGAAGTCCTGCGAGTAGACCGCGACCGTGCGCCCGTTGATCGTGCCGACACCGGTGACGACCGAGTCACCGTAGGGCCGGGAGCGATCCATGCCGAACGCGGTCGTGCGGTGGCGCACGTACTCGTCGAACTCGACGAAGCTCCCGGGATCGACGAGCAGCTCGATGCGCTCGCGGGCGGTCATCTTGCCCTTGGCGTGCTGCTTCTCCTTCGCCTTCGCTTCTGCGTCGACGACGGCTTCGGTGTAGCGAGCGCGCAGATCCGCGATCTTGCCGGCGGTGGTAAAGAGGTCGGGCTTGTCCGTCACGGATTCCACACTATCGTCGCCGCGGCTCGGCCTGTTGGATGCTCGCCACAACGGGTGGCGTGATCCTTTGGTGAGGTGCTCTCTGTCCGATCAGCGCAGCGGACCGTCGGCGCCCGGATTCTCGGGGAGTTCGTGGTCGCCGCGCGGGGCGGAATCGGACTCCAGCTCTCCGCTCGCGCCGCGTCCGCGACGGGTGGTCAGTTCCCCGACCTTGCGACCCGCCCAGCCCACCCCGCGGACCGCCGTGCCGGCCGCGCCCGCGACCGCTGAACCCGCGTAGCGCGCGCCGCGGAGCACGCGGAGTTCGACCTTCTCGGCGCCGGCAACGGGCTCGAGCTCGGGCGGGAGGTCGAGGGGAGCGGCGCCGAACGCGCGGTGCGAGGTCGTCAGCACGCGTCGGCCGAGGATGTGGTTGCCCGCGCCGCCGATCGCCGCGCCCACTCCGAACGGCAGCGCCTTGCCCAGGAAGGAGGCGCCGCCGCGCGCGGCGAACTGCTTCACGAACATGCTCTTGAGCTGATCGACGAGCGGTCCGACGGCGGCGCGGGGGAGGGATTTCGTCACGAGCTCGCCCCAGTAGGCGTTGCGGGTACCGCCGCGGCCGGCGACCTGACCGGCGAGCTGCCCGACCAGGTCGACGCCCTCCTTGCCGAGCATCAGGGTCATCACCAGCGCCCGGGCGCGATCGGGGTTGGCGACCGCGATGCCGTGCACCTCGGCGACCGACTGCGCGAACAGGGCGGTCGACTCGACGAAGCCGACCGTCTCGACGCCGGAGAGCGCGAGCGTCACGCCGGTGCCGATCCCCGGTACCACGGCTGTGGCCCCGACCGCTGCCCCACCGGTGGTGACGGCGGCGAGGTAGCGACGTTCGAGGATCCGCACGATCTCGGCGGGTGACGCATGGGGATTGCGCAGACGGATGCTGCGGATGTGCGCGAGCACGAGCGGGCGCTGGATCGAGAGCACGCGATCGAGGCCACGGACGACGAACGGATGCTCGGGCGATCCCGTCGGAGGGATGCCCTTGTCCCACGGGGCGTCGTCCGGGAGGGAGTGGATCTTGTGCACCTTCGGGGCCATGCCACGATCCTAGGAACCCCGCCCGCGAAAACGCCGGGAGCCGCACCCCTGAGGGTGCGGCTCCCGGCGTTTTTGCTGGAGGCTCTCGACAGCGACTCAGACGAAGAGGTTCGCCCGCTCGAGGTCTTCGGCGAAGTCGACCTCGACCGCGTACAGGTCGGAGACGTCCATCGGCTCGAGCAGCAGGCCGTCCTCGGCGATCGTGAGCTCGAGGCCGCGCTCGAAGTAGTCCTGGTCGTCGACGCGCTGCAGCTGGCGCATGAACGCCTTCTTCTGCGCCGAGGAGATGTAGTTGATACCCACGGCCTCGCCGAGGCCGCCGGCGACGGTCTTCGACAGCTCCTTGATGAAGCCCTCGGCCGTGACCGTGTACTTCACCTCTTCGTCGCTGACCTTGGAGGTGTTGACCGTGACGAACGACTGATCGCGCTCGATGAACGAGGCCGCGCGGCCGAGGATCATCGGATCGAAGACGACGTCGCCGTTCATCCACAGCACGCCGCCGCGTCCGGTCGCGCCGAGGGCGCGCAGGAGGCTCTTCGACGTGTTGGTCTCGTCGTAGCGCTCGTTGTGCACGTAGTTGGCGGAGGGGAAGGCCTCGATGATGGTCTCGGCGCGGTAGCCGACCACGGTGGTGATGCGCGCGTCGGTGCCGAACGCAGCGCGGATGTTGTCATGCTGCTGGCGCATGATCGTGCGGCCGTCGCCGAGTTCGGTGAGCGGCTTGGGCAGCGAACGGCCCAGGCGCGAGCCCATGCCGGCTGCGAGGATGACGGTCTGAAGAGTCACGAGTGCTCCTTTGGAAGGTGTGTTCATGGCCGGTTAACCAGCCGGACACTTCGTCGTGCCGCGTTCATGCTAGCGATGGACCCTGGGAAACACCGGGTCTCACGGCGCCCGTTGCCGTTTCGTGACCCAGTCCACACCGTATACCCAGGGTCGACGTCGGGGAAGGCGCCCGGGTGATTGTCAGGGTGAATGTTGCGACCGACCCCGGGGAAGTCGGCTCGCGTTGATACCGTAGAACCCGTGACTGCTTCCCCCGACGCCCGCCCCGAAAAGGCGGAAGACCCCACGACCGAATCGAAGGCGACCCCGGAGAAGCGGACGGCGACGTCGAAGCGAGCATCCGCGTCCTCCGCGGCGGCGAAGAAGGCTTCCGCGCCCCGCACGCCCGCCGCGAAAAAGGCTTCCGCAGCCCGCACGCCCGCGAAGCGCCCGAGCACGGCGAAGGCCGCGGCGGAGAAGGCCGCTGCGGGCACCGACATCGTCATCGAGCCCGTCTCGGCGGCGGGCCCGATCGAGAAGAAGGTTCCCGCGCGGCCGGCTGCAGGAGCGCGTGCCACGACGACGCGTACACCCGCGAAGTCCGCTGCGGCGAAAACGGCCGCAGCCAAGTCGGCCGCGGCGAAGAAGACGACCGCCGCGAGCACGACCGCTGCGGCGAAGACCACGGCAGCGAAGACAGCGGCCGCGAAATCGGCTGCAGCGAAGTCGACGGCGGCGAAGTCGACGGCGGCGAAGACCGCTGCGGCCAAGACCGCGGCGACGAAGGCTCAGGCGGCGAAGTCGACGGCACGCACCGCCGCATCACGCGCCGCTTCCACTCGCACGACCGCGGCGAAGACTGCCGCCGCGAAGACCGCTGCGGCGAAGGCGGCCGCGGCTCAGGCCGCAGAGGTCGCCGAGCCGAAGCCGCAGGCTCCCGTCACGATCGAGTCGACCCGGATCGACCCGCCTGAGGCAGTGGTCGAGGTCGACGGGACGGCCGGTGCCGGAGCGACTGTCGGCGTCGACGAGGTGCTCGTCGAGGCGGAGACCGCGGAGGCGGATGTCGTCGAGCCCGAGGTCGTCAAGGCGGAGGTTGTCGAGCCTGAGGTCGTCGAGCCTGAGGTCGTCGAGGCCGAGATCGCTGAGGCCGAGATCGCTGAGGCCGAGATCGCTGAGACGGAGACCACCGAAGCCGGGCCCGAGGTCGAGGCCACGGACGTCCGGTCCGAGGCATCCGCCGTCGCCGCGAAATCTGCCACCCCCGCTGCGTCAGACGTCGAGGCTCTGCACATCCGCGGGCTCGTCAAGCATTTCGGCGACAATCGCGCCGTGCACGGCATAGACCTGTCGGTGCCGGCGGGCTCCTTCTACGGCATCGTCGGACCCAACGGGGCCGGAAAGACGACGACGCTGTCGATCATCGCGGGGCTGCTGCGCGCCGACGCCGGGAGCGTCGTGATCTGCGGCATCGACCAGGCGACGAACTCCCAGGCGGCGAAGCGGGTGATGGGCGTCCTCCCCGATCGCCTGCGCACGTTCGACCGTCTGACCGGCCGTCAGCTCCTCTACTATTACGGGCTCCTGCGCGGCCTGGCCTCCGACGTGATCGAGAAGCGCGTCGCCGATCTCGCGCGCGCGTTCGATCTGGGGGATGCGCTCGGTCGCGTCGTCTCGGACTACTCGGCGGGTATGACCAAGAAGGTCATGCTCGCGGGGGCGATGATCCACTCGCCGCGCGTGCTCGTGCTCGACGAGCCGTTCGAATCGGTCGACCCCGTCTCCTCGGCGGTGATCCTCGACATCCTGCGGGCGTACGTCGCGCACGGCGGCACCGTCATCCTGTCGAGCCACGGGATGGATCTCGTGGAGCGGGTGTGCTCGCGCGTCGCGATCATCGTCGACGGCGAAGTGCTCGCCGAGGGGACGATCGACGAGGTGCGGGCGGGCCAGACGCTCGAAGCGCGCTTCGTCGAGCTCTCCGGCGGTATCGGAGAGGTGGAGGGGCTCGAGTGGCTGCACACGTTCTCCGACTGAGGCTCGCCCTTCTGCTCGGATCGCTGCGCGGCGAGCGCCGGACGCGGTCGATCCTGTCCTTCCTCGTCGTCGTGGCGATCACGGTCGTCGTCTGCACCTCGGTGCTCAGCCTCTCCGGCGCACCGCTCGGGGTCGCCCGCACGGTCACCGTCCTCGGCGGCGCCGCGATCCTCCTCGGCTTCCTCATCGGCCCGATCCTCGTGGGAGCCGTGGACCAGCTCGATCCTCGCCGCTTCGCCGTCTTCGGCGTCGACGAGCGTCAGATGCCGTGGATCCTCGTCGTCGCGTCGCTGATCAGCGTCCCGAGCCTGGCTCTCCTGGCCGTGTACCTCAGCGTCGGCATCGTGGCGGTGCAGCTCGGCGTCGCGTGGCCGCTCGCGGTCGGGATGACGGTGGTGGGCATCGTCAGCACCATCCTGGTCGCGCGCATCGGCATGGCGGTCAATGCGCTGCTGCTGCCCGAACGGCGCTCGCGCGAGCTGACGGCACTGTTCGTGCTCGCGCTGCTCGTCGTCGCGTTCCCTGTCGCCGTGTTCCTCGCGTCGTTCCGGTGGGACGGGGAGGTGCCGGCATCCCTGATCTCGCTGACGGGCGTGATCTCCCTCACCCCGCTCGGAGCGGCGCCCGGCGCGCTCTTCCAGGCGCCCGAGAGCTCGACGACGTGGCTCATCGGCCTCATCGCCGTCGTGACCCTCGCGGGGCTCTGGGTGGTGTGGGAATGGCTGGTCCGCCGCCTGCTCACGACGACCGAGCGGCCCGTGGCCGCGCGCGAACGCACCGGTCTCGGGTGGTTCGCCCTCCTGCCGTCGACGGCCTTCGGAGCCATCGCCTCGCGCAGCCTCGTGTACTGGCTGCGCGACCGCCGCTACATCGTCAACGTGATCGTCGTCCCGGTCGCGGGCGTCCTCACGGTGCTCCCGCTCCTGGTCGCCGGGGTACCGCTCGAGATCGCCGCCCTCGTGCCGGTCCCCGTGATGGCGCTCTTCTTCGGATGGCTGCCGCACAACGACGTCGCCTACGACTCGACGGCCCTGTGGACGCACGTCGCCAGCGGCGTGCGCGGGCTGCCCGATCGACTCGGGCGCCTGG
Source organism: Microbacterium sp. USHLN272 (assembly GCF_037149655.1). Classification (NCBI taxonomy): domain Bacteria; kingdom Bacillati; phylum Actinomycetota; class Actinomycetes; order Micrococcales; family Microbacteriaceae; genus Microbacterium; species Microbacterium sp. USHLN272. The sequence continues at coordinate 60,911 of NZ_JBBCRA010000002.1, read as the reverse complement.
TCCCCGTTCTCCTGGTGTCGATTCCGGTCCTGGCGATCGCCGTTCCGCTCACGCTCCTCGTCATCGACGACTGGCATCTGCTGCTGCCGCTGATCGGCCTCGGATCCAGCCTGCTGCTCTCGGCCCTCGGTCTGTCGAGCATCGTGTCGGTCGTCGCGCCGTACGCGGTGTCACGTCCGGGCGACAGTCCGTTCCAGCAACCGCAGCGTCCGACGTCGCGCGGCGCCTACGGGCCGGCCGTCGCGTTCCTCGGGGCGATCCTCGTCAGCGGTCCGGTCATCTGGCTCTTCGCCTCGAACCTCCTTTCGGGGGAGCAGCAGGCGATGGCGACGTTCTGGGCCGGCCTCGGCACCGGCGTCGGTGTCTTCGTCATCGGAGCGGTCGTCGGCGGCCTCATCTTCGAACGCAGCGGGGAACGCCTCATGGAGTTCGTCGAGACCGCGTGACGCCGCCCCGCGCACGCGTGGACGCGGCTAGACTCACGGGATGAGTACTCCGCTGGACAGCCCCGATCAGGGCGGCGTGGCAACGCTTGATCGCGAACTGGAAGAGCTCCTCCGAGAGGAGAATCTCGAGCCGGGTGACCACGAGCGTTTCTCGCATTACGTGAAGAAGGACAAGATCCTCGAGTCGGCGATCACCGGCAAGCCGGTCCGCGCACTCTGTGGCAAGAAGTGGACGCCGGGGCGCGACCCCGAGAAGTTCCCGATCTGCCCGACGTGCAAGGAGATCTACGAGTCGATGACGCGCTGACCGCGCGGACGCGGTCTCACTCCACGTCGATGTAGACGGTGGGGATGGCCGGGTCGGACTTGCTCAGCGCGAGCGCGCGCACCGGCAGTTCCTCGCGGACGCGGAGGTGATGCTCGCGGGCGGATGCCGTTCCCGCGGCGCCCTCGTGCGCGGAGTCGATCTCGCCGTTGTCGATGAACGTCACCTGGAGCGGGCGCCCGCCGACGGAGGATGCCGGCCCGTCCAGCTTCTCGAAGCCGTCGGCGACGAGAACCTCCTCCGCGGTGGCGACGCCGTCCTCGAGGCGACGGAAGGCGGCCTTGCGGCCGCCGTGCGACGCCTTGTCCGCGGAAGCCTTGGCGACGCCGATCCACGAACCCGTGGCATCCTGTCGGGCGACGAGCTTGTAGACCATGCTGGCCGTCGGATATCCCGATCCCGTGACCACCGACGTACCGACGCCGTAGGCGTCGACGGGCGACGCGGCGAGGGCCGCGATGGCGTACTCGTCGAGGTCGCTCGTGACCGTGATGCGGGTCTCGGTCGCCCCGAGGGCGTCGAGCTGCTCGCGCACGGCGGCCGCCACGGTGGGCAGGTCTCCGGAGTCGATGCGCACGCCGCCGAGACCTGTGCCGGCGACGCGGATCGCCGTCTCCACGCCCGTCGGGATGTCGTAGGTGTCGACGAGCAGCGTGGTGTCGGTTCCGAGGCTCTCGATCTGCGACCGGAAGGCCTCTTCCTCGCTGTCGTGGAGCAGGGTCCAGGAGTGCGCGGCGGTGCCCATCGTCGGGATGCCCCACGTGCGCCCGGCCTCGAGATTGCTCGTCGACCGGAACCCGGCGATGTAGGCGGCACGGGCGGCCGCGACGGCCGACCGCTCGGCGGCGCGTCGCGATCCCATCTCCGCGAGGGGGCGCTCGCCCGCCGCGATGCTCATGCGCGAGGCGGCCGTGGCGACGGCCGAGTCGTGGTTGAGCACGCTCAGCGCCAGCGTCTCGAGGACGACCGCATCGGCGAAGCTGCCCTCGACGGTGAGGATGGGGGAGCCGGGGAAGTACAGCTCGCCCTCGCGGTATCCGCGAATGGATCCGGTGAACCGGTAGTCCTCGAGGTAGCGCAGGGATGCCGCATCGACCACGTCGTTGTCGCGGAGGAAACGAAGCTCGTCGTCACCGAAGCGGAAGTCGCGCACCAGGCTGAGCAGGCGCCCGGTGCCGGCGACGACCCCGAACCGGCGCCCGCCCGAGAGGCGGCGTGAGAAGAGCTCGAACACGCTCGGGCGCGATGCGGTCCCGTCGCGCAGCGATGCGGCGAGCATCGTGAGTTCGTAGCGGTCGGTGAGCAGCGCCGTCGACGAGGTCATGCGCTCAGTTTAGTGAGCGCGGCTCACCTGCGGCCGTGTCGTCGCGACTAGGCTGGGGAGTCATGAACGACGCGCCGATCGGTATCTTCGACTCCGGTGTCGGCGGGCTCACGGTGGCGCGGGCCATCCGCGCCCAGCTGCCCCGCGAGTCGTTCGTCTACATCGGCGACACCGCCCACTCGCCCTACGGGCCGAAGCCCATCGCCGATGTGCGCCGCTACTCGCTCGAGGTGCTCGACACACTCGTCGACCAGGGCGTGAAGATGCTCGTGATCGCCTGCAACACGGCATCCTCGGCCATGCTCCGCGACGCGCGCGAGCGCTACGACGTGCCGGTGGTCGAGGTCATCGGACCCGCCGTTCGGCGGGCCGTCTCGACGACGCGCAACGGACGCATCGGCGTGATCGGCACGGTCGGCACGATCGGTTCGCGCGCTTATCAGGACATGCTCGAGGTCAACGAGCGGCTGCAGGTGTTCACCGCGGCCTGCCCGCGCTTCGTCGAGTTCGTCGAGGCGGGCATCACCGGCACCCCGGAGGTGCTCGCCGTCGCCGAGGAGTACCTCGCGCCGCTGCGCGAAGCCGAGGTCGACACGCTCGTGCTCGGCTGCACCCACTACCCGTTCCTGCGCGGCGCCATCAGCTACGTGATGGGCGAGGGCGTCACGCTCGTGTCGAGCGATGACGAGACGGCCGGCGACGTCTACCGTCAGCTCGTCCGCGGCGATCTGCTCGCCCCGCCCGACGCGACCGCGCGGTACGTGTACGAGGCCACGGGCGACTCCGCCTCGGACTTCACCGCGCTCGCGAACCGCCTGATGGGTCGCGAGGTGCGCGACGTGCAGCTCGTCCAGACCGGCGTCATCCCCCTTCCCGACTCCCTCTCCGAGCCGCGCTGAGCGGTACCCCTCTCCCCGAAACGAAGGAAGCCCATGTCTGACATCGTGCGTGCCGATGGCCGCTCCACCGACCAGCTCCGCGAGGTCACGATCGAGCGCGGATGGAGCTCTCAGGCCGAGGGCTCCGCGCTGATCAGCTTCGGCGGGACGAAGGTGCTGTGCACGGCATCCTTCACGAACGGCGTTCCGCGCTGGCTCACCGGCAAGGGCAAGGGGTGGGTGACCGCCGAGTACGCCATGCTCCCTCGCGCCACGAACAGCCGCAACGACCGCGAGAGTGTGAAGGGCCGCATCGGCGGGCGCACCCACGAGATCTCCCGCCTGATCGGGCGCGCGCTGCGTGCGGTCGTCGACACCAAGGCGCTCGGCGAGAACACGATCGTGATCGACTGCGACGTGCTGCTGGCCGACGGCGGCACGCGCACTGCGGCGATCACGGGCGCGTACGTCGCCCTCGCCGACGCGATCGAGTGGGGCCGTGAGAAGAAGTTCATCGGTCGCAATTCCACCCCGCTGCTCGACTCGGTCGCCGCGGTGTCGGTCGGCATCATCGACGGAGAGCCCATGCTCGATCTGGCATACGTCGAAGACGTGCGCGCGGAGACCGACATGAACGTCGTCGTCACCGGCCGCGGACTGTTCGTCGAGGTGCAGGGCACCGCCGAGGGTGCGCCCTTCGACAAGCGCGAACTCGACGCGCTGCTGCAGCTCGGAGTCGACGGCTGCGCGACCCTCACCGAGCGGCAGATCGCCGCGCTGGCGGCCGAGTGACGATGAAGGTCGTCCTGGCCACGCACAATCCGCACAAGGTCGCCGAGTTCCAGCAGATCGTCGCCCGGGTGCGCCCCGACCTCGAAGTCGTCGGCTACGACGGACCCGAACCGGTCGAGGACGGAGTGACCTTCGCCGACAACGCGCTGATCAAGGCTCGAGCCGCTGCCGCGCACACCGGCCTTCCGGCGCTCGCCGACGATTCGGGAATCTGCGTCGACGTGCTCGGCGGCTCGCCGGGCGTGTTCTCCGCCTACTGGGCGGGACAGAAGAAGGATGCCGTCGCCAACCTCGAGCTGCTGCTCGATCAGCTGCGCGACATCGCCGACCCGCATCGCGCCGCGCACTTCACCTCGACGATCGCGCTCGTCTCACCCGACGGTGCCGAGAAGGTCGTCACCGGTATCTGGCCCGGGCGGCTCGCGCACGCCGCCTCCGGCGGGGGCGGGTTCGGGTACGACCCCATCTTCATCCCCGACGGTCAGCCGGCGGGGGAGGAGCGCTCGGTCGGGGACTTCACCGACGAGGAGAAGCAGGCGCAGTCCCATCGCGCCCGCGCGTTCGAGGAGTTGGCGCCGCTGCTCGCCGACCTCTGAGCCACCGTCCGGCGCAGCGCGTGATGAGACTGGTTCTCGTTACCCTTCCCGACTAGCGAAATCGCGGCTGAACGGCTGATTCCGCGCTTAGCCTGGAGGCATGCACGATCACGCTCCCGCTGCCGGCGGCATCCGCTCGGCCGGTCACCGGCGTCTTCTGACGATCTCGCTGTGCCTCACCGCGACGATCATGGTGGTGCAGGTGGTCGGCGCTCTGCTGACCGGTTCGTTGGCGCTCCTGGCCGATGCCGCGCACATGTTCACGGACGCCTCGGCACTCGTGATCGCGCTCATCGCCGCGGCGGTGGCCGCACGCCCCGCCGACGACCGTCGCACGTTCGGATATCAGCGGGCCGAGGTCTTCGGCGCGCTGATCAACGCGATCATCCTGATCCTGCTCGCGGGGTGGGTGGGGTTCGAGGCCGTCGGCCGCCTGATCGACCCGGGCGAGATCGAGGTGGCGGGTCCGCTGATGCTCGCTGTCGCGGTGGTCGGTCTGCTGGCGAACGCGGTCTCGATGTGGTTGCTCAGCCGCGCGCAGCGCACCAGCATCAACGTGCGCGGGGCGTACCTCGAGGTGATGGGAGACCTGATCGGCTCGGCGGCCGTGATCGTCGCGGCGATCGTGATCGTGGCGACGGGCTGGATGCCGGCCGATGCCATCGCCTCGATGTTCATCGCGATCCTCATCATCCCGCGGGCGATCTCTCTGCTGCGGGAGGTCTTCTCGGTGCTCTCCGAGTCGGCACCGAAAGGGATGGCGGTGGCCGACATCCGCTCGCACCTGCTCGGCTACGACGGTGTGGTCGGGGTGCACGACGTGCACGTCTGGCAACTGACCCGTGGCGCGCCGGTGTTCAGCGCGCACGTGCTCGTCGACCCGGCGATCCTCGCCGACGGACGATCGACCAGGCTCCTCTCGGAGATGCAGGGATGCCTCGCCGAGCACTTCGACGTCGAGCACTCGACGTTCCAGATCGAACCGGCGGAGCAGTCGGACTGCGAGCCGCACCACGCCTGAGGGTCAGCTCTCGCGTACGACCTCATCGGGCGATTTGTCGGGGCGCAGTCCGCGCCAGCGCGCGTGCCGCAGCACCCCGTCCGGCGTCCAGTTCGCGAATTCCACCTCGCCGACCACTTCCGGGCGCACCCAGAGCGCGTCGGAGGCGTCGGGCGCGGGAACCCCGTCGAGGGGTGCGGTCTTCGTGCGCAGCGGCTCGAGCAGGTCGAGCAGATCGCGCAGGATGCGCTCGGTGAACCCGGTTCCGACCCGGCCGACGTAGCGCAGGGGTGAGCCGGGGGAGTCGTGCACCGCGAGCAGGAGGGAACCGAGCGTGCGCTCGCGATCGCCCTTGCCCGGACGGATGCCGACGATGACCGTCTCCTGCATTCGAGTGTGCTTGAGCTTGAGCCAGGAGGGCGAGCGCGTGCCGGGGCGGTAACGCGAGTCTCGGTCCTTGACGACGACGCCTTCGAGACCGAAGTCGTCGCTCGCGACGAGAGCGTCATCGACGTCGTCGAACACGGGCGGCACCTGCACCGGCGCGTCGAGATCGGCGATCAGGTCATCGAGGAGCGTGCGCCGCTGGTGCAGGGGGAGGCCGGTGAGATCGTGGCCGTCGAGGCGCAGCAGGTCGAAGAGCATGTACACGATGGGCGTGCGCACGACCTCTCGTTCGATCTCGCGCGCGCGGGTGAGGTGCATGCGGTTCTGCAGCCGCGAGAAGCTCGGGCGGCCGTCGTGGTCGAAGGCGACGATCTCTCCGTCGACGACCGCGTCCGCCGCCGGCAGGAACGGGGCGCCGTCGCTCGTGAGCTCCGGGTAGCGCGCGGTGATATCGGTGCCTCGGCGGGCGTGCAGACGCATCCGTCCGTTCGACCAGGTGCCCATCGCGCGGATGCCGTCCCATTTCACTTCGGCCCAGGCGGGATCGCTCAGGCGGCGCGCGAGTGCGGGGGTGCCGTGCTCGGCGAGCATCGGCTCGAAAGTCGGGAGCGTCGCCTCCGGATCGAGCGCGACGGGAGAGGCGCCGCGGCTGCTCGGCCGGTGTCGCTCCGCCTTCGACTGGGCGGCCGGCGGGGAACTCGGGGCCGGGGCATCCGCCGGGTGCAGCGCCGCCATCGGGTCGATGCTGGCTGCCGCGCGCTCCAGCACCTCGTCGAGGTCGAGCTGTGCGAGATCGGGGTCGTCGAGCTCGTCCCAGGTGCGGGGAGCCGCCACCCATGGCCGGGCGCGGCCGCGCAGCGAGTACGGCGAGATCGTCGTCTTCTTGCCGTTGTTCTGACTCCAGTCGAGGAACACTCGGCCGCTCCGCACGGCCTTCGACATGGTGGCGGTCGCGAGGTCGGGGTGCTCGTTCTCGATGACGCGGGCGAGTTCCTTCACGACCATCGAGATCTCGGCGCTCGTCTGCTCGCCGGGGAGCGCCGCGTACAGGTGGATGCCCTTGCTGCCGCTGGTCACCGGCACCGGATCGAGCCCCATCCCGGTCAGGATGCCGCGGGCGAGACGGGCGACGGCCGCGCACTGCGCGAGTCCCACGCCGGGGCCCGGGTCGAGGTCGAGCACCAGGCGGTCGGGTCGCCCGGGCAGTCCGTCGGATCCGAACCGCCACTGCGGTACGTGCAGCTCGATCGCCGCGACCTGAGCCAGCCACACCAGGGTCGGCACCTCGTCGACCAGCGGATAGTCCTTCGGACCGTCGGAGTGCACGATCGCCTGGCGGGGAATCCACTCGGGTGCCCCGCGTTCGAGCTGCTTCGCGAAGAAGGCATCGGCCGGGGCATCCGCCGTCCCCACACCCTCGACCCAGCGCTTGCGGGTCACGGGGCGACCGGCGAGCAGGGGCAGCAGCTGCGGCGCGATGGCCGAGTAATAGGCGAAGATCTCGCCCTTCGTCGTACCGGTTTCGGGATACACGACCTTGTCGAGGTTGGTCACGCGCAGGCGGCGTCCTTCGACCTGCACGATCCGACCGTCGACGACCATGGAGCCAGCGTAGTCAAGGGCTGGTCTCGGCCGGTGCCGCTGGTGTTCACTGGGGTCATGAGAACGATCTGGAAGGGCGCGGTCACGTTCGGGCTCGTCAACGTGCCGGTGAAGGTCTACTCCGCCACCGAGGACCACGATGTTCCGCTGCACCAGGTGCACGACAAGGACGGGGGACGCATCCGCTACCAGCGCACGTGCGAGGTCTGCGGCGAGACCGTGGCCTACTCCGACATCGATCGCGCCTACGTCGACGAGGGGCACACCGTCGTGCTCACCAAGGACGATCTTGCCGCTCTCCCGTCCGAGAAGAGCCGCGAGATCGATGTCGTGGAGTTCGTGCCCAGCGACCAGGTCGATCTGCTCACCCTCGACAAGCCGTACTACCTCGAGCCGGATTCGAAATCCCCCAAGGCTTACGTGCTGCTGCGCAAGACGCTCGAGCAGAGCGAGCGCACCGCGATCGTGCGCTTCACGCTCCGGCAGAAGACCCGTCTCGCCGCGCTGCGGGTGCGCGGGGACGTGCTCGTGCTGCAGACGCTGCTCTGGGCCGATGAGGTGCGCGAGGTCGACTTCCCTTCGCTGCACGAGGATGTGTCGATCTCGAAGAAGGAACTCGAACTGTCGGCATCGCTGGTCGAGAGCTACTCGAGCGACTTCGACCCCGAGGAGTTCGTCGACGAGTACCAGAAGGAGCTGCGCACGCTCATCGACGCCAAGATCGATGCGGGCGAGGGCTTCGACGTCGCCGACACCTTCGGCGAGGCGGAGGGAGCGGAGAAGGGCGGCGAGGTCATCGATCTCATGGAGGCCCTGCGCGCCAGCGTCGCGAAGTCGAAGGAACAGCGGGCGAAGGGCTCCGCGGAGAGGTCCGGTGGCAACGGGAAGGATGCCGACGCCGAGAAGTCGGCCGCGAAGAAGCCCGCCGCGAAGAAGGCGGCGGCGAAGAAGAAAGCGGGCTGACGGCCGCGCCCGCTTTCAGCCCGCGTCGTCAGTGCTTGCCGTCGCCGTCCAGGTCGGGCGCGCGGTCGAAGACCTCGGGATCGAGCGTGAGGGCCTCTGCCTCGGCCGCGTCGGTGACGACGTCGTGGCCGGCCTCGGCTTCCTTCTTGGCCTTGTAGCGCTCGCGGAGGTAGTGCCACAGCGTGACCAGAGCAGTGCCGCCGACGGCGGCGAGCAGGATCAGGTCGATGTAGCTCTCGACGAAGTCCGCCACGGGCGGGATGAACCCGATGGCGTAGCCGAACATCGTGAGACCGAAGCCCCAGAGGATGGCACCGATGAGGTTGTAGAGCGTGTACTTGCGCCACGGCATGTGTCCGACGCCCGCGGCGACCGGGGCGAACGTGCGCACGATCGGCACGAACCGGGCGAGGATCACGGTGATGCCGCCGAAGCGCTCGAAGAACGCGTTCGTGCGCTCGACGTTCTTCTTGCTGAAGAGTCCCGATTCCTTGCGCTCGAAGACGGCCGGACCGCCCTTGTGGCCGATCACGTAGCCGACCTCGCCGCCGACGAACGCCGAGAGACCGATCAACAGCGCCACGAACCACACGTTGATGCCGAAGACGCCGTGCTCGGAACCCGCGATCGGGTGCGACAGCAGGCCCGCGATCACGAGCAGCGTGTCACCCGGGAGCAGGAAGCCGACCAGCAGTCCGGTCTCGGCGAAGACGATGAAGCACACCACGAGGAGAGCCCACGGGCCCGCCGTGCCGATGATCGTGGCCGGGTCGAGCCAGGGGATGAGCGCGGCGTGATGCATGGGTGTCCCGTCGTGGTGCGATGGTGCGGCGGTCGAGCAGCCGAACGCGCGAATGCGCTCGTCCTGTGCGGAAGGTGGGACTTGAACCCACACGCCCTGGGGCACAGGAACCTAAATCCTGCGTGTCTGCCAATTCCACCACTCCCGCGCGGTGCTCACAGTCTACCGAGCGGAGGCCTCCGCTTTCCCGGGAGAATCCGGTACAAGGAGAGGGCGGGGATCGCTCGATCCGTCGGGTGACTCGACCGTCCGATCGACGGCCGCGTGATCATCCCCGCGGCGATCCGGGCACCGGGGGCTCCGAGGGGTCGGAGGCCACGTCTTCAGTGCAGGACGAGGGCCGTTCCGAGGTCGTTCCGTCTTCGCTGTGGATAACTTCCGCGCCGTTCTCGCGATTCTTGCGAGGATGCTCGGCGTGAATCCTCCCTCTCTCGCCGTGGCCGATCGTGTGCGCCTTCGTCTGCGCAGCGACGGCACCGACCCCTCGATCGATCCTGATGCCGTCCGTCGGATCACCGAGGCCGAGGTCCGCAGGCACAACGACCTGGCACTCGCCCGAGGGCAGGAGCTCATCGACGACGAGGCGCGCTCGGTCCGCGATGTGCTCGCGGCGGTCAGCGGGTACGGGGCGTTGCAGCCCTTGCTCGACGATCCGGGCATCGAGGAGATCTGGGTGAACGGGGGAGACCAGGTGCACATCGCGCGGGGCGGAGTGGCCGAGCGCGTCGATCTACGCCTCGGCGAGACGGTCGTGCGCGACCTCGTCGAGCGGATGCTGCAATCCACCGGTCGCCGCGTCGACATCAGCCAGCCGTTCGTCGACGCCTCGCTGCCCGACGGCTCCCGTCTGCACGTCGCGATCGCCGATGTGGTGCGCGGCGGGTGGGCGGTCAACATCCGAAAGTTCCTGCCCGGGCATCGGACTCTCGATGCGCTCGCCGCGCAGGGGGCGCTCCCCGTCGATCTCGCGCGATTCCTCGGCGATGAGATGCGTGCGGGGCGGAGTGTGATCGTCTCCGGGGCGACGCATGCGGGCAAGACCACGATGCTCGGCGCCCTCCTGGCCGCCTGCGCCGACCTGCAGCGCATCGTCACGGTCGAGGAGACCTTCGAGCTCTCGGTCGACGGACCCGATCTCGTCGCGCTGCAGGGGCGCCAGGCGAGTCTGGAGGGCTCCGGTGAGATCACCCTCCGCAGGCTCGTGAAGGAAGCCCTCCGCATGCGTCCCGATCGGCTGGTCGTCGGAGAGGTGCGCGATGCCGAGGCGCTCGACCTGGTGCTGGCGCTCAACACCGGGGTGCCGGGAGCGGCGACCGTGCACGCGAACTCCGCCGACGATGCGCTCGACAAGCTCACGATGCTGCCTCTCCTGGCCGGGCGGAACATCGACCGCTCCTTCATCGTGCCGGCGCTCGCCGCGTCCGTCGATCTCGTCGTGCACTGCGTGCGCGATCCGGAGGGCGGACGACGGGTACGCGAAGTCATCGCCCCGACCGGCGAGATCGCCGACGGACGGATCGCCACCCGCGTCATCTACTCGGACCCCGGGCGCGGCACCGCTCTGCGTACCCCGCGGCGCGACTCGTGACGCTGTTCCTCGGCGCCCTCCTGGCCGCAGGAGCGCTGCTGTGCCTTTCGCCGTGGCTGTGGCCGCCGGGCGCGCCGAAGAGCACGACGCCCCGTCGGGGGCATCTCGCTCGGCTCGTCGCGGAGGCGGGGATCGGCGCGCTGACGCCGCGAGCGGTGCTCACGGGCATGATCGCGGCGGCGCTCGCCGCGGCGGCTGCCGCCTGGCTCATCTCCGGTCTTCCGGTTCTGGCGCTCCTCGCCGGGCTCGCAGCGGGCTCGGCGCCGATCGGGTACCTGCGGGGGCGTCGACTGCGTCTGCGCCGTCTTCGCCGCCAGCTCTGGCCGGACGTATGCGATCTGCTCATTGCGTCGATCCGCGTCGGTCTGTCCCTCCCCGATGCGGTCGGAGCGCTGGAGGACTCCGCGCCGGCGATGCTGCGACCGGCGTTCGCGGTGTTCGCGCACGATGTGCGGGCGACGGGGCGGTTCGAGACGAGCCTCGATCGCCTCAAGGACACGCTCGCCGACCCCATCGGGGACCGCATCATCGAGACCCTGCGCATGGCCCGGCAGGTGGGTGGCACCGAGCTGACGGGCGTGCTCCGCGCGCTCGCCGCCTCTGTCCGTGCCGATGCCGCTCTCCGCGGCGAGGTCGAGGCGCGCCAGTCATGGATCCGCGGGGCCGCCGTGCTCGGCGCGGTGGCGCCATGGGTGATCCTCGGCCTGCTGGTGATGCGGCCCGAGGGCGCCGAGGCCTACGGCACGCCCGAAGGTGTGCTGGTGATCTGTCTCGGAGCCGCCGTGTCGACCGTCGCCTTCCGGGTGATGGTGCGGATCGGACGCCTGCCCGAGCCTCGTCGGTGGTTCGGATGAGCACCGGGTCGTCGATCGCGATCGCCGCACTGCTGGGTGGGATGTTCGGACTCGGCATTCTGGGCATCCTCTCGGTCGTGCCGCGCTGGGGTGCCGCATCCCTGGCCGTGCGGATCGCTCCGTACGTGCGCGACGTCGTGGACGATGCCGACCTTCCACTCTCGGCGCTCCCGTCGATCGCCCTGCTCCCCGCGGGGAGGCGCTCACCCTGGCAGCATCTCCTCGTTCTCTTCGAGAGGGTGCTCGGCGGGGGAGAAGCGCTCGCTCGTCGCATCGCGCAGTCGGGCGCGAGTGTCACTCCCTCGGGATTCCGGGCTCGCCAGCTCGGATGGATCGTCGGGGGGATCGCCGGCGGTGCGCTGGTGATCGTCGTCCTCGTGCTCACCGGCCGCATGACCGCACCCGTTGCCGTCCTTCCGCTCCTCTGCGGAGGGGCTGCCGGAGCCCTCTACGACATGCAACTGTCCACTCGGGTCAAGGCGCGACGCACCCGCCTGACCGACGAGCTTCCGACGACGCTCGAGTTCCTGGCCCTCTGCCTGTCCGCCGGCGAGGGGTTCCTCGACGCTCTGCGGCGGGTGTCATCGGTCGGATCCGGCGAGCTCACCGGCGAGTTCCGGCAGGTCGTCCTCGCGGTCGGCACCGGGTCGCCGCTGGCGGAGGCGCTGAGCGAGACCGCCGCACGACTCCAGCTGCCGGGCCTCTCACGCGCGATCGATCAGGTGATCGCCGCGCTCGAGCACGGCGCACCCCTCGCCGCCGTCCTGCAGGCGCAGGCGGGCGACGCCCGCGAGGACGCCAAGCGGATCCTCATCGAGCAGGCCGGGCGAAAGGAGATCCTCATGCTCCTGCCGCTCGTCTTCCTGATCCTGCCCCTGTCGGTCTTCTTCGCGATCTACCCAGGACTCTTCATCCTCCGACTCGGCATCGGCTGAGCTCCCACGAAAGGAAACCTATGAACCCGATCCTTCCCCTCCGCGCCCGCGCGACCCGGTGGTTGCGCGCGCTCGCGCACGATGACCGCGGCGATGTGCCCGGCTGGGTGCTCGTGACGCTCATGACCGCCGGCCTCGTCGTGCTCATCTGGGCGGTCGCCGGTCCGGCGCTGTCGGATCTGTTCGAGCAGGCGATCCAGCGGGTCTCCGGGATCCAGTGAGCTCGTCCGGGATCCGCGACGACGAGCGGGGATCGAGCCCCGTCGAGTTCGTTCTCGTCGGCACGCTCCTCACCGCGCTCACACTCGCCGTGATCCAGCTCGGTGTCGCCGTCTACGTCCGCAACGTGGTGCACGATGCAGCGGTCGAGGGCGCGTACCACGCGGCGCTCGCCGACACCACGCTCGAGGAGGGCGCCGAGCGGGCGCGCGAGGTGATCGAGCGCGCGGTCGGGGCCGCGTATGCCGAGGACATCGCCGTCGGCGTCACCGACCTCGGTGACCGCGATCGCGTCGACGTGCGCATCCGGACGACGTTCCCACTGGTGGGCCTGATCGGTATCCCCGCCGCCTGGGAGGTGACCGCGCATGCTCCGATGGAGAGCCTGGGGGAGGAATGACGACGGTTCCGCCGCGCTGGAGTTCATCACGGTCGGGGTGATCCTGCTGGTGCCGTTCGCCTACCTCGTGATCGTCCTGGGCGCGATCCAGGAGCAGTCCTTGGGGGCGGAGGCCGCTGCGAGACACATCGCCCGGACCATCGCGCTGTCGACCGGCCCGGAATCCGCGGCGCTCGCCGCGGACGACGTGCTCACCGCGGTCATCGACGAGTACGGGATGGATGCCGAGGCCACCGACGTCGCTCTCTCCTGCGTGCCCGAAGGTGCCGAGTGCCTGACGGGCGGCGCGACGCTCCGCGTGACGGTCACCACGGTCGTGCGGATGCCGTTCGTGCCGGAGATGCTCGGACTCGACAGCGCCCTCGCCGTTCCTCTGGAGGCCACCTCCGTGCAGAAGGTCGGTCGCGGTTGGGGGAGCGGATGATGCGACGTCGTACGAGCGAGGCCGAGGAGGGCAGCATCCTGCTCCTGACCCTGGGCTATGTGCTCCTCGCGCTCGCGATCGTGCTGGTCTGCGTGTGCGCCACCGACCTGTACCTCGCGCAGAAGCGGCTCGACGCTGTGGCCGATTCGGCGGCGGCAGCGGCAGCGGACGGGTTCACACTGGTCGCCGATGACCACGGCGTCCGTGCCGAGCTCGACGACGGCGACATGCGGGAGCAGGCGCTCGAGGTCATCGACGCGGTCGAACGCCACGCCGCCCTCATCGACGCGTGGACACCCGACGGTGTCTCGGTGCAGGTGACGGTGACGGCACCCTGGCATCCGCCGGTGTTCTCGCCCTTCGTGCCCGACGGCGTCGTGCTCGAAGCGACCGCGACGAGCCGCACCGCGCTGCGATGAGCGACCGTCAGCCGGGAGGCGGCACCGGGTCGTCGTCCCGAACCCTCGGGACGAACCGAGGGATCCACCGGACGAACCCCACGGCACCGAGCAGCCCGATCACCCCGATCGCAGCGGCTGCGACCGGAAGGGACGCGATCGCCGTGATCGCCGACACCAGGAGCGGCGCGATCGCCCCACCGGCATCCGTCAGCGTCCGCCAGGATCCGAGGAAGGCCGCGGGTTCGCGCTTCGGCGCGACATCGGCGCCCAGCGTGAGCAGGATGCCGCTGGACAGGCCGTTGCCCACACCGAGCACCGCCGCGAACATCCCGAACCACAGCACCGGTGCCTCGACGTCGTGCGACAGCGAGAGGGCGACGAAGCCCGCTCCCATCAGGATCATCGCCGGCATCGCCGCCCACATCCGGCCGAACCGGTCCATGACCTGCCCGCTCGCGTAGAACAGCGCGAAGTCGATCGCGCCCGAGATCCCGACGACCAGTGCGATCGTCTGCGCATCGAGGCCCAGCGAGAGGCCCCAGAGCGGCAGCACGACCTGGCGGGCCGAACGCACGGCCGAGAGCGACGCCGCGGCGAGGCCGAGCCGGCTGAGCACCGTGCGCTGCTGCCACATCGTGCGGAAGATCCCGATCCGCTCGAAGGTGGGGATCGCTCCGCTGACCACCGCGCCCGGGTCCTCGGCCGTGCCGATGCGGATGGGGGAGGTCACAGCGGGCGGCATCGTCTTCTCCGGATCGGGGCCGAAGAGTACGAGCAGCACCATCACCGTGAGGCATCCGAGGAAGAACCAGATCGCGGCGGTCTCGGTGGCGAACAGTTCCAGCAGACCCGCCGCGACGAACGGCCCGATGAAGATCCCCAGGCGGAAGCTGCCGCCCAGCAACGACAGCGCACGTGCGCGGAACTCGATGGGCACCCGCGTGGTCATGAAGGCGTGACGCGCGAGCCCGAAGGCGGCGGCGCAGAAACCGAGGACGAAGACGGATGCCGCCAGCACGCCGATCGACGGGGCGAAGACCATCCCGACCGCCGAGAGCATGGCGATCGCGCCGGCGATGACCATCGTGAACCGCTCGCCGATACGGGCGACCGCCCATCCGGCGGGCAGATTGCCGCAGAGCTGACCGACGACCAGCGCCGAGGCGACCAGCGCGGCGAACGCGACGTCGGCGCCCATCGATGCGGCGATGACGGGGATCAGCGGGATCACCGCGCCCTCGCCGAGCGAGAACAGCACGGTCGGGAGATACACCATCGGCCCGAATCGTCGGAGGACCGTGGATGCACTGCTCACCGTTCGAGGCTACTCCCGCGGCGACGACAGGATAGGCTCGGTGATCATGCTCGAACTCGATCTCTCCGCCGACATCCAGGCACTCAGGCACACCTTCGGCGACATCAGCGAGGTCGTCGATGTCGCACGGCTCCGCGACGAGATCGCGCGGCTCAGCGAAGAAGCCGGTGCCCCCGACCTCTGGGACGACACCGAGAACGCACAGAAGGTCACCAGCGCGCTGAGCCACCGCCAGTCCGAGCTCGCCCGCGTCACCGGCATCGCCCAGCGCCTCGACGACCTCGAAGTGCTCGTCGACCTGGCCAACGAGATGGGTGACGAGGACTCCGCCCAGGAGGCTCGCACCGAACTCGCAGCCCTCACCGAGATGATCAACCAGCTCGAGGTGCAGACGCTGCTCGACGGCGAGTACGACGAGCGCTCCGCGATCGTGACGATCCGCTCCGGCGCGGGTGGCGACGACGCGACCGACTTCGCCGAGATGCTCATGCGCATGTACCTGCGCTGGGCCGAGCGGCACAAGTACCCCGTGAAGGTCATGGACACCTCCTACGCCGAGGGCGCGGGCATCAAGTCGGCCACGTTCGAGATCGACGCGCCGTACGCGTTCGGCACGGTGTCGGTCGAGGCCGGCACCCACCGCCTGGCGCGCATCAGCCCCTTCGGTTCGGCCGACAAGCGTCAGACATCGTTCGCCGCGGTCGAGGTCATCCCGCTCATGGAGGAGGCGACCGAGGTCGACATCCCCGAGAACGACATCCGCGTCGACGTCTTCCGCTCGTCCGGCCCCGGCGGCCAGTCGGTCAACACCACCGACTCCGCCGTGCGACTGACGCACCTGCCGACCGGCATCGTCGTGTCGATGCAGAACGAGAAGTCGCAGATCCAGAACCGCGCCGCAGCCATGCGCGTGCTGCAGACCCGCCTCCTCCTGCTGCAGAAGGAGCAGGAAGCAGCGAAGAAGAAGGAACTCGCGGGCAACATCACCGCCAGCTGGGGCGACCAGATGCGTTCGTACTTCCTCTACGGTCAGCAGCTCGTGAAGGATCTTCGCACCGGATACGAGTCGGGCAACCCGATGGCGGTCTTCGACGGCGACCTCGACGGCTTCATCTCCGCCGGCATCCGTTGGCGTAAGCGTCCCGAAGAGGACTGATCTCGAACGGCCCGTCCGCGCCTCAGCGGGCGGCGCCTTCGAGGGTGCCGGTCACGGTGCCGTCGTAGCTGTAGATCAGGCACTGCATAGTGCGGTCTCCGCCGGCCCACGACGTCTCCGTCGGAGTGAGCCACCAGTAGTCCAGCTCGGATTCCTCGTAGGCGATATCGGCGAAGTCCTCGAACTCGGGCTCGCACTCGCGGATGGCCGCGTCGGCGAGTGCTTCCTCGCCGGGGAACTCTCCGTCCGGTAGGTCGAACTCGTAGTAGATCTCGTCGATGTGCGGACCGTCGCACGGCACGATCGTCACTTCGAAGAACTCTTCGCCGTCCAGCCCCTCGGGCAGGCAGTCGCCCACCTCCAGGTCGCTGGCGTAGATCACCTCGCTGCCGGGAACGTCGTCCGCGCTCCCTGACGCGGAGAACGAACCCACGAGGACGAACGAGAGCACGGCCGCGAGAAGCGCCCCGAGCACGGAGACCGCCAGCCCGGCGATTCCCGCCCACTTCCGGGCGCGGAGGAACAGCGACACGAGCGACAGGACGAATCCCGCGCCGAGAAGCAACCATCCGATGAGCGGGATCTGCGGGATGCAGGCCACGATCGTTCCGAGCGCGGCGGCGATGAGACCGGCGAGTCCGACGGCCGGGAACGGCGCAGGAGAGGTGCCGGGGAGTGCGTAGCCGTCGTACGGCGCCGGCACCCCCGGTGCCGACGGGTACGGCGAGAACTGCGGAGCGGGCGAGTACTGCGGTGCGGACGGGTACTGCGGGTAGGCCGCTGCAGAGGGGGACTGCGGCGCCGACGGATATGCAGGTGCCGAGGGGTACTGCGGCGCGGCGATCGGCGCTGCCCCTGGCGGTGCGGTGGGCACCGGCGGGGCGAGGGGCGGCGTGTACGGCGGTACGAACGGTGCGGGCTCAGGAGACACGAGCGCGGGGGCCGCGGAGGCGGCGACGTGCGCCGTCCATCCCGATCCGTCCCACCAGCGCTTCTGCCCGGATCCGTCGTCGTACCAGCCTGCGGGAGTCGACACCTCGGTGGTGCTCTTCGTCTCGACGCTCCGCGGTCAGCGGGCGCTGGCCTCGACGGTCACTTCCGCGACGTCCTGCAGCAGTTCGTCGGTGATGACGATCGTGTAGGAGTCGCTCTGCGCGACATCGAACGACAGCGTGCCCTGCGCGGTCTCGCCCGGGGCCAGCTGGGCGGACTCGAGCGTGGCGTCGCCGAAGTAGTCGTAGGTGCCCTCGTTGCCGTCGGCATCGATCACCGTGAAGTAGAGCGGGTTGACGGAGGTGTCGCCGCTGATGGCCTCCCACGTGAGCTCGACCGAGAGGTATCCGCCGTTCTCGGCCTCGAAGCTGGAGCCGTTGGAGGTGCCCCAGGACGCGGCGGTGATGGTGACCTCGCTCTCGCCCGAGTACTGGTTCACGGTGACGGGAGAGCCCATCGTGCCCTCGACGATCTCGCCGGAGTCCTCTCCGCCGTCGGTGCCGATCGAGGGCACGGGCGGGGGCGAGTACGACTCCGCGCTGTCGATGGCGATCTGGGCGATACCGAACGTGAAGAACACGATCGCCATGATGCCGCCGACGATGCCGCCGAGGACGGACACTCCGATTCCCGTGATTCCCGGCCACTTCTTACCCTTGAGGAAGAGCGACACGATCGAGACCACGAGCCCGGCGAAGAGGAGGATCCAGCCGAAGACCGCGGTCAGCAGGAAGCACACGAGGATCGTTCCCAGCACGGCGAGACCGAGTCCGACCAGGCCGAGCACCGAGATCGGGCGGGGCTCGGCGGCGGGGGATCCGGGGTACGGGGTGTACCCGCCGGGGGCGCCGCCGTAGGGAGCGATGCCGGGGTATGCGCCCGTCGGAGCGACGCCGTAGGCCGGAGCGCCTCCGGGGGCGGTGGTCGGATAGCCGGGTGCCGCGTAGGCCGGCGCTGCGTAAGCGGGTGCTTCGGGAGCGACGTACGCGGGCGCCTCGGGAGCCACGTACGCCGGTGCTTCGGGGGCGACGTAGGCCGGTGCTTCGGGGGCGACGTATGCGGGTGCTTCGGGGTCGACGTCGGATGCCGGCCCCTCGGCTGCGGCATCCGCATGTGCCGACGGCTCGTTCTCTTCGGCGACCGCGATGGTCGCGTCCACCTCGGCCTCGGTCGGGACGACGGGGAGCGGCTCCTCGGCGACCTGCGCGGTCGGCTGCTCGGAGACGGTGGTCGTCTCGGGAGCGCTCGCTTCGGGAGCCGTCGCCTCGGGAGCGAAGTGCTCGGTCCACTGCTCGCCGTCCCACCAGCGCTGACGCCCGGAACCGTCGTCGTACCAGCCTGCAGGTGTCGTCATGGCATCCCCCTCGGATCTCACGTCCGCGTGGATGGCGCGGACTGCCACTTCATGTATAGCAGTGGCTCGTGACATCGACGGAGACGGATGTCGAACGATGCCTTCTCGCACGTCCGGCCCGCGCGGGGTGTCGCGCGCGGCGCGGGAGGGGAGCGCGCTTAGGCTCGTACCGCCATGATTCGGTTCGAGAACGTCACGAAACGCTACCGCGGGACGTCCAAGCCCGCCCTCTCCGGAGTCGACTTCGAGGTGCAGCGCGGGGAGTTCGTCTTCCTCGTGGGTGCCTCGGGTTCCGGGAAATCGTCCTGCCTGCGGCTCATCCTGCGCGAGGACGTGCCCACCACGGGCCGCGTCGCCGTGATGGGGCGCGACCTCCGTTCGCTCGCGAACCGCAAGGTGCCGTACTTCCGACGCCACATCGGCTCGGTGTTCCAGGACTTCCGCCTGCTTCCGTCGAAGACGGTGTACCAGAACGTCGCCTTCACCCTCCAGGTGACCGGTTCGTCGCGGGGCTTCATCCAGCAGGCCGTTCCCGAGGCGTTGGCCCTGGTCGGTCTCGACGGCAAGCAGAAGCGCATGCCGCATGAGCTCTCGGGCGGTGAGCAGCAACGCGTCGCGATCGCGCGCGCTCTCGTCAATCGCCCGCAGGTGCTTCTCGCCGATGAGCCGACGGGAAACCTCGACCCCGCCACCTCTGTCGACATCATGCAGCTCCTCGCACGTATCAATGCGGGCGGGACGACCGTGCTCATGGCCACACACGAGGCCGGTTTCGTCGATCAGATGAAGCGCCGAGTCATCGAGCTCCGCGACGGCGTGATGGTGCGCGACGAGGTGCACGGCGGTTACGGCGACACCTCCAACATCCCGCGTCTCGTTCCCGAGGAGGTGCGCGGCGCCGCCGCCGCGGCTGCGCTCACGGCGGTGCAGGAGGTGCAGCGCCAGACGTCTGATCTGTCGATCGTGCGGGCCGCACTGACCGAGGAGCTCAGCGCGCAGCGCAAGGCCGCGGCATCCGCGCCGACCCCGGCCGCGCCGGCATCCGCTCCGACACCCGCTTCCCCGGCGCCCGTGCCGACTCCCGCCGCCGCGGCAGCCGCTCCGGCTCCGGGCCAGGTCCCCGCCGCGGCTCCCACGGAACACGCCGCCGATGCGGCTGCGCCCGCCGAAGCCGACGCCGCGCCGACGTCTCCCTCCACCGGTCCGCGCACGCATCCGATCGTCCTCCCCGAGGTCGACGTCGCCGAGCTCGGCGTCGCCGACAGACTCGGCCTCTCCAGCGGCGACGACGAGGAAGTGGGTCCGACCTCATGAGAATCGGACTGATCCTCACCGAGGCCCTGCTGGGCCTGCGCCGGAACATCTCGATGGTGATCTCGGTCGTGCTCGTGACGTTCGTCTCGCTCACCTTCGTGGGCGCGGCGATCCTGATGCAGTCGCAGATCGGCGTCATGCGCGGGTACTGGAGCGAACGCGCCCAGGTCGCCGTGTACATGTGCTCGGCGGTGTCGGAGTCCGACACCTGCGTAGACGGGGCTGCAAGCGAAGAGCAGGTCGCCTCGGTGCGCGCCCAGCTCGAGGGCGACGCGCTCGCGCCGCTCATCAGCTCGATGACCTTCGACACGAAGGAAGACACCTACGCCAAGCTCGTCGAGCAGGTGGGCGAGGAGCAGGCGAGCGTGATCACCCCGGACCAGGCGTTCGAGGTCTTCTTCGTGACGATGAAGGATCCGGGGCAGTCCCAGGTGCTCTCCGAAGCCTTCAGCGGTCAGACCGGCGTCGAGCAGGTCAAGGATCAGCTGCAATATCTCGAACCGCTGTTCTCGGCGCTCACGGTCGCGACGTACGTGGCCGTCGGGATCGCGGTGCTCATGCTCATCGCGGCGACGCTGCTCATCGCCACGACCATCCGATTGTCGGCCTACGCGCGGCGCAAGGAGATCGGGATCATGCGCTTGGTGGGCGCGTCGAACCGCTTCATCCAGACGCCGTTCGTGCTCGAAGGCGTCTTCGCCGCCCTGCTGGGATCGGCGCTCGCGAGCGCGGCGATCCTCGCGGGCGTGCACTTCGGCGTGAACGGCTACCTGCGGGGACGCGTGCCCTTCATCACGACCTGGATCGGAATGCAGGATGCCGCGTGGGTCGTGCCGGTGCTGATCGGCATCGGCGTCGTGCTCGCCGCACTCTCGGCGGGCTTCGCGATCCGGCGCTGGCTGCGCACCTGACCATCTCGGCCGGGTCGGAAGTGGCTCGGAGGCACGTGACGCAGGTATGCTGAAAGGCTGTTGTGCGAGCGCACGACACGGATCAGGAGAGCATCATGCCCAGGGAACGCGGGGAGAAGGTCATCGCGACCAATCGTCGCGCACGTCACGACTACAACATCGAGAAGTCGTACGAGGCGGGGATGGTGCTCACCGGCACCGAAGTCAAGTCACTGCGCCAGGGGCGCGCGAACCTCTCGGACGGTTACGCGTTCGTCAAGGGCAACGAGATCTTCCTCGACTCCGTGCACATCCCCGAGTACTCGCAGGGGCACTGGACGAACCATTCGGCCAAGCGCATCCGCAAGCTGCTGCTGCATCGCGAGGAGATCGCGAAGATCGCCCACGCGGTCTCGGCGGGCGGTTACACGCTGATCCCGCTCAAGCTGTACTTCTCCGACGGCCGCGCCAAGGTCGAGATCGCACTCGCCAAGGGAAAGCGCGAGTACGACAAGCGCCAGACCCTCCGTGAGCGTCAGGACACGCGCGAAGCGGAACGCGCGATGCGACTGCGCAACCGCGTCGGCGAATAGCCGCAGGTCACGGCGACGGCGTGAAGCCGAACGCCCGACCCAGGAACGCGAGTTCGCGTTCGAGGGCATCGACGACCGTCTCCGCGCGCCGGAAGCCGTGCCCCTCTCCGGGGTAGAGCACGTACTCGTGATCGACGCCCCGTCGGGCGAGCGCATCGCGGATCGCCTCGGACTGCGACGGAGGCACCACGATGTCATCGGCTCCCTGGAGCAGGAGCACCGGAACGTCGATCCGGTCGGCGTGCGTCAGGGGCGAGCGTTCGATGTACAGCTCCTCGGATGCCGGGAGCGGACCGACGAGGCCGTCGATGTAGTGCTTCTCGAAGTCGTGGGAGTCGGCGACGAGCATCCTGAGGTCGGAGACGCCGTAGCGCGAGATGCCCGCCGCGAACGCGCCCCCGCGCACGAGCGCGGAGAGGACCGTCCAACCACCGGCCGAGCCTCCGCGGATCGCGATGCGCGTCGGGTCCGCGAGGCCCGCCGCCGCGAGGCCGTGCGCCGCAGCGATGACGTCGTCGACGTCGACGACGCCCCACTGGCGGTCGAGCCGCTCGCGATAGGCGCGCCCGTAGCCGGTCGACCCGCCGTAGTTCACGTCGAGCACCCCGATCCCGCGGCTCGTGTAGAACGCGAGCGCCGCCGAGGTCGCCCCGGTCACGTGAGCGGTCGGGCCGCCGTGCACCAGCACCAGGTACGGCGGGAGTTCGTCGGTGGATGCCGCAGCACCCGGGTTCGCGGGCGGATACGCGTAGGCGTGCACCGGGCCGTGACGGCCGTCGAAGGTGAGAGCGAGGGGCGGCGGCATCCACGCGGGATCGACGGCCTCGCCTCCGCGGACCGCGACGACGGCACCCGTGCCGAGATCGGCGCACCACACGCCGGAGGTGACGCCCGATCCGTTCCCCGAGAGCAGGACGAGCGAGCCGACGACGTCATCGATGCTCACGTGCCCGTCGCACGGCACCTCGAGGCGTCGCTCGGAACCGTCGCCGGAGAGGACGACGATCTCGTCGCGGCCGTTCGTGCGCACGGCCACGAGACGGCCGTCATCGAGGGGCTGGAACCAGCGATTGCCGAGCACCCACAGTCCGTAGCCGGTGTCGGCGTCGGCGGAGGTGAGAGGGACCGGCGCGGCCGTGGGCACGATCCCGTCGACGGTGACACGGTGCACGGCCCAGCGCCCGTCTCGGTCGTCCGCGAAGAGGAGTTCGTTCTCGGATATCCACTCCGGCTGCAGGGCCGCACGTGTGGACACCGAGCCCGTCTCGCCGGAGCGCAGGTCACGCAGACGCAGGTGCGCTTCGTCCCACGGCATCCGCTCGCCCGACCATTCGACCCAGGCCAGCCTCGTGCCGTCGGGGGAGAGGGAGGGATGGGCGTAGAAGGCGCCGCTCTCGGCGTGCACGATGACGGCGGACGGGGACTCCGCGGCAGACCCGTCGGTCGGGATCTCGACGATCGCCCGACGGTGCTCGGTCGAGGTCAGGTCCTCGCGGACGGCGAGAAGGCGGCTGTCCTGCACGCGCAGCCCGCCGTGGGCGGGGCCCGGAGGAGTGAGAGCGACAGGCTCCGTGCCGCGACCGAGCCGGTAGACGCGCTGATCGTCGGCCTGGACGAAGAAGAGGGTGCCATCGGCGTCCGCCGTCCATGCTCCACCGCCGTACTCGTGCACGCGCGATCGGGCGCTCCAGGGAGCGGGGAGCACCTCATGTCCGAGCGATGAGCGCACCGTCATGCGACCGCCCTCTGCGGGTACGGACTCCGCCCACCAGATCTCCTCGCCGACGAATCGTGCTCCGTCGAGGCGCGGGGAGGCCGCGGCGACGGATGCCGGGGTGAAGGGCGAGGGCCAGGAACCGTACGGTGACGACATGCTTCGAGCCTATGCGTCGGCGCGAGCGCGCCGGGCCCGGGCGTGCGTCAGACCGCGCGGAGGACGGCGACGACCTTTCCGAGGACGACGGCTTCGTCGCCGAGGATCGGTTCGAACGCCGAGTTGCGCGGAAGCAGCCAGGTGTGGCCGTCGCGGCGCCGGAAGGTCTTGACCGTCGCCTCACCGTCGAGCATCGCCGCCACGATCTCGCCGTTCTCGGCGGTGTGCTGGGAGCGGACGACGACCCAGTCGCCGTCGCAGATCGCCGCGTCGATCATGGACTCGCCCGAGACCTTGAGCATGAACAGGTCGCCCTTGCCGACGAGCTGTCGCGGCAGGGGGAAGATCTCCTCGACGTGCTGGTCGGCCGTGATCGGGACGCCGGCGGCGATGCGACCGACGAGGGGCACCAGAGCAGCGTCGCCCACGGGAGTGGCGACATCGGCGGGGTTCTCGGTGCTCGTGCCGGGGAGATCGATCAGGACCTCCATCGCACGGGTCTTGCCGGGATCGCGACGCAGGTAGCCGCTGAGCTCGAGCTGGCCGAGTTGGTGGGTCACACTCGAGAGCGACTTGAGCCCGACGGCGTCACCGATCTCGCGCATGCTCGGCGGATACCCCTGCTGGGCGATCGACGACTGGATCACCTCGAGAATGGCCATCTGCTTGGGGCTCAGGCTCTTCCGACGGCGTGTGCGCGGTGCCTCGGGATCGGGGGCGGTGATCTCGCTCATGATGCTCCTTCGGTGCGCGATTCCGGCGTCCTTCTTCGAATGTCGGAGGCCCGTGGTTCGGTGTTGGTATCGAAACCGTATCCGAGAAAAGCGCGGATGTGGAAGATCTGTTCGAGCGTGTCGGTGAAATCACGAACGTGATTTCGAAGAAAGCTTGACAGATATTCGAATTCGAAGATACCTTCGGAACGTAGCTTCGCACTCGCCCCTCCCGGCCGAGAGGCGGATGCGAACGCTACGCCAACGTGGTCATCGCTCGCGGGTGATGACAGACCTCCGGTTCACCGGAGCAAGGCAGAGGAGAACGACATGAGCAGCATCACCTTCAGCACCGCAGCCGTCCGTCCGGTCCGCCCGGCGACGCGTCTCCGGCTGACGGCGCGCGGTCGTTGTGTGCTGCTCGCTCTGGCTGCGCTTCCTCTCGCATTCGGCATCGCCTTCGCCGCGCTCAGCGGCGGCAGCGCGCTGGCGACCGGCGAGGGGGCCGGCACGGTGACGTTCGAGACGGTCACCGTGATGCCCGGCGACACGCTGTGGTCGATCGCGGCCGAGGTCTCGCCCGAGTCCGACCCGCGAGAGGTGATCGGCGAGATCACTCGTCTCAACATGCTGCAGGGCGGCGTGCTGCAGATCGGCCAGGAGCTGTCGATCCCCGCGGAGTACGCGAGCTGACTCGTCCGGCCGTCGTCCCCACCGCAAAAGGCGGTAACGCGGAGAGCTGCCCCGCCCGTGCGGCCTAGCATGGAGTGGTGACTTCTTCGCTCGATGATCTCCCTCTCCGCGACGATCTCCGAGGGCTCACCCCGTATGGGGCACCTCAGGCGCCGCTCCCGATCGCTCTGAACGTCAACGAGAACACGCATCCCGTACCGGATGCCGTGGCAAGCGACATCCTCGACGACATCGCGGTCGCGCTCCGCGACGTGAATCGCTACCCCGACCGCGAGTTCACGGCTCTCCGTGAGGGCTTCGCGCAGTACCTCGGTCACGGCCTCGACGCCTCGCAGATCTGGGCGGGCAACGGCTCGAACGAGGTGCTCCAGCACATCCTCCAGGCTTTCGCCGGCCCGGGGCGGTCGGTCTTCGGCTTCGCGCCGACGTACTCGATGTACCCCCTGCTGGCCCAGGGGACGGGCGCGCGCTGGGTGGCGGGGGAGCGTCAACCCGACTACACGATCACCCCGGAAGAGGCGGTCGCTCAGATCGAGCAGGTCGATCCCGACGTGGTGCTCCTGTGCTCGCCGAACAATCCGACGGGGACGCCGCTCGGACTCGACGTCATCGAGGCCGTCTATGCCGCCGCGCGCGGTGTGGTCGTGGTCGACGAGGCCTATCAGGAGTTCGCTCCGCACGACGCGCCCTCGGCGCTCACGCTGCTGGAGGGACGCCCGCGGCTCGCGGTGTCGCGCACGATGAGCAAGGCCTTCGCCTTCGCCGGAGCGCGGGTGGGATACCTGGCCGCCGATCCCGCGTTCATCGACGCCCTGCGTCTCGTGCGATTGCCGTACCACCTGAGCGCGCTCACCCAGGCGGCGGCGGTCGCCGCGCTGCGCAACTCCGACGTGATGCTGGGCATGGTCGAGGAGATCGTCGCGCAGCGCGATCGCATCACAGCGACGCTTGAGGCGCTCGGATACACGCCTCACGAGTCCTGGTCCAACTTCGTGCTGTTCGGCGGCGTCTCCGATCCGAAGGCCACGTGGCAGCGTCTCTACGAGCAGGGCGTGCTCGTCCGTGACGTCGGGATCCCCGGCCACCTGCGCGTCACCGCGGGCACCGAGGCCGAGACCACGGCGTTCCTCGATGCGCTGGCCTCGATAGAATCGGCCTCATGAGCACCCCCACCCCGGCCCCGCGCACCGCGCGCCGCGTGCGCAGCACGTCGGAGTCCACCGTCGAGCTCGAGCTGAACCTCGATGGCACCGGCGCCAGCCGCATCGACACCTCCGTTCCGTTCTTCGACCACATGCTCACGGCTTTCGCCAAGCACTCGCTCACCGATCTGACGGTGCGGGCCTCGGGCGACACCCACATCGATGCGCACCACACCGTCGAGGACATCTCGATCGTGCTCGGCCAGGCGATCGGTGAGGCGCTCGGCGACAAGGCGGGCATCTCGCGCTACGGCGATGCGCTCGTGCCGCTCGACGAGGCGCTCGCCCAGGCCGTCGTCGACATCTCCGGCCGTCCGTACCTCGTGCACGAGGGCGAGCCTGCGGGCTTCGAGCAGCACCTCATCGGCGGCCACTTCACGGGCTCGCTCGTCCGGCACACCTTCGAGGCGATCGCCTTCAACGCGGCGCTCACCGTTCACGTGCGCGTGCTGGGTGGTCGCGACCCGCACCACATCGCCGAAGCGGAGTACAAGGCCTTCGCGCGCGCTTTCCGGCAGGCCAAGGCGTTCGACCCGCTGATCGACGGCATCCCGTCGACCAAGGGCGCGCTGTGACCCGCACGCCCCGGGTCGCCGTCTTCGACTACGAGTCCGGCAACGTGCACTCCGCGGTGAAGGCGCTGGTCGCCGCCGGAGCGGACGCCGTCCTCACTCGCGATCGCACCGAGGCGCTCGAAGCCGATGGACTGCTCGTGCCTGGCGTCGGCGCGTTCGCCGCGGTCCGTGACGCCCTGCGGGCGCACGGCGGAGACGACATCATCGATCGTCGGCTCGCGGGTGGACGCCCGGTCATGGGAATCTGCGTCGGGATGCAGGTGCTCTTCGAACGCGGTGTCGAACGCGGGCAGAACACCGAGGGACTGGGGGAGTGGCCGGGAGCGGTCACTGAGCTCAACGCCTCGGTCCTCCCGCACATGGGGTGGAACACGGTGTCCCCGGGGCCCGACAGCATCCTGTTCGACGGCATCGAGGACGAACGCTTCTACTTCGTGCACTCGTACGCGGCTCAGACCTGGGAACTCGACGTCATCCCGCCGTTCCCGCAGCCCGTTCTCACCTGGACGACCTACGGTGATCCGTTCCTGGCCGCGGTCGAGAACGGCCCGCTCACCGCGACGCAGTTCCACCCGGAGAAGTCGGGGGACGCGGGCATCCGTCTCCTGCGCAACTGGACCCGGAGCCTCTGAGAGGCGCCGCCCGGCGTCACGCATTTTGAGGCCCGAGCGGCCGCAGAGTACCCTCGAATCTCGTGCCCGCAGCGGGCGCCGAGCCCCCACACCAAGGACGTCATGAACGACTTCGCACAGTCTCCCTCTCTCACGCTGCTCCCCGCGGTCGATGTCGCCGGTGGCAAGGCCGTGCGCCTCACGCAGGGCGAGGCCGGCACGGAGACCAGCTACGGAGATCCGCTGGATGCCGCCGGCGAATGGGTCTCGCAGGGCGCTCAGTGGATCCACCTCGTCGATCTCGATGCGGCGTTCGGCCGGGGGAGCAACGCGCCGATCCTGCGCAAGGTCATCAAGCAGTACCGAGGCGTGAACATCGAACTCTCGGGAGGAATCCGCGACGATGCGACGCTCGAAGCGGCGCTCGAGAGCGGAGCGACCCGCATCAACCTCGGAACCGCCGCCCTGGAGAACCCGGAGTGGGCGGCCGACGTGATCGGCCGTTACGGCGAAGCGATCGCCGTCGGTCTGGACGTCCGCGGCACGACCCTCGCAGCGCGTGGGTGGACGAAGGAGGGCGGCGACCTCTGGGAGGTGCTCGACCGCCTGGAGGACGCGGGCTGCAGCCGTTACGTGCTCACCGATGTGACGAAGGACGGCACGCTGCGCGGCCCGAACCTGGAGCTCCTGCGTGAGGTCACCGCCCGTACGCCCAAGCCTGTCGTCGCCTCGGGCGGCATCTCGAGCCTCGACGACATCGCCGCGCTGCGCGAGTTGGTGCCGCTCGGAGTCGAGGGCGCTATCGTGGGCAAGGCCCTGTACGCCGGGGCGTTCACCCTTGCTGAGGCGCTGGATGTCGCCGGCGACTGACGACTCCTGCGGTCACGGCCCGCACGGTCACGGTTCCCACGACCACGCGGGTGCGGCGAACCGTGGCGACTCCGCCGGCGTTCCGTGGGAGGGGCGCAGTTTCGAGGCGAACCAGCACGCCGCCGATGACGGCTCCGCCGATCCCGCCCTGCTCGCCGCGCTGCTGAGTTTCCGCGCGGGTTCCGGCAGCCAGGTGGAGGTCGTGGACGCCTTCCGCCATGCGCGGGTGCTCATCCCGCTCGTCGCCGAGAAGGGTGAGGAGGGTGTCGCCCCGAGCGGACTCGCCGTCGACAAGACGCAGGAGCTCTCGATCGTGACGGTCGCGGCACCGGACGGGCGTCGCGTGCAACCCGTGTTCTCCTCGGTGGAGGCGATGCAGCGATGGGACGCGTCGGCGCGGCCCATCCCGGTCGAGGCCGTTCGCGCGGCTCTCGCGGCATCCGCCGACGACACCGATCTGATCGTGCTCGACCCGACGTCGGAGACCGAGTTCGTGATCCGCCGCCCCGCGGTGTGGGCGATCGCGCAGGAGCACGCGTGGGAACCGAGCTTCCTCTCGCCCGAGGTGTTCGCCGCCCTGCAGGCGAGCGTCGCGCAGGAGCTCGCGGTGATCGACGTGGCCGTGGCCGCGGGGGATCCGGATGCGCGTCTGCGGGGTCCCGAACTGATCGTGATCCTCGAACTCGTCGACGGACTCGAGCGAGAGGTCCTCGACGCGGTGCTCGCCCGCCTCGCTCAGCGCTGGTCGTCCGACGACCGCATCGCCGTCCTCGCGGACTCCCTCACCGTCAAACTCCGCCGCAGCGCCTGACGCGCCTATAGCTCCAACGGTCGAGCCGTTCCGACCGGCGAGCGCAGCGATGCCGCCGGGAGTGAGCATCGGGAGGGGCCCGCGAAGCGGGAGGGTCCCCGTTCTGCGAACGAAGGCGGCGTCGTTGCGCTCGCCCCCCGAGAAACTAGTTGACCGGCCCGGTCCACTTCTCGCCCGGCCCCTTGCCGATCGGGTCGGGGATGACGGAAGCCTCGCGGAAGGCGAGCTGGAGCGAGCGCAATCCGTCGCGCAGGGAGCGCGCGTGCATGTCGCTGATCTCGGGGGCACCGGCGGTGATGAGTCCCGCGAGGGAGTTGATGAGCTTGCGCGCCTCGTCGAGGTCGAGCTGATCCTGCGCGTTCGGGTCGTCTGCGAGACCGAGCTTGACGGCGGCCGCGCTCATGAGGTGCACGGCGGCGGTGGTGATGACCTCGACGGCGGGGACGTCGGCGATGTCGCGCGTCGCGGACGACGCGGCCTCCTCCTGCCGTGCCCAGCGCTCTTCGCGCTCGCGGTCAGCCTCGTTGGATGCCTGGTTCGTCACTTCGCCTTGCCTTCTGTTAGACTTTGTCGGGCTCCGGAGCGTCATGCTCCGGCACGAAAGAGGATTCACTTCCCACCCGCGCTTGCCGTTCCAGGCTACCGGGTCTTGCACTCCACCGGATCCGCTCGCAGAGCGGGGCGGTCGTCAGGGTGCGAAGCCGGCTTCTGAAGGCCGGTGGGTGGGGACGATTCTGATTTCGCCCGGAATGCTGACAGCATCCCGGTGGCCGAATCCCATCGTCTAAGGAGTTCCGCATCAGCGATCCCCGCACCAATGAGCGCATCCGCGTCCCCGAGGTCCGCCTCGTCGGCCCCGCGGGTGAGCAGATCGGCGTCGTCCGCATCGAGGCGGCGCTGCGCCTTGCGCAGGAAGCCGACCTCGACCTCGTCGAGGTCGCACCCAACTCGAAGCCGCCCGTGGTCAAGATCATGGACTACGGCAAGTTCAAGTACGAAGCCGCCCAGAAGGAGAAGGAGGCTCGCCGCAACCAGGCGAACACCGTTCTCAAGGAGGTCCGCTTCCGCCTGAAGATCGAGGCGCACGACTACACGACCAAGCTCAAGCGTGCCGAGGGCTTCCTGAAGGCCGGCGACAAGGTCAAGGCCATGATCCTGTTCCGCGGCCGCGAGCAGTCGCGTCCCGAGCAGGGTGTGCGTCTGCTGCGCAAGTTCGCCGAGGATGTCGCGGAGCTCGGAACCGTCGAGTCGAACCCGACGATCGACGGTCGCAACATGGTGATGGTCGTGGCTCCGCTGAAGAGCAAGTCCGAGGCCAAGCAGGAGCAGAACGCCGTTCGCGACGCGCAGCGCGCCGCCAACAAGCAGGCTGCCCGCGAGGCGAAGGCCGAGGCTCCGGCCGAAGCCGCCGCGGAGTGACACCCGCCCCACACACTCCCGCACCGCGGGTTGACACCGTCGCCTGAGAAGGCGCCATACGAAGGAAGAGAAGATGCCGAAGCAGAAGACCCATTCGGGTGCGAAGAAGCGCTTCAAGATCACCGGCAGCGGAAAGCTGAAGAAGCAGCAGGCTGGCATGCGTCACAACCTCGAGCACAAGTCGAGCCGTCGCACCCGTCGCCTCAACCAGGACCAGGTTCTGTCGAAGGCAGACGCCAAGGTCGCGAACAAGCTTCTCGGTCGCTGACGCGCCGAACGCACGATAGGAATACAGGAAAATGGCAAGAGTCAAGCGGGCGGTAAACGCTCACAAGAAGCGCCGGGTCATCCTCGAGCGCGCCTCCGGTTACCGCGGCCAGCGTTCGCGCCTCTACCGGAAGGCCAAGGAGCAGGTCATCCACTCCCTGGTCTACTCGTACCGGGACCGTCGCAAGCGCAAGGGTGACTTCCGTCGCCTCTGGATCCAGCGCATCAACGCTGCGGCACGCCAGAACGGCATCACGTACAACCGCTTCATCCAGGGCCTCGGCCTCGCGGGTGTGACGGTCGACCGTCGTATGCTCGCCGACCTCGCGGTCAACGACGCAGCGACGTTCACGACTCTCGTCGAGACGGCCAAGAAGGCTCTGCCTTCCGACGTCAACGCTCCGAAGTCGGCTGCGTAAGCAGCGATCTCTTCAGAAGGCGCTCTCCTCCGGGAGGGCGCCTTCTGCTTTCTCCGGACGCGCTGTCCACCTGGAGCGCACGCCGGCGTCGAGCGCAGCGGCCACCGCGACGGCGCAGACGTAGACGACCAGATCCCGGGGATCGAATCCCGAACCCAGCACCAGGTGCACGGGTGGGAACGCCTGGCCCAGGGCGTGCGGGATGCCGGTGAGTTGGGCGAACTCGACGGCAGCGCACACGAGGGCGGCCGACACCGCGATCGCGCCGGAGCGCGCACGGGGGAGTGCGCAGGCGATGAGCGCGTAGATCAGCACGGCGTAGAGGGCGTCCCCGGCGATGTCCCCGGCCGGCCCCTCGGCGAGACCGTGGACGAAGAGGCCTGCGCCGATGACTACCGCAGCCGCTGCGGCGCAACCGATCCGTCGGCGTCGCCTCGCCCGCGGGGACGATGGGCTGTCGGTTGTCACGCCCGCACCCTATCGATCGGACCTGGAACTGCGCCTGCGTCAATGGCTCGGCGCGGGGAAGGTGTTCCCTAGACTGTGATCGTGCTGGAGAACCCCCGCTCCCCCCGAGTCCGAGCCGTCGCCAAGCTGACGAAGCGAAGCGCACGAACCGAGACCGGGCTTTTCCTCCTCGAAGGGCCGCAGGCCGTCCGAGAGGCTCTGACCTACCGTCCCGAGGCGATCGTCGAGCTCTTCGCGACCCCGACCGGGTGGGAGAGGCATCCCGACATCCGGGCTCAGGCCGCAGATGCCGGCATCGATGTCGAGCACGTCACCGAGTACGTCCTGAACGCGATGGCCGATACGGTCACCCCGCAGGGGCTCGTGGCCGTCGTCCGGCAGACGCCGACGTCCGTGCGCGACGTCTTCGCGGCATCCCCTCGCCTGGTCGCGATCTGCCAAGAGGTGCGCGATCCCGGCAACCTCGGGACGATCATCCGCGCGGCGGATGCGGCGGGAGCGGATGCCGTCGTCCTCACCGGACGCACGGTCGATCCGTACAACCCCAAAGTCGTGCGCGCCACGACGGGATCGCTGTTCCACCTCCCGGTCTCGGTCGGCGGGGAACTCGAAGACGTCATCACCCGCGCGCACGAAGCCGGTCTGCGCATCCTCGCCGCGGATGTGAAGGGTGACGACCTGCTCTCCGCGCGCGCCGAGGGCGTGCTCGCCGAGCCGACCGGGTGGCTGTTCGGAAACGAGGCGCGAGGCCTGGAGGACGACGCTCTGGCGCTGGCCGATCGCGTTCTGCGCCTCCCGATCTTCGGCAAGGCGGAGTCGCTGAACCTGGCGACCGCGGCGAGCGTGTGCCTGTACGAGAGCGCGTTCGCGCAGCGCGCCGCGACGGTCGGCTGATACTTTTGCTCCTGCCCGTCCGTCACCGCCGACGGAGAGAGGAGGGGAGCGCATGCGGATACTGATCGTGGAAGACGACGATCGCGTCGCCGCGGCGCTCGACGCCTTCCTCGCCCGTTCGGGGTATGCGACCGTGAGGGCGTCCGACGGCGCCGCGGCGATGGATCTCCTGGGGGCGGACACCGAGGTCGTCCTCCTCGATCTCGGTCTGCCCGACGTCGACGGCATCGATCTGTGCCGCCGTATCCGTGGCCGCTCCGACGTGCCGATCGTCGTCGTGACGGCGCGCAGCCAGGTGACCGAGCGCATCAAGGGGCTGCGTGCCGGCGCCGACGACTTCGTGGTGAAGCCGTACGACGTGCACGAGCTCCTCGCTCGGATCGAGGCGGTGACACGACGCTCGCGAGCGGTGCGTCCCGAGTCCGACGGCGTGGTCACGATCCACGGCGGCGCTGTCGCGATCGATCTCGTGGCACGGCAGCTCCGGGTCGACGACCAGGCGGTCGACCTCACGCCCAAGGAGTTCGACATCGTCGCGGTGCTCGCGCGCTATCCCGGAGTCGCCGTTCCGAAGGATCGACTCATCCGCGAGGTGTGGAACACCGATTGGCGCGGCTTCGGTCACTCGCTCGAGGTGCACGTCGGAGCCATCCGTAAGAAGACGGGCTCGCACCGGGTGATCGAGACGGTGCGTGGCGTCGGCTATCGGCTCGTGGGGTCGTAGCCGGTGCGCAAGCGGCTCGTGATCGTGTTCCTGGTGCCCCTGGTCGCGATCCTCCTCTCCCTCGGCGGCGCGACCGGATGGAGCGCCGCGCGCAGCATCCAGCAGGCGGTCTACACCGAACAGATCGGTGACCTCGGCTACTTCGCCACGACGGCCCGGCAGGCGCTCCGCTCGGATGCTGCCGGGGTGTTCGAAGGCGAGGCGCGCAGGTTCGAGCAGGTCTACGGGATCGAGATCGCGGTGTACGACCTCACCGGATCCGTCTGGGCGGCGAGCGAGTCGGAGCCGGGGGTGCTCTCCGAGGAGGAGGCCGAGCAGGTGCGACTCGCGCTCTCCGGCCGCCGCGCGGAGGCCCCGGAGGCCTTCTTCCCCTGGATCATCTCGGACGCCACGATGGTCGAGCCGGTGTTCGACGACGGCGATGTGATCGGCGCGGTGATGATCTCGGCCGAGGTGGAGGCTCCGCGCACGGCGATCCTGCAGCAGCTGCTGATCCTGATCGGGGTCGCCCTCGTCTCGATCTCGCTGGGCGTTCTCCTGGTGTTCCAACTCGCCCGGTGGGTGCTCTCGCCCGTGCGGCGGCTCGACGATGCGATGGTGGCGATCGAGCACGGTGAGATGGATGCGCGCGTCGCGGAGGACACAGGGCCGCCCGAACTGAGGCGTATGACGAGGGTCTTCAACGGCATGGCCGAGGAGATTGAGCGCAGCCTCGCCCGCCAGCAGGAGTTCGCATTGAACGCCTCGCATGAACTGCGCAATCCTCTCAACGCCCTGCTGCTGCGCGTCGAGCACCTGGCGACGGGACTCGATGACGACTGGAAGGACGACATCGAGGAGACGCGCGAGGAAGGGCGCCGGATGACTCGGATCCTCGAGACCATGTTGAACCTCGCCCGCAGCGGTCGCGCCGATTCGATGTTCTCCGCGGTCGACCTCACCACGCTCGTCGAGCGTCGCAGCGATGCCTGGCGCGAGGTGGCGGGGCCCCGCGGCATCGGCTTCCGACGCACGGGGGAGGGGATCGTCATGTGCGTCACCGATCGCACGATCGTCGAGAGCGCACTCGATGCGGTCATCGACAACGCCGTGAAGTTCTCGCCGGCCGATTCGGTGATCGAGCTGGGGGTGGAACGCGACGGCGAGCGCTGTCGGTTGACCGTGCGGGATCGCGGGCCGGGGCTCGCCGGGGATCAGGTGGAGTACGCCACCGACAGATTCTGGCGCAGCGCCGACAGCGACGACACCCCGGGTACGGGACTCGGGCTGGCGATCGCCACCGATCTGCTCGCATCCATCGGTGGCGAACTGGTCGTGTCGTCGCCGGACGGCGGGGGTCTCCTGGTGTCGCTCGTGCTCACGAACGGGGGGTTCGAGTGACCAGGGATCGGATGCTCCGGCTCGCGCGCCGTGCCGTTGCCGCAGTCTGCGCCGCCGTCGTCGTCCTCGGCGCGAGCGGGTGCAGCCCGCGCGCGGGCGAGTGGGCGGAGGGCACGGCCGTCATCGCCGGCGGAGGCACGACGGGGGTCTACTTCGACTACGGCGGGCACTTCGCCGAGGAACTCTCGACCGCGCTCGGCGTATCGGCCGAGGTGACGGAGACGGACGGCTCCGTCGACAACCTGCGCAGGGTCGCGTCCGGCGAGGCGCTGCTCGGCTTCGCCCAGGGCGATGCGGCTGCGGATGCCGTGGCCGGACGCGGCGCGTTCGACGAGCCTCTCCCGATCCAGGCGGCGGCGCGCCTGTACGACGAGTACGTGCACGTCGTCGTGCGGGCGGACTCCGAGATCGACGACATCACCGATCTCACCGGGCGGACGGTGTCGCTGGGCGCCGTCGGATCGGGCGTCAACGTCATCGCCACGCGCATCCTCGATGCCGCCCGGGTGGATGCCGGGTCGGTGAGCAATCCGCAGCTAGATCTGCGCGAGTCGATCGCCGCGCTCGAGAGCGGCGAGATCGACGGGTTCTTCTGGGTCGGGGGGCTGCCGACGCCCGGCATCGAGAACCTCTCGGGTTCGCTGCCCCTGCGGTTGCTGCCGATCGAACAGGACTGGGTCAACGCCGTCAACGCACGGTACTCCGACGCGTACCGTTCGTCGGACTTCCCCGCGGGCGCCTACGGGATCGCGCAATCGGTGCCGACGATGGCCGTTCCGAACTACCTGATCGTCGCGTCCGCGACCCCGGATGCGGTCGTGAAGGACGTGCTCACGGTGCTCTTCGACGCGCGCTCGCGCATGGCGGAGGACGTGCCCGCGGCGGCGCTCCTGAGCCGCCGTCAGGCGATCTTCACCGTGCCCGTGGACCTCCATCCCGGAGCGGTGGACTTCTATCGCGATCAGCGCGGATGACGGCGCCGCGCCCCTCGGGGACCGCTGCGTAACGCCCTTGTTACGACCCTCAAGAAATCCTCAAGAAGTCTGACAGCGCCCGGGGGCTCTGCGATCGTGAGGTCGGTCGCGCACCGTTCGACGATGAACGCGGATGCCCGTGGGGACGGGTGGCGCGAGGACTGAACCCACCGGGGCCGACCCCCGATCGAGCACTGCCGACGACCTGGCGAGTTTGGAGAAAAGATGACCACCGGTAAAGCCCTTGTCGTGGTCGACAACGTGCAGAAGCACTACGGCGAATTCCAGGCTCTGACCGATATCGACCTCACCGTGAACGCCGGCGAGGTCGTCGTCGTGATCGGCCCGTCCGGCTCGGGCAAGTCGACCCTGTGCCGCACCATCAACCGTCTCGAGACGATCACCAGCGGGACCATCAGCATCGACGGCAAGGCGCTGCCCGCCGAGGGACGCGGCCTCGCCGAACTCCGTGCCGACGTCGGCATGGTCTTCCAGTCGTTCAACCTGTTCGCCCACCTGACGATCCTCGAGAACGTCACCCTCGGCCCGATCAAGGTGCGCGGCCTCAAGAAGGCCGACGCCGAGCGCGAGGCGATGGAGCTGCTCGAGCGCGTCGGCGTCGCCAAGCAGGCGTCCAAGCTTCCGGCCCAGCTCTCGGGCGGGCAGCAGCAGCGCGTCGCGATCGCGCGAGCGCTGGCGATGCATCCGAAGGTCATGCTGTTCGACGAGCCGACCAGCGCGCTCGACCCCGAGATGATCAACGAGGTGCTCGACGTCATGGTCGAGCTCGCGCACGAGGGCATGACGATGATCGTCGTCACCCACGAGATGGGCTTCGCCCGTAAGGCGGCCGACCGCGTGGTCTTCATGGCCGACGGTCGGATCGTCGAAGAGGCCACGCCCGAGGAGTTCTTCACCCATCCGAAGAGCGATCGCGCCAAGGACTTCCTCTCGAAGCTCCTCACGCACTGATCACCCCAGACCCTGCACCCACAGCACACGAAGGAGACGCACATGCGACGCACACGGACACTGGCAGGTATCGGAATCGCGGCGGTGGCGCTGCTCGCGCTCACCGCCTGCAACAGCGGAACCCCGTCGAGCACGGGCACCGGCGGCGGCGACGACGGCGGCGACGCCTCGAGCAGCACGCCCTGGACGGTGGCGACCGATGTCAGCCTCGACGGCAGCCCGACGTTCGACCGGATCTCGTCCAGCGGGACGATCAAGGTCGGCGTCAAGGAGGACCAGCCCGGGCTCGGCTACCTCGACCCCGTGACGGGCGAGCGCACCGGTTTCGACGTCGACATCGCACGCTGGATGGCCGCATCCCTCGGGGTCGACCCCGAGAAGATCGAGTTCCAGGCGATCGCCTCGGCGAACCGCGAGCAGGCGATCGTGAACGGTGACATCGACTACTACGTCGGCACCTACTCGATCACCGACAAGCGCAAGGAGCAGATCTCCTTCGCCGGTCCGTACTTCGTGACGGGCCAGGGCCTCCTCGTCGGGGCCGACAGCGACATCGAGAGCGTCGACGACCTCGACTCCTCGACCACGGTGTGCTCGGCCACGGGCTCCACGCCCATCCAGAACATCAACACCAACTACCCCGAGGTTCCCACCAAGGAGTACGACACCTACTCCAAGTGCGTCGAGGACCTCAAGAACGGCCAGGTGGACGCCGTCACGACCGACGAGGCGATCCTCATCGGCTACGCGGCTCAGGACCCCGACAACCTCAAGGTCGTCGGCGAGCCCTTCAGCGAGGAGCGCTACGGCATCGGTGTGGCGAAGGATGACACCGCACTCGTCGAGTACTTCAACACGCAGCTGACCGACGGCGGCGACGTCTGGGAGCAGATCTTCGAGAACAACCTCGGAGCCTCCGGAGTCAAGGCGACCCAGCCCGAGGTCGACCCGATCAGCTGATCCGAGCGGGGCGGCCGATATCCTCGGCCGCCCCGCCCCTCGGCAGAGCGTCGCGCCAATTCGAATCGACAGGAGCACCAGTGGGAGTCATCACCGACCACCTCGATCTCTGGGGGGAAGCGCTGTGGGGAACGATCGCGCTGTTCCTGGGTGGAGGTCTCATCGCGATCGTCCTCGGACTGATCGTCGGCGCGGCCAGAGTGTCCCCGGTCCCCATCGCACGCGCGGTCGGCGGCGTGTACGTGAACTGGATCCGCAACACCCCGTTGACCCTGGTCATGTTCTTCTTCGCGTTCTGCCTGCCGATCCTTCTCGGCGAACGCGTCAATTCCCTCCTGCTCGCGGTCATCGCCCTCGGTCTCTACACGGCCACCTACGTCGCGGAGGCGCTGCGCGCCGGTATCAACACGGTGCCCGTCGGGCAGGCTGAGGCCGCCCGGGCGATCGGCCTCAACTTCGGCCAGGTCATGCGCTACGTCGTCCTGCCGCAGGCGACCCG
This sequence comes from Microbacterium sp. USHLN272, assembly GCF_037149655.1. Taxonomy (NCBI): domain Bacteria; kingdom Bacillati; phylum Actinomycetota; class Actinomycetes; order Micrococcales; family Microbacteriaceae; genus Microbacterium; species Microbacterium sp. USHLN272. The sequence continues at coordinate 23,036 of NZ_JBBCRA010000002.1, read as the reverse complement.
ATCCGTCGTCCCCCCGATGATGAGCGTGCTCATCGCCCTCATGAAGAACACGACGGTCGCGGCGGGCTTCTCCGTCGTCAACCTGGGCACGATCCGCGCCGCACTCAGCGAGCGCGGCGAGAGCGCCCTGGTCGTGCTGCTGTGGGTCATGGTCATCTTCGTCGTGCTGGTGCTGCTGCTCGCCTGGGTCCAGCGAGTGCTCGAGAACAAGTGGAGGATCTCGCGATGAGTTCCGTTCTTTTCGACGTCCCCGGTCCCCGCGCCATCGCGCGCAACAGACTCATCGGAGTCGCGACCGTGCTCGTGGTGCTCGCCGTGCTCGGCTGGGTCGTGTGGCGGCTCTTCGCCACCGGGCAGTTCTCGGCGGAGAAGTGGAACATCTTCTCCTACTCCGCGGTCTGGGTCCGCTTCGGCGAGGGGCTTCTCAGCACGCTCGCCGCCTTCGCCGCGGCCGGCGTCGGCTCGCTCGTCCTCGGCTTCGTCCTGGGCATCGGGCGTCTCTCCGAGCACGCCTGGGTCCGGGAACCGGTCCGGTGGATCATCGAGGTGCTGCGCGCCGTCCCCGTGCTCGTCCTCATGATGCTGCTGTACTACGGCCTCCCCGTCGTCGGCATCAAGATGTCGCCCTACTTCGCGGTCGTGATCGCGCTCATCGTCTACAACGGCTCGGTGCTCGCCGAGGTGCTGCGCGCCGGTGTCGAGTCGCTGCCGCGCGGGCAGGCGGAGGCCGGGTACGCGATCGGACTCCGCAAGAGCGGAGTGATGTGGTTCATCCTCCTGCCGCAGGCCGTGCGAGCGATGATGCCCGTGATCATCGCGCAGCTCGTCGTCGCGCTGAAGGACACGGCTCTCGGGTTCATCATCACGTACCAGGAGCTGCTGTACGTCATCAACCAGATCGGCAACCAGGCGCCCTACGGCTCCCCGCTCATCCCGGCGGCGATCGTCGGCGGCTCCATGTACGTCGCCGTCTGCCTGGTGCTCTCCTACATCGCATACCGCCTCCAGCGTCGTACCAAGCGTTCGCCCAAGGCGGGAGATGCGGCTCCGGACCCGCGTCAGCACGCCGGTGAGACGAACACCGAGCTGATCACGCTGCAGCGCGGGACCGACAGCGGGCGAAGCGCGACCCCCGGAGCATGACGGTGGCGGGATCGTCCGATCCCGCCACCCCGCGCCGGTAGACTCGTTTCTCGTGTCCGAGACTCCAGAAATCACCCCGGAAGCGGTCGAAGCAGCCGTAGCCGCCGCCCTGGCAGCGATCAACGCAGCGACCGACACCGCCGAGCTCAAGGCGGCCCGTGCCGCCCACGTGGCCGACGGTTCGCCCCTCGCCGTCCTGAACGCCTCGATGCGTCAGGTCGCCCCCGAGAACAAGGCCGCCTTCGGCAAGCTCGTCGGCCAGGGGCGCGGTCAGGTCACGCAGGCGCTCGCCGCCAAGGAGGCCGAGCTCGCTGCCGCCGAGGTCGCGGCGCGCCTCGAAGCCGAACGCATCGACATCACGGCGGTGCCGTCGCGCACGCGCGTCGGTGCGCGGCATCCGCTCTCCCTGCTCCAGGACCAGGTCTGCGACATCTTCGTGGGCATGGGATGGGAGATCGCGGAGGGTCCCGAGCTCGAGCACGAGTGGTTCAACTTCGACGCGCTCAACTTCGACGTCGACCACCCCGCCCGCCAGGAGCAGGACACGTTCTACGTCGACCCCGCCTCGCGACACCTCGTCATGCGCACGCACACGAGTCCCGTCCAGGTGCGCTCGATGCTCGACCGCGAGGTGCCGATCTACGTGCTCTGCCCCGGGCGCGTCTACCGAACCGACGAGTTCGATGCGACGCACCTGCCGGTGTTCACCCAGTTCGAGGGTCTCGTGATCGACAAGGGCATCACGATGGCGCACCTCAAGGGCACGCTCGACCACTTCGCGAAGCAGCTGTTCGGTCCCGAGGCCAAGATGCGCTTCCGCACCAACTACTTCCCCTTCACCGAGCCCTCCGCCGAGCTCGATCTGTGGCACCCCACTTTCAAGGGCGGCGCACGGTGGATCGAGTGGGGCGGCTGCGGCATGGTCAACCCGAACGTGCTGCGTGCGGCCGGGATCGATCCCGAGGTGTACAGCGGCTTCGCGTTCGGCATGGGCATCGAGCGGGGACTCATGTTCCGCAGCGATGTGCAGGATATGCGTGACATGGCCGAGGGCGATGTCCGATTCAGCGAGCAGTACGGGATGGTGGTGTGATGCGCGTCCCGCTTTCGTGGTTGCGTGAGTACGTCGATGTGGCAGCGGATGCGTCCCCCGAGGACGTCCTCGCGGCACTGGTGACGGTCGGCTTCGAAGAGGAGGACGTGCACCGCTTCGACATCACGGGTCCCGTCGTCGTCGGACAGGTGGTCTCGCTCGAAGGCGAACCGCAGTCCAACGGCAAGACCATCAACTGGTGCCAGGTCGACGTCGGCGAGGCGAACGGCGGCGTGCGCGGCATCGTCTGCGGCGCCCACAACTTCGTCGCCGGAGACAAGGTCATCGTGACGCTCCCGGGCGCGGTGCTGCCCGGCCCGTTCCCGATCGCGGCCCGCAAGACCTACGGGCACGTGTCGGACGGCATGATCGCCTCGGCGCGGGAGCTCGGGCTCGGTGACGAGCACAACGGCATCCTCGTGCTGTCCGACCTGGGGATCGACGCCCCGGTCGGTACCGACGCGATCGCCCTCCTCGGGCTCGACGACGTCGCGGTCGAGATCAACGTCACGCCCGACCGCGGGTACGCCTTCTCCCTGCGCGGCGTGGCCCGTGAGTACTCGCACGCGACGGGAGCGGAGTTCCGCGACCCGGCCGAGCGGGACTTCGCCGAGCTGCAGCCAGGCACCGGCCATGTCGCGATCGTCGACGATCAGGCGCCCGTGCGCGGACGTGTGGGCGCGAGCGAGTTCGTGACCCGGGTCGTCCGCGGGGTCGACCCGTCCCGCCCGACACCTCCCTGGATGATCGCGCGGCTCTCGCTCGCGGGCATGCGCTCGCTCGGCGTGCTGATCGACATCACGAACTACGTCATGCTCGAACTCGGCCAGCCGCTGCACGGCTACGACCTCGACAAGCTCACGGGCGGCATCACGGTGCGCCGTGCTCGGGCGGGCGAGAAGATGACGACTCTCGACGGCCAGGAGCGCACGCTCCACGTCGAGGATCTGCTCATCACCGACGAATCCGGACCCATCGGCCTCGCCGGCGTCATGGGCGGCGGCACGACCGAGATGAGCGACACGACGACCGACGTCCTCATCGAGGCCGCGTCGTTCGATCCCACCACGATCGCGCGCACCGCACGCCGGCACAAGCTGCCCAGCGAGGCGTCCAAGCGCTTCGAGCGCGGCGTCGACCCGCTCATCCCGTTCGTGGCGGCCCGTCGTGCGGCCGACCTCATGGTCGAGCTGGCCGGCGGCACGCTCACCGACGAGGGGGGCGCGCTCTTCGCCGAGGTCTTCGTCGGCGAGATCGACCTGCCCGCAGGCTTCGTCGAGGGCCTGATCGGCGTCGACTACACCGAGGCCGAGATCACCGGCGCCCTCACCACGATCGGTGCGGAGGTGACCGCTGCCGAAGACGGGTGGACCGTCATCCCTCCGACCTGGCGTCCCGATCTGACCGACAAGTGGACGCTCGCCGAAGAGGTCGCCCGTATCCACGGCCTCGACCGCATCCCCTCGGTGCTTCCCACGCCGCCGTCGGGCCGCGGACTCACCGCGCACCAGCAGGGCCGCCGCCGGGTGGCGAACGCCCTGGCGTCCGCGGGCTTCGTCGAGACCCCCGCCTTCCCGTTCACGACCGAGGCGCAGAACGACCTCCACGGATCGGCGACGGGGGAGCACCTGCCCAGCATCCGGCTGGCGAACCCGCTCGACGGCCAGGCGCCGTTCCTGCGACGCTCGCTGGTGCCGGGGTTGCTCCAGACGGCGCACCGCAACATCTCACGCGGTCTCACCGACCTCGCGATCTTCGACACGGGCGCGGTGTTCCTGCCCGAAGCCGGGACGACCTACGGCACGGATGAGGTTCCGCCACTCGGGGAGCGCCCCTCGGAGGAGACCCTCGCCGAGCTGAACGCATCGATCCCGCCGCAGAACCGCTTCCTCGCCGCTCTCCTGACCGGGAACGCGACCCCGCGCCAGCCGGGACGTCCGGCCGAGGCGGCCGGGCTCTCGGATGCTCTCGACGCCGTGCGCGTGATCGCGACGGCCGCAGGCGTCGAGATCGACGTCGTGCAGAGCACGCGAGCCGCCCTCCACCCGGGGCGCACGGGCGACCTGCGCGTCGCGGATCGGGTCGTCGGCTACGTCGGCGAACTCCACCCCGCTGTCACCGCGGATGCGGATCTCCCTGGGCGAGCGACCGTGCTCGAGGTCGATCTCGATCTCGTGCTCGCCCTCGCGGGCGAGCGCATCGTCGCCGCATCGCTCTCGACGTTCCCCGCCGCGACGCAGGATGTCTCGCTCGCTGTGCCGATCGAGGTGCCGGCCGCGGATGTCGAGGCAGCACTCGCCGAGGGCGCGGGTGCGCTCCTCGAATCGGTGCGCCTGGTCGACGACTACCGCGGCGAGGGCGTTCCTTCGGGTTCGAAGAGCCTGAGTTTCGCGCTGCGTTTCCGCGCCGACGATCGCACTCTCACGGCGGCCGAGGCCAGCGAAGCCAAGCTCGCGGGCGTCGCCGTCGCCGCCGGGCGCTTCGGGGCGGCTCTCCGCGACTGAGCCCCACACGATCCCCTCGCAGGCACTGGCCGTCGCGCAGCGTTACCGCTAGCGCGACGGCCAGTGCCAGCTCGGACGCTCGAGCGGCAGCTGATCGCGCACACGGGTTCCGTAGCCGTTCGACTCGAGCTCGACGACCGACCCGCCCGCCTCGGCGAGTGCGCGGCGGAGGGGTGCCGAGTGGGTGACGACGATCACCTGCGTCTGGGACGCCGCATGAGCGAGCAACGAGCCGAGAGGGTCGATGAGGCTCTCGTGCAGGCTCGACTCGGGCTCGTTGACGACGAGGAGCGGCGGCGGGTCGGCGGGCAGCAGTGCCGCGCACCACAGCAGGTACCTGAGCGTGCCGTCGGAGAGTTCGGCGGCGTCGAGCGGACGCAGCAACCCGGGTTGCCGCAGCTGCAACCGGAACGAGCCGTCGGTGACGGAGATCTGCACGCGTGATCCCGGGAAGGCGCGGTCGACGGCCTCGTCGAGCGGAGCGCCGCGTCCGGCTTCCGTCGTCGTCGCCCACACGGCGGCGAGGTCGGAGCCGTCGTCGCTCAGCCAGCGCGTGCGGGTTCCGACCTGCGGCTGTCGCGCGGGGGCGGACGCGTCGGTGCGGAAGTGGTCGTAGAAGCGCCAGCTGGCGATCCGGGAGCGCAAGGATGCCGTCTCCCACCGCGCGGTGCCGTCGACGAGGTCGAGCAGCACGCTCTGCCCCGGTCCCATCGGCTGATCCACCGACTCCCAACCGTCGTCGCCCCGCACCCGCACCCCGCCGCGCTGACGATCGACGAACAGCGTTCCCGGCCGCGCGAACGGGCCGCTGAACAACTGTTCGCGTTTGATCTCCGGGTCGCGCGTGAAGAGGCTGCGCGCGTCGGTCTGCGGCAGGCCCAGGTCGATGAGGTACCCGACCTCGTCGGCGGCGATGCCGAGGCGCACCGAGATCGGTCGGGTACGCCGTGTGCCCTGGGCTCCCTCACCCTGCGGCGTCTCGGGGCCCGCCCACAGCACGCTGTCGAGGCCTCCCTCCCGTGCGACGGCGGCGACCGCGCGGCCGTGGCCGGTCGCTGCGAGCAGGCGCAACGCGCGGTAGAGGTTCGACTTGCCCGTGCCGTTCGCCCCCGTGATCACGGTGAGCGGATCGAGCGGCACGACGACGTCGACGAGCGAGCGGTAGCCGGAAACGGCGAGGGTCGTGAGCATGGCCCCATCGTGTCAGGCGCATCCGACACTCTGCTCTGAGCGGATGCGCTTCCGTCGGCGCGCCGATCCTGGTGTGCTGGTGTCATGACGAAGGCTCTGATCCTCGGCGGCACCGGATGGCTGTCGAGCCGGATCGCCCGCCGCCTCCTCGACGAGGGCGCCGCCGTGACCTGCCTCGCGCGGGGGACCCGCCCGGTGCCGCCGGGGGCGACGCTCGTGGTCGGGGACCGGACCGGCGCCGATCCGTACGCGGCGCTCGACGGCGAATGGGACCTCGTGGTCGACGTCTCGTCCTCGGCGCTCCAGGTCGCCCGGGCCGTCGACGAGCTCGGAGACCGCGCCGCCCGCTGGACCTTCGTGTCGTCCGTCTCGGTGTACGCCGACGACGAGACGGTGGGCGCCGACGACGAGACGGTGGGCGCCGACGAGAGCGCGCCGCGGCATCCGTCCTCCCGCGCGGAGGATGCCGACTACGGTGCGCAGAAGGCGGCGGCGGAGGATGCCGTCGCCGCACTGGGCGATCGGGCGCTGATCGTGCGACCCGGTCTGATCGTGGGCGAGGGCGACCCGAGCGACCGCTTCGGGTACTGGGCGGCGGCGTTCGCGCGGGCGGGGGAGCGACCGGTGCTGGTGCCGCCCCTGGCCGGCCGGACCGCGCAGGTCGTCGACGTCGACGACCTCGCCGCGTACGTCGCCTCCTCGCGAGCCGTCGGCGCGGTGAACGCGGTCGGCGACAGCATCCCGCTCGCCGACATGCTCGAGATCGTGCGCGGTGCCGCCGGACACACCGGCGGCGTGCGCGAGGCGAGCGAGGAGTGGTTGCGCGCGCGCAGCGTGGAGTACTGGATGGGCGTGCGCTCGTTGCCGCTCTGGTTGCCGGCCGACATGACCGGATTCATGACCCGTCGCAACGAGAGGTTCCTCGCGACGGGAGGCGCGCTGAGCCCGCTCGACGCGACGGCCGCACGGGTCGTGGCCGACGAGCTCGTGCGCGGTGTGGATCGTCCGCGCCGCGCCGGGCTCAGCCGCGCGGAAGAGGCGGATCTCCTCGCCGAGCTCGGCGGCCGATCACGGTCGCTTCGCTAGACTCTGGGCGAGTGACACGGGGTGCCGCATCCGCGGCTGAGATCACACCCGTCGAACCTGATCTAGTTCGTACTAGCGAAGGGATGTCGCAATGAGCGATCTTCTGCGTCCATCGTCCGCCCCCTCGACCGCGCAGTCCGCGGCCGAACTGCTCGAAGCGCTGCGCACGGCTGCGCCGTTGACCCACTGCATCACCAACGCGGTCGTCACCGGATTCACCGCCAACGTGCTGCTCGCGGTCGGAGCCGCGCCGGCGATGGTCGACATCGTGGGCGAGGCGGGGATGTTCGCGGGTGCGGCCTCCGGGCTGCTCGTGAACCTCGGCACCCCGACCCCGGAACAGCGCGCGGCGAGCCTCGAGGCGGTCGACGCGGCGACCCTCGCCGGCACTCCCTGGGTGCTCGATCCTGTCGCGATCGGTGTGCTCCCGGTGCGCACCTCCCTGGCGGGCGAGCTCGCCGAGCGTCGGCCGACGGCCATCCGCGGCAACGCGTCGGAGATCCTCGCGCTGGCGGGCATGAGCACGGGCGGACGCGGGGTCGATGCCACCGACGGCACCGAAGCCGCGCTCGACGCGGCCCGACACCTCGCTCGTCGCCATGGCAGCATCGTCGCCGTCTCGGGCCCCGTCGATCTGCTGACCGACGGCGAGCGGGTTCTCCGGCTGTCGAACGGTGACGCGCTCCTGACGCGCGTGACCGGAGGAGGATGCGCACTCGGCGCGGTGATGGCGGCGTTCCTCGGCACCGCCAGGGCGACCGGTACCGGAGCGCTGGATGCCGTCGCCGGGGGTTCTCTCGTCTACACGATCGCCGCGGAGGATGCGGCGGCGTCGGCGTCGGGGCCGGGCAGCTTCGCCGTCGCCCTGCTGGACGCGCTCGCCGCCGTCGAGCCGGCAGAGGTCATCGCTCGCGCGCACGTCGAGGAGGGAGCGCGGTGATCGCGGATCTCTCCCTGTACCTCGTGACGGACGCCGCCCTGTGCGGTGCACGCGGCGTCGTCGAGACCGTGCGGGAGGCGGTCGACGGTGGCGTGCGTATCGTCCAGCTCCGCGAGAAGGATGCCGAGCACTCCGACGTGGTCGCTCGCCTGGTCGAGCTGTCGCGCGTGATCGATGGGCGAGCGCTCCTCGTGGTGAACGACCGGCTGGAGGCGGCTCTCGATGCACGCGCGCAGGGCGCCCGAGTCGACGGGGTGCATCTCGGTCAGGGCGACGAGTCGGTGCTCCACGCGCGTGCGGTGCTGGGACCCGACGCGCTGATCGGGCTCACGGCGAACAGCGCGGCCCATCTCGCTGCGGTCCACGCATTGCCCGAGGGCACGGTCGACTACCTCGGGGTGGGAGTCATCCGCCCGACGGCGACCAAGCCCGACCACCCGCCGGCTCTCGGGATCGAGGGGTTCCGGGCGTTCGTCCGGGCCACCGCCCTTCCCTGCGTCGCGATCGGTGGCGTCGGCATCGACGACACCGAGGATCTGCAGTCCGCCAGCGCCGCTGGGCTCGCCGTCGTCTCCGCGCTCTGCGCCTCGCCGGATCCGCGTGCCGCGGCCTCCGAGTTCCGCGCGCGGTGGCGGCGGGGCGCGGTGCCACGGGTGCTGAGTATCGCCGGCAGCGATCCCTCCGGCGGTGCGGGGATCCAGGCCGACCTCAAGTCGATCGCGGCGAACGGCGGATACGGGATGGCGGCGATCGCCGCGCTCACCGTGCAGAACACGCGCGGCGTGCGCGATGTGCACGTGCCCGACGCCGCGTTCCTCTCGGCGCAGCTGGAGGCGCTGTCGGACGACATCGTGATCGACGCCGTCAAGATCGGGATGCTCGCGAACGTCGAGGCCGTGCGCGTCGTGAGCGCGTGGCTGGATCGGGTGCGCCCGCCGATCGTGGTGCTCGACCCCGTGATGGTGTCGACGAGCGGGGATCGTCTGCTCGACGCGGATGCCGAGGACGCTCTGGCCTCGTTGCTGCACCGCGCGCATCTCGTCACCCCGAACCTCGCGGAACTCGCCGTCCTCACCCGCCGGGAGATCGAGGGATGGCCCGCGGCGCTCGCCGCAGCCGAGGAGGTGTCGACCGAGTACGGCACGGCGGTGCTGGTGAAGGGCGGTCACCTCCCCGGTGATCAGGCTCCGGACGCGATCATCGACGTGCGATCCGGCTCACGGGAGGAATTCGGCGGCGGTCGCATCGCGACGGCGAACACCCACGGCACGGGATGCTCTCTGTCCTCCGCCCTCGCGACACGACTCGCCCGCGGAGACGACCTCACCGAGGCGGTGCGCGCTGCGCGGAGCTGGCTGCGCGAGTCGCTGCGGGAGAGCGGTGCCCTGCACGTCGGTGGCGGTCACGGCCCGGTGCATCACTTCGCGGGGCTCTGGGCGCGGGGCGGTGTGGGCACGCGACCGCTCCCGGAGGAGGTCGCCGAGGACTGGTGGCAGGGCATCGCCGGGATCCGGGCGGGCATCGACGGCCTCCCGTTCGTCCGCGGACTCGCCGACGGTTCCCTCCCCACGGAGGACTTCCTCTTCTACCTCGCGCAGGACGCGCTGTATCTCCGCGACTATGCGCGTGTCCTCGCCGACGCCGCCCGACTCGCGCCCACCCCGGACGAGCAGGTGTTCTGGGCGGAATCGGCCCGCGGGTCGATCCTGGGTGAACTCGAACTGCACGCCTCCTGGTTGACACCGGCGCAGGGGGTGGCGGCGGCCACGTTCGCCGCGGACGCCTCGCCGACGACAACCGCATACCTCGACCACCTGCGATCCGTGGCGTTCGGGGGTGACTATCCCGAGCTGATCGCCGCCGTGCTGCCGTGCTTCTGGCTCTACACGGACCTCGGCGAGCGTCTGCACGCGGGGGACTTCGGGGAGCGCGCCCGAGACCCGCAGCATCCGTACGCCACGTGGCTCGCGACGTATGCCGACCCCGCCTTCGCCGAGGCCACCGCCCGGGCGATCGCGTTCGTCACCCGGGCGGCGGCCGCGGCGGATGACGAGGCCCGCGCGCGCATGCGGCGTGCGTTCGAACGCTCCAGCGCTCACGAGCAGGCGTTCTTCCGTGCCCCGGGGGAGCGGGCAGCGCCTCGGTGACGTGACGGATTTGCGGATGCCGTCGAGGGCGCGCTATCGTCGCGACATGCCTTCGGCCGCTTCCGCTGTCTCGACGCTCGTCCCGAGCGCCGCTCCGGTGCGCCGACGCCGCGACCGCCGACGTTAGGCGACCCCGCGCTCCTGCCTGCCGATCCCGGCGGACGATGGTCGAGCACCGGTGTCGCCGCCCCGGTCCCCGACAGCCCCGACCGTTAAGGTAGAAGCATGACGTACTCCGTCGCCGTCTCCGGCGCATCCGGCTACGCGGGCGGCGAGATCCTCCGCCTCCTCGCCGCTCATCCCGACATCGAGATCCGCACCGTCACGGCGCACTCGAACGCCGGACAGCCGCTCGTCCAGCATCAGCCCCACCTGCGCTCCCTCGCGCACCTCACCCTGCAGGACACCACACCCGAGATCCTCGCGGGTCACGACATCGTCGTGCTCGCGCTCCCGCACGGACAGTCCGGGCAGTACACGGATGCGCTGGGCGACGTTCCGCTCGTCATCGACGCCGGTGCCGATCACCGTCTGACGTCGCAGGACGCCTGGGACGCGTTCTACGGAGGCACCTTCCACGATGCCTGGACCTACGGCGTGCCCGAGCTCCTCGTCGACGGAACGAAGCAGCGCGAGCGCCTGCGCGGTGCCGCACGCATCGCTGCTCCCGGCTGCAATGCCTCCACCGTCAGCCTCAGCCTCGCCCCCGGGGTCGCCGCCGGTGTGATCGACCCGGGCGACATCGTCTCGGTGCTCGCGGTCGGCCCCTCCGGTGCGGGCAAGAGCCTGAAGACCAACCTGCTCGCCAGCGAGGTCCTCGGCACCGCGAACCCCTACGCCGTGGGCGGCACCCACCGGCACATCCCCGAGATCCGGCAGGCGCTCGCCGCAGCGGCGCCCGCGAGCACCGGCGCATCGGGCGACGGCATCCGCATCTCGTTCACCCCGGTGATCGTGCCGATGTCGCGGGGGATCCTCGCGACGTCGACCGCGCCGATCGTGCCCGGTGCGTCCGACGCCGACATCCGCGCCGCCTGGCAGAACGCCTACGGTGACGAGACCTTCGTGCAGCTGCTGCCCGAGGGCGTGTTCCCGCGCACCGCCGACGTGCTCGGTGCGAACACCGCGCTGATCGGTCTCGCGATCGACCGTGCGGCGAATCGGGTCACGGTGGTCGCCGCGGTCGACAACCTCGTCAAGGGGACCGCCGGCGCCGCCATCCAGTCCATGAACATCGCGCTCGGCCTCCCCGAGGACCGCGCGCTCTCAGTGAACGGAGTCGCCCCGTGAGCGTCACCGCCCCCGCAGGTTTCGAAGCGGCAGGCGTCGCCGCCGGCCTCAAGTCCACCGGCAAGCCCGATGTCGCCGTCGTCGTCAATCGTGGCCCGCGCAAGGTCGGCGCCGCCGTGTTCACGAGCAACCGCGCCAAGGCGAACCCGATCATCTGGTCGCAGCAGGTGATCGCCGATCGCGTCGTCGAGGCGGTCGTGCTCAACTCCGGTGGCGCGAACTGCTTCACCGGAAGCTTCGGATTCCAGACCACGCACCAGACGGCCGAGAAGGCCGCGGAGCTGCTCGACATCAGCGCGGGTGACGTGCTCGTGTGCTCGACCGGGTTGATCGGCACCGGTGACGAGGTGTTCCGCGCGAAGGTGCTCGCCGGCACCGAGCAGGCCATCGCCACGCTGTCCGCCGACGGCGGCGACGCCGCGGCCCAGGCGATCATGACGACCGACACCGTCGCGAAGACGGCGGTCGTGCAGGGCGACGGATGGACGATCGGCGGCATGGCGAAGGGCGCGGGCATGCTGGCTCCCGGACTCGCCACCATGCTGGTCGTGGTGACGACGGATGCCGACCTCGAGCCGCTCGAGGCGGATGCCGCGCTCCGCGCAGCGACCGGCACCACGTTCGACCGGCTCGACTCCGACGGATGCATGTCGACCAACGACCAGGTCACCCTCCTCGCCAACGGGGCGAGCGGGGTGAAGCCCGACCTGGATGCGTTCCGCTCGGCGCTGCGCGAGCTCTGCCAGGAACTGGCGGTCAAGCTGCAGGGCGATGCGGAGGGCGCGAGCCACGACATCACGATCGAGGTGCGCGGCGCGGTGTCCGAGCAGGATGCCGTCGAGGTCGGCCGTTCGGTGGCCCGCAACAATCTCTTCAAGGCGGCGATCTTCGGCAACGACCCCAACTGGGGTCGGGTGCTCGCCGCCATCGGCACGACGTCCGCGCAGTTCGACCCCTACGACGTCGACGTCTGGATGAACGACGTGCGCGTGTGCACCGCAGGCGGTCCGGATCGTCCGCGCGAAGATGTCGACCTGACGCCTCGGGCGACGAACCTCGTCATCGACCTGCGTTCGGGCGAGGCATACGCCACGATCCTCACGAACGACCTCACCCACGACTACGTGCACGAGAACAGCGCCTACGCCTCATGACCGACATCCAGGACACTCCCGCCGAAGAGGCGGCGCAGAAGGCGACGACGCTCATCGAGTCGCTGCCGTGGCTGAAGAAGTTCCGCGACCAGATCGTCGTGGTCAAGTACGGCGGCAACGCCATGGTGTCGGACGAACTGCAGGACGCCTTCGCGCAGGACATCGCGTATCTGCGCTATGTCGGCGTGCAGCCGGTGGTCGTGCACGGCGGCGGCCCCCAGATCTCCGACATGCTCGGGCGCCTCGAGATCCCCAGCGAGTTCAAGGGCGGGTATCGCGTCACCAACACCGAGGCGATCGGCGTGGTGCGCATGGTGCTCACCGGCCAGGTGAACCCGCAGCTGGTCACCAAGATCAACTCCCACGGCCCGATCGCCACGGGGCTCAGCGGTGAGGACGCGGGCCTGTTCGGCGGTCGCCGTCGCGGGGTCATGGTCGACGGTGAAGAGGTCGATCTGGGGCGGGTCGGCGACGTCGTGCAGGTCGATCCGACGGCGGTCATCGATCATCTGGTCGCCGGGCGCATCCCCGTCGTGTCGAGCATCGCGCCCGATCTCGACCACCCGGGGCACTCCCTCAACGTCAACGCCGACGCGGCGGCGGCTGCGCTCGCGATCGCTCTCGGCGCCCGCAAACTCGTGATCCTCACCGACGTGCCGGGACTCTACGCCGACTGGCCGAACCGCGATTCGCTCGTGTCCCATCTGACGTCGACGGCCCTCATCGACATGCTGCCGAGTCTCGAGTCGGGGATGATCCCGAAGATGCGCGCCTGCCTCGACGCGGTCGAGGGCGGAGTGGACGCCGCGGCGATCATCGACGGACGCGTGCCGCACTCGGTGCTCGTCGAACTCTTCACCAGCAAAGGAATCGGAACGGAAGTGGTGGCAGGATGACCATCTGGCAGGACGACGCGCAGCGCGACCTCGTACTCAACGCGGGAGCGCGCCTGGCGCTGCTGACGCGTGGCGAGGGCTCCTATCTGTGGGATTCCGAGGGCCGACGCCACCTCGACTTCCTCGCGGGGATCGCCGTGACCTCCCTGGGCCACGCGCACCCGGTGTTCGTCGAAGCGGTCTCTCGCCAGGCCGCGACGCTCGCCCACGTCTCGAACTACTTCGCGACCCCCTCGCAGCTCGCGCTCGCCGCACGCCTCAAGCGTCTCGCGGGGGCCGGGATCGACGGTCGGGTGTTCTTCTCGAACTCCGGCGCCGAGGCGAACGAGGCCGCGTTCAAGCTCGCCCGTCTGCACGGCGGTGCCGAGCGTCCGCGCATCATCGCCCTCGAGAACGGCTTCCATGGCCGCACGATGGGCTCGCTCGCGCTGACCGCGAAAGAGGCGATGCGCGCCCCGTTCGAGCCGATGCCCGGCGGCGTCGAGCACATCCCGGCGACCATCGAGGCGCTCGAAGCCGCGATGGACGATCGCGTCGCGGCGGTCATCGTCGAGCCGATCCAGGGCGAGGCCGGCGTGGTCGAGCTTCCCGAGGGCTACCTCGCCGCCGCCCGCTCACTGACGCTCGCGCACGGAGCGCTCCTCATCGTCGACGAGATCCAGACCGGTGCCGGGCGCACCGGCGCCTGGTTCGGGTTCAGCCATGAGGGCATCACCCCGGATGCGATCACGCTCGCGAAGGGGATCGGCGGGGGCTTCCCGATCGGCGCGCTCGTGACCTACGGTGCGGCGAGCGATCTGTTCACCCCCGGCTCGCACGGATCGACCTTCGGCGGGAATCCGCTGGCCACCGCGGTGGCGGATGCCGTGCTCGCCGAGATCGAGGACGCGGGACTCGTCGAGAACGCCGCCCGACGCGGAGAAGAACTGCGCGAGACGATCCTCGGACTGGAATCGCCGCTGGTCTCGGGTGTGCGCGGTCGCGGTCTGCTGATCGGCGTCGCCCTCACCGAGCCGGTCGCGGGTGCGGTGGTCGCTGCGGCGCAGGAGCGCGGCCTCATCGTCAACGCGGCCAATCCCGACACGGTGCGCATCGCGCCCGCTCTCACGATCGGCGACGCCGAGATCTCCGAGTTCCGCGAGCTGTTCGCGGCCACGCTCTCCGACGTCTTCGCGACGCTCCCCGGAAAGGTATCCGCATGACCCGCCACCTGCTGCGCGACGATGACCTCACGCCCGCCGAACAGGCCGAGATCCTCGATCTCGCGATCGAGTTGAAGAAGGATCGGTGGGCGGACAAGAGCCTCGCCGGACCCCAGACGGTCGCGGTGATCTTCGACAAGTCGTCGACCCGCACCCGTGTCTCCTTCGCGGTCGGGATCGCCGACCTCGGCGGATCGCCCCTCATCATCTCGACCGCGAGCAGCCAGCTCGGCGGCAAGGAGACCCCCTCGGACACCGCGCGGGTTCTCGAGCGCCAGGTCGCCGCGATCGTGTGGCGCACCTACGCGCAGTCGGGGCTCGAAGAGATGTCGGCGGGCACCCGAGTGCCCGTGATCAACGCGCTGTCCGACGATTTCCACCCCTGCCAGCTGCTCGCCGATCTGCTCACGATCCGTGAGCACAAGGGCGAGCTCGCGGGGCTCACGCTGACGTTCTTCGGCGATGGGCAGAGCAACATGGCGCACTCCTATGCGCTCGCCGGCGTCACAGCGGGCATGCATGTGCGCATCGCCTCTCCCGCCGACTACTCGCCGCGGGCGGACGTCGTGGAGGCGGCCGACCGTCGAGCGGCCGAGACCGGTGGGTCCATCACGCTGTACACCGATCCCGTCGAGGCTGCGGCCGGCGCCGACGTCGTCGTCACTGACACGTGGGTGTCGATGGGCAAGGAAGAGGAGAAGATCGCGCGCATCCGTGATCTCGGCGGCTACAAGGTGACGCCCGAGACGATGACGCTCGCCGACTCGGAGGCGATCTTCATCCACTGCCTTCCCGCCGATCGCGGATACGAGGTCGACTCCGAGGTCATCGACGGCCCGAAGAGCGTCGTGTGGGACGAGGCCGAGAACCGCCTGCACGCACAGAAGGCGCTGCTGGTGTGGCTGCTGCGGAAGAACGGCTCGGCATCGGCCCTCGCCGGAGCATCCGCATGAGCGGCGCGAAGAGCGACGGCACGAACGAGGGCGCTCTCTGGGGCGCCCGGTTCGCGACCGGTCCGTCACCCGAGCTCGTGGAGCTGAGCCGGTCGACGCATTTCGACTGGATCCTGGCCCCGTACGACATCGCGGGTTCGCATGCCCACGCCACGGCCCTCGAGGCGGCGGGCTACCTGGAGCCGGAGGAGGCGGTGCGCATGCACGCGGGCCTCGACGCGGTCGCGCGCAAGGTCGCCGACGGCACGCTGCTCCCGGCGCCGACCGATGAAGACGTTCATGGCGCGCTCGAGCAGGCGCTGATCGCCGAGCTCGGCCCGGAGCTGGGCGGACGCCTGCGCGCCGGCCGCAGTCGCAACGATCAGATCGCGACGCTCGTGCGCATGTACCTCATCGACCACGCGGCGGTGATCGCCCGTGACATCCTGCGGGTGATCGACGCGCTCGTGGCGCAGGCCGAGGCGCACCCCGAGGCGATCCTGCCGGGGCGTACACATCTCCAGCACGCACAGCCCGTGCTGCTGGCTCATCACCTGCAGGCCCACGGCTGGCCGCTGGTGCGCGAGCTCGAGCGCCTGGTCGACTGGCGTCGACGGGCCGGCGTCTCGCCGTACGGCGGGGGAGCGCTCGCGGGTTCCACGCTCGGTCTCGATCCGTCGCTCGTCGCCTCGGAGCTGGGGCTCGATCGTCCGGCCGAGAACTCACTCGACGGCACGGCCGCACGCGACGTGGTCGCCGAGTTCGCCTTCGTGACCGCGATGATCGGTGTCGACATCTCGCGCCTGTCAGAGGAGATCATCCTCTGGAACACGCGCGAGTTCGGCTTCGTGACCCTCGACGACGGCTACTCGACAGGCTCGAGCATCATGCCGCAGAAGAAGAACCCCGACATCGCCGAGCTCGCGCGGGGCAAGTCGGGGCGCCTCATCGGAAATCTCTCGGGGCTTCTCGCGACGCTCAAGGGACTGCCGTTGGCCTACAACCGCGATCTGCAGGAGGACAAGGAGCCGGTCTTCGACTCGGTTCGCACCCTCGAGGTCGTGCTTCCCGCTTTCGCCGGCATGATCGCCACGCTGCGTTTCGACACGGGTCGGATGGCGGCTCTCGCACCGCAGGGCTTCTCGCTCGCGACGGACGTCGCGGAGTGGCTCGTGAAGCGACGGGTGCCGTTCCGCGACGCGCACGAGATCTCGGGTGCGCTGGTGCGCGCCTGCGAGGAGCAGGGGATCGGTCTCGAGGACGCGTCCAACGAGCTGCTCGCCGGCGTCTCCTCGCATCTGACCCCGGAGGTGCGCGAGGTCCTCACGATCGAGGGCTCCGTCGCCTCGCGCACGGGGATCGGTGGAACCGCTCCGGTGCGCGTGGCCGAGCAGCGCGCCGAACTCGTCGCCCGCGCACAGGCCGCCGCGCACGCGCTCGGCATCTGAGCCGGGCTCCGGCCTCGGTGGGCCGGAGCCCGGTGCTCAGTGCAGGTCGGTGTCGGCGGGCGTCCGCGTCCATCGGGAGAACCGCACGGCGAGTCCGCTGCGCGTCGGCCCGGCGAGGAACGGCCCGGCGGATGCCGCGGCGTCGCCGTCGAACGGGGCGACCCGCACGAGTCGCCACGGGCCGTCGGCCGCGCGGGCACGCACGATCAGGGCATCCGCCCACCGGCTCACACGCACCGTGACCTCGGTGTCGAGCCAGTCGTCGACGTACCCGACGGACCAGTCGGAGCGGATGGCGGTGACGACGGCGCCGAGGCCGAGGTGCCCGTCGGCGTACTCGAGGCCGGCTTTCATCCAGTGCTCGTCGTCGATGCGCACGAACACGCCGGCTTGATCGAACTCTCCGGTCCAGGGCGCGTCGAAGGTGACCTCCATGGCTTCGCCGACGGCGAGCGGGGCGAGGAGCGCGTGCTCGGTGTCGTGGACGAATCCGTAGGCGGTGTGCCGCCAGGCATCGCTTCCTTCGACGGCGGTGGCGATGAGCTCTTGTCCGCTCTCGGTCGAGAGGGGAGGATGGGTCCAGGTTCCGGCGCTCCACGGGACGTTCTGCGATTCAGGCATATCTCGAGAATATAGCCAATAAAGGCATGACTCAAGAATATGCGTGATACGGTTATACACATGGTCATCGCCGTGATCGCCGACATCGTCGGCTCCCGTTCGCTGAGCGACCGCGGGGTCGCCCAGCGTCGACTCGACGACGCGATCGCTCAGGCCGAGCGCGATCGCCCGCTGGCGCTGCAGCCCCTCACCCCGACGGTGGGCGACGAGCAGCAGGCCGTCTATGGCGATCTCGAGGGGGCGATGACGTCGCTCCTGATGATCCATCTCGCGCTTCCCGACGGCATCGGGTTGCGGTTCGGGCTCGGTGTGGGGGAGGTCCGCCGCGTGGATTCCGCGCACGGAGCGCTTCCTGACGGGCCGGGATGGTGGGCTGCACGGGAGGCGATCGACCTCGCCCACGAGCGCGAACGACGAGCGGTCCCGCGCTCGCGCACGTGGATTGTCGGTGCCCCCGGTCAGAATGAGGTCATGGAGTCGACGATCGCGGTATCGAACGCCTACCTCCTCGTCCGCGACGAGCTGGTGGGAGCGATGAGCGAGCGAGAGCGACGGCTGACCTACGGTCGCCTGGTGGGCCGCTCCCAGCAAGAACTCGCCGAGATCGAGGGCGTGACCCAACCCAGCGTCTCCAAGGCGCTGCGTCGGGCCGGAGCCCAGGCGCTCATCGACGGCCTGGCGACGCTGCGCGGTGACATCGCATGATCCTCGCCGGCTTCCTCCTTCTCGCGGTCGGTGCCGTCGACCTCGTGCGGCAGTTCGCCGCGCGCCGCTGGATCGGTTATCTGGTGGTCGCGGTGCTGCTCCTCGTGCTCGGCAGCGTCGGCGACGCGCTGCTCCCGATGCTGGCTGCGCTCGTGGTCGGTGCGCTCTGGGTGTGGTGCATGCCCGACGACCGTCCATCATCCGCCGGGTTCTGGCCGGCCGTGCTGCTCGGCATCGTCAGCGTCGGCGCCGTGGTCACTCTCCCCGAGCGCTCGGGCGCGGGCCTGATCGGCGAGGTGTGGCACCTCGATTCGCCGGTCGGCGCGATCTCCTTCGATCTCGCCGTCCTGGTGGTCGGTGCGGCGGCGTTCCTCCTCGAATCCGCGAACCTCGTGGTGCGCGCGGCTCTCGACGGCGAACACACCTGGCGCCCGGTCGAGCGCCGAGAGCTCGAGCCGACCCCCGCCGATGCGGAGCGGGCCGACGGCGAGTCATCGGCATCCGCATCCGAACCGACGGCGGCGATCGATCGGCGCAGTGCATTCCAGGGCGGGCGATTGATCGGCCCCCTCGAGCGGATCCTGGTGCTCATGCTGACCCTCGCTGCGGCGTACCCGCTTCTGGCGGCGATGCTCGCGGCCAAGGGCATCGTGCGATTCCCCGAGATCTCGCGCGGACGCGAGACCGGTGCGCGAGCCGAGTACTTCCTGGTCGGCAGCCTCGTCAGCTGGGTGATCGCCCTCGGCGCGGCGTTCCTCGTCTGGTGGTCGGCGAACGGGTGAGGCATCCGGCGCTGATAGCCTGGAAAGCGTGTCTGATCCCGCTCTGACGACTGCGACGCCGGCGATCGACCCCACGTTCGAGAACGTGTGGGACGAACTCGTGTGGCGTGGCCTCGTCCACGTGTCCACCGACCAGGAGGCGCTGCGCGCCCTGCTCGCGGGAGACCCCATCACGTATTACTGCGGGTTCGATCCCACGGCACCCAGCCTGCACCTGGGCAACCTCGTGCAGCTGCTGACGCTGCGCCGCATCCAGCTCGCCGGTCACAAGCCGCTGGGGCTCGTCGGAGGGTCGACGGGGCTGATCGGCGATCCGCGCCCGACGGCCGAACGCACACTGAACACGCGTGAGACGGTGGCCGAGTGGGTCGATCGTCTGCGTGCTCAGGTCGAGCGCTACCTCAGTTTCGAGGGCGACAACGCCGCTCGGATCGTCAACAACCTCGACTGGACGGCGCCGCTCTCGGCGATCGACTTCCTGCGCGAGGTCGGTAAGCACTTCCGTGTGGGCACGATGCTCAAGAAGGACGCGGTGGCAGCTCGCCTCAACTCCGACGAGGGCATCAGCTACACCGAGTTCAGCTACCAGATCCTCCAGGGCATGGACTTCCTCGAGCTCTACCGCCAGTACGACTGCGTGCTGCAGACCGGCGGTTCCGATCAGTGGGGCAACCTCACCAGCGGCACGGATCTCATCCGGCGCTCCGAGGGGGCGTCGGCGCACGCGATCGGCACCCCGCTGATCACGAACAGCGACGGCACCAAGTTCGGCAAGAGCGAAGGCAATGCGATCTGGCTGGATGCATCGATGTGCAGCCCGTACCGCATGTACCAGTTCTGGCTGAGCACCGCGGATGCCGATGTGATCGAGCGTCTGAAGGTCTTCACCTTCCTCTCGCGCGCCGAGATCGAGGAGTACGCGGCACTCGTCGAGTCCGAACCGTTCCGTCGCGCCGCGCAGAAGCGCCTCGCGCTCGAGGTGTGCGCGACCGTGCACGGCGTCGAGGCGACGGCGGCGGTGATCGCGGCATCCGACGCGCTGTTCGGTCAGGGTGACCTGACCGCACTCGATGCGGCCACGCTGCGGACCGCGCTCGAGGAGCTCCCGAACACGACCGTCGCGCTGGGCTCGCCAGTGGTCGAGGCACTCGTCTCGACCGGTCTGGTGTCGAGTCTCTCCGAGGCGCGGCGTGCGATCGCCCAGGGTGGCGTCTCGATCGACGGCGCGCGCGTCGAAGACGAGAACGACACGGTGCGTGGTGGTCTCCCCGGTGGGGTCTCCGTGCTCCGTCGCGGTAAGAAGACCCTGGCCGGCGTGTTCATCGCCTGACGGTTCCGTGCCGTCGCGCCTCGGCGCCGACACCGAGGAGGACGGATGCCGTTCACACCCAGCCACGCGCTGGTCGCACTTCCGTTCGTCCGGACGCCGCTCGTGCCGGCGGCGATCGCGATCGGGGCGATGACCCCGGACCTTCCGCTGTTCCTCCGCGGCGTGGGACTGAACTACGAGTTCACCCACACCGCGGGGAACGTGGTCTGGACCGCGCTCCTCGCGTTCGTGCTCTTCCTCGTGTGGCGCGTCGTGCTGCGTCCGGCCGTGCCGGAGCTCGTTCCGGCATGGGTCGCGCGGCGGCTTCCCGAGGGGTGGAATCGCTCGGCGTTCGCGGCGGCGGGGGAGGCCGTGGGAGTCGGTGGGCGTCGGGCGTACCCGGTGCTGCTCGCTGCATCGCTGATCCTCGGAGTGATCTCGCACATCCTCTGGGACCTCTTCACGCACGAAGGGCGTACCGGCGTCGAGCTGGTCCCGGCGCTCGACGAGATGTGGGGCCCGCTACCGGGTTACAAGTGGCTACAGCACGGATCGAGCGTGATCGGGCTGGCGATCATCGGAATCTGGGCGCTGGTCTGGGTGCGGCGTCGGCCGCCTCGACCCACCCTGGATCGCCGCGTGCCGCAGGGTGTGCGCGTCGCCTGGTGGGTGTCGCTCCCCGTCGTCCTGATCGGATCGTGGATCGTGGGACTGTTGATCTGGGGTCCACTCGACGCGGAGTTCACCGCGCAGCACCTCGCCTACCGGGTGCTGCCTCCGGCCTGCGCGATCTGGGGAGCGGCCACGATCGTGCTGTGCCTCGTAATCGCGATGCGCCGCTCACGTCACCAGCGCGGCTGATCCCGTCCCCAGGGTCGCGGGGCTGCGAAGTCGAATCCCGGAATCGCCGAGCCGACGGTCACGATGCTCCGCCCGACGGAGAACCGCGTCGTATGGCCTGAGCCGTCGATCGTTCGCTCGGCGGCGAGGACATCGTGTCGTGGCAGCCCGAGCAGTTCGGCGGCGATCCGTCGCAGCGAGGTCGAGATGATCCAGCTTCCGCCCTCGAGCTCCCGCCGGCGGAGAGCGACGCAGACGGCGGCGGCCAACAGGTATCCCGCGCTGTGATCGAGCGCCTGAGCAGGGAGCGCACCGGGCGCACGCCCATCCCGTGACTCGATCCACGAGATGCCGGACTCGGCCTGCACCAGACTGTCGAATCCCGCCCGGTCCGGATGCTCGCTGCCCCAGGCACTCAGTTGGGCGATCACCAGGTGCGGATGCCGACGCGCGAGCGCGTCCGGATCGAGCCCGAGGCGCGCGATGCTCGACGGGCGGTATCCGAGCACGACGGCATCCGTGGACGACAGCAGCTCCTCCATCTGCGGGGAACGGGCATCGAGGAGAGCCGTTCGCTTCCCATGACCGGTATCGAGGTGCTGCCACTCCGGTTCGGGCAGATGCGGAGGATCGATGCGCAGCACGTCGGCACCGAGGAGGGCGAGCGTGCGCGTGCACACCGGTCCGGCGACGACGCGTGTGAGATCGAGCACGCGGTAGCCCGCGAGCGGAGCGTCGGGTGACCGGGGTCTCGACAGGTCTGCAAGCGACGGGCGGGTGCCGTCACGCGACACCTCGACGAGTGCTGTCGTGCGCAGAGCACGATCGACCGCGGGACGTTCGTGCTCCACGACGACGGCGAGCCCACCCGCAGAGGCGATCTCACGGGCGGCGTCGACCGCGGTGATACGGGCGAGAGCGGACGCCACGTCCGTGGCGTCACCGTTCGGCGCGACGCCGAGGCCGCGACGCAGGGCAGCCGCGTGATGCGGGTAGTTCCCGTGGGTGCGGAGCCAACCGTCGGCGGTCGACCAGAAGCCGGAGAACGGCGACCAGACCGGGGGCGTGGAGCCGTCGATCGTGAGGAGGCGATCGCTCCGATACGCCAGGGCGATGCGCTCGAGGTCGATCGTCCGGAGGTCGCGTCCCGCTACGGCGCTGATCGCCGCGACGCTGGAGCGGGCGAGTTCGTCCGTCGCGAGCCGAGAGGAGAGGGGGACGGTGCCCCGCGGTTCGGGGGCATCGGCGTCCACCGGGGGAGTGATCGCCAGATCCTCGAAGACGCGTCGCAGCAGTGAGGTGGGCATGCGCCGAGCGTAGTCCCGGCGCGTCGCGGGCGGGAAAACGCCTGTGACCGGGACGAAGGCGATCCGAGAGCCCCGGCGACACGCCCGAGCGGTGCGTCCCGATTTGCCAGAACCCCGGAAGCCACGTAACTTATTACTTGTTCGCCCCACAGGGAAGCGGAGAAAGCCTAGAGCTTCACCCCCCTCAAGCGGAGAACGACTCCCGATCCACTCTCACTTGAGAGAACAGGCGCTTGCGTCTAGGATGGGAGACTCACCTCTTCTACAGCTTGTCTGGCTGTGCAGCGGATCACTGATCTGCTCGACACGCCGACTTGACAAGCCGGATGAGATGGGTAAGATAGAGAAGTTGCCCTTCGGGCCTGGTTGTGATGACTGGGTCGTGGGAGCATCCGATCCTTGAGAACTCAACAGCGTGCACTTGTCAAATGCCAAATAACCTCGAT